>NZ_JACSMU010000001.1:0-904819 GCF_018618855.1 Exiguobacterium sp. s166 | reverse complement strand
CCGGCTGCATATTGTTGGAATGTTTTATAGACGTCGGCTTCATGGGCACGGAGGACTTCTTCCGCTGCTGCCTTCGGCAGTTTACCTTCAGTTGCTGTATCGAGGAAGCTCGAGAGATCCTGGACGAACTCTTCTGTTTCCGCTTTTGACGCGTTGATGCCGTCCTGGTCGTCCGCTTTCACGGCTTTGACGAGATCAGTTGTGTATTTGTTGTGATCAACGAAGATTTTTTCGAATTGTTTTGCACCTTCATCGCCATAGACAGAAGCGATCGCCGGTGTCATGTCGAGTGCGTTCTGTTTCAGTGCTGCTTCATAATACTTCGCATCTTTTGATCCGTCATATTGTTTTTTCATGTCCATGACGGCAAGCACGAAGTGCTCAGAGAGTAACTGATCGAGTGTTGCACGGAGGTCAGCGGCTTTTGTTTTGACCGTGACGTTCTTCGCGCTCTCTTCATGTTTCATGTCGTCTCCGCCACCGGAAGCGAATGCTGCCGTTCCTGGTAATACGAGTGCTGCTGCCATTGCTGTTGCTGCGAATTTTTTTGTGTTTTTCATCTTGTCTCATCCTCTCAAATTTGGGTGATATCTAGTTAGTATTTGGTAGTTGTTGTCTGTATCGTTCTGAACAGCATACGCACCTGGTTTTTGTTTGGATTGGAAAATTGAAAAAGTTTTTTAAAAAAAGTATGAACGGTTCGGTTTCTTCCTTATATACAAAATGCGGAACTTTTTTTACAAGTTCATCGTTTGTGCATGTTACACTAAAAAAAAGAACCGTTTTGTAGCTAAACTGCAACTATTTAATACCAGGTACTAATATGCTATACTGTTCTTTAGACTGAACCAATGAAAGGTGATCAAGATGGTACAAAATCAAGCCGGAACGGACCAACCGACCCGTGAACGTCTGAAACGTAATCAACAGATCAAAAACGAAGAGCAACAGGAGCAGGAACCGAAACAACGTAAAAAGCTGCGTCAGTATTCTTCACGCCGCGTTCCCATCCTTGTTCGTTTATTGATCATTGTTCTTCTTATTGTCCTTGCGTTAGTGATCGGTGCCATGGTTGGGTATGCGACACTTGGTGGTGGCGAAGCGATGGATGTCCTCAAGCTCGACACATGGACCCGCATCACCGATTTTTGGACACAATCTTAAATTAACCAGTGATTGGAGCTGTGTGATATGTATACGATTGAACAAATCAAGGAAGTGATTCCGCACCGGTACCCGTTTTTACTCGTCGACCGGATTTTAGAAGTCGAAGAAGGAAAACGTGCTGTCGGCATTAAAAATGTCACGGCAAACGAAGAATTCTTCAATGGCCATTTCCCGGACTACAACGTCATGCCTGGTGTTTTGATCGTTGAGGCATTGGCGCAAGTAGGTGCCTTTGCTGTTTTGAAGATGGAACAAAACCAGGGCAAACTGGCCTTTTTTGCCGGCATCGAGAATTGTCGTTTTAAACGTCAGGTCGTTCCCGGTGACCAGCTCCGACTGGAAGTCGAACTGACGAAACTGCGTGGACCGATTGGTAAAGGACGTGCCACAGCAACAGTCGATGGGGAAGTCGCCTGTACTGCTGAACTGACTTTCGCAATCAAGTGAATCCGTGATGAAGCGTGTGCTGATTCCTTTGGCAATCTCGCTGCTTGTCATTACCGGTTGTCAGCATGCTGACGAGGTGGAGACTGCTTCCCCGACGGTCATCATCGATCCTGTCACACGTGCTGGACAAACGGAAAACATCTCGGCTCAGATTTCAGCGACGGAAAATGATCGGATGCGTCTGACGATTCGGACGGCAAATGACATCCGGCTGGATGACCAACAGGTCGATATTCGACTGGATGTTGCCAATCAGTCGATTCCGTTCCCATTCGTTTCGTTTACGGCGAAAAAAATGGGGGAAATCAGAACATATACCTCGGATACGACGATTGAAAAAGAAGTCTTCGATGAAAACCGTCTGCCGGTTTTAATCATCGATGCCGGCGCCGGACGTGGAATTGAAATTCCGCTTGAAGTCGTCCGTTAATGGAAAAGAACCATACGATAAACACCGGTTCCCCGGTTATCGTATGGTTCTTTTTTTCATGTTTCTAGTAGCTAAAAGAGGGAATTTCTCAAAGGAATACTTAGTCAGAAAAAATGAAGGAGGAACGAACCATGTCTGAACATCAACAAGTTGCGTTAAACGAATTACAAAAGTGCATCATAGCCTGCAATGTCTGTTTTGACGCTTGTCTAAACGAGCCGTATGTCGGTCATATGGCAGATTGTATCCGTCTTGATCGTGATTGTGCCGATATTTGTAGTCTCCTTAGCCAGGCAATTGCCCGAAACAGTCTGAACATCGCTGCTCTTGCGACGGCGTGTGTGGAGATTTGTCGAGCGTGTGCAGAAGAATGTGGCAAACACGAGCATGATCATTGTCAACAGTGTAGAGTTGCCTGTGAAGCCTGTGCGACAGCGTGTGAAGCATTAATCTGATGAACAAAACCAATAAAATCCATATAGGTTGCTTTGTTCCTTTGAGCAAAAGCGACCTTTTTTAATGAAAAACAATTGAATTTAAGATTTGATGTGGTTTATTTTTCCTTTATTGTTTAAAATCTAGGTAGAACATATTTAAAGAATGGGGCGAAATGAATAGAATGAAAAAATTAGGCATGTACATACTAGCCTGTTTGCTTGTTTTGGGTGTCATCACACCGGCACAAGCTGAAACAGCATTGACGTGGGACGTCAAAGGAACGGGAACGAATCCTTACACATTAACCTTTACGGGAGAAGGAGTCGTCAACCTCGAATCGGAAACTGCATTGGTTTTTGAAGAAGGTGTGACAGGGCAAGACATCGATATCGCGAAAACACCGATCGTGACGTTTACAGCAGAGACGGCACCAGTCGTCAAGATCGTCTCAGGCGATCAAACGAAAACGGTCTTGATTGAGTTTGGCCGTGAAGTCAAAGAGGAACCGACACCAAAAGAGCCGGTGACGGAAGAACCACCGGCAGAAGAACCGGTGACGGAAGAACCACCGGCAGAAGAACCAATCAAGGAAGATCCTCCTGCCGAGGAGCCAGTTAAAGAAGAACCAGTTAAAGAAGAACCAGTCAAGGAAGAACCGGTCAAGGAAGAACCAAAACCGGAGACGGAACAACCGGTCGCGACGACAGGAACGATCAGCGGAACGATCTGGTACGATGAAAACGAAGACGGAATCCGTCAAGACAAAGAAACGCGCATCAGTGATGTGCCGGTCTACCTCTTGGACAGGGACTATGACGTTGTCGACGAAGCCTATACAAAAGACGGTCTTTATTCGTTCAAAGACCTGAAGCCGGGCACATACTACATCGACGTCTACGGAATGGACATCGGCTACTACTCCACGTCACCGCAACACGAGGGGACGGACCCGACAATCGATTCTGACCTTGATGAGGATGATATGGCGAAAGTTAAACTGACAGCCGGTGAGAATGTAGAAATCGATGCCGGTTTATACGGTTATGATGAAGAAGCAGAGATGGATTTTTCAAACTTATTGCTCGTCACGAACTTCTTTGATGCGAACGCCGACAAGATTCCAGGTTACTCGGAGCAAACACTTCCTGCGACGTATACGGTGACGGATGCAATCACAGGCAGCGACGTCTATACGGAGAAAGTCGGGAAAGACGACGCATTGATGATTGAATTGACACCTGGTACGTACACAGTCAAAACAGAAGTCGCTTCCGGATACACGGTTGAAGCGATGCACCACATCTCACTGGACGACTTGATGGATTCGTTTGATTTTGAAATGACGAAAGCCAGCGTCAAAGCATTGGCAGTCGGCATGGCGGATGAAGAGGAAGAAGAATTCCCGGAATACGATGAGTTCTTGAAACTGTTCGAACGCAAAGCAACAACCGATTCGATCATATTGACGGAAGACACGATGGGGTATTTCCTCGTCGCGGAAATCGTGAAAGCAAAACCGGTCGTAGCACCGAAGCCAACACCGACACCGACGAAAACATCGGTCAAGACGGTCGAAGCACCGGCGACGAACGTAGCGGATCAACAAACAACGAACACGACGTCAAACGAACGTCTCCCACAAGCAGGTGAAGACAAACCATTCCCATATGCAGCAACTGGAGCAGGTCTCGCTGTAGTCGGAGTTTGGTTATTGTTACGACGCGCTGGATAATAGGAAAGCCCTTTGGACCGAATCGGTTCAGAGGGCTTTTTGATGTGTGTCTTGATTGACACACACGCACACACGTGTGTATATTAAGGGTATCAAATGAATGGAAAGAGGGATGACGATGTTAACAACAAAACAGATCAGTGAATTGTTACGTGTCTCGGAAGAAACGGTCCGTCGTTGGATTCGGACAGGCGAACTGCATGCCGAACAGGATGGTAAAGGGTACTTGGTCGATGAGTTGGCGTTAAAACGTCTCGTCGACGAGAAGTCACAGATTCCAGGCAACGCGATGAACAAAGTCTTGCCGATCATCAACGACCTGTTTGGTCCGGAAGCAGCGAAGTTCGCGAAGTCGAACTTGTTTGATCCGCTCCGTCAGTCGATGGATCAGTCAGCACCGCCACGTCCGGAAGCATCACCGGAGTCGGTCGCAGAAGAACTGAGCCAGCTGAAGCGGAAAAAACGTCGCCTCGAACTCGAACATGAACTGAAGTTGCTCGAAATCGAAGAGAAGATTGCCGTCCTCGAACAAAAGGCGTCACGTCTTTAATTTGAAAGAGCTGAACGATTCCGGTTAACTGACCGGGGTCGTTTTTTTATGAACGAAACCCTTTGATAAGCAAACGAATGCGGCTTCCGGACTCGGTTGTGCGACAATGAAAATATAATGAACGAAGGGGTTGGGAAAATGTTCGAACGTGATGTTAAGAACCATTGGCAAGTGACGTATCAACAAAATGGTTATCCGCATGTGCAGCAAGGCTGGGTCCTGTCACCGGAGCGGAAGGACGAGTTTGATCCGTTTATCCTGATGGCGGAAGACTGGTTCAAACGCGGAACGTTTTCCGATCATCCGCACCGCGGCTTCCAGACGATTACCTATGTCATCGACGGTCGGCTTGAACATATCGATAATCATGGCGGACACTCGATTTTAGACGCCGGGGACGTCCAGTACATGAACGCCGGCTGGGCGGCACGGCATGCCGAAGAAGCGGTCGATGACGATTTGATCCATACGTTACAACTGTGGCTCAATCTGCCGAAACGTTTGAAAGAGACGACGACATCGTATCAAAACGTCCTGCTGGAACAGGCACCGGTCGTGCCGCTTGCCGGTGGACACGTCCGGGTCTATTCCGGTGCGATTGCCGGCGTGACGGGACCGCTCGAGAGTCTGGTGCCGATTACGATGAGTGAGATTTCGCTGGCTCCCGGAGCGACGTATTCGCATGTCTTACCGGCGAATCATAACACTTTTCTATATGTCCTGGCAGGCGAACTGGAAGCCGGGACAAGCGGGACCCGCCTCAAGAAGACGATGGCAGCAACATTGACGTTTGACGAACAGGCTCAAGGGGACAGTGCATTCGCATTGACGGCTGTCAGTCGGACGAAGGTGCTGATTTATTCGGGTGAACCGATTCGGGAAGAAACGATTGCCTACGGACCGTTCGTCATGAATACGGAAGACGAGATTCGTCAGGCGTACCGGGATTACCATGATGGGAAGTTCGGACCGCCAGCCGTCTTGTGACGACAAAAAAACCAGTTCCGTCAAACGGACTGGTCTTATGTGTTCGATAGGCGGACACCGCTCGACCTCAAACTGAGGAAGAATCGGTTGTCCGTTTTTTCTTGCGACGCCAAAACCAGTAGCCGAGCCCGAGTGCAATCGGGATAGCGGCCAGGTAAGGATTCGCTTCTAGATAACTGATGATCTCAAACAGCGCGAACCATCCACTGAGTAAACCGAGGATGAGTAAGATCGTCCGAATCGCTTCGGGAAGCTTGCGGATACGATATGCGAAGAGACATACGAGGCAAAAGATGATAATCGCCACTAGCATTCCTCCCATTCCCGTATCCAGTATAGCGTATTCGAAAAGCTTTTTCGATGTTGAATGGTGTGTTTTTTATCCGCATGATTTTCGAACAATCCCACCTCTTGACCTGTCATATAGGGTGAGTCCATCAAGGATTCATCCTATTTTTTATGGAAAAGGAGAAGACGGATGAAAATCGACTACTTCAGCGTCATGCCGAGCGGGCCAAAAGGAGCACTGGAAACACACTGTCTGACGAATGGAAACTGGTACGAACGAATCAGTGAAGAATGGGAACGGGCGATTCATTATGGAGCAGGTTTGATTCGGATCAAGGACAAGGGCGCCGAATTACGGATTCCGATTGAATTCGGATTCGGTTACGTCTTGCAGTACTTACGGCAGTTCGCAGCAGCAGAACGACATACGATTGACCGGGCCAGACGACATCTCCAGCAGCAACTCGAATGGATCGGACGTGGTCTGCCGATTCAATTGCGTCGCTTGGGCGACATGATTGAACTGACGGCGGATGCCGATCACCGGTTTCAGCGCGAATCGTTTTTAGAGGCAGTCGATCAAGCGAATCAGAGTATATCCTGAGAGAGAAGCCGTCACGTTCAAAAGCGTGATGGCTTTATTGTATTTCAGAAAAATATTGACTTAAATGAAATTATATATAAATGTAAGCGTTCTCTTAAAAAGGTATGACCAGTTTTTTAATTTCCATATACAACCTGTGAATATATTTTACTAGTTACTACTATTCACCTATTTTTTACAAAAAACCTATTGTCGTTAGTTTCTGAGTTTTGTATATTTGAGCTGTAGCTGAGTGATTCACTTATCTCGAAGTGAGACTTGGTACGAACCTACAACATACAGAATGCCTTGTGAATGAGGCGTTCGACAACGTTTTTCTGTTCATCCCAAACTGGATACATAATGGATCACTGACGATCGTCTACTGTATAGGCGATGGATCGGCGTGTGAAACAGAACGTATTCCTCCGAAGAAGACAGAAAATCAGTTGAATGGCTAAAGTAAATATTTACAAATATTTTACTTTAAGTGTAGGTTATCTGGTTGGGGTTGTCGCATTTAGTTTTGAAAGACAAGAGGAGGAATTGTAAACATGGCTTACACGAAAAAATCAAACAAATTGTACGCTGCTGCAGCTGCACTCGCAGTCACTGCATCTGTCGTCGCACCGGTTGCTGCTGACGCGGCTTCGAAGGTCTCTGTCAAATACATCGAACCGATCTTGATGAAACATGCAGGCGGTGATAAGTACGCTGTTAAGAAATTGATGTTACCGACGAAAGTCAAAGTCAAGCTCACAAACGGCAAGTACGAAATGCGTTCAGTGAAGTGGAACGGTACCGTGAAGTTCGAGAAAAAGTACATTAACAAGTTCCAAGTCTTGTATGGAACAGTTTCTGGTACTTCGAAAAAAGCAATCCTCAAAGTAGAACTTCAGAACTATCCGGTTGATGTCCTCGAACCAGTCCTCGAACCAGTCGCAGTCGGAGGAAAAGTTGTTCTTCCAAGCACAATCAGCATCCGTTACAAATCAGGTATCATCGTTAAACGCCCGATCAGCAAATTCAACCTGAAAACACCAAACACATCAAAAGCAGGCAAGTATAAGCTTGCTTACTCATACAAAGGTGCGAACTCTGTCGTGACAGGTTCAATCAACTATGAAGTCAAAGCAGCGAATATCATGAACGTCATGGGAAGCGTCGATGATCAGACACTTTCTGTTAAAGCAGACGTCATGTACGCAGCGGCAGGCGCAATGACAGAACTCTTAATTTACCCAGGTAAAGATATGTCAAAAGCACCAATCGTCGTCAAAGGGACGCTTTCAAAAGGGAAATTCATGGCTTCGAAAGGCGGAATTCCTGAAGGTACACACAGCTATGTCGTGAAAATCGGCGATGTGAAATCAGCAGCAATGGACTTCACAGTAGCGAACACGATGTTGACGTCAGCAAAAGCAATCGGCAACAAAAAAGTGGAAGTCTCGTTCTCACGCGCGGTTGATAGCGCTTCAGTCGAAAACTTCAAAATCGCAGGCGGAACAGTTACAGCTGTTACCCTCAGCCCGGACAAAAAATCAGCACTTCTCGACGTGTCAGGTCTTGAGTACGATAAAGACTACACAGTGGAAGCGAAAGGCATCATGATCGGCGGCGTCGCTCGTGACCTCGGTTCAATGAGTTTCATGACACAAGGCGTTGAAAACCTCTGGATGCTTGAAGTCTCACCGAAAGCGTCGACAATCGTCGCAAACGGAGCTGACAACACAGAAGTGACGTTCTTACTCAAGGACAAAGCAACTGGTGAAGTCGACAAAAATGCAGACGATATCGTCTTGAAATTATCAACATCATTCGGTGCCCTTGCAAAAGACCGCGTGACAATTCAAGACGGAAAAGCAACGGTCATCCTCACTTCAGAGTTCAGCAATACGGACCTCGAAGCTATGATCCGTGCAGAAATCATCGAAACGGCAGCAGGCGATTACAAAAACCTCATCGGTAGGATTTCAGGAGAGACGAAAGTCAAGTTCAGCACAATCGCTGTTACTCCGGCTCCGATCGAGATGATTAACGTGCTCGCAGCTGAATCGAACCAAGCAGATCGCGTTACGGTCTTCCTCGATAAAGCAGTCTCACGTGAACTCTTACTCAAATCATTCGGACTTGATAAAGTCATGCAAGGTCTTCACGAAGAAGATTACCTCGCAAACGACAACATCCAGATCGAACAGTTTGACGGCATGAAACGCGTCATCGGTGTTAAAGCGATTCCTTCGAATCCAAAAGCATTCGAATTGATCCTGGACAAAGAAACACCACTCCAAGACAACGCAGTCGTTAAGCTCGTCGCTAAAATCACGAGCAGCACGGATACAGAAGTGAAATCAAAAGCAAGCTTCAAGTTGACGGATGCCCGTCCTGCTGAAGTAACATCTGTTAAAGCAGTCGGTCTGAACCAACTCGAAGTGAAATTCTCTGAAGCGGTCGATTCTGCGAAATTCAAAATCGACGGTCAATACGGAGAGAAGTACTTCAAAGTCACGCATTACGGATTTGACAACAAAACAGGTGTCGATCGCCGCGATACAGTCCGTATCATGCTCGATGACAACTATCCAGGTGTCAAAGAAGGTTACTTCGCTGCAGGTAAACACTCGCTTCAAGTCTGGGATACAATGGACTTCGCAGCACTTTCAGATGAAAGCAACATTGGAACGACACAAAACCTCGACTTCACGGTTGCGGCTGACACAGTCAAACCGACAGCTGGCGTCGTTGTTGAGTCACCTGAGCAATTCCGCGTGATGTTCAGCAAAGGCCTCAAAAATGCGAATATCCTTGCATTGCTTGATAACGAACTGAAGTTTGAGCGTTACAACTCGAACACGAAGAAATACGAAGACTTCAGCAAGTATGTCAATGTCACGTCGTATAACAAAGAGACGGGCGAAGCTGTCATCGAGTTGATGAAAGACTGGACGGAAATCTACGATACAGTCAACACGAAAGAAAACTACTACAACGATAAGTTCCGCATCACGCTCGACAAAGGTGCCATCCAGGCCGAAGCGAACGGTGAGAAGAACGATGCGTTAATCCTTGACCTCAGCTATGAAGGATCGCCGCTCAACACGCCGGACCTGAAGAGTGCTGAAATCAACACGATCGACCGCGTACCAATGACAAACGACTTCGTTGTCATGATGAGCGAGCCGGTGAAAATCCGTGACCTCGATGAGTACAACACGCCACTCATCAATGCGGACGGTATCGTCTTGCCTCCGAAAACGACAGTTGAATTCATCGGTAAGAACAAAGATGGAAAAATCGTTACAATCGACGGATCTGTCGTCAAGTACACGGATACAACGGACAAAAACTTCCAAGTCAAAGCAAACGAGAGCCTGCAAAAACTCGTCGACATGGAAGGGTACGGCGAAGACTGGAAAGTCGTCGTCAAATCATTGTCTGATGATGTCGGTAACACGGTTGCAACAGCGACACATGACTTCAAACTCATGAAAACGCCTGTTAAACCAGTCTTGACGCCGTTCGAAATCGTTAAAGTCTCGGCAAACGAGAAAAACGAGAAAGACGTCATCCGCATCAAGTTCACAGAGGGCGTTCAATACTCTGGTATGTACGATGCGACAAGCACAGCGAACTACATCCTGAACGGAAAATCACTTCCGGTCGGAACAAGTATCTCGCTTGCTGACTCAGATGACATCGTATCGAACGGACTTGATATCGTTAAAATCAAAGTCCCGGCTGGTACACTCAAAACGTTGTCGAACGTCATTGTCGTCAACAAAGATCTTCAGTCATACGACAACTCAGTCTTGACTGGCGGTTACGAGAAAGCAGTTCTTCTCGGATTAAACTAATTCCCTCGAACACCTTTCGTCTGGAAATGGATGGAAGGTGTTCTTTTTTATGACAATTAGTGCAATCGATTGCATTTTGTTAAATATATTGACTTTTTTTGAAAAATAGAAGGTGTTATCTTGAAAGAAAGATGTTAAATTATGTGATGTTGTTTAGTAATTAAAGGAAAAAATAATCAATTAAATACAGATAGTAAAGGAGACTTATATTGATGAAGAATACCAAAAAAGTATCGGCTGGACTGCTTGCTACCCTCGTAGCAACAAGTAGCTTCGGTGTAGCACCAAAACAAGCAGCAGCTTATACATCAGGTGAAAAATTAGATAATCATGTCATTTTCCAAAGTTTTAGTCTCTATCAGCCATATGACAGCAACATGTATCGGACACTTGCTAAAAAAGGTGACCTGTTAAACTCATGGGGAGTAACAGATGTATGGATGCCACCTGCTTATCGTTCGTTTGATATGGCGCGTTACATGGAAGGGTATGCTATCGCCGATCGGTATGACTTAGGTGAATTCCCGCAAGGACCGGGCGGCGCAACGGCGACGAAATACGGAAAAGCTAGTCATCTCGAGATGATGGTCGACATGTTGCATGATGACAACATCAAAGTTCAAATGGACTTGGTCCCAAACCAGATGCTTGGATTAAACAAGCGGGAAGCTGTTTTCGTACGTCGTGCGACAAGCTCAGGTGAGTTATTCACGAATCCATACACGGGCGGACAGACAACAAAAACGCTCGCGACACCTTACCTCGCCTATACAAAAGGCGGCGGACAGGGACAAGAAAAATACGGGTACCTCAAAGAGTGGAACAAAACCTTCTTAAATGGAACATCGCTTCAAGGTCAAGGTACAGGACGTGTCATGACGGACAAAGACGGTAAACCGTACCGTTACTTTGGACCGGAGAATGAGAAAAACTATTTACCTGAATGGTTGATTGAAGCGTCTAAAACTCAAAACTTGAATGTCGTCGATACTTATCTCGCGGCTGACGGTTGGTATGAAGTTTCACCGCAGAACTGGAAACCGATGTTATCGCAATACGCGAAGGATCCGGGTTACCTTGCTTATATGAAAGAAAATGGTTTCGAGACAAAAGAAGCACTCCTCGCGTCAGCGGACAATGGAACGATTGCGAAGTTGACGGAAGAATACATGAAGACACAAGCAACTTACGGATACGGAACAGAAGAACGTTCGTATCAGAATGATAACTCGGGCATCGATATCGAAGATCAGTTCCTCTTCGTAGATGAAACAGGATTTCCGCTTCAAGCCTATAACAAGACGATGACGAATAACGATGAGTTCTTACTTGGCGTAGACTTAGCCAACTCGAACAAAGAAGTCATCAAAGAACAAAAGAACTGGATGAAGTGGATGCTTGAAACATACAAGTTCGACGGCTTCCGGATTGATGCAGCGTCACACTACGATACAGCGATTTTAAAAGCGGAAGCAGAAGTCGCGAAAGAACACTTCGGTAAAAAAGAGCATTTAAGCTATATCGAGAGCTATAAGTCAGAGCAAAAAGCATACATGAAAGCTAATAACGATGAGCAGCTGATCATGGACTCACCACTTTACTTCACGATGCGGAATGCCCTTGGAAATGAAGCATCAAAACGTCCCTTGAGTGCCATCGTGACAGGTTCAACTGTTGATCGTTCAGCGACTGGTGCAACAGATGTATCAGCTAACTGGTCATTCGTTAATAACCACGATCAAGAGAAGAACCGCGTCAACCAGATCATGCTCGATCTGTACGGCATCAAAACAGGTATTCAGTACAAAGCAGGCGAAGAGCCGAAATCGTTTGAAAAAATGTACGATAAAGATACAGAAAAACAAGCACTCGCAATCTACAATGCAGAACTCGCAAGCACAAAGAAAAAGTATTCAGTGGATAACGTCGTCTCACAATATGCGTTCTTGCTGACGAACAAAGATACGGTTCCGACTGTTTACTACGGTGACTTGTATCAGACGGATGCTTCATATATGTCTAAGCAAACGCCATACTATGACGAAATCACGAACTTACTGAAAGTCCGTAAGCAATATGCATACGGTGCTCAGAAAGTGGCGTATCATACGACGAACACTTCAAAAGTCGCCGGCAGTCATTTGATTTCAAGTGTCCGACTCGGTAAAGACCGTAACACGGGTGTTGCGACAGTCATCGGGAAGAAGTCAACACTTAACACGACAATCAAAGTCGATATGGGCAAACAACATACGAACCAAGTCTTTGTCGATGCGAGTGGTGTAACCCAAACGAAACTTGTCACAGACAAAAACGGAATCTTGACAGTTCCGGTTAAAGGGATGAGAACGGCAGAAGTAAATGGATACCTCGGTGTCTTCGTTCCACAAACAACAAAAGCACCGACGGCAACAATCGAGAAAGCAAGTGTCTATCAAGGAAAAGGTATCAACCTGAAAACAAAAGTCTTGAATACGTCATCAACTGTATCATCGATTCGTTATCAAGTAGCGGACACGTCAAAAGCAACAGTGGATACTACGGGACGTCTCGTTGGTAAAGCATCAGGCAAAACGACTGTGACGGCAACCGTGACATTAAAAGACGGATTCGTCCTGACAACTACATTACCGATCGAAACGAAAGTTAATGAAGTGAAGCTGAAAGCTACACAAAAAACATTGAAAAAAGGTCAAACAACGACAATCGGTTATGCGTCAGCAAGCGATAAAATCAAATCTGTCAGCTATGCGTCGCTCAATAAAAAAATCGCGACGGTGAACACAAAAGGACAAGTTAAAGCAGTCACTAAAGGAACAACATCAATTCGCGTTACCTATACGACTGTTGAAAATTACAAGGTCGTTAAAACATTCAAAGTCATCGTGAAGTAAAGCGAATATCCATCACCTATTGAGGTGGTGGATATTTTTATTCCAAAAATAAAGGAATCAGGTAAATGATTTTTAATATTCCACATTATTCCAAAATTAACGGGTATATAGGGGTATAGACCTAAGACAATTGAAGGGGCGAAGGAATGAAAAAAATCATTGCAGGAAGTCTTGCCGCGAGTTTGTTCATGGGACTCAGCGTAAACGGGGAAGCCGTCGCGCAACAAAAAATTGCTGGTACAACACAAAAAACTGTCAGTGCAAAACAAATCAATCAAGCAAAAACGTTACCGACATTCCATGGCAGTTATGCCGGAACACCGATGAAAGGACGATTTGATGAAGACGGATTTGCTATCTGGTACATGGACGCCAAAGACTTTGTTCAGGACGGAACTCATCTTGAATTTGAACTGGATTGGGATGTCTACGGCACGATGTTTACGAGTAAGGCAGACATTGATGCGGGACGCGTCTACAATCGTTATTTCCAGCGTAACGACGAGACGATGTATTTCCCGCTCAGCTGGAGTGGACGGCAGTACTTGATTTTAGAAGGTTACCCGGGCGATACATATTCCGTCCCGTTCAGTGTCTCGCGTTACGAACCGATTGATGCGACGAGCAGTTCCTCTGTTAAAACGAAAGCGAGTACGACAACGGCTCTTATCATCCAGACAAAAGCGGGTATGGTACGCAGCAGCAGTCTTGGTGCCAAGTCTGTCGAAGCTTTTGCTCCGGAATTGCGTTTAGAAAAATTGACGTATCGTTCAGCGGCGGAAACGAAATTAGCGAAACAAAAGTTTGAGCAGTCGAGTGCGACGGCCTACGTCGAATATGATACGCCGATTCAAGCGTTCGGAACGGACGCTTTCAAGCATCATCAATGGTCGCTCCTGAACACCGGTCAGAAAAAAGGGTTGAAAGGAGCGGATATCGGTCTGACGGCGATGCAGAAACGGATTGCGAAGAAAAAACAGTCGACAACGCTCGTTGCGGTCATCGATTCCGGTATCAATCCGAGTTATGCCGATTTCGCCGGGAAAGTCCGGATGGATCTTGGTTATGATTTCGTCAACCGTTCGAAGACGGCGTGGGATGATTACGGGCATGGGTCGCATGTCGCCGGTATCATTGCAGCCGGAAGTGACAATACGTATGGGATGACAGGGATTAATGCCAAAGCCTCGATTATTCCGATCAAGGTCCTCGATGAGAACGGTGCCGGCTATACGTCGGACTTGGTCAGTGGAATCAATCATGCGGTGAAAAAAGGTGCCAAAGTCATTAACCTCAGTCTCGGTGGCGATACCTCTTCCAAGGCGGTCGAGTCGGCACTGGCTTATGCGAAAAGTAAAAATGTACTGATCGTCGCCGCCTCCGGGAACGCCGGCAAAAAGGATCTATCATATCCGGCACGCTCGAAATATGTGCTTTCCGTTGGTGCAACAGGGCGGACAGATAAACGGGCGTCGTTCTCGAACTACGGAACGGGACTCGATCTTGTCGCACCAGGTGTCGCGATTCCGAGTTATCTCGCAGACGGAGAACTTGCCTTTGCGAGCGGAACATCGATGGCCGCGCCGCATGTCGCCGCTGTCGCCAGTGTCTTGTACAGTTTCAAGCCGACGATCAAGTCAGCGGACGTCGAAAGTATCCTCAAAAAATCAGCGAAGGACCTCGGTTCGAAAGGATATGATACGACCTATGGTTCCGGTCGTCTGAATGCTGACCGGGCGACGAGTTACATTAAATGAAACAAAAGGTGGATCCGGTTGACGCCGGATCCACCTTTTGTGTGAAGTGACTTGAAAACAGAAAAAAATCTACGCGAAACGTAAAAATTAGGTGTTTAGCGTAAAATTTTCCATTATACTGGTTCTGTAGGTCAAAAGGTGGATGAAGGAGTGGAGAAATGAAGAAATGGATCGCAGGATTGACAGTAGCAGGTCTTCTCGGGACGATGATCCCGACTCAAATAGAAGCAGCAGGTACCGGGGCAAAGAAATTACCGACGCTGGACGCGAAAACAAAGAAAGCCTATATCAAAGGCAAGTTTGACAGTAAAGGAAAAGCATTATTTTATTTCGATACGAAAACCTACCTGACAGGCGGAACCCATCTGAAATTTGCTGCCGACGAGACAGAAGCCGTCACCGTTTATAAATTACAATCCGACTACAAACGACAACTGGTTTACGGACGATATGATCAAGTTACGGATCAGTCGCTCGTCTTCCCGCTCAGTTGGAGTGGTCGTCAGTACATAGAAATCGAAGGGAAGAAAAATGCGTCGTTTGTCGTGCCGTTTAAGCTTGAACGGTTGCAACCACTTCGGGAATCGATTGGTCAATCGGGTACGGTTGCGAAGTCAAGCAGCCTCGTAGTCAAGATGACAGGAGAGAACAGCCAGAAACAACAACTGTCCGTGAAAACGGCAGCCGTCAAGCACGAAACAATTGATGCCGGCCTCGGCCTCGTCAAGTTCACGTACCGGACGGTCATGCAGGCATTGGCGGCGAAACAGCAACTCGCAAAATCGAACAGTGTTGCGTATGTCGAGCTCGACAGCTCCATGCATGGACTCGGAGGCGACGTCTTCAAATCGTATCAGTGGTCACTAAACAATACAGGGCAACGCGGTGGCGTCAAAGGCGCCGATATCAACTTCGATGCGATGAAGAAACGGATTGCCGGGAAGAAACAATCGACGGTGCTCGTCGCGGTCATCGATACCGGTATCAATCCGACGTACGCGGACTTTGCCGGACGTGTCCGGATGGACCTCGGCTACGATTTCGTCAACCGCCGGCAACAGGCAATCGATGATCACGGGCATGGCTCGCATGTCGCTGGTATCATCGCTGCGAACAGCAATAACACGTACGGCATGTCCGGCATCAATGCCAAGGCTTCGATCATTCCGATCAAAGTGCTCGGCGAAGACAACTACGGGTCGAACTCGGATATCGCGAAAGGGATTTTACATGCTGTTAAAAAAGGTTCCAAAGTCATCAATATCAGCATCGGCGGTGGATTTTCATCCCGGGCTATCGAAGACGCTCTCGCATATGCGAAGCGAAAAGGGGTTCTCGTCATCGTCGCTTCCGGAAACGAAGGACAAAGTAAATTGTCGTATCCGGCCCGGTCCCAGTATGCGTTTTCGGTCGGATCGACGAACCGGTTCGATAAACGGTCGTCGTTCTCAAACTATGGCAAGGGATTGGATTTAGTCGCTCCGGGACAAGACATCCCGAGTTATCTCAGTGACGGTGAATCCGCTTTTTGGAGTGGGACCTCGATGGCAGCCCCACACGTCGTCGGTGTCGCGAGTCTCCTCTACAGTCTGAAGCCGACGATCAAAGCGTCGGAAGTGGAAGCGATCCTTAAAAAATCAGCACAGGATCTTGGCGCGAAAGGCTATGATTCGTCATACGGATACGGTCGCCTCGATGCCGATCGGGCGGTTCGATTACTGAAATGAAGAGAGTAGGAACATCATGAAGTGTTTAAAACAATTGGTGCTGGTCCTTGTCATCGGTGTCCTCTGCTTGAGCGGGACACTCGACGGACAAGCTGCATCGAAGGAAGAACAGCGCGTATTAAAAGAATACCGGTTGTTTAAGTTCGGTCTGACCGTGACGCAAATCGCCAAAATCATGTACGGTCCATCATACAAACAGCATTTAAAACAGACGAATGGAGCGACGGTCTTTAAGAAAAAAGCAGATTGGGCTAAGAATGAACAAGGTCATCGGTCACGGCAATATTCGTTTTATGACCAATCAAAGACGTTACCCCAAGTGACGACGCTTAAATTTTACACAAAGAAGAACAAAACAACATACTACCTCACGGAAAAGACGCTGCAGTTTGTAGCAGATACGACTACTGGTTTACGTGAAAGTACTCGGATGCTCCGACATGTGACACATATTGAGGGAGAAGAAACGGAAGCAGAGCTCGATCAGCTTTTGTCCGGTAAAGGATTGGGCATGGTAGCGCTACGTTGGTCTTGGAATTATCGTGCTGTTCAAACCAAACAGCAACAAAAAGAGCATGACTACCGGGGACGAGCTAAAATGTATGTCTTTAAAAGTTCGAATCCAAAGAAACAAATCAGTATGACGATGGGATTTGACGGCCGGAGCAAGCAGTATAAGTTAGATAACTTTTCTATCTTCCCGATTGAAATGAAGTAAAAAGGAGCAGTCTTTCATGCTAAGAGAAATTTTGAAATATGCGGTCTTGGTGTCGCTCATGACTTCGACTGTAGTGAGTATCCCGGTCGACGCGGCCACGAAACAGGAAAAACAAGTCACGACGGATTTTACAAAGTATAAGACAGGCATGACGATCGCCGAGTTTGCGAAACAACGATATGGAAAGACGTATAAAAAACACCTGACGAAAAAGAATGGACGGACGATTTTAAAGGAAAAGTCACCAAAAGAAGAGACGTCTAAGGATTTAGACTTCACAGTGTACTTCGTTCCCGGCAAAGAGGAAAAAAACTATATGACCTTTTTGTTTGCAGCTAAGCCGAAAGATAAAGTCTACCGTTTGGCATTAAGGTCCCTTGATTTCAGTGGGGAAAATCCGATGAGCGTCCGGCAAAGTGATCGACAACTCAAACGAGGCAAACAGGTCCAGTACGATATGACGGAGCAGCAGCTCGACAACGTATTGACAGGAAAAGGTCTGGGGGACTGGATGACATGGTCGACAACAGACTTCAGTCATAGCTTTTCCAAACAAGAGCTGAAAAAAATGGGTCTTGGTGAAGGCAAAACAAAAATCTATATTTTTCGGACAAATCATCCGAACAAACGATTACAAGTCCATATGACATTTGATTCAAAGAAAAAAACCTATCGTGTCGATTGGATGGAAAATATATCGAGTACGCAAGAACTCTACTAATCCTAAAACAGAAAAGAGCGACTACACATGAAAACAACATTTAGTAAACTCACAATCGCAGCATTAATCGCCGGATCAACACTGATCGCCGGAACAGCAGAAGCGGCAACGAAACAAGAAACAAAGGTAACGACACAATTCAAGACGTTGAAGAATGGGATGACGATTGAACAGGCAGCAAAAGTTCTTTACGGAAAAGACTATAAAAAACAATTAACGAAAAAGAACGGAATGACCGTCCTCAAGCAAAAAGCAGAGGCGACGAGCACGACACAAGGTCAAAAGACGACGATTTATAGTTTTTATGACAAAAAGGAAATCGTGCCTTCTGATATTACGACGCTGATGTTCATGACGAAGAAAAATAGTTCGGTTTATCGTTTGACATCGAAGTCGCTTGATCTGTTCCGTGACTCTTCGACAGGCGCGCGTGAAAGTAAGATGAAACTTGCAAAAGGCGCGAAAATTAAAACAGGAATGACTGAAAAACAATTGGATGGTGTATTGTCAGGAAAAGGATTGGGCGAATGGACAGGACTGGATTCAATTGATATGACATCTGTCCAAACTAAGCAGGAGATCGATTTAGGACTTGCGATTAAATCAGAGTTTAAAACATATGTCTTCCCGACTTCGACAAAACAGAAAAAATTTGTCATGCTCGAATACAATGTAAAAAAGAAAACGTACACTGTCTCAAGTCAAATGTCATATTAATAAGGACGAAAGAGTCTGCCAACCGGTAGACTCTTTTTTTCATCTTTTCCCGTTTTTGACAATTCGCCCGTAATTTTCAGTATACTCGACTGTAAGATCGTTTTTATTTGACCGATAATAACGAGAACTCATGAAGTTACATAGGAAACAAGCAACGTATAATAGAAGGGAACGTGGGAAAGTGGAACGTGTCAAAAAAAGAAGGAAAGTCAAAAAGCGCTGGACGCCGTTAAAGGTTATGCTGTTAATCGCTCTAGTGCTGGTCATCGGAATCGGAGGGTTTATCGGCTACACGTATTATCAGGTTGATCAAACCGTCAAAAAGATCCAGTCGCCAATCAAAAATACGGGTGACGAAGTCGTCGAGAAACAAAAACCGGTGTCTGTTTTATTGCTGGGTGTCGATCGTCGTAAAGGTGAAACAAACGGACGAAGCGACTCGATTATGATCATGACGCTCAACCCGACACAAAACGAAAGTCGTTTGATCAGTATCCCACGCGATACGAAAGTTGAGATCGTCGGTAAGGGGACAAATGATAAAATCAACCATGCCTATTCGTTCGGTGGACCGGAAATGGCGATTAAAACCGTCGAGAAGTTTCTCGATATTCCAATCAACTACTATGCAGAAATCAATATGGAAGGATTCACCTCACTCGTTGATGCGGTTGGTGGAGTGACTGTTAATAACGATCTAGATTTCAAAGTCGGCGATAAACAGTTCACGGTCGGAAAAATTAACTTAAACGGTGATGAAGCCTTGAAGTATACACGGATGCGTTATGAAGATCCGCGTGGTGACTTCGGTCGTCAAATGCGTCAACGCCAAGTCATCGAACAAGTTGTCGCTAAATTATCATCGGATGTTTCCGTCAGTAAGTTCAATGCGATCATGGATGTCGTAGGTAAAAATGCTCAGACAAATGTATCATTCAAACCGATGCGGACACTTGCCTTTGATTACATGGATGCGTTTAAAAATCAAAAGAATTTAAAGCTTGAAGGAACAGGTGGAAAAGAAGCGGATGGCATTTATTACTGGCATCCGACTGATGATTCACTGGCCCAAACGAAAACCGCATTACGTTACTCGCTTGGTCTGGAGTAAACAAAAGGGACAATCCGAAAAATGGATTGTCCCTTTTACTGTTATAGATTTTGTTCAGCCAATCGCACCCGGCTGGTACTTGTTTCTGTTTGTTCAAACCGTTGCAGGCGATAAGAATTACTGGTCACAAGACCAGTCGTCTCTGTTTCGAGTTGGAGAGGAGCGAGTGTCGCCAGTTCAGCATTGGTGATGGCTGTTTCAGCCCAGTCAATCGCAATGACCTTGTTATTTTGAAGGGTAAAAAAATGAGTTCCGTAAAACAGATACGTGTTGACTTCATCGGAAAACGTCCGTTCCGGTGGACCATAAGTACTATTTAAATCTTCGGCTTTTTTGCCGATAAGGTCAATGAGCGTCTCGGTGACGAAGCTTGTATCGAGATTGTCATTGACCCACGTCAATAAGGATTCGTCAGCAATCGCGTCTCCTTTTAAAGACTTCGTCGTATCGTTATTTTTGATATAACCTGTCAATTCATCCGTCAATTCAATCTTACTGATGGAGTCGGTCGTTTCAAGAACCCGGTAACCGTCACCAAAGTCAGCTTCAAAAAGTAGATCGGTCAAGGCAGAGTCACTATAGATGTTGCTGTTTCTGCTTTTGACGTAAATGACATTTGATTCTTCTTTGACCTCCGGCGTTGGTTCTTTTGTTTTTTCCTTTTCTTTTTCAACAGTGACCGGTTGTTCGATTGTTGACTTCGGTTTGCTGGAAGATGGACTCGCGATGTAATTGGAATAGACATATGTTCCACCGGCACCAAGAAGGAAACATAAAATCAGTAGAGCAACCCAACCCCAAGGGATTTTTCTTTTAATGCGTTGTTCTGGTCGGGTTTTCACTTTGTTTCGACGGATGGCTTCTGGTTCACGGTGCGTCCGCGATAGGGCTGGAGCAATTTCGATGTCCTCTTTAGGTTCGACAGGGCCATCTTCCTCAAGAATCGGACGAGCCACGAGTGTTCCATAAAAATCCGCCAATTCATTATGATGTTTGCCGGCTAAAAAAGCTGACCATTCTTCGGCGGTCACTGTATCCTGCTTGAATGGAACGAGTGGTGTTTGGCCGGTCAAACGAATCATCGTATCTGTTAACGATTCTGTCGAAGCAAGGCTTAAACGAATCCGTTCATGAAGGCGACGGATGTCTTCTTCCGAGTGCGATGTATAGTATTGAAGGGTTTGTAGAGAGCGATGCATGAAGATCTTCCTCCTATGTTGATATCCGGAAATTCATGTAAAACGAAACATGTCATTCTTTATTATACGCAACAAATTTCAAAAAACGTATGTTATTTCCTGAAATTTAATCAACCATTTCCCAATTTTTTGTTATACTGAGTTCTAGTTGATGAAAAAAGACACCGTATTAGACAAATAAAGGAGAATAATTAAACTATGAATGAAACGATCAGCTTACAGGAATTATTTTCAATTTTGAGAAAATCGCTTTGGCGGATTCTCGCATTGACCATCGTCGCAGCCGTCATCTCATTTGCCGTCAGTACCTTTTTGATCAAACCGACCTATCAAGCCGGTACGCAAATTTTAGTCACACCGAAAAAACAGGAAAACGATGTGATTGATGCTTCACAAGTCCAATCGTCCGTCACACTTGTCAATACATACCGCGTCATCATCAAGAGTCCGGCTATTCTCGAAAAGGTTCAGGCAGAAGTGGAAAATTCTCCCACTAGTATTAACGCCTTAAACAATATGATCACCGTTGAAAGTGAACAAAATTCGCAAGTCATCAATGTATCCGTTCAAAATACAGATGCTGCCCTTGCGTCAAACGTTGCAAACTCGGTTGCGAGCGTGTTCAGTGAAGACATTACGGATTTAATGAATGTCGATAACGTCAAAGTGTTATCTGTTTCGGGCATTCCGACAGCTCCGGTCAGTCCAAACATCATTTTAAATACAGCCATCGCTGCAGTGGTTGGCTTCTTATTGGGAGTAGGTCTTGCCTTCTTACGTGAAGTGCTTGACCGCCGGATCCGGACAGAGGAGCAGGTTCAGCAAATTCTTGATCTGCCTGTTTTAGGAAGTATTCCGGATATCGACAGCAAAGTCTTTAAGTCATCAGCGAAAGCAGCAAAACGGGAGGCGGCAAAACAATATGGCTAAGAAAAATAAGATGAACAAAGATGCCCGTAATTTAATTACGGTCACTCAACCGAAGTCGCCAATTGCAGAACAATACCGGACCATCCGGACAAATATTGAATTCATGGCAGTGGATAAAGAAATTCAAGTCATACTCGTAACATCAGCCACACAAAGCGAAGGGAAATCGACAACGTCTTCTAATCTTGCCGTCGCATATGCGCAACAAGGGAAAAAGGTATTGATTATCGATACGGATATGCGCCGTCCGACCGTGCATTATACGTTCCGTGTCGCAAACGGTCTTGGTCTATCCAGTTTATTAACGCGGCAAGCGGAACTTGAAAAAGCAATCATGCCGACAAAAATCGAAAATTTATCGATCCTGACGGCAGGACCAATCCCACCGAACCCGGCTGAATTGTTATCATCCAAATCAATGGAAAACCTCATTTTAAAATTACGGGAAGAGTACCATGTCATCATCTTGGACGCACCCCCGCTACTTCAAGTCGCGGACAGCCGGATTACGTCTAAATTGACGGACGGAGTCGTCCTGGTCGTCAGCTGTATGACGTCAGATCGTCAACGGGTCTTAAAGGCCAAAGAACAACTCGAACTGGCAGAAGCGAAGATTCTCGGTGTCGTCTTGAACCGCCGGGAGCTGACGGATGATTCAGCGTATCAATACTATTATTCCTATGAATAAGGGGTGCCATTATGGTTGATCTTCATTGTCATCTATTACCGCTGGTCGACGATGGTCCGGCGAGTGTCGAGCAAATGTTACAGCTGGCAGAGCAGGCCGCGAGTGAAGGTGTCACACGAATCATTGCGACACCTCACCTGTTCCATCCGCAGTTTGAGACGGAAGACGTCGATGTGAAACTGACCGTCGATGAACTAAACGTCTTACTCCATCAACGAAATATTCCGATTGTTGTTTACCCCGGGCATGAGATTCGTTTGACGGGGGATTTAATCGAAGAAGTTCAAAAGAGCATAGCGCTACCTCTCGCGAATTCCCGTTATTTACTGATTGAGTTTCCTTCGACCGGAATTCCGTCGTATGCACGACAAATGTTTGCCGAATTGATTTCAGATGGTTATGTTCCCGTCATCGCTCACCCGGAAAAAAACAAAGCGATCATTCAAAACCCGACATTGTTGTTTGATTTGATTTCAAACGGGGCAATCAGTCAAGTGACATGTGCCAGCCTGATCGGTAAGTACGGTAAAGATGTCCAACGTTTTGCCGTTGCGTTACTCGAAAACGGTTTGGCGCATCTTGTGGCATCAGACGCCCACCATACTGAAAAACGCCCGTTTTATTGGGAACAATGCCGGACATATTTGGAGCATGAATTAGAAGACTGGTTGTATGAAGAAATTTATGAAAATAATGAAGCAGTTCTTTTAAACCAACTCGTGACAATCAATCCTCCGAATCCGGTTGAAAAAAACTGGAAAGGTCAGTGGGTATAAAAGATGTAATGTCAAGAAATTGTAAAGAGAGTGGAAATACACTCTCTTTTTTCGATGATATCGTTTACATTTTAGGTATATGGAAAATTTTATAGAAGTGTCATTGATGGATGTGTTAATGTAAATTACATAAAGAATTCCAAATTAATTATATTATAGGGGAATTAAATGAGATGAGGAGGGGTATCATGACTCGTGTCAAAAAGGCTGTTATTCCAGCTGCCGGGCTCGGCACACGTTTTTTACCGGCAACCAAAGCGATGCCGAAGGAAATGTTGCCGATCGTCGATAAGCCGACGATTCAATATATCATTGAAGAAGCGATTGAATCGGGGATTGAAGATATTTTAATTATTACCGGTAAAGGGAAACGCGCGATTGAGGATCATTTTGATTCCGTGCCGGAACTGGAAGCGAACTTGATTGCGAAAAACAAATCGGAGTTGCTCCATCTCGTCGAAGCGACAACAAACATTAATATCCATTTCATTCGTCAATCAAAGCCAAAAGGTCTTGGAGACGCAATTCTGCAAGCGAAAGCGTTTATTGGAAACGAACCGTTTGTTGTCATGCTTGGGGATGATATTGTTCAGGCAGACGTCCCATGTACCCGTCAATTAATCGAGCAGTATGAGATTACGAACAGTTCCATCATCGGCGTTCAACCTGTTGCGGATAAAGATACACATCGTTACGGTATCGTCGATCCAAGCACAAGCATCTCAGAGAACTTACATAAGGTAAAATCATTTGTTGAAAAGCCGGCACCGGGAACAGCACCATCAAACTTAGCGATTTTAGGTCGTTATCTACTGACACCGGAAATTTTTAAATACTTGGAAACACAGGAAGTCGGATCCGGCGGTGAGATTCAATTGACGGATGCAATTACACGACTGAATGAAATGCAGCGGGTTTTTGCCTATGAATTCGACGGCAAGCGCTATGATGTCGGGGAAAAACTAGGATTTATTCAAACGACACTCGAGTTTGCCTTAAAACGCGATGATCTTGGAGACGACGTTGCTAAGATGATGGCAGACTTACTCGCAGAACGGGCGAAGGCATCTTCGTTAGTCTGAAAAATGCTGTAACCACCAAACGAGAAAGGAGAGTGTCCTTTGAAATTCTACTATTATTACCGCACGTTGACCTTAGCCTGCATTGATGCCGTAGCCTTAGGGGTTGCGATGGGATTCACCTACTTCTTCTTATATCCTAAAGAACTGTTTGATTTGATTGATAGTAAATTATTACTTCAATCAGCTGCTGTCTTTGCATTGTTGTTTGTCACATTGGCCTTTTTAATGAAGTTGTATCGTGTCAACTGGAAGTATGCCAGTATCCAAGAGGCGCTGACCTTGTCCTTGTCACTCGGTGCCAGTTCGCTTGGGCTGATGGTTTATCAAAAATTTGTGTTCGGACAAGTGCTTGAACGCATCACGATTCTTAGTTTTTGTATTTCATTATTATTGCTCGGAGCGATTCGTGTCGCTTTACGGTTACTCGGAATCGGACAACATTGGCGAAAATACGCGTTACCAAGAAAATTGGTCAAGTCGCGTAAACGAACTCTTGTCATTGGAGCAGGTCGAGCTGGAAGGTCTTTAGTCCGCCAATTATACGTATCTCCGTTCCATGAGTTAAAGCCTGTTGCATTTTTGGATGATGATCCAAAAAATATGCATTTCATGATTCAAGGGATTGAAGTGGTTGGGACAACAGCGAACTTAAAGTCGGTCATCGAAAAGCACCGGATTGAAGCGATTGTGCTTGCAATTCCGTCATTGACGCAACAACGACGAGTCGAACTGATCACGGAAGCGAAAACGCTTTGTAAAAACGTTCAGACGTTGCCGATGATCGAAGAATTGATTACCGGTAAGGTTTCTGTCAATGCGATTCGTGATGTTTCGATTGAAGATTTACTTGGTCGTGAACCGGTTGAACTCGATATTTCAGGGATTAAATCTGAAATCGAGGGACGAACGGTTCTTGTGACCGGAGCAGGCGGATCGATTGGATCAGAAATTTGCCGACAAATCATTCAATTTAATCCAACGACACTTGTACTGCTAGGTCATGGTGAAAACAGTATTTATCTGATTGAACGAGAGCTACGCGGACTTCAGTTTCCGATTAACTTAGTCCCGATCATTGCGGATGTCCAAGATCGCACACGACTGGAAGAAGTGTTTGCGACACATAAACCACAGGTAGTGTTCCACGCAGCAGCCCACAAACACGTGCCGTTAATGGAAGCGAACCCGTACGAATCAGTTAAAAACAACGTGTACGGGACAAAAAATGTTGCCGAAGTAGCTGACTTATTCGAAGCAGAACGATTTGTGATGATTTCAACTGATAAGGCCGTAAATCCAACAAACGTCATGGGATCCACAAAACGGATTGCGGAAATGGTTATTCAAGAGCTGGGATGTCGTAGCAAAACAAAATTTGCGGTCGTACGTTTCGGAAATGTACTGGGTAGTCGTGGCTCTGTCATTCCACTGTTTAAATCACAAATTTTAGCTGGGGGACCAGTTACGGTCACTCATCCAGAGATGACACGTTTCTTCATGACAATTCCGGAAGCAAGTCGGTTAGTCATTCAAGCCGGTATCTTAGCGGATGGTGGAGAAGTATTTATCCTTGATATGGGAGAGCCGGTCAAAATCGTTGATCTTGCGAAAAATATGATTGAACTGAGTGGTTTTACGGAAGACGAGATGCCGATCGTGTTCTCAGGGATTCGCCCGGGTGAGAAAATGTATGAAGAACTACTGAAAGATGGCGAAGTGGATCCGGAAGCAATTTATCCGAAGATTTTTGTAGGCCGAACACGTCAAAAAGAACCAGTCATGAATATTTTAAATATAGTGGATCGACATAAGAATGCACCACTGCAATTAAGAAACGTCTTACTTGATATTGCGAACGACGTAGTGGTTCGTGAAGAAAATTTAGTCTGACGAGCGATTTCTAAAAGGAGGAATGAAATTTGAATTACTTAAAAATCAAACGTCCACTTGGATTTTCGATTGCCTGTGTTGCCTGTTTAGTATTGATTCCTGTCTTTATCTTAATTATGGCTGCAATTAAAATTGAATCACGAGGTCCCGTGTTTTTTAAGCAAAAACGAGTAGGACTGAATAAAAATCATTTTAATATTCTAAAATTCCGAACGATGTATATTGAAACACCAAATGACACACCAACGCATTTGTTGGCCGATCCGGATGTATACATTACGCGTGTTGGTAAGGTTTTACGTAAAACTAGCCTCGATGAATTACCACAACTCTTTAACATTTTAAAAGGTGAGATGGCATTTGTCGGACCACGTCCGGCTTTATGGAATCAATACGATTTAATCGATGAACGTGATAAGTATCAAGCCAATGACACATTACCCGGTTTGACAGGCTGGGCGCAAATTAATGGACGGGATGAACTACCGATTGAAATCAAAGCCAAGTTAGATGGAGAGTATGTAAAACGAATGGGAATCCTGATGGATACCCGGTGTTTCGTCGCAACAATCTTTAGTGTTTTGAAAAGTGACGGAGTAGTTGAAGGCGGTACAGGAAAGATTACTGTAAAAGAAGTTGCAAGTACAAAGGAGTAACGAAATTATGAAAAAGGTCCTGATAACGGGAAAGAATGGTTATATAGGCACTGAATTTTATAAATGGATCAAAATTAACTCTACCGAGATTAGTATAGAATTTATAGATGTGAAAACAAATGAATGGAAGAATAAAAATTTTTCAAATTATGATGTGGTTTTACATTTAGCGGGAATAGCTCATTCATCACGTAATCCTAAATTGAAAGATTTATATTACAAAGTGAATCGGGATTTAACTTTTGATTTAGCAAAAAAATCAAGACAAGATGGTGTGAAACAATTTATTTTCATGAGTAGCATTATTGTATATGGAGAAGGAAGTTTAAATAAGACAAAAATTGATGGGAATACTATTCCAGTACCATCTAATTTTTATGGAGATAGCAAATTACAAGCAGAGAAATTAATAAAAGAGCTAGAAGATGATAGCTTTAACATTGCAGTTATTAGACCACCAATGATTTATGGAAGAAACTCGAAAGGAAATTATTCGAAACTATCTAAGTTATCGAAACTTACTCCTGTATTCCCAGATTTTTATAACGAAAGAAGTATGCTACATATAGATAATTTATCCTCATTCATTGCAACTATTATTTTAAAAAATGTTAAGGGTACATTTTTCCCTCAAAATAAATCCTACGTGACTACTTCTGAACTAGTTAAAACAATTGCTGAAGTAAATGACAAAAAATTGATTCTTGTACCAGGGTTTAATTATTTAATAAAAATACTAATAAAAAAACAAGAAATTTTTAATAAGCTATTTGGAAATTTAGTCTATGATAAAAAATTATCAGAGCATCAAAACCTAAATGATTATTGGGTGAATGATTTCTATGAAAGTATAGTAAAAACGGAGAGGGATATACCTTGAATAAACGACATATACTAGTGATTAGTCAGTATTTTTTTCCGGAAACTTTTCGAATAAATGATATGTGTAAGGAATGGATTGAACGAGGATACGAAGTAACTGTAGTTACAGGGATTCCAAACTATCCTCAAGGAAAATTTTTTGATGGATACGGATTTAGTAAAAAGAATAGAGAAAATTATGAAGGAATAAATATTATTCGCTTACCAATCGTTCCAAGAGGAAATTCAGCTGTTAATTTAGTCTTAAATTATATTTCATTCGTAATAAGCGGCGGAATATGGTCCTTATTTTCCAAATTAAATCCCACACATGTATTTATATTTGAAGTTTCTCCTATGACTCAAGCGCTTCCGGGAATATGGTTTGCACAAAAAAAGAAAATACCGTGTTTTCTATACGTACAAGATCTATGGCCAGAAAATGTAGAAATTGTAACAGGTATTCATAACAAAAATATTTTGAATGCTATTGGAAAAATGGTTGATTACATTTATAAAAGAACAACAAAAATTTTTACAACTTCTAACAGCTTTGTAACAGCAATTTCTAAAAGAGGTGTTCCATTAGAAAAATTAAAATTTTGGCCTCAATATGCCGAAGAGTTTTATAGAGTAATAGAGGATAAAGAGGTTCATGAAGAAAAAAATATTCGTTCGTTTGTATTCACAGGTAATATTGGTAATGCACAAGGTTTGGATATTTTGCCGAAAGTAGCTGCTGAAGTGAAAAAACTTAATCTAAAGAAACAAATAAAATTCACTTTAGTTGGTGATGGACGCTATAAATCTGAGCTCATAGCCTTAGTTAAGATGAACGATGTAGATGACATGTTTACTTTCGTAGATAAACAACCTGCAGAAGCAATTCCGGAAATCCTAGCAGAGCATGATGTTGCAGTTCTTACTCTAGCAAATAGTAAATTATTTTCAATGACAATTCCTGCGAAATTACAATCATATATGGCATGTGGTATGCCGGTCTTGGCTTCGGTTGAAGGAGAGTGTGATTCCATTATTAAAGAATCACTATCTGGCTTATCAAGTTCACCAAATGATGTTAAGTCAATGATTACTAATTTAATTCAATTCGTTAATTTATCGTCTGAAGAATTAAATGAAATGGGTATGAATTCTAAAAAATATTGTGAAAAAAAATTCAATAAGAAAAAATTGATGAATGAAATGGATGGCTATTTCGAAAAAAAATAAGTTTTTATAGATTGGAGTACATAAAAATGTTCAAAGATAAAATATTATTAATTACAGGCGGTACAGGATCATTTGGTCATCAAGTATTAAAACGATTTATTGATACAGATATCAAAGAAATACGTATCTTTAGCCGTGACGAGAAAAAACAAGACGATATGCGTAACTTAATTCAAAACGATAAAGTTAAATATTATATTGGTGATGTTAGGGACTACAACAGTATCGCTGACGCAATGAAGGATGTGAACTATGTTTTTCATGCTGCTGCATTAAAGCAAGTCCCTTCATGTGAGTTTTATCCAATGGAAGCAATCAAGACAAATGTCCAAGGTTCAGATAATGTATTTCGTGCTGCAAAGTATCATAATGTGGAACGTGTCGTTTTGTTAAGTACAGATAAAGCAGTCTATCCAGTTAATGCTATGGGAATTTCAAAAGCAATGGCTGAGAAGTGTATGATTGCAGCTTCACGCAATGTTTCTGAAGACGAGACAGTATTCTGTTCAACACGTTATGGTAACGTTATGGCTTCACGGGGATCGGTTATTCCTTTGTTCGTCAATTTGATGAAAGAAGGAAAAGATTTAACAATCACGGATCCGAGTATGACACGCTATATGATGTCATTGGAAGAATCAGTTGATTTAGTATTGTATGCCTTTAACAATGCTAAACAGGGAGATATTTTTGTACAAAAAGCCCCTGCATGTACAATTTTTGAACTGGCTACTGCGTTAAAGGAACTATTCAATGCGAAAAGTGACTTTAAAATCATCGGACCACGTCATGGTGAAAAGTCGTATGAGACGCTACTTACTAAAGAAGAATTTGTTAAAGCAGAAGATCACGGTGAGTACTATCGTATACCGGCCGACACACGTGATTTGAACTATGAAAAATTCTTTACAGAAGGTAACGAGTTAGTTCGCGACCATTTGGAGTATAACTCTGACAATACAAATCGAGTAAACGTGGAGCAAGTAAAAGAAATGCTTTTAAATCTTCCTTATATTCAGTATGAGCTAGCACAATGGAAAGGCGAAAAAGTCGAATCAGATAGCATCATTGAATTGATGTAAGGAGGATATATAATGAAAATTTTAGTAACAGGATCAAAAGGTTTTGTTGGGAGAAACTTGATCTCACACTTAAATGAAAATTCAAGATTTGAAGTATTAGAATACTCAAAAGATAATTCGGAAGCTGAATTAGAATCACTAGTAAAACAAGCAGATAAAATTGTTCACCTAGCTGGAGTGAACCGGCCAAAAACAGAAAATGAATTTAAGAGCGGGAATCAAGATTTAACGGCTAAACTTGTAGATTTTGCTAGTCGTTCGAATAAACATCCGCATATTTTACTATCATCCTCTACTCAAGCTGAGCTAAACAATCCCTACGGAGAAAGTAAATTGGGAGCGGAGCAAGAAGTACTTAAATATCATGATCAGACGGGATCACGTATTACGATTTATCGTTTACCTAATTTATTCGGTAAATGGAGCCGGCCTAACTACAACTCAGCAATTGCTACATTTTGTTACAATGTTGCGAATAATTTAGAAATTACTGTTACTGATCCTTCCATTGAGCTGAACTTAGCTTATATTGATGATGTAGTTGATAGCATAGTTGCTAACTTATTATCTGATAACAACGGTGTAAATAACACGTATGTTGCAGTACCAGTTACTTATAAAAAAACGCTCGAAGAAATAGTAACGTTGATTCAAAGTTTTAAAAACATGCGTGAATCTTTACTGTTGCCTAACTATCAAGATTTATTCGTCAAAAAACTATATACGACTTATTTATCTTACTTAGACGAGGATGAATTCTCATATGGTTTAACAAAACATGAGGATAATCGAGGTTGGTTAAGTGAATTGATTAAATCGGATTATATGGGACAAATGTTTGTCTCAAAGACAAAACCGGGTATTACACGAGGAAATCATTATCATCATACGAAAGTAGAGAAGTTTATCGTTATCAGTGGTGAAGCAATGATTCGATTCAGACATATTGAGAAATCTGAAGTAATTGAATATAAAATTGAAGGAAACGAAGCGCGAGTTGTGGATATACCACCTGGTTATACACACTCGATTGAAAATATTGGAACAGATGAAATGATTACTTTGTTTTGGGTGAATGAACAGTTTGATACAAAAAAACCAGATACTTATATGAGTGAGGTCATAAAATGAAAAAATTAAAAGTCATGACGATTGTTGGAACACGTCCAGAAATTATTCGATTATCAGCAACAATTAAAAGATGTGATGAATTCTTTGATCAAGTTTTAGTACATACAGGCCAAAATTGGGACTATACTTTAAATCAAGTTTTTTTTGAAGATTTAGAGTTGAGACAACCAGATCATTTTTTAAATGTTGTGGGTAGTCATCTAGGGGAAACGATGGGAAACATCATTGAAAAATCATATGAAATTTTACGTAAGGAGAAGCCAGATGCCCTTCTCATTTTAGGAGATACAAACAGTTGTTTATCAGCTATTTCAGCAAAACGTTTAAAGATTCCTGTATTTCATATGGAAGCTGGAAATCGCTGTTATGATCAAAACGTTCCAGAAGAGATTAATAGAAAAATTGTAGATCATACATCAGATATCAATTTAACTTATACAGAACATAGTAGAAGAAATTTAATTAGTGAAGGTATTCGTAAAGATCACATTATGGTTACTGGTTCACCAATGTCTGAAGTCTTGAAAATGCAAAAATCTCAAATTGAAAATAGTAATATTTTAAATGAGTTAGGATTAGAAAAAGACAGTTATATTGTTTTATCTGCGCATAGAGAAGAAAACATAGATATAGAAAAAAACTTTAATGAATTGATTGAATCAGTTAACTATATTGCAGATAAACTGAATAAAAAAATAGTATTTTCTGCTCATCCAAGAACATGGAATAAGATTGAAGAAAAAAATGTGAAATTGAATAAAAATGTAATGAAATTAAAACCATTTGGATTCAACGATTATAATGCATTACAAAAAAATTCTTATTGTGTACTTTCGGATAGTGGAACTTTGTCAGAAGAGTCGGCAATTTTAAAATTTTCAGGAGTATTAATCAGAACTTCTACTGAAAGACCAGAAGTGTTAGACAAAGGTTCAATTGTTATAAGTGGATTAGAAAAAAATACTATTGAGAATAGTATTCTTATTTCTCGTCTTTCTGCTAATGAATATAAAAAAATAACACCATTACCTGTAGACTATGAAGATGAAAATGTATCTATAAAAGTTGTTAAAATAATACAAAGCTATACTTCTATAGTTAACAGAGAGATTTGGAAGAAAGGTTAATTGAAATGAATTATTTAATTTCTGTCATAATACCAACAAAAAACCGAAGTAGTTTTTTGTCAGTAGCATTATCTAGTTTTGTTGAACATGAAGATATAGAAGTAATTGTAGTTGATGATAAATCAAACATGAGTGAACAATTAAAAAATAAAATAATTTGCCAAGAGTTATCGGCAAATTATTTTATTAACGAATATAAAGCCGGGGCTTCAAATGCAAGAAATTACGGGGCTTCAAAGGCTAATGGGAAATACTATTGGTTTTTTGATGATGATGATAATGTTACAGAAAAAACAATTTTAGAATTGAAGCATTGTATCAACAGTATGGAATCAGATATTTATTTACTTCCAATGAACCTAATTACAAACAACACTATAAAAAGAACTATTGTTCCATTGCCATATAAAAATAACTTTAATTATTATAGAAAAAATGGGCATCAAGTAAATACTTCTTGTATGCTATTTAAAAATGAAGTAATTTCTCAAAATTTATGGGATGGAAATCTTTTATCAGGACAAGATACAGATTTAATTTTACGTGCATCTATGGGTAGGAATATCAGTTGCTTAACATCTGTTAACCCAGTAAACGTTTTAATAGATCATAATGATAGAATAACAAAGAATGTAGAAAAACAGATAAATGGTAAAATACAATTTTATAAAAAAAATAAAGATCTACTTTCTCCTAAAAGAAAATTATATTATCTCACCACATATTATCTAAAAGTACCATACATAAAGAAGGTGCTTTCATGGTAAATAAAATCAGTGTTTTGTATATTAGTTCAGCAACTAGCCCAAAAGACATAAAGATTTTTTGTGACAAATACATGGACGGTATGCCTTTAAGAACACCACAACAAACATTTGATTATTCTATTGCAACAGGATTAAACGATAGTATGGAGAATATATCCTTTCTATCCTTACCTCCTTTACCTTCATTCCCTAAGAGTAATATCTTATACTATAAAGGGAGTAAGTCGAATATAGGTGGAGAAAATTTCATAAAATTTATGCCGATTCTTAATTTGCCGATTTTCAAATCTATATGGATATTTTTATATTGCATCTTTTATATATTACTTTTTAGTAAAAAGTCCTTAAAAAAAGAAATAAGTCCTATTTTAGTACTACACTGGCCATTTTATCCTACTATGCTAGCTGCTTTTTTTGTTAAGAAAATGACGAAATTAAAAGTGATTCAAATTGTACCTGATTTACCTGAAGATTCTAGTATGTATTATAAAAATAAATTTAAAAATTTTATTTTTAAATTTATTAATTTTGTTAAATTCCCCGTTATTCATTATATGGACGGTTTTATATTGTTGACAGACTTAATGAATAAAAAAGTAAATAAATTTAATAAGCCAAATATCATAATGGAAGGTATCGTTGATAAAAATGTTTTTGATTCAATAAGTTCTCAATCTTTAGAACAAGGAGAAAAAAATGAAAAAATCATAATGTATGCTGGTGCCTTAAACGAAAAGGTTGGAATATTAAATTTAGTAAACGGTTTTAATAAATATATAGAAGATGAAGATATATATCTTTGGATTTTCGGTAGTGGAGATTCTGTCAATTATATAAAAGAAATTGCAACTACCAATAATAGAATTATTTTTAAGGGGTCAAAATTTAGAGAAGAAGTATTAAAAAATGAATTAATGGCAGATTTGCTAATAAATCCACGACCCTCTAATGAGGAATATACGAAATATTCATTTCCTTCTAAAACGTTAGAGTATATGCTCTCGGGAACACCTTTACTCACAACAAAATTAACTGGTATACCTATTGAGTATGATCCTTACGTATTTTGGATTGAGGACGAGAGTGAGAAAGGCATTGCAGAAGCTATATTGAGAGTATTAAGTTTGAAGGCAGAAAATTTAAATTATCATGGACAGAAATCTTCAGAGTGGGTAAAGAAAAATAAAGACACAAAATCACAAACTTCAAAAATTATTAAGTTCTTAAAAAAAGTGTCTAGCGAGGTATGTTAATGAAAGAAATATCTAATAAAGGAGTACTCTATCTACCAATTGTTGTCTCTTTTATCTATTTAAATTTTACAATGTTTTTATATGAATTTGGACCATGGGATTGGCATACGCAAAACAAGTTTGCAACTTATTCTTATTTATATCTATATTTAGTATTTTTACTGTTAGGTTTTATATGGGGTGTTAAGAAAAATCTTAAAACTAAAGAGATTTTTCTTAATAAAAGAGACTTTAAAATTCCTTATAAACTAATAATTATATTCAGTATTTTTATGATTATTTTTAATACTGTAACTATTATTAGAAATTTGGGGCTAATTGGTTTTTCTTTTAGTGAGATTTTAGAACAAGTATCACTAGGAATAAGTGATCCTGGAGATCAATATTATAAAAAGTTAACTGTAGATAAATCTAATGCGATTGGGGGCTCAATATTTACATTTACTAGTGTAATCTTAAGTCCATTCACTTGGGCTGTTCTGCCGTTAGCATTTTATTTTTGGAAATCTATGAATAAAATTTCTAAAATGATATTTATTATAGCAATTGTATCAGAATGTTTGAAATGGATATCTATAGCTACTAATAAAGGGATATTTGATATTTTGATAATACTATCTTCAATTTTACTCTTATTAAGGGCCAACTATAACAAAAAAGAAAAGACACAGAATAAGCTAAAGCTAAAGCTAAATGGAATAAAAGTACTATTTATTCTCACACTTTACTTTGTTATTTCTTTTTTTGCTAAAAATATTTCTGGTCGTATAAGTGGGAATTTTAAAGCATTGCAATATAATACTGAAATCAATTTCAGTAGCATACTATTTTACATTATACCTGATAGTATGCATCCACTATTATTAGCGCTTTCCTCGTACTTAACACAAGGATATTATGCATTTTCTATAAGTACAAATTTAAAATTCCCAAATACTTTAGGATTTGGAAATTCTGTTTTTATTCAAGAAAATATGAAAAGTATAATTGGAAGTACGTTTTTGGATAGTACTTATCAGATGCAGCTGTTGAATTATGGTTGGGATCCGAATGTTAACTGGCACACTTTTTACTTGTGGATTGGGAATGATGTTTCTCTTATAGGTGTTCCAATAGTAATGTTTATAATTGGATTTTTATTTGCAATTAATTGGACAGAATGCATTATAAAAAAAGACTTAATCTCAATCATTAGTTTACCATTTTGGTTTATATTAATTTTTTATATTCCAGCAAATAACCAAATAGGACAAAGCCCTTACTTTTTCATTCCATTTTTCTTTTGGATAAGTCTATTTATAATAAAAAAATATTTTGTTTTGAAAAAAGTGGAAATATGAAAAATTTTTTAAGAATCTTATCATCGAGTGTTATTTCCATAATATGTAGTTTAGTAATTGCAATATTAATACCTATTAAATTAGGTGTTACAGAATTTGGATATTGGCAAATATTCTTTCTTTACTCAGGTTTTTTAGGGCTTTTTACATTCGGCTTCTTAGATGGTATTCATTTAAAATATTCTGGTTTAAATAAAAATAATACTAATAAAAAATTATTTCGAACATACTTTAGATTTTTAAATATATTGTTATTTTCTATATGTTTTATGTTTATAACGATCATATATTTTCTACCGATAAATCCACAAAAAGAAACTATTTTATATTATTTATCTATTAATCTTATTTTATTTAATTTAAATGGTTTTTTTATTCATTATTATCAAGTAACCTCAGAATTTAAGATGTACTCAGTTTCTCTGACTTTGGACAAAATATTTTTTGTGTTTTTAATAATGCCAATTTTATTTATTCAAGATTTTAATAATTATAAAATAGTTATATTTGCGAATGTTGCTTCTAGGCTTATTTTGTTGATAATACAGTTGAACTACAGTAAAGAAATATTGTTTGGAGAAAGATATAGAATTTTTAGAATCAAAAAATTAATTTTAAGAAATATTAAAAGAGGTAGTTTATTAACTGTAAGTTTACTGATTTCTATATTGCTCTTTTCTTACCCTAGAATTATTGTAGAAAGAACTTTTCCGATAGAACTATTTTCGATATTTTCTTTAAGTATGTCTATTCTATCAATGGTTGTACAAATTCTTTCTTCATCTTCAGCATATGTTTATTCATATTTAAAAAAAATAGATAAAAGTCAAATTAATTTCGTTTTAAAAAATATCTCAAATATCCTATCGCTGTTAACACCTCTCATATTGTTCTCTTATTACATTATTTATATATTAATAAGTGAATTTATGCCTAGATATAATGGAATTTTCGAATATATGTTCATGGTGTTCCCCGTTATAATTTTTCAATTAAGGAATAACATTTTAATAATAAATAGTTATAAGATAATAAGCTTAGAAAAGAACCTCTTCTATAATAATATTTTCACTTTTATAACTATAGTGTTTATTTTTCTTTTTACAAATCTTTACTTCTCTCTTGATATCAAAATGATTGTCAGTATTTTTTTAGTTATGAACATTTTTTATAGTATTTTAATGACTTATAGAATTAATAAAGTAAGAATATTGGATTTATCGTATCCGATTAATGAAATGATCCTTTCATTAATATTTATTCTTGTTAATTATTTGTTTAATGCTTTGTTAGCTATTAGTATAATGTCATTTATTTTTTTGATTTATTATCTGATTGAACGAAAAAAAATGGTTTGTGTGAAAAATACATTGAAAAGGATTTGATTTTATAAATGAGGATTACAGTAGCAGGAACGGGATATGTCGGTCTTTCGATGGCTGTTTTACTCGCCCAGCATAATGAAGTCACATCGATTGATATCATTAAAGAACGTGTCGAGCTTGTCAATGATCGGAAGTCACCGATCGTTGATGCGGAAATCGAGAACTTCTTACAAAACAAAGAATTGAATCTGCATGCGACAACTGATAATTTTGAAGCGTACAAAGATGCGGAATTCGTCATTATTGCGACTCCGACGGATTATGATCCAACACGGAACTATTTCAACACGCGGACGGTTGAGAGCGTCATCGCGACAGTACTTGCAATTAATCCGGATGCGACGATGGTCATCAAATCGACGGTACCGGTTGGCTACACACAAGAGCTAAAGCAGAAGTTCGATACACCAAACATTATCTTCTCACCCGAGTTCTTGCGTGAAGGACAGGCACTGCATGACAATCTTTATCCATCACGTATCGTCGTCGGTGAACAATCAGAACGGGCACAACAGTTTGCTAATCTGTTACTTCAAGGAGCCATTAAAAAAGATGTGCCGATTCTTTTAACAGATTCAACAGAAGCTGAAGCCATCAAGTTGTTCTCGAATACGTATTTAGCGATGCGTGTCGCGTTCTTTAACGAACTCGATACGTATGCGGAAGTCCGTAATCTTGATACAAAACAAATCATTGAAGGTGTCGGGCTCGATAGCCGGATCGGCAATCATTACAACAATCCTTCTTTTGGATATGGTGGTTACTGCTTACCGAAAGATACGAAGCAACTCCTGGCGAACTACGATGAAGTTCCGAATAACATTATCGGGGCCATCGTTGAAGCGAACCGTACACGGAAAGACTACATTGCGGATACCATCATCAAACAAAATCCGAAAGTCGTTGGGGTATATCGTTTGACGATGAAAACAGATTCAGACAACTTCCGCGCGTCGTCGATTCAAGGCATCATGAAACGGATCAAGGCAAAAGGAATCGAAGTGACGGTCTTCGAACCTGTGTTGAAGGAAGATACATTCTACAATTCTCGTGTCATCCATGATCTTGAAGCGTTTAAACAAGAATCAGATGTCATTCTTTCAAATCGGATGCATCCTGAGTTAAGTGATGTAGAAGATAAAGTATATACGCGTGATTTGTATAGTCGTGACTAAAAGAGATTCTTTGTAGATTGTTCTAAATAATAGATAAACCCTTATTTCGGAGACGAATGAGGGTTTTTTTATATCACCAAATCAAATAATACCAGCGTGAAGCATAAATTTCTTGAGTTGAATTTTTTGCTTTCGATTGGATATATTTTTTATGGATCCAATGAATGAACAACATAAATCTTCTGTTTGATTAAAGTCAGTTCTTAAAGAAAAATAAAATCGTGGAATTTTATAACGAAATGAAGAACAGAATTGTTTTTGGAAATGCTTCGAGTCTAACGGAAAAAGTAGTTGTTCTTCTCAACTATGAGAAAAACAACTACTTTATTTTTAGTCTGAAGCCGAATTTCGGTTCAACTTTTTTGTTTTATTCCGCTTCTGTTTTTGAATCATTTTAATGAGTGATAAAAATATCATCTGTCCGTCTGTCGTGACCGGGAAAAAGTTAAATACATTTACTAAACAAAGTATTTTCACCACTACCCATGCTCCGCCGTCCCCTTCGACCCATATACCAAAAGAGAAAAGAAGTAATGGTGCTGAACCTGAAATGATCAGATTTTGCCAGTCTACATGAGTATTATGATAACGGACCGTCGGAGTCAGAAAACGGTCGAATGTCACGCGTGGCTGACGTCGGAAGAGAAGCGCGAAACACCAATGGATACATTCATGAATAGCCACGACTAAACCAATCAACAGGACATAACTGATCAGGAGCAGTAGTGTCTCAGCTGTCATGTCGAGCAGAAGTCCGTCGTGTCTGCATGAATAATCCAAATAAAGTGAACAGTACGATAAAGGCGAGATACATGAGGAGCGCCTGTAATGTGAGTGAGAAATGCGTATTCAGTTCTTCTTTCGTCATCACAGTAGAAATTTTCAGACCGGTCATCGTTGTCACAACACTGGTTTCATTGATTTGGAAAAGCTCATAAATGTAATCAATCAAAAAGATGACCGCCCAGATTACAGTTCCTACACCAATCAATTTTGTGATTTTCATTTTGCCACCTCGTATTCTTTCTTTAGTATGAGATACAATACACCGAGCAAGAACAATAATGCAGGGTATAGCGCACCGTCTATGCTGACAAGTACTGACAGGAGAATAATTAAGATAATCGTCAAGACGGAAGCAATCGTCTCGTTGATATTACTTTGTGATTTCGGAAACAAAAACCCTGCGATTGTTGCCGCAAAAAAGATATTGATCCCGTATAGATAGGGGTTCAAACTACTTGTCTCGACAATCCCGACATATAAGGCAGGGGCCATTAGAATGATTGACACTCCGAGTAGGGAGCCAAGCTCCATCAACGGATGGATGCGGTATAATCCATACAGTTTGCGTACCGCCAACGTCGCATCTGCATAAGTGATCGTTACGATTCCTAAAATCGGTAAAAGGAATAACCACAGTTGCATCGTCCCCCCCAGACCCACTTGATAGAGCGCCCCGGCTGACATGACAGCTAGTAATGCCCAGAAATAAAGGAAGTTCTTACTTCGAATAATGGCCGGCATCGTTGTTGCCAGTCCAATATTAAAAGCGGGCAAGCCCAATTTAAAGTAACTCTGACGCACATAAAGATGGTTGCGGGAGAAGAATAGGGTTTGCAGGAGATACGCAGCTCCTCCAATCAAGATGCTTCCTGCCAGTACGAATAGGGTTAGTGTAAGAATAGAGTACGGCAGCGTGCTGACCCAAACATCGATTTGAAATCGTGTCTTGATTAAATGAAAGGTCACCAGGCCGATCAGACATAAATCGAGCACGAATCCTAATAGGGTGCGCTTCAGTCCGGAGATGTTTTGTAACAGGGCTGCGTACAAAAAATCAAGAATCCAAAAGCTTGCAATAAATACAGTATGTAGCGTTAAGAGCACAAGAAGCGCAGTTCCCCATTGCATCGGAATCAACTTCAGTGCAGGTGCCACGATAATCATCAATAACTCAAAAAAGACAAGTGCGACACTCAGTTTAAACAAGCGTTGACTGACATTAACTTCCCGTTCAGAAAAAGGAAGTGTTTGGGCGAAAAATAAAGAGTTTCGATTCAACGAGACTGTTGCGTTCAACAGAATGAACATGAACGTTCCTAAAATGAAAACGACATTGAAGTAACTGCTCAACGTCATTTTTCCTGCTAACAAGAGCGTCGCCTGATCAGCTTCTTTTGCGTTAGTCGTCAACGTCGAAAGTTGGACCATATTTAAATAAAAGTATCCGAGGTAGGCTGCCGTCAGCAGTAGTAATAATCCGTAACGGTTCAATCGGCTACGAAAGAACGGACGATTGAACAAACCATGAAATGTATCGTTATAGAAGAACTTCAGAAGACATAAAATGTTTTTGGACGATGGCGAACTTCTCACGCAAGACCTCCTCTTGTTTTATGACTTGTGTCAACTCTTCGGGAGACCCCTCAAAGTGTATAAGGGAACCATGACGCATGAGTCTGACGTCATTCGGAAAACGATCAATCGTGTTCCGTTCATGCGATACGATGATGATTTTCTTCGTCTCGCCAACCGCTGCGAACAGCTCCTGTACTAGAAGGGAGGTATCGAAATCCAGTCCGCCGAAAATTTCATCCGCGATTATATACTCAGTATTGGCAGCGAGTGCTGCAACAATTTGAATTTTCTTCTTCATTCCAAAGGAGTACGATTCGATGGTTTTATGTTGTCCATCCGCTAAATCGAGTAGTTCGATTAAGATGGGTGCTTTCTCATACTCACTTGTCTCGTATCGACTTAAAACGAACTGTACATATTCTTTACCTGTCATGTATCCAGGCAAATAAAAATCTGAAGGCAGATAGAAGAACTTAGACTTATATGCTTTGCTGCCCGGAGATAACGCATCAATCAAAATGTCACCACGATCTGCTTCGAGTAAGTTTGTCATCATGTTTAGTAATGTCGTTTTCCCACTACCATTTGTCCCGACGATCACAGAAACACCGGTTTTTGAGAACGTTGTTGATAATTGATCAATAATACAATTTTTTTTGAACGACTTCGTTAACTGTTTGATTTCAATCATTTTCTCGCCTCCTAAGAAAAACGGGAGCCCGAAGAGCCCCCGCTTATTAAGTACGTTACGAGGCTTTACAGCCAATACCCATTTGCCAAATCTTTGGCCAATTCAGCTTTACGTTTCCGTTAAAGCTGTAGCCGCGGCTTGTGCAATAAAAGGCATATGCAAAAATTCCAACTAAAAGGACTAACGCAAAAACCATCCAGAACCACTTGTTTTCGATCATGTTAAAGAATTTTTCTTCCAATGATAACTGATACGACACGAACATTGCAGACATCCGAATTCCTCCTTTCTCTTTTAAGATAGAAAGTTATTCATCCTCATGAAACATGGCATTAGTTTTTTGAAGAGAAAATTAAAACTTCCTTCCACTTGATTGTAACAAAAATTCCAATATTAGGAACAAGTCCTTTTGGAGCATCTTATTCAACGAATAATCATGACTTTTCTACCGAGGATTTCTCTAATACTAGTAGGTTATTAACTTGTTTTATAAATATCTGAATGGAACGTCCTACAAAAAGTAAAGATTATTCTCATAGTAGAATTAGATATATTATGGAAGAAGTGTTTGACATTACGTATTAATTGAGAAAACGATGACATAAACATGTATCGTTTTTAAGTGTGGGTCAGGTAGTCTTCAGGGGATTTTTAGAGGATGGCTAATTTGGTATTTTCCTGTGAGCTGAGCGATAGGAAAGTGTTGAAGTAGTGATCATATATTCGAACAGACGATAAAACAAAAACGGGTTTGGATGAAGTGAAATTTGAAGAGACCGACAAAAGCTGAACTTTTTGTTTGATTAAGGAGTTCAGCCTTTGGAGTATGAGAAGCGCATAGTTAAGCAGTTTTTAATCTATATGAGTGATACAGTCTTTACTTGATTAAAGTAAGAGTTATTTTTATTACTTTTTTTAAAATGATGCGTGTCAGACTCACTAGTGTAATAGAAACAAATGCTATTTACAGTTTAAACTAATTGATGAAGTTGTCCGATAATATAGTACAAGATTAGGCAAAATCATTAATGACTTGATGAGAGGACTGTAAAAATATATGCTCAATGTTTTTAAAAAATCAAGTGAGATTTTAAAATCACGTGCACACGTTGTTTTATCAGGCTCTCTGAATGAAGATATGAATTTCTTAGAAGGGCATCCTGATGCCATTTTTATATTAAATACAAAAGGTGAAATATTAACATGCAATAGTAAATTACTTGTTCTCTTAGGATACAAAAGGGAAGAACTCAAAAGCTTTTTAGAAGAAGTCGTCCCACCGAATTATCGGGAAGAGGTAAAAGAGTCTTTTCAAAGTACTCTTAAAGGCAAGACGGTTCATTATTCAATTGTAATTCGCCAGCAGAATGGTCAATCGCTTACAACGGAAATCACAAATATTCCGTACTATCAAGAAGGCATAATTAGCGGAGTATACGGCATCGTGCGTGATGTTACGGAAGAACAAATCTTTAAAAAGAATTATGCAGAATTGTTAAAACGAAATGAAGAAGAAGTATGGCGTTTAGCCACTCATGATCATGTTACAAAGCTGCCGAATCGTTTTTATTTTATGAATACAGCAGAGCAATGGCTTAATGAAGATAAAAGCATGACTGTAATAGCAATTAGTTTTAATCAAATCAGCGAAATAAACCGTACTTTGGGATACACGTATGGGGATGTATGGCTTCACGCGACGGCACAGCTCTTAAAAAACAACACACCTAAAGAGGCGTTCATCGGACAGTTGATAGGTGATGATTATGTAATTTTACTTCCCGAGTTAATAGGGTTCAATAAAGAGGAATGGATCGAAACGCTTTTATCGTTTAATAATCATAAATTTAGTTTAGAGTCGTACGAATGGTATGCCAAAGTTTCATTAGGAGTAAGTAACAGTAGTCCTGGTGAAGACGAAAAAGCCGAAACTTTAATCCGCCATGCTAATATTGCTTTGGATCGATCTAAAAAAAGTACTACTAAAGTCCATATTTATGATGCCTATTTAGACATTGAGGCATTTAAGCGTTATAAAATCTATTCAGACTTACGCTATGCGGTTTTGCGAGAAGAATTGTTTTTGGAATACCAACCAAAAGTAAATGCATGGACTGGTAAAGTGGAAGGTGCAGAAGCATTAATTCGCTGGGATCATCCGAAGTGGGGTCGTATTCCTCCGAATGATTTTATTCCACTTGCAGAGGAAAGTTCTGTCCATCTGAAAATTGCGGATTGGGTCGTAGAAGAAACATGTAGACAACTATCGGAATGGAAAAAGCAAAATCTTTTACTAGTACCTATCTCAATAAATGTTTCTCCCAAAAGATTATTACATGGTGATTTTGCAGAGGTTGTCTTTAAAAACTTAAGAAAACATAAGTTACCTTCTTCCTTGTTTGAAATTGAGATTTCAGAAACAGATATTTTATATGAAAATGTAAAAATCTCAGAAACACTGCGTCAATTGCATGATAAAGGGATAAGTATCTCTTTAGATGATTTTGGAAAAGGATATTCCTCTATTTCTTATCTACAGGACTATCCGATTGATACGATTAAAATAGATCGTAAGTTTATAAAGGATATTGATTCAGAAATTCGTGCCCGTTCCATCGTAAGGTCCGCAATTTTTATTGGTCAAGAGTTTAGATTGAATATTGTAGCGGAAGGCGTAGAAACTGCTGCGCAATTACAAGTTCTTCGCGGATTAGATTGTCCTACTATTCAAGGCTATTTATTCAGTCAACCTTTACTAGAAGCGGATTTTGCTGAAGTATTATCACGTCAACTGTTACTACCGAAAGAAGAGATTACTAATAAAGAGATTGCTACGTTATCGTTGCAGGCAAAATTAACAATTGATCGTATTGACGACGTGCCTGTGAAAATTGGCTCCTCTGTCATCATGATTTGCAGAACTAATTTGAAAAACTTAACTTTTTATTCTAACATTCGTTTTCCTGTTAAAGAGGAAGTGGAGTATAGATTAACTGTAGAGTTAACAGATAGATTTCAGGATGTTTCAATCCGGCTTCACGCTATGAAAGAGCTCTCAAACGGATTGCTGGAATATGAAGGATACTATACCAGCATTCATCAATCACATATCGTCATCACTGCCTTTCAAAACCTTAGATGAAGTAAAGCTTTAAAGTGTCGCTGACCTTTAGTCTCTTCCAGTTTTATCTTTATATACGAAGTTAGGCTGAGTGACAATATTAAGAAAGAAACAATCAAATAGTACAAACTTTCCGATTTTTCTACATTTTAAAAAGTTCACGGGTAGAGTTATTATATGAATGGGATTGAATAAAAAGTGAATGGGGAATTGAGGGGGAAATACTTTCTAAAAGGAGGTTCTTCTCATGACACATTTTGAATATCTAGACCACTATTTGAAAACGCATCTTTTTTATAGTAAATCGACAATCAAAGCATATCGCAGTGATTTACGACAAATGAAAAATCATCAAATTGAATGGTCAATGAAATCCTTGCAACGTTACTTTAATGAGTTGATTAAACGATACAAACCAACGACCGCGATGCGGCGATATCATGCCTTGATGGCACTGGGAAATGAACTCATCCGAGCGAAACGTCTCAAAGTTAATCCGATGAAACAAGTCCGTCCGATTGTTCACCAGCATATCCAACAACGTGAGCATCATCCACTCGAAGAAACGATTCAAATGATTCGTCACATTACGGATCCGACCTATCGTCTCTTCTTTGAACTCATCAGTCAAACGGGCCTCCGCTTTATGGAGGCCCGTTTGTTGTCGATCGAGGATATTCAGTTTGCGAAGTCGACGTTACTTGTACGACATGGGAAAGGCCGACGATTGCGGACGGTTCCGCTTGGAGAAGGACTTGTGAGTAAGCTTCGAACGTTTTTAGAAGGACGGACGACAGGGCTCGTCTTTCAGTCTGTCCGAGGCAAAGCCATCAATGAGCAGTCGGCTCGTGATGCATTACGTAAGCAGTCGCTTGCTAAGCGTGGACGACCGTTACATCCGCACGACTTACGTGTGTCGTTTGCGACGTATCTCTATCAGACAGGCAACCGTAAATTGCTTGAGATTCAGCAGTTACTTGGTCACGGCAGCTCCCGAACGACAGAAGGCTACATCATCAGTCAGGAAACGAAGCTCCAGCAAGTCATCGATGCATTGTCGGCGTAAGGCGGTTGATCGAGGACCGGGCAACTTCAGACGACGGTAAGATATACTGTTGCGTCGTCTTCGCGTCACTATGGCCGAGCAGGCGCATGACAGTCAGTAAATCAGCTCGATGTTCCCGGTAAATTGTCGTCGCGAACGTGACCCGTAAATCGTGTGGTCGGAGTGTCCGTTTTAAGACTTGCTCGCTGGCAAGCCGGAGTTGTTTTCGCGTCTGATTCGGATCCAGCAAACCACCAGCAGTGTTTTGAAATAAGGGACCGTCATTGGGTTGAACATCGAGATAGCGCATCAGGACAGTAACCAGTTCGTCGTGGAGCGGGACGTAGCGTGTTTTCTGTCCCTTGCCATGACGGACAAACAGTTGCCGTTCGGTTAGGTCGAGATCGGTCCGACGTAATTGTCGGGCTTCGTTGAACCGAAGACCTGTATGTAAGAGCAGGAAATAGAACGTATACATCGTCTCGTCTTGCAAAATCTCAATGACACCTCTCGCTTCGGTGTAACTAAAGGCAGTGCGATGTTTCGGTAGCGGACGCGTCGGTTTCTTAATTCGGGATAAGGGGTTCGAGGGAATGGATTTTTCAGCGACTAAGGCGTCAAATAGTGTCGCGAGTGCATTAATCCGCCGGGAGACAGTTGTCGGGGCGTAGGTTTGTTTTAACAACGTGATGTAACGATGCATGGAAGGGATGTCGATGGTGTGGGCGTGGGTACAGAAATGACGGACGTCAGCACGATAGGCTTTTTTCGTCAGAGGACTGTAGCTCGGTGACTGTTCGATGATGGCCAGTAACCGGTCCAAGTAAAACGTCATCATAGGAGGATGTCCTGGACTTTCTGTTTGAGTTCCGACTTGAGCGACCGGAGGCGGGCCGGAGAGTAGCCGAGGGTTTCCTCGTTACCATGAAGGAGGGCTTGAAGAATCGTAAATTCCTTGCGGGACAGTTCCTGTTTCAGTTGATCGAGTAGATAAGTGAACGAGACTTGCTGCTGACGGGGGAGTTCCGGTAACATCTCTACAGCGACTTCACCGGCGAGTGTCCGGTTGCGGGTCGCCAAGTAATCGAGCATCGCACCCTTCGCGCGAATCCGGGCGAAGGTGACGGTCATGACCTTACCTTCTTCGATAGATTTCCAGAGTCGGAGAAGTGCGGCTTGACGGCATTCATCCTGTTCATTCGGATGAATCGAAAGGCGGGAGAGAAGAGAGTTGACGAGGGGAATCCATTGTTTTAAGGCTTCATTCATGACGAGATGATCCAATCTGAGATATGCATATCTATGTATTCCGCGGTAGTTTCAGTATAAGTAGAGTTATCCTCTCTTTTCAAATCGTCTTTTTTGAATTATGCCAACGGTTTTCTAAACTTTCCGATTTCCTACTGTCGTCATTTCTACGACTGAACACGAAAAACTTCTTGAAAAACCGCCTGTTTCCGCCACTTGCTTCAGGATAACTCTACTTATCCTAAGGGGTGTTCGAAAAAGAAAATCCTTTTTTTGCAAGTCGTTACTACACAATTATTCTACAGTCTGAAAAACCAAGGTTAAAAGAAAAGACGAGATTTTTCAGATACTGCTTTCCTTGATGTGCAATAGAGAAGTAGAAGCGGATTGGCTGAAGGTGATACGGTAATTAAACCGGTAACGTTAATCTTCAACACGAACAATAATACTATTAAAAAGAAAAGGTTGGTTGAAATGGGATGAATTTAAAGAAAAAACGCCCGCGCATAACACTCATCCTAATTGGTGGTTTCCTGTTGCTAAATCTTGTCTGGTACGGGGTTACGGCGGTTGAGTACAAACCATTCGTTTCGGCTGTACCGGATTTTGATGGCGTACACAGTATGATGCAAGACGGTTTCTCCTATACGGTGGAGACACCTGACTACCTGTCTTATACAGGTAGACTGATGATCGCTGACAAACAAGCCGGATTGGCAGTCGGTGTATACCCACACTTGTTTCAAGACGACACGTACGAAGTCTGGATTCAAGAAGGATTGAATGGATATCTTCTTGACGTCAACAATCGTTTGGAACTACTCGAACCGTACGACGAGCAACAAGATGTACTTAATCGGAATAAATCGGAAATCACGCGTCTCATGGACCAAGTGAAGAGTGTGTTTTCACTTGATTGAATAACTATCTGAACCCAATTAAAATGTACTATTCATGTATGTTTTTAAAAGAACAAGGGTAACTGTAACTGTTAGCTAAGGGAATAAAAACTGACATTTACGGAGGCGGAAAATAATGAAGAATCTGGATGGATTTCCAACATCGTACTGGCGCACTTCGATTGAACCATCGAATTATCCGAAACTGGAAACAAATCTAACAAGTGACGTCGTTGTCATCGGGGCAGGCATCGCCGGACTCGTCACGGCTGTTCAACTGATTGAACGGGGCTATGACGTGACGTTGATCGAGGCTGACCGGATTGCAAGCGGGACGACCGGTTATACGACGGCGAAGGTCTCGTCTCAGCACGGCTTGATTTATGACGAACTGATCCAGACGTTTGGCGAAGAGAAAGCACGGCTCTATCACGAAGCGAATGAAGAGGCGATTCGGTTCCTCCGTGATCAGACAACACGCCTGGCAATCGAGTGTGAGCTTGAGGAACAGGATGCTTATCTGTATGTCGCGTCAAGCGGACCGAAACACAAGCAACTGATCAAAGAAGCAGAGGCATACAGCCGGCTTGGAATCAACGGCGGAGACGCGACGGAAGAGGTCAGAGGCAAGTTACCGTATCCTGTCGAACAGGCCCTCGTCATTCGCAATCAAGCTCAGTTCCATCCGGTGAAATACTTACTTGGTCTGGCCCGTTATTTCACGGAACAAGGCGGAAAGCTGTATGAACAGACGCGGGCGACGTCTGTCGAGTCGAAACGGACACCGACGGTATTGCTTGAATCCGGTCACCGGATTGAAGCGAAGAAAGTCATCGTCGCAACACACTTTCCATTTAACGACTTCAAGGGACTCTACTTCTCGAAACTCGAAGTTCACCGCTCTTACATCGTCTCGGGACTTGTTCCGGAAGAGTTCCCGGACGGTATGTTCATGAGCGCGGACAAACCGAGCCGGTCGCTCCGTCACGTGCACACGGCGCACGGGAAACGGCTTGGGCTGTTCGGTGGGGAGAACCACCTGTCGGGACATCAGACGGATACGAAAACGAACTATCAAGCGTTGGGTCATTTCGCCGAGAGTGAGTTTGGGGTAGCTGAAATTGATCAATTTTGGTCGGCCCAGGATTTGATTTCGCTCGATAAAGTACCGTACATCGGTCAGATGACGAGTGATGATCCGAATATTCTGGTCGCGACCGGATTTGCCAAATGGGGAATGACAAACGGGATTGCGGCAGGGTTGCTACTTTCCGATTTATTAACGGGAACGCCGAACCGCTTCAAGGGATTGTTTGACCCGAACCGGTCGAAGCTGAACAAGCAGGACGCGAAACAATTTGCGAAAAATAATGCCGATGTTGCAATCGAATTGCTGAAAGGGAAAGTGACCCGTGCCAGTCAATCGGCGGACGAACTCGGTATTGATGAAGGGGGACTTGTCCGTCATGCCGGGAAGACGGTCGGAGGATACCGAGACGAATCCGGTGAGTTACATCTCGTCAAGACGACCTGTACGCATATGGGGTGTGACGTCAAATGGAACAACGGGGAACGATCGTGGGATTGTCCGTGTCACGGCTCGCGGTTTGATTACGAAGGAAATGTCCTGGAAGGACCGGCGGTGAAACCTTTGAAAAAATTAAACTGACTAAAAAACATCCACGCCCATTGATGCGTGGATGTTTTGATTAGTTGTAAACACTTTTCGGAACAAAGATTTCCGGCTGACCTGTCGAATAAGGCGCAATCTCGTAAGACTGGAAGACGACCTTGATGCCATCCTTCATCATCAGATATTCTGATTTTTTTGAGACATCGACGTCACCCAATGTATCGACGAAGTAATCGTCATTGTTTTTTAATTTATTGTAGATGTACTTCTCAACTTTTTTAAACTGTGTCGATGTTTTTAAGACGCTTGTGATTGGCACTTCTTTACCTGTTTTCAATGAGTAGTTGACCCCATATTTATAACCAAATCCGTGGGCACCGCCTGTATAAGAATAATCCGACAAAGTGAATGTCAAATAAGACGTGTTATTTCCAGTAACTTTATAAGACGTGCTGTATGTATAGTTGCACATCGACGGATTTTTTTTGCAGTAAGAGGTTTTTCTTTCTTCTTTCTCGAAGGCTTCGATCTCTAAATAGTTTTGATAGGCGAACTTGGAGAAATCAGTTAGGTCAGTGTTGATCGTTTTTTGGACACTCGTCGATGGACCTTTCGTGACATATGGGTACTTCAATGCCTTTTTGTCTTTTGCGTACTTTGTGATGACGGTTGGTTTCGTCGCTGCATCAACAGACAAAGTGGTCGGTAAAAGTAATGTCGCTGACAGCAGGGGGATGAACCAGGATTTTTTCATAAGTAATCGCTCCTTAAAAATGTATTTCTTTTAGTATACGGGATTCTAGCCTAATTGTAAGTAATTCCCTTTACATTTCTTTTATCTCCAAATCAATATTTTGGAGTCCATCTGACCATAAATATTTCAAGTGATATCAGAATTTAATATTCATTTATTTTTTCGATGTGCTATAATTACCAGGTATTAAAAATATTCAAGCGTTTAACTATATCGGTCGGGTCGATCTTCATGTGGATGTTACGAATTCACCGTCACGAACGCCGTTTACAGGTTTCATATCAAGTTCATTTCATAGTAGCGTCGTGAACGCTGTACGAATTCGAGGAGGAAGCAACACATGAGTAAAGAAAAAATCGCCCAGCTTCGCAAACACGTTTCGCCTTTTGAGAAGGCAGACGTCAAATCAAGCGTCCGGCAAATGATCAATACGATCCTGCCGTTTCTCGTCGCCTGGTTCCTGGCCTATCAAGCTTTACAGATTTCCGTTTGGCTCGCTGTTCCGCTTGCGATCGTCGCAGCCGGTTTCGTCGTCCGGATGTTCATCATCTTCCACGACTGTACACACGGGTCATTCTTCAAAAACAAAAAGGCCAATGCAGTCGTCGGAACGATTACTGGCATTCTGACTTTATTCCCGTATGAGAAGTGGAAACGGGAGCACTCGATTCACCACGCATCCAGTGGGAACTTGGACAAACGCGGTGTCGGTGACATTTGGGTCATGACAATCGAAGAATATGTCGAAGCTTCAAAATGGACGCGTTTGAAATATCGTCTTTACCGTAATCCGTTCGTCATGTTTGGTCTTGGACCACTCCTGTTGATTTTAGTCGTCAGCCGCTTTAACCGGAAAGATGCCCGGAAAAAAGAACGTATCAATACGCATGTCATCAATGCGTCACTAATCGTCTTATACGGCATCATGATTTACTTCATCGGATGGCAGGCGTTCCTGATCATTCAAGGAACAACGATGTTCACGGCAGGCGTACTCGGAATCTGGTTATTCTACGTCCAGCATACGTTCGAAGACTCGTATTTCGAGGATGAGAGCGAATGGGATTACGTCAAGGCAGCTATCGAAGGCAGCTCATACTATGAATTGCCGAAAGTCTTGCAGTGGGTAACAGGGAACATCGGTTTCCACCACGTTCATCACTTAAGTCCGCGTGTACCGAACTACAACTTAGAAAAAGCGCATACGGCGACACCACCGCTTCAAAAGGCAACGACAATCGGCTTGTTCTCAAGTCTGAAGTCGCTGCGTTACAAGCTGTATGACGCTAAAAATAAAACGTTCGTGACGTTCGGGGAAATCAAGCATCTCTTGCGTGAACCGAAAACGTCTGTCTCATAAACGATAGGGTCTTACTTCTTTTTAAAAGGAGTAAGGCTTTTTTTGTTGCGAACTCCGACTTTTGCCGTATGTCTCGCCCGGGAATCCATGGTACGATGGCAAGTATTGAAAAGGAGGGATGTTCGGATGCGTCGCCCATCAATCGGCTACATCATGGCAGGAGCTATTTTGCTTTTATTATTTGGATTCAGTTCGATGAGTTATCAGCAACAATCCTTGATTCCGTTTCTGACGAATCATATCCCACTCGGATGGGTCTATGCCTTTTCGTTCGTCTCGTTTCATTATGAGGTGCCGATTAGTGTCGCAGCCCTGGGACCCGCAGCATTCCTTGAATTTTTCATCCGTAAAGGGATGCATGCCGGCCTGTTCTTCATCCTCGGGACAAGCCTCGTCCATGTCTTGCGTCTGCGCGGCTATCGTCCGGTTCCAGCTGCTTTCTTTGCCGCGACGACAGCGATGACCGTCGGAGTGTTCGATGAGTTCCATCAGCAATTGACCGGCGGACGGACCCCGCTCGTCGGAGACGTCCTCATTGATGGCAGTGGGGCTGTATTTGGAATTGTTCTGTATACGGCCATTCGCCTGTTTATCAAAGCCGACCGAATCGTTAAGACTGAGTACTTGCAGTCGAGTTAAAGACAAAAATACCCGGTCGTCTCAATCTTGCTGAGGCGACCGGGTATTTGGACGATTAGAAGCGTTGGACCCATTCGATTTTATATTGATATTGCGTCCGACCGAATTGTTTACGAAGCATCGTATCTGCTTTTTTCCGCGCTGCCGTGTGGTCACCGGCTTTAATGATCAGGCGATCTGTGTCCACGATTTCATCCTGTTCGATAACTTGATATTGAATCGTATATTCCTTATTAAAAAGTCCTAATAATCCCAAGAAAATCACTCCCATATTCTTCATTCTAGTAGTTAGTATATGGTATTTAAGAGGGAATAGCAATTTAAATAAATGACTATTGTCGCACCTGTCACTAAAAATTATATGGTTCTAAAGAATCATTCGCCTAATGTTTCAAATGTTACGATTTATGTTGGTATAACTAGATAAATGGTGTTTGAAAGTGGCTTTTAATCAACTTATTTATAACTTTAATGAGTCTTTAGACATACTTAGGGGGAATATATTTTTATCCTTAAAATATATTTAAATATAATGATTTGGATGATTAACAAGAATTGCCTTGGAACTCTTATGGAATTACCGGTATGATAAGAGGAGTGAGAAAAAGAGGTGAACCAATGCATGAGGAAGTGAAACAAATCAGACAGAGACAACAGTCCGCGACCGTACGAGAGCGACTTTATTTTTGGTTACTCTTGCTGAGTACACTCGTAACGGGTTGTGGCTTAATCATCGGCATTCTGACGCTTGAAACAATATGGATCATAATCGTTGGAACGGCCCTTGTTTTACTCGGTATGTTCTGGGTTCGTCAGTGGATTCGTGTCATGACCATCCGGACGGACGGGATGGTGCTGAGTGAACAGCAGCAGCCGCTTGTTTATGAACAACTTCGGCAGGATACGGAACGACTGGGATTCTGGAAGGTGCCGGAAATCATCGTAACAAACCATAAGACAATCAAACGTCCACGGACGATCGGCTTGTTTCAAAAGTATCTGCTTGTCTTACCGCCCGGTTATCCGGTCGATGAGGCGACGCGTTTCGAACTGTTGCGCGAGCTCGTCCATTTAAAACAGAACCACGAAGAGAAACGGATGCTACTGTTGCTCGGGAGTTGGGTGCCGTTCCTGAGAAGTGCTTATCTCCGGGCATGCGAAGAGACGGCTGACCGGCTGGCACTGGCTTGTCTTGCAGAAGAGGACCGTGTCCCGGCGCTTGTCAGGTCCGTTGTCGGTCCTGTCTCCTGGCAGACGTTGAACCTTGATGCCTATATCGGTCAAAAACGCCAACCGATGCCGTTTGCCGCAGCGCTCAGTGAATTGTTCCGAAATCAGTCGTCCATTTCCCGGCGGTTGACGTTTGCCGGACTCGACGCTCCGCGAAAACAGTCGACCCGTATTGCGAGTGCCGCCGTCGTCAGTCTGAGCTGTCTGGCCCTGGCCGGTCTGGTCTTCGCCGTGACCAAGCTTGAGTTGCCCACTTGGTTGCCGAATGGTGCCTCTTCCGTTGCCGAACAGACGGCGAAAGAAGATCTTGGAGAATCGAAACTGATGGCGGCGATTCAAAAGGGGACGCTCGCAGAAATCGAAACGTTGATTCCGAAGAGTGATATGCAGGCAGTCGATGCCGACGGCGATACGGCCCTGCATTATCTCGGGTACCGCAAGTCGAGTGAGGGGCTGGAAACAGTCTTTAAAGCCTTGCTTGCTGCCGGCAGTGATGTCGACGCCGTCAATGAGTTCGGCGAACGGCCGTTCATCACAGCGGTCTACAGCAACAACAAGGAATTGGTTGAGCTGTACTTAGAACGGGGTGAGAAGATCAATCAACAGGACGACGAGAAATACACACCACTCCATCACGCGGTTGAAGGCGAAGGAAAAGAGACCGTCCAACTATTGCTTGAGCGGGGCGCCGATCCGGTAATCAAAAATACCGATGGTTATACCCCATTGATGATGGCACAGGAGTATGAGCTTGATGACATCATCATCTTGCTGAAACAAAATCAGACCCAGACGTTATGAATATAACAACAGGATGGGATATGCTCCGCCTCCTGAAGACGCAAAAAGACCGGCTGTTAAGCCCGGTCTTTTTTTGCGGAATTATTTTGTTTCTGCTTTTGTATCAACGATCCGGCCTTCGATTTTGTAATCGACTTGACCGAGTGTTTTCGTAAAGTCGCGGAGGTTTTCCCAGTCTGAGAGACCAAGATCCGTCACACGGCCGGCTTTATAAGCCACTTCGAACGGTGTGAGTCCGTCGCCACCTTTTGCTGTGAAGGCATTCGTTGCGATGACATACGTTTTCGCAAGGTCAAGGGCTTCAAACGTATCGCCGTTTTTGACTTCTACTTTCGTGACACGGTCGCCTTTTGCGAGTTTGCTGCTGTATTCGAACTTCATGCCTGAGACGTGGAGGAAACCGCCGTTTTCGATTGGAGCGACGCCAACGCTGATTTCAAGCAAGTCTTTGATTTCCTGACCTGTCAATTTCGCTGTTGCGAGTGTGTTACCGAATGGAAGTGTCGTTAAGACTTCACCGACCGTGAGTGGACCGGCATTGATGGCAGCACGGATTCCACCACCGTTTTGCATCGCGATGACAGTCTCTGAATTGTACTCTTTAGCTTTTTTAAGCATACCGTCTGTGATCAGGTTTCCGAGTGCCGTTTCGCTGTTCCGGACACTGACTTCGCCACGCGGGTTCACAAGTTCGTTGACGATGTTCGCGCCGACTTCTTCGTTTTTAAGTTCTGTGATTTGATCAGCGTACGGTTTAAGGATAGACGCGGCAGTAGCATCTTCTGCTGCTTTCGAGACGTCGATCAATGATCCTTTATACTCTGTCAATTTCCCTTTGTAGTCGAACGTCAGGTTAAGATTTCCGAGGAAATCACCGTACTGGTAAGCTTGAGCGATGATAGTCGGCTCTGCTTTACCCGGTACGACCGTATCATCGACGACGACCGGTGTTTCGAGTTTCGTATGCGAGTGACCACCGACGATGACATCGATGCCGTCCACGTTACGAGCGAGCAACTGATCGTTGTCGACGGCCGGATTGTCATCGAAACCGATGTGCGTCAAGGCGACGATTTTGTTGACGCCACGGTCTTCGAGTTTTTTGACGGCTGCTTTCGCGCTGTCGATGTAGTTCGCGAAGGCGACAGTTCCCGGACTCGAGATATCGGCCGTTTCTTCTGTCGTCAGACCGAAGAAACCGATTTTTTGTCCTTTGTATTCTTTAATGATGCCTTGATAGATTTTACCTTTTTCAGGACCGGCTGTGATCGTTTTAGATTGCAGACCACTAAGTAATTCGTTTTTGCTGAAATCGACGTTCGCTGTGATGAACGGGAATTTCGCTTTCGTGACGAATTCTTGTAACGCGAGATGGTTGTCCGCATCCCCGAGATCGAACTCATGGTTACCGAACGTCATCATGTCGTATTTCATATAGTTCATCAGTTCGAGATCGGCTTGTCCTTTGAACTTATTGAAGTAAAGGGAACCGGAGAAGACATCGCCTGCGTCAAGTAACAGTGATGGTGTGCCGTCTGCTTTATAGGCAGTGCGGAGTTCTTTAATGACGGTTGCCCGTTTCGGTGCTTTATCAAGGTTTGCGTGCGTATCGTTCGTGTGCATCAAACCGATTGAGAAATCATCTTTATTGATATCGAGGACGTTGATTTTTGCTTTGAGTGTGATTGTTTTTCCGAGACGTGTGTAACTCGCGACGGCATATTTCACACCGGCTTCGCTCGTATCGACTTTCGACCAGCGAACCGGCTTGTCGTAGACACGGCCTGTCGCATAGAGGACAGCCAACATTTTCGGAAGTTCCGGTTTTTCACCGACATAGATTGTCTGTTCCTTGACACTTTCAACGAACTTGACGGCATAGTTTTGAATGAGGATTTTCACTTCGATCGGTGATTTCTTCTTGCCATACGTTCCTTTGACCGTCTGATAGCGGTTGAAGATGTGACGATCATAATTTTTCCACGTGATTTTCTCGCCCTTGTATGTAGCAGGTAACTTGACCGGGGCACCTTTTGTGAAGACGAGTGACTTGAGTTTGACCGTTTTGACCTTGACATGCGTTGCTGCCGATACAGTAGTCTGTGCAACCGGCACGATTGCCGATGTCGTCAGGGCGACAGCGACGGCTGCCGCGTAAAGCGGTTTTGATTTATACATGCGTAAAAATCCTCCTTCAAAGTGGGTGTATGAATACAAGGTCGAAATGCGATCGTTGACCTCTTCTTCTACTATAAGTCGTTCTTGACAGGTGGTGCGATAAAACTTTTGTAAAATTCGTAAATTCTTAGGTCGGACGACATGACAACCAGCGGGAGACGTCCGTTTCAGCACGTTTTTCTGGTTAATTTGACCTAAACATGTAAAATGATAACGCTTTCATTATAATCTGTCCGAATGAAAAAAGAAACGGAAATATACATCAAATCGTCAAACATTCCCATTAATTGATAATCTACTGGTGGAGTTCAGTGCATGAGTTCGGTATGATGAAGAAATGAGGAAACCGCGGGAGGAGAGCAACAAGACGATGAAAGAGACGATTCAAGGCACCATGGTTTTGGTCATCTTATGTGTGATGAGCATTTTACTGATTTGGGGATTGTCGTCCCCGCCCACGACGATTGAATTTCCACTTCTATCCCATTCCAAACCAGTCAGTAGCGATGTCTTTCATACCGCTGCCGACTGGTTTTTTTATCGGGGAGAAAGCTACAGTTTGGTGTCGGTTTGCCCAATACATTGACATGAATTTTAACGATGGCTAGAATTGATTAAGTGTATGGCACCCGGTGCCTGCTTTTTTAATAGGAAAAGAGTGCTTGAAAAGGAAGGGAGGAATGAATCAACGTGCAGGCGTCTGCCTGTCCGCAGTCGGTCGTTCGTTTGAAGAATCGCGAACGGAGCCCGTCTTTTTATTTTGAATTGGATGCAACCGAACTAAAATACATGTACCTTTACAGATCGGAAGGAAATTAATTATGTGGAAAGAAATGAAAAGCATCATCCGCGAACAAGTGGAGAATTTTCCGCTGATTCGCCGTCTCGCCCGTTATGAGATTAAATCGGCGCACGCGGAGCAACGACTTGGACTTTTGTGGGAGCTGCTCAATCCCGGTTTACAGATCTTTATTTACTGGTTCGTCTTTGGTGTCGGTCTGAAAGGGAATAAAAACGTCGACGGTGACACGCCGTTCATCGTCTGGCTCCTCTGCGGGATCGTCGTCTGGTTCTTCATCAATGATGCCTTGTTGCGCGGATCGAACTCGATCAACAGCCGACTGGCGATGGTGACGAAAATGCGTTTCCCGATGAGTGCGATTCCGTCGTATGTCATCCTATCCCGGATGTACCAGCATTTCGCGATGCTCCTGATTGTCTTCATCGTCATCATCCTGAACGGTATTCCGATCACATGGAAGTTACTCCAACTCCCGTATTATATGGCGGCGACTTACATCTTCGTCTACGCGTTCTCCCTGTGTTTCTCGACATTGATTACGCTCGTCAAAGACATTCAATTATTCCTGCAGTCGATGATGCGGATGCTCTTTTACCTGACACCGATTCTGTGGAACATCGAACGGTTCCCGGATGTCTTACATGGTGTACTTCGCCTGAATCCGGTCTTTTACCTTGTGGAAGGATACCGCGCGAGCCTGCTCGGCGGAGCCTGGGTTTGGCAGGAGTGGCCGACGGGACTTTATTTCTGGAGCGTGACACTGCTCTTGTTCACAGCCGGAACGTTTTTACACATCAAGTTCCGTAAATCATTCACCGAGCTCGTTTAAGGAAGGAAATCGCCATGTCTATGATAAAACTCGACCATGTCACGAAACGGTTCGATATGGTCACGACGACAAAAGAAAAATTTAAGTTACTGTTTAAGAATCAAAGTAAAAACGTTAAGACGTTTACGGCGCTCCGCGATGTCTCACTTGATATCGGGTCCGGTGAAGTCGTCGGTCTCGTCGGAATCAACGGTTCCGGGAAATCGACGCTGTCGAATCTGATTTCCGGTATCATCTATGCCAACGAAGGCGACGTCGAGATCAACGGGGAAGTAGCGATCATCGCCGTTTCCCAAGGGTTGAAAAACGTTTTGACCGGCCGTGAGAACATCCACCTGAAATGTTTGATGCTCGGGATGGACGATGCAGAAATCGAACGCCGGATGCCGGGGATCATTGATTTCGCGGACATCGGGGATTTCATCGATCAACCGATTAAAAAATATTCAAGCGGGATGAAATCGCGCCTCGGATTTGCGATCGCCGTCAATGTCGATGCCGACATCCTGATCGTCGATGAAGCTTTGTCAGTCGGTGACCAGACGTTTTATAACCGGTGTATCGACAAGATGAACGAGTTCAAGAACGAAGGCAAGACGATCATCTTCGTCAGTCACTCGTTGAACCAGATTCGGAGTTTTTGTGAGCGGGTCATCTGGCTCGAATACGGACAGGTTAAACTCGACGGGACGACGAAGGAAGTCGTACCGGAATACAAGAAGTTCCTGACCGAATACAAGAAGCTGACGAAAGAAGAACAGCACCAGTACCGGCGGGATCGTCTGAAGGAACAGGGGGCCCAGGCAAAACCGGGCAAGAAAAACATGGATGCCGAAGATACCGTCAAACATCCGGGATGGATCTTGTCAGGGATCAGCTTACTGGTGCTTGCAGCCGGCAGTCTGATGGTCATCGATGAGACACCGTCATTCGCGACGTTTACAGAAGCCTTAACTAAACTATTTTAAGAACGGATCAGAGACATGTGTCTCTGGTCTTTTTTTGAGTAAAACAGGGAACAATATACTGGAAAGCGAATGTTTACGAGTAACGGATCAAGTGCTGAGGAGGAATGTATGTGTCGAAAGTCAGAAAAGCCATCATCCCGGCAGCCGGTCTCGGGACCCGGTTTTTACCGGCGACCAAAGCGATGCCAAAAGAAATGTTACCGATTTTAACGAAACCGACCATTCAGTATATCGTCGAAGAGGCGGTGGCATCAGGAATCGAACAAATCATCATCGTCTCCGGACGGAACAAGCGGGCGATCGAAGATCATTTCGACCACGCACCGGAACTCGAGAACATCCTGCGTCAAAAAGGGAAACTCGACTTGCTGAAAGAGGTCGATGCCTCGACGACGATGGCGGAGATTCATTATATCCGTCAAAAAGAACCGAAAGGACTCGGACATGCGATCTGGAGTGCCCGGCATTTCATCGGCGATGAACCGTTTGCCGTCTTGCTCGGGGATGATATTATCGTCTCGGAAGAACCGGGTCTAAAACAACTGATTGATCAATACGAACAACTGGACGCCTCGGTCGTCGGTGTCCGGCACGTCCCGACGGAAGATACACACCGGTACGGCATCATCGATCCATTGAATCAGACAGGACGCCGATATCAGGTCCGTCAGTTCGTTGAAAAACCGGTCCAGGGAACGGCACCGTCGAATATGGCGATCATCGGACGGTACATCCTGACTCCGGCGATTTTTGAATACTTGGCGACTCAAGAAGCGGGATCGGGCGGAGAGATTCAGCTGACGGATGCAATTGAACGGCTGAATGGACAAGAAGAGGTCTACGGATATGAGGTGGAAGGGAAACGGTTCGATGTCGGGGAGAAGATGGGGTACGTCGAGACGACGTTAGCCTTTGCGCTCGAAGACGCAGAGATTCAGGCAGACGTCCGGCAGTTACTCAAACGGTATGTCGAGAGCTGGAAGGATTAAAAAAACAGGGGTGACGGATGAGAGTTCCGTTACCCCTGTCGAAAGAGAGTAGTTGTCAGCTTGATGTGTCACGTTTGCTTCGTGTTCATATACGTTTTCATTTGTGGTGCATGATAAGAGCGGAAGCGTTCGAGCAACCGTTCCGGATCCGATTCGACGAGCAGCATCGACGCGTGTTCCGGAATCAGGAAACCTTGTGTCTCCATTTGTTGAAATAACGCAACGAGCGGATCGTAATAGCCGTCAATGTTTAAGATGCCGCACGGCTTTTCGTGAAGACCAAGTTGTGCCCAGGTAAAGACTTCAAAAAACTCTTCCATCGTTCCCGGACCACCGGGAAGGATGATGAATCCGTCGGCCAGTTCTGCCATTTTCGCTTTCCGGTCATGCATCGATTCGACGAGATGAAGTTCTGTCAGATTCGGATGGGCAATCTCCTTTTCCTGCAAGAAGTGGGGCAGGACACCGACTGCCTGTCCGTTGGCTGCGAGGACAGCGTCCGCAACGGCGCCCATCGTCCCGACACGTGAACCGCCATAGACAAGTCCGATTTGATGCGCTGCGAGCGTCGTCCCGAGTGTTGTTGCGGCTTGACGGAAAATGGGTGTTGCTCCATCTTTAGAACCACAAAATACTGCTAACTTTTTCATCCATAGGTCCCCCTTGTTAAAAATCGTCTTCTGTCAACATATCATATCAGGATGTTTCGAATAAGAGGGATTTTGTAAGTTTTTGACGAAGAAAAACAAATCAAGAAACATTGAAGTGGAGGAGGAAGTAATGATACCTAAAATCATCGTCTGGCTTGTCTTATTGATTGCGGCAATCAATCTTGCAATCGGTCTTTGGATCCCGGAATCACCTGCCCGAACAACGGTTAGCAGCATTTTGCTCGGACTGATCGTCTTACTTGGAGTGGGGTATTTCATTGCACTGCGCCGTTCTTCAAAATAAATTAAACCCGTTTCGTTTGCGTGCAGCAGACGGAACGGGTTTTTGTATACGAAAGAATCATAAAGATGAGAGTGAGTGAATATTCTAAAAAATCTATTTTCATACACTTTATCGACACAAAGGTGGATAAAATGTAAATAATATGCACGTTTCGGGACCTATGACCTAAGACGAAAGGTATGGTAAGTGTAAATAATGTGCAAAATACACTAAATATTCGTATTCGAATATCCGGAGGGGGTCTAAGGTTATATGATGTTGTTACAGAGCTAGACAAAAAAATTAGGAGGTTATTCATTATGAACTTGAAAAAGAAGCTTGCTATTGCAGGTATTTTCGTTGTATTAGGAAGTGGTCTTACTATAAATAGTAATATATCTTATGTAGCAAAAGATCTTCTACCAGGTGAGTTCTCGGTCAAACACGTAGCAAAAGATCTTCTACCAGGTGAGTTCTCGGTCAAACACGTAGCAAAAGATCTTCTACCAGGTGAGTTTACAGAAAAGAATAAAGCTTAATCATCACTTTCGTACAATCTATTTATTGTAAAAATACTTTATTATTACGTAAAAGAATTTGTTTATACTCATTCATTCCTAAAATGTCGAATAAAGTATAGGCCTTATGATAAGCACTTTCTATTTCTTTAGAACTAGAGTCACACATTTCTAAAGCATACGCCTTTTGGTAATAAAGTTGACCTAATAAAGACATGTCTTTAAATCTTAAACTCTGCTCAATGCCATCGTCTATATATTTTAGAGCTTCTTCGGGTCTGTGTTTAGCCACTAATACTTTAGAAATATTGTACAACAATCTTATTTTTTCAACTAATAGTTCATCACTATCTAAGCTAAGTGATAGTAATTCTTCATAGACTTTTAATCCATGTAAATAATTCTTTTTCTCATAATAAATTGTAGCGATTGCAGATTTTATACGGATTAACATTTTCGGAGAGTAGTAAAAGGTGACATATTTTTCTGATAGCCTTTGCATCTCAACGATACACGTCCTATAGTCTATCTTTTCCATACGATAGGCACTTAAGTGCAAGTAATAAGAATAAAGAGAATATAATTCTTCGTCTTTCTGTAAAATATTCAATTTTTTTTTAGATTCGTTGTATATAGTTGCATAGTCTTTATTTTGAAATTTAGTTAAAAGTTCGTCATCTATTATTTTAATTGAATCTAGATGATGTTCTTGACTTAAAAATAATGTAATTGGAACTTGTAACCTTCTCGATAACGCATATAACAAATCAACCGTCGGAGAATGTGTCCCACTTTCAATTTTACTGATTTCCGCCTGGCTGCAAATTCCGTTCGCCAAATCCTTCTGCGTCAGATTATGTTTCTTGCGAAGGCGGCGAAGGGCCAGACCAATCTGCGGTGACGTGAATTGATCCATCGGGTTCTGTCCTTTCTGTCCAGTGGATTTGAGAAAACGATACCCTTTTCCATTATAAGAGGGAACGGGATCTGATACCAAACTTTTAGTTCAAAAAGTCGTCAACGTGTTGTCTGCCATTTTAAACGAATGAAAGGGGTAACTCCTATGAATCTCACCTTTAAAGAATCGCGCCGGACGATGACATCTTACGGCTGGTGCTTAAATGTTGCTACTGTCTCGGTCGCACCCTTGGCAAGTCGGGAAATGGACCGGATCAAACCGACGGCGAAACGAGAATTAAAAACTTCATGATGACGTCTCTTGCTGACGTGGCTTCATTCCGTCACAGGTTTGAAGCCTTTTTTAATACAGACTGCTGAAAGGAGCATGGATATGATCGGACTAACGGTTCTTTCTGAAAGCGAAGGATGGTTACACCAACTCGACCCGACCGATGCGCTCACGACTTTTTGTGAGCAGCACCGGTTCTCAATGGATCGTTATGATTACGATCAGCATACGTTTTTGGATTTACTCGACTATATGGACTTTCAAGAATTCGAACATTATTTGTTTGTCCTGCGAGGAACGGGGGAGCGGGCCTTGCGACTTGTCGCGTATTTACAACAGCGGATGTTACATGTTCAGTTTCATCTGATTAATGAGCGGGGCGATGTCTTGTTCGGTGATCCATATTTCTTGAACGGAACCATCCCGTTAGACGGGATGGCAGTGCATACGCAACCGATTGAATTACAAGATGCGTTGATGTCTTTATTCACCGGTGTCTATCCGGATACGGCTTCTCGGGAGCCGCAACCGTTGCGTCACGTCTATGTCGAAACAACAGAGTTACTCGACTCGATTGTACCCACCCTGTTTGATCAGATGACGATTAACAGTTTGTTGTACATTGATCAGTCGACTCGTCATGATTTGCCGGTCATTGAATTGATGAGCCGGACGCCGGTCTTGTTAGCCTTTTCCGATACGTTATCCTTTAATGTCAGAGAACGATTGGCGACGTTTGACCGCCAGGAGTTGGATGCTGCTATCAAACAGTGGCATGAGACAAGTGTCGTCTCTAATCCGGAACAGCGGATCGGGATTCTTGATTATGCGACGCTCACCGGTACGCCGTCCTCCCATCGTCTGTTCATTCACAGTGACGGGATCTATGCGGATTATGGAAAACGGCTATTGCTTAGTGCGGCGTTCGACTTAAATATTTGTCAGTTACGTCAAAATCAGTTGGCGAGATGGGAAGCGCTCGCTCCGATTACTCAGCTCGCCTTATATCCGATTCTGTTTCAACTCGCTTCAACGTTTCAAGGGACCAGTCAGTTCGTGACGCCTTACAGCGCATTTGAACTGCCGCGGACCGACGGAAAGATTGGTCCGCTGACGATGATCGGGATTCAAAATAACGAAGGATGTTTCGCCTTCGAACTGGTGACGAATCAGTTGTTTGAGACGGATGAGACATTCCTCGCCATTCTCGAAGCCGATCAAAAGGAACGGTTTGATGTTTTGCCAAAGCGGCTTGGTACAGACTATGAATCGGCGATTCAGACGTATAAGGAGTTGATCTATCATGGATGACAGACCATTATTCGGTCCATTTGCGCGAAAAGGGAGTTATTCACGTGTTCAAGTTCTCGATCATCTGTTTGCAGACGACCGATTCATGGCACTTTATCAAGAAACGTCCACCTTGCCTGAAGTTGATGAGTTGATGTTATATCGCCGGTATCTGCAGAAAGACGACCGTGTCTTGCTGCACGGGAACTTTTCCCCGCATCTCTTCAATCTGCTATGTGAAGAAGGATATGATTTGCATCTCGTTGAACCGGAACTGAATCGGATTACGGGTATCTCTGAACAATACCTGAATCGGGTCTATGGTCTCAGCAATGAGTTGATTGATGTGATGGGGAATGGAGTATTCGATAAAATCGTTTTACCGGGTACAACAATTGCACGATATTCACGGGGGGAACTGTTGTTGTTCTTCCGGAATATCCGTCACTTATTGGCAACGGACGGTCAATTACTGATCAGTATCCATAAAGCGGATTATTTAAGACAAAATGTCCAACCGATTGCCTCGCGACGTATTGAGGACTGTACCTTGTTTTACGGTCAAAAGGTCGATCGCGACCGGTTGATTTTTAATACGTATCTGAAATCGGCTTCTGATGAGAAGGTTGGTTATGTAGTGGAACATCTGTACGAAACAGATACGTTGTTTGAATTTGCTAAACTGTCCAGGTATCGGGGACGGACATTGTACGCCGGGAAAAGCATCAGTATTTTAGAGTTTGATAAAATCGGTTGATTTTACAATCTATCTTATACTATCAAAAGGGGCAGATTTTTTTATGATCTGTCCCTTTTTGGTATCATAAAAAAATCGCGTGCTTTAAATCGTTGTTACGAAGAAAAAAATTAAAGAAGTCAGCCTTTTTGAAGATAATTAGTTCCTTAAATTGGATAAAAAATATTTTAAATACTAGTTTAACTAGGTCTAAAGGTGGGGTAATAAACAAAAGCAGCCCTTATTAATCAGTTTCATGATGCCATCAGACAATCGGAGGATAGGTAAATGTTATGGATGAGAAGGTAGCAAAACTGAAAGCCAGTTGTTTATCGTTTATCGAAACATTATTTCCGGAAGAGCGTTTTGAGTTTGTGGATTATGTTATTCTTCCCGATGCCTTTGGTAAGAGCGGAACACATTTGACATTCAAATCCGCTGCACGGGAACTCAAACTCAGTTTTGTCGATCAAGCACATAGTCGCTTCGAACGTGTTTTCTTAGCTGAAAAGACGCCGAAGTCTCCATTTTTCAACCGGATGATGGAAGCGACATATGAAGACGGTCAACTTTACATTCACCATGTCTTAAAATCTGATTGAAACGGCAAGTAAAAACACGATGAGATGTGTACAGGAAACATCCTGTCCGCTTCTCATCGTGTTTTTAAGTCAAATCTTAATCGATTGCAAACCTTGTTGGAGTGCTTGATTAATGGTTGTCGCCATATGATCACGGACCTCTTGTGTCAGCAGACGACCATTGAAGTAGACTTCCGGTGAGAGCGTCAAGTGGACGAGAACATCTTCCAGGACGAGCTTGAAATCGAGCGGTTGCGTCGGTTCGAGGGATTGAGCCATAAATTCTTGTAATGAAGGATGTTGGACATATTGGGGATCAATCAAATCAATCACAGTCGTATTCAAAGCAAGAGCAAGCCGTTCTAATGTTTGCGTATTTGGCATTCGTTGACCACGCTCGTAAGCGGAAATCGAAGTGACCGTTTCTCCGCATCGCTCAGCCAAGTGTTTTTGGGTGAACTGATGTTGTTTACGCAATTTCATGATTTTTTTTCCGAGAGCACGTTCCACGGGCCTCACCTCCTATTCTTGCCGATAAGCTTACTAGTACTAAATAACCACTTTCATTATAGCGCAAACCTTCTAAATGTAAAAAAAAGTTTTTAATAAAAAATAATTACATGATTATGTATTTAATGGGTTTAAAATTCACGGTATCATGTGTTATTTGAAAATATTGGGAAGTTCTCTAAAAGAGAACATGCTATTCTAATAGTTAGCGAGAAAAGGAGGGCATATATGTTTAAAAAAATTCCATGGTCCGGTTATGTGACCCTGTTGATTGTAACCATCTTGTTTATCTCGAGTTCGATGCCATATGAAGAGCAGTCGTTAAAGCCTGGGTTGTCGAGGTACTTTGATTTAGGTTTCGTCGAAAAGCTTCGGTTCATTTCGTTTGACTACCATGGGGAAGTCAGCGTGGAAGCGCTTGGTGCTTCTGGATTTGTTGAGTTTTTCATTCGAAAGGCAGCCCATCTGTCCATCTTCATCGTTCTCGGCATCGCCTTGGTGGATTTAACGTATCGAATGATCCGTCCGTATGCGTTGGCCGGTTTGTTTGCGTATACAGTCGCAATTACAATTGCCGTCTTTGATGAGTTTCATCAAATATTGACGGGCGGACGGACCGGATTGATTCAGGATGTCTTACTGGACGGCACGGGTGCTTTGATCGGGATTCTATTGTATCGATTATTTTGGAAGAAAAGACCAAGTGAACAATGGATGCGCCCGTGAGTCTTCTGTCCTATTTTTTTTAGAGAAAAAGCAGGGTTTTGATGATGGAAGTCGAAAAAAAGATTAATCTCATTAACTAAAAGGAGTGAAATCGGATGCAGCATCCTCATCTATTGATTACGAGCGCCGGTCGCCGGGCAAAGCTCGTCGAGTATTTTGTCAAAGAGTTCAAGACGGGACGTGTCAGTACGGCAGACTGTAGTCCATTGGCATCCGCCTTATATATGACGGAGGACCATTACATCGTTCCGAAGATAGATGAGGTCGATTACATCGATCATTTACTGAAGCTTTGTCAAGAGGCGGGAGTGACGGCCATCCTGACACTGATTGATCCGGAACTCAGTTTGCTGGCTCGATCAGCTGAACGATTTCAAGCCGTGGGGGTGACAGTCGTCGTTTCACCGTATGCCGCCTGCCAACTTTGTTTCGATAAATATACGATGTATGAGTACTGTCTGCGTCAAGGTATCGCCCATGCGCGGACGTACCCCTCGATGGAATCGTTTCAAGAAGCTTTTTCCATAGGAGAAGTGAGCCTGCCTGTGTTTGTCAAACCACGTAGCGGGAGTGCCAGTACGGAAGTCCGCCAGGTGGAAACCTTCGAAGAGGTCGAACAGTTATTCGCGAAGAATCGCGATCTGATCGTTCAAGAGTTATTAGTCGGTCAAGAGCTCGGCGTCGATGCGTATGTCGATTTGATTTCTGGAAAAGTGACTTCTATCTTCATCAAGGAGAAATTAACGATGCGGGCAGGGGAGACGGATAAAAGTCGTTCCGTCGTCCGGGAAGACGTTTTTGAATTAATTGAACACGTCTTGGAAGAATCCGGCTTGACGGGTCCGCTCGATTTTGATTTGTTTGATGTCGCAGGTACATTGTATCTTTCGGAAATTAATCCGCGTTTTGGTGGGGGCTATCCCCACGCCTATGAGTGTGGCGTTAATTTTCCGGCGCAACTTTACCGGAATCTCATGCAACAAGTCAACGTCCCTCAAATCGGACAGTACATGAGTGATGTCTACATGCTAAAGCATGACACGGTCACCTTGGTTTCTGCTGCTGAACTGCAACAAATCAAGCGATGAATGCAAAAAATGCCGATTGGGTTTCGTATAGAAATCCGGTCGGCATTTTTATTACAGATGACATCCGTCAAGAAATCGAAACACGGGATCGTTTGAGGCACTGTACAGCAGACGTCCAGCTCCCGAATAAGGCGTTGATCGTCGACGTACTCGGGACGGATCGTCCTTCCGCCCATTTCCGGTAGTGGATGATGCTGAGCGATGGGAGCTCGCGTTGTGCCTGTCTCAACGCATCAAGGACATCTTCTTCGACCCACTTCCGCCGTGGGGGAGCGATGTCGAGACAAGTGAGGGCATCAACCCATGAACCGTATTTTCGGGCAATCGTCGCGACCGTCGGATGTCCGTTTTCCTGCGCCCAAATCGAGTAGGTCTGGGTCGTCAGGCGCGGAAGAACGTCCGATGCTTCGAGGAGCGCGTTGATAATGCGTTCTTCTGTCATACAGATTGAACGTGTCATCTCGATGTGTGCTTCCTCAAGGGCCCGTGACCATGACCCGAAACGAAGGTTAATCAACGTCAAGGAAGGACCGTGTTTGGCTTTGGCCCATTCGCGGTAACTGTTGCTATGAAACGGATGCAAACGTTCTGAAGCTTCTTTGATGAAAGCGAGGATCTCCTGATCGGAATAGTATGGCCGAATGGATGATAACCCAGCTGCATGCAACGCTTCACGCCATGATCCGAACACGTTGATAATCGTCGTGATCGACGGGATTTCTTTTCCGGTCGACCAGCGGGCATACGTCTTGGCGTCCAAGGCAGGATAAGCAATACTCGCCTCGATTAAGCTGTCGATTACTTGTTGTTCTGTCCATTTCTTCATGATGTCATACCCCTTTCGTGTAGGTGTTCGTCTAGGTGTGGGTACTTTCTTGTGAGGTCGTGCGACGGCGTGTCGCATAAATCAGAAAACTGAGCCAAATGAAATAAAATCCACTGGGCCGGATCAAGACACTTTCTGTGAACTGGAGCAAAAGCAACCAGATACTGAGTAACAACAAACTGATCGCTAACGAATCGTCGTAGCGGTAATCCTGAATGAACCGGACGAGTATCAACAGAAATGACGCGGAATACAGCAACAGTCCGAAAAATCCGAGTTCATACAGATAGACAATAGGCGTGCTGTGGAACGTATACAGTGTACTCGGTCCGAGCTGTTGTTCAAGCCCGATCACAGCAGAGCCGAGTCCGTGTCCGAACCAAAACCGGTCGAGTGAAGCGGTCAGACCGGCTTGCCATAACTCACTCCTTCCGTTGAGGCTGATCAACTTGGCGAATAACGAGTGGTTGAGGGACAGTGAGCCGATGAGAATCGCGGCACCAATCAGATAAAGCCCCGTCACCTGATAACGCAACCGATGGGCCGGAATCAATAAGATCGTCGTCAACAGCGCAAGCAGACAAAATGAATAGAGACCAGTCTGCGAAGCACTAAGGATCAGACCAATGAAAATCACAATCAGGATAATCCCGAACAGAACGAATGACCGGAGATTTCGGCGAGCAATCGACTGCAGGACAGACATCCAGGCCATGAGACCGCCAGGAACGAGCCATGCTGCCAACGTATTCGGATTGTTGGTCAGACTGGCTGACCGGAGAAAACTGCCTTGCTCACCGACATAAAGTTGGGATAAGGAAACGGGACCAAGTTGCAACGACTGAATGTTCTCGATCGGAACGTATTGTTTTCCGAATGAGACGATGAGTGCATAAACAGCGAGAAAGAAGGCCTGATAGAGAAGGATGAGGTTCAACAGCTGAAACCAACGGATGAAAGGTTGAAGCGTCAGTGATAGAACGATGATGACGAAAAGCCATGTCGTAAACAGATGGAGTAGGGCAAGCGAAGAATCGACAGCTGGACGAAAAAAGAAAATGATAGCGTGAAACGTGAGATAAAGTAAAAACGAAGTGACAAGTCGTTGGGTCAAGGCGCGTGGCGGAAAATACAAGGGACGGGTAACAAGATAAAGGCCAGTAAACAGAATCAGATAGATAAGAGCGATCCAGATGTTCCAATGACTCGGCAGGACTTCGTCCGTGAAGGAGAGAGGACGTGTCCATAAATCGATCAGGACCCAAAGAGCCAGGAGGAATAAGCCAATCGATTCAGGTATATTGTATGATTTTAACATCATTACTAGTATCTATCCACCCTTCATATAGGACTTATTACCGAATTTTCAGTATTTTAATCATCAAATTGGTATTTACCCTTCATTTACTAAAATTCATGCAGTTTTCACGGATGATTTTGAAAAAATGGCGATCATTTTTTTGTGAATCGTCTTTTTTTTGTGAATCAATCTTTTTCGATGAACTAACGATACCGAAGCATGATGACTCCTCAAAAAAATATAATCATTTCCACCAAGCTCTAATTGTTTTGGCAGTCGTTTGGAAATAAGGTGTAACCATAACCAGTGTCCATCCAACATGTCAGGTAGTGAGAAAGAGGTGAACCATGTGAATTCCATCCATCAAAAAAAGACATTCGGTGACCATGTGATGACATTAAAGAAAGGGTGGTGGGTACTCTGCTTACTGACTCTTCTCTTAGCGGGTGCCGGATATGCCGTCAGCACTTATGTCATTCCACCGACGTATGAAGCGACTGCCTATATCCTTGTCGTCCCGCAACAGGATGCGGAAGCGACATCGACGACGACGCTTGTCAGTACCTACCAAGATATTTTAAGAAGCCCTGAAGTCATTGATCAGGTCGCTCAAAAGATGGACGTCACGGATAAACGGATCTTTGATTTGACGGATCGTCTGACCGTTGCCAGTAACCTGGACTCCCAAGTCATCGCCTTATCGGTCACGGATCGATCGGCAGAACAAGCCGCAATCCAGGCGAATACGATGACGGAAGTCTTCCAGGATTATGTGCCGCAACTGATCAAAACAAGCAGCACGGAAGTCTTCTCGACAGCCCGGATTCCAACGAAACCGGTCTCGCCGAACATTCTGATGAATACCGCAATCGGCGGGATTCTCGGACTCCTCTTCGGATTATTGATCGTCTATTCCCGGGCGCTCGGAAAAAAGTCAGTCGTTGAAGAAACAAAAGAGACGTCTTACCCGCAAGCTGTCAGTCATCCCAGCCGTTCTTGATTGAAGAAAGGAGGAGCCGATCATGCAAGCCCCGCCATTTCAGCAATATCGCCGGCATATGAAAATCGGTCTACTGCGGCTGATCGATGCCTCAATCATCATTGCTGCGACGGTCGTGACCTTTTACTTCTTTAACCCGCTGAACCTCACGGCCAACTTTGAACTGATGGATGCTATCGAAATCGCCCTGATTCAATGGGTCGCCTTGACGCTGGTCGCCCACTGGATGTGTTTTTATCAAATCATTTGGCGGTATGCCAGCCTCCGAGATTTGGGTGTGCTGCTCGTCGTCGTTGTTGCGAGCAGCTTCGTCCTTCTCGGACTTGAGTACGCGTTGTTCGATTTTGCCGTCGAACGCGCCGTTTTCCTCCAAACCGGACTGGTTCTGAACGGAATCTTGTTCGTCCGTCTGCTGATCCGTGGACGGAGTCTCGAACTGAAACGTGAAAATCGGTCGCTCGGGAAACGGACGTTGATCATCGGTGCCGGTGCATCGGGGCAGATGATCACGAAAGAGCTGAAACAGAAAAAAGCCCACATCCTTAATGTCGTTGGATTACTCGACGATTTTACGGAGCTGAAAGGGATGATGATTCACGGTGTCCCGGTTATCGGAACGATTGACCAGCTCGAATGCATCATTGAAGAACATAAAATTGAAGCCGTCGTCCTGGCGATTCCGTCACTTGCCTATCCGGACCGGGTTGCCTTACTGAACCGGATCAAACAGACGAAAGTCGAAGCCCATACATTACCGATGCTTGTTGAACTGGCTTCCGGCAAGGTTTCCGTCAATCAGATGCGCGAAGTATCGATTGCTGACCTGCTCGGTCGGGAACCGGTGGAACTCGATATCACGGAGATTGAAAAAAGTGTCAGTCAAGCAACGGTCCTTGTAACCGGTGCCGGCGGATCCATCGGTTCAGAGATTTGCCGGCAACTGATTAAATTCAAACCGGCCCATCTGATTTTACTCGGTCATGGAGAAAACAGCATTTATCTGATTCGGCGTGAACTGGAAGCCGTAACGGAAGGAATCACGCTCCACTCCGTTATCGCTGATGTCCAGGATGCGGACCGGATGATGGATGTCATGGCACGTTTTAAACCGGATCTCGTCTACCATGCGGCCGCGCATAAACATGTCCCGTTAATGGAAGATAATCCGAGTGAAGCGGTCAAAAATAACATTTACGGGACACGGAACGTCGCGCTTGCCGCGGAAGCGGCCGGAGTCAAGCGATTCGTCATGATTTCGACCGATAAGGCGGTTAATCCGAGCAGTGTGATGGGAGCGACGAAACGAATCGCGGAGATGGCCATCCAGCAGATTGCCCGCAACAGTGAGACGACATTCGCTGTCGTCCGGTTCGGCAACGTGTTAGGGAGCAGGGGTTCCGTCATTCCGCTCTTTAAGGACCAGATTGCGAAAGGCGGTCCGATTACCGTGACGGACCCGAAAATGACCCGGTATTTCATGACGATTCCAGAAGCGAGCCGGCTCGTCATTCAAGCAAGCGTCCTCGCAGAAGGTGGAGAAGTCTTTGTCCTCGACATGGGCGAACCCGTCAACATCACGACGCTCGCCCGGAACCTGATTCATTTAAGCGGCTTTACCGAACAACAGATTCCAATCGTCTACAGCGGCATCCGAAAAGGTGAAAAGTTATACGAAGAGTTGCTCGCGACGGAAGAAGTACATGAAGAACGGGTCTTTGACAAGATTCTCGTCGGGAAGACACGACCGTTCGGATCCATTGATCCTTATTTACGGAACATCGCCTTGACGCTGGATGATGAACAGGCGTTACGGACGTATCTACTTGAAGCGACGAACCGGACCGACATGATGCCGGAGACGATTCCACCGGCGATTCGGATCGCCCGGGAATGAGGGGGAGACGAGATGAAATCTGTTCGGCAACTGTCACGATTTAATCTGATTTTCATTGCAGATACGGCCTATTCCCTCCATCAGTGGATGATTTTGACACTGCTGATTAAATGGAGCACACCACTCAACATCGGTTACTTCAATTACGCGCTCGCTTTAACCGCTCCGATTGTCATGTTTTGCTGGTTAAATGCCAGCACGATCCTGACGGCAGAACGGTCAGGCTTAAAAAACTTCAATTTGTTCATCAAGACCCGCTTTTCCTTATTATCTGTCGGAGTATTCGTCCTTCTCGGTGTCTATTATTTCTTTGGGGAAGCCGATATCCTCTGGCTGACGTTACTCGTTTACCTGAACAAGTATATGGAATCATTCGCTGATCTCGCCTACGGATTTCTCCAAGGACATATGGCGTTCAAGGAAGTCGCCTTATCCAAGATTTTCCGCAGTCTCGTCAACGTCTCAGGTGCGGCCTTGATTCTTTTTACGACCCATTCGATCCACGGCTTCGTCTTAGCACTCGTCGCCGGAAACCTGATCATGTTGATTCTTTACGATTTACCGACCGTCCGGCGTGTCGGTCACGGATTTGAAAACCAGCAGATGAGTGAACGGTATCAAACGGGACGGCAATTGTTCTTTAAAGCAGTCCCGCTCGGATTCGTCGCCTTATTGATCGCTCTCAATGCCAACATTCCCCGCCTGTTCGTCGGACATGCAATCGGAACGGAAGAACTCGGTTATTATGCGAGCATCGCGTATCTCCTGGTTCTTGGCAGCTTGTTCATTCATTCCCTCGTCGCCGTGTTGCTGCCGAACTTCTCCTCCGACAGCGGGGAGCGGCAAAGCTTACCGGAATTACGGAAGCTGACCCGGTCGATGCTGCTCATGACGAATGCAGTCGGTATCCTGTTGATCATCGGGTCGATTTTCTTCGGGAAGTGGGGCTTGACGATTTTCTACAATGCCTCGTTTGTCCAGTACCATACGATTTTCGTCCTGATGATGGTCGCCTCGCTCTTCTTTTATAATTCGACCGTCATCCAAGCGTTGTTGACCGGTTTTCAACAGTTCCGTGTTCAGACGATTGCCATCTTCGGCAGCGTCATCGTTAATATCGTCGCCTGCAGCATCCTGATTCCGATGTACGGTTTGTACGGGGCAACGACAGCTTACGGATTATGTGCCGTCACCCAGATCGGACTGTTGATTCCGGCGCTCTATCGTTCGCTTTATCCACGAAAACTGACACTGGCAATTGAACAAAGCAGCTAAAGGAGGGAAAAGCATGCGGCCGATTCTGATTGTCGTCGTTCTGGAAGCCTTGCTCAGCCAATTGGTCCGACCGCTCTTTTTGACTTCTGAAGGTTACGTCGCAACCGTTCTTGCCATCAACTCGGTCTTGCTGATGTTTTATCTTCTCCGGCAAGCCGAGACGACACCGTTGTTCCTGATTTTCGTGACAGCGTTCCTGATCCGGCTGACATTGATGCTGGTTGATTTGGAGCTGTTTCGGCTCCCGCCGCACAGTGGTGACGATACGGAAGCGTTTCATCTCGAAGGATTGCTGATTTATACCGACCCGACGATGTTCAACGAAGTCGTCCGGGGAAGTTACTCCAAATTTTTAGGAATCTTTTATCTTGCGTTTGGTCCGGAACGGATGCTCGCCCAGTACTTCAATGTCATTCTCGGCGTCGTCTCGATCGTCATCTTGTCGAAAACGTTGCTGCTTTTGAAACTGCCGATGCATTACGTCCTGATCGCAACCGGTGTGTTTGCCTTCTTTGCCCAGGGCCTGTTGTTATCACCGATTCTCTTACGCGACCAGCTCGTCGCACTCGGAATCGTCTATACGCTCTACTACATGGTGCGCTGGACGCTTGATAAATCGGTGACGAGTCTGACTTTCGCCTATCTCGGTTATTTGATCAGTACGATGTTTCATTCGGGTCTCGCAATCGGGATTCTGGTCCTCCTCCTCTACTTCTCCTTTTATAATCACGAGACGCAACGGATGGATTTTGAAGCTTCGAAAGTACAGCGGTTGCTGGTCCAAGTCGTCATCGTCGGGTTCATCGTCTACAGCTTCCAGGACGTGCTGTTCGCGAAATTCACTCACGTCTCTGAAAACGGACAGCTGTTCAGTGGGATGAGTTATGACCGCGGCGGATCAGCCTATCTGAACGGATTGATGGTGACCGGACCGTCGGACATGGTCCTGTACGCACCGCTGCGGATGATTTACTTCCTGTTCTCGCCGTTTCCATGGCAATGGTCGAGTGTGATGAACATCGCGATTTTCTTCGCCGATGCGGCTTTTTATCTCCTGTTATGCGGTCTGACACTGATGCATCTGAAATATTTGAAACAACACCCGCTCGGCAGTGTGCTTCTGTTCATGCTGATTCTGTTCATGGTTAACGCCGTCATTTTCGGTCTCGGGACAGGGAACGTCGGAACAGCGATCCGTCACCGGTATAAACTGTTTCCGATGCTGCTGATTGCTTATACATCGATTCATTACATCCGCTATCAAGTGCTCCACCACTTCGAGGAGGTTGAGAAACGTGCAGAATAAGACGATTTTAATTACCGGGATTGCAGGATTCATTGGATTTCATGCGGCACGTCGCTTTATGGCGGAAGGGTACCGGGTGATCGGACTGGATGAAGTCAATGATTATTATGATCCGTCACTGAAAGAAGCCCGCCTGATGGAACTGGATCCGAATCGGTATACGTTTTACCGGGTGTCACTCGAAGATGCGGCGACAATCAGTCGGATTTTCGAGACGGAACAGATTGACCTGGTGCTCCATTTAGCGGCTCAAGCCGGCGTCCGGTACAGCATCGATCGTCCTGACGTCTACATCACATCGAACATCGTCGGGTTCCTGTCCATCCTCGAAGCCTGCCGGCACTATCCGGTTGAACAATTGATCTATGCCTCTTCGAGTTCCGTCTACGGATCGAATACGAAGATGCCGTTCGCAACGACGGATGCCGTCGATCATCCGCTCAGCCTCTATGCCGCTTCGAAAAAAGCGAATGAGCTGATGGCACACACCTACAGCAGTCTTTACGGAATCAAGACGACCGGACTTCGCTTCTTCAGCGTCTACGGACCATGGGGACGGCCGGATATGGCCTTGTTCAAGTTCACGGAAGCGATTGCGAAAGGACAGCCGATTGATCTTTACAACTACGGGGAGATGGGACGGGATTTCACCTACGTCGATGACATCATCGAAAGCATCTACCGGTTGATGCAGACGGAACCGGTTGCCGATCCGGCGTTTGATCAGGAAAATCCGTTGCCTGACCGCAGCAATGTTCCGTACCGTGTCTTTAATATCGGCAGTCACAGCCCGATCCGGCTGAACGAATTCGTCGCCTTGATTGAAGAGCGGCTTGGTAAAAAAGCCATCAAACACGAAATGCCGCTCCAGGCAGGAGATGTTCCCGAAAGTTTTGCTGATGTTGAATCGTTATTCGAGACGATAGGTTACCGGCCGCAAACGACGATTGAAGCAGGTGTCCATGCATTCATCGACTGGTACGAACAGCATTACCGGCTGAAGGAGGAAGTCCAGGATGGCGCTTAAAGAAGAGATTTACTATAACTCTCCAATATTTATTCAGAATATTTTGACATCCATGTACGGAAAAAAGCTGATGCAGGAACGTTACGGTCCGGGATATGAGAAAAAAATTCAAGAACTCCGAGTCAAAGACCGGACAGTCGATTACCGGATCGAACAGCTGGAACGGCTGAATACGTTTCTCCTGTTCATCCGGGAACATACGCCTTATTACCGGAAACTGTTTCGGGAGCACGATATCCGTCTTCCGTTCACGTCAATCGACCAGTTACAGACGATTCCGATTCTTGAAAAAGAAACGTTACGGCAACAAAACGAATCCTTCATGTCGGAAGTGGACGCGCCGGTTCGCGGCCGGACCGGCGGGACGAGTGGAAAATCCCTCCAAGTCGCCTTCATGCGGGAAGACGTTCAGGAACGGATGGCGCATCTCGATTACTTCAAGGAATTGCACGGCTTTCATTCCGGGATGCGACGCGCGAGCTTCACCGGGCGGACGTTAACCGCGATCGATCAGAAAAAACCGATCTTTTGGCGGAAGAACCGGCCACTCAATCAGTTGTTATTATCGATCTTTCATATGAAAGAAGAAAATTTTCCGGCTTATATCGAAGAGTTGAACCGGTTTCGGCCGGCGGCACTCGACGGCACACCAACCGCGATGCTGGAGATTGCCTTATATCTGCTGAAACATGAGTTACGGCTCGACTTTCCGCTGATCGCGATTTTCCCAACATCGGAAACAGTGACGCCGGAGATGCGCCGGTTAATCGAAGAGGCGTTTCAAGCGCCGGTTTTTGACCAATACGGTTCATCGGAAGGGGCACCGATCATCTCGGAATGCCGGGAACACAAACTCCATCTCCATCACGAAACCGGCATCATCGAACCGTATGGGGACAGGGGAGAAGTCGTCGTCACATGTTTTACGACCCGCGGGACACCGCTCGTCCGGTACCGGATCGGCGACCGGATGACACTCGGACAAGAGGCTTGCACCTGCGGACTGAACGGTCCGGTCATCGAGTCGATTGACGGGCGGGGAACGAGTTATATCGTCAGCGAGAAACGCGGCAAGGTTTTTGAAGGCGACATCACGACGATCGCCCGGGAACTGCCGAACTCGGTCTTACGCCTCCAGGTGGAACAACATGCGCTGAATCATGTGACGCTCCGTTACATTCCCGACGAGCAGCGGTTCGTGCCGAAACATGAAAAAATCCTGTTGCGGGAGATGCAGAAACTCCTCGGATCGTCGATGCAGGTCACCCTCGAGCCGGTCCGGCAGATGAAGCAGGAACCGAATGGAAAAACACTGATTGTCAAACAGTCGATGAAATAGGAGGAATCCATCATGAACAAGGCAGTCAAACACATCGTAGATACGACAGCAGCCGAAACACGATCACTCCCCATCGCCAACCGTTCGATTGCCGTCGTCGGTCTCGGATATGTCGGTCTTCCCGTCGCCGTCGCCTTTGGCGAAAAAACGGAAGTCGTCGGCTTTGACATCAAAGAACAGCGGGTCGCCGAACTGAAAGAGGGCATCGACGCAACGCTTGAACTCAGTCCGTTCGTCCTCAAAAATGCCGACGTCGAATACGTGACGGACGCAACAGCACTTGGTGTGAGTGATTTCATCATCATCGCCGTCCCGACACCGATCAACGCCCAAAATCAACCGGATTTGACACCGCTTCTGCGCGCTTCACACCTCGTCGGACGCCAACTCAACAAAGGCGATATCGTCGTCTACGAGTCGACGGTCTATCCGGGAGCGACGGAGGAAGATTGTATTCCGGTCCTTGAAGAAGCATCCGGTCTGCGGGCCGGGATCGACTTCTTCGTCGGTTACTCGCCGGAGCGGATCAATCCCGGTGATCATGAGCATACATTCAAGACGATCAAAAAAATCGTCTCAGCCCAAAATCAAGAAACACTCGATATCGTTGCTGAAGTCTACGAAGCGGTCGTCGAAGCCGGCGTCCACCGGGCGTCCTCGATCAAAGTCGCCGAGGCGGCAAAAATCATCGAGAACACGCAACGCGACTTGAACATCGCGCTAATGAACGAACTGGCGATCATCTTCGACCGGATGAACATCGATACGCTTGAGGTTCTCGAAGCCGCCGGAACGAAGTGGAACTTCTTACCGTTCCGTCCGGGACTCGTCGGTGGTCATTGCATCGGGGTTGATCCGTTCTACTTGACGATGAAGGCCGAGTCGCTCGGTTACCATCCGGAAGTCATCCTGGCCGGACGCCGGATCAACGATACGATGGGACGTTTCATCGCCACCTCGCTCGTAAAAAATCTGATCAAACAAAACATGCCGGTTCTCGGTGCGCGGGTGACGGTCCTCGGTCTATCGTTCAAGGAAAACGTCAGCGATATCCGGAACTCGAAAGTCGCGAACCTCGTCAAGGAAATCGAAGAATTCGGTATCGAAGTCCAGGTGACGGACCGCCTTGTCGAAAAAGGAGATGCCAAACGCGAATACGGAATCGATTTAGTTGATATGGCAGACTTGAAACCCGCCGACGTCGTCATCTTCGCCGTCTCGCACGAAGAATATGTCGAAGGCAACTGGCTGCTGGCGCAACATCTGCTCAAAGTCGGTCGCGGAATCGTCATCGATATCAAAGGGATGCTGGAACCGGCGGAAAAACCGGAAGGGGTGCATTTATGGCGACTTTAAAAATTCTTCAGGTCTGCGCCCTCGATACGACGGCCGAGACGATGTTACAACCGTTGCTGTTAGCCTTGCAAAATGCCGGACACGAAGTCGGCATTGCCTGTGCCGACACCGGGGCAGCATCGAAACTCGCGGCGCAAGGATTTACGATGCACGACATTCCAATCGAACGGAAAATCGACTGGACGAGTAACTGGAAGACGATTCGTTCGATCGTCCAGATTTTAAAGACCGAACAATATGACGCCGTGCATGTGCACACGCCGGTCGCGGCCGCCCTTGGCCGGGTCGCAGCGAAGCGGGCGGGCACGAAACACATCGTCTATACGGCACACGGTTTTTATTTTCATGAAAAGATGGGACGCGTCACGTACCAGCTGACGTATTCCGTCGAGAAATGGCTGGCACGGTTCGCGACGGATTATCTATTGCTCCAAAGTCAGGAAGACTACGAACTGGCGAACCGGAAACGATTTAAAAATACGACCCGTCTGATGCATCTCGGGAACGGGATTGATTTGACCCGCTTCTATCCACGCCCCCGCCAAACGACCGGACCGTTCACGTTTTTATTCATCGGGCGGATCGTCGAAGAAAAAGGAATTCTCGAACTGTTGAACGCTTTCGAACAGGTTGTCGCGGTCCAACCGGACGTCCGGTTGATGATTGCCGGTGAGATGATGGAAAGCGAACGCGATCAGACGACGAAACATACGTTCAGGAAACGGATCCGGGAAATCCCGAACATCGATTATCTCGGTTTCGTCGAAGATGTACCGGAACTGTTGCATCAAATCGATGCGTTCGTGTTACCGTCGCACCGCGAAGGTGTTCCCCGCTCAATCATCGAAGCGATGGCGACGGCGAAACCGGTCATTGCGACAAACATCCGCGGCTGTCGGGAAGAAGTAGTCGACGGCAAAACCGGTTATCTGGTCGAGGTACAGGATGAAACACAACTGGCCCGGCGGATGCTGAATCTGGTCGAACAGCCGGACGTCGCGTCTGAAATGGGACGGGCCGGATTCGAACGGGCGATGAAACACTTTAACGAAGCAGATGTCATCAAGCGGCAACTCAATCTCTTTTCGAACTTATGAGAAGGAGGACGTTATCATGAAACGGACATTCGATTTCACTGTCAGTCTACTCGCTATCCTCGTCCTGTTGCCGGTCTATGCCTTCGTCGCCGTATTCGTCTATACGAAGCTCGGACGACCGATTTTCTTTAATCAAGTCCGTCCGGGGTACAAAGGAGAACTGTTCAAGATTTATAAGTTCCGGACGATGTCGAACGAAACCGATGCGGACGGCAAGCTGTTACCGGATGCCGACCGGATTCCAAAATCGGTCGAATGGATCCGGCGCCTGAGTCTCGACGAGATCCCCCAGTTCTTTAACATCCTGCGGGGACAGATGAGTTTCGTCGGACCCCGTCCGCTGCTCGTCAGCTATTTGAACCATTACTCAAAAGAACAGATGACACGGCATGACGTCCTGCCGGGCTTGACCGGATGGGCGCAAATCCACGGTCGAAACGCGACGACCTGGCAGGAACGGTTGGAACAGGATCAATGGTATGCAGCGAACCATACGTTCCGACTCGATTTATATATTCTTTGGAAGACCGTCAAGATTGTCATTTCTTCAGAAGGGAATTCGACCGACCACCAGACGGGGATGGGTGAGTTCAAGGGACTCGATGGGGGTGTCCATCATGATGTCGCTAAGCAATGAACGTCTGATTCACGATCCCTTGGAATGGGATGCCCTTGTCGCCCGATATGGACTTGATTGTTATTATGAATACGCTTACTTTGAACTGGCGCAAGAACCGGAAGCGGTACCCGAGATGTACATTCATCCTTCCGAGTCCGGTGTGCTGATTTATCCGTACTTGAAACGTAAAATAACCGGCACACCGTTTCAAGACTTAACGACTCCATACGGATACGGCGGACCGGTCTTCGTCGGACGCTGGTCGAGCGATCAAGTCGAGGATATCCGCCGCCACTTTCTCGATTATTGTCACGCGGAACGGATTGTCAGCGAAACGATTCGTTTTCATCCGCTCCTTGAAAATCAGGAACTTGGACAGGTTTGGTGTGAGACGACGACAGTTCTGCAACAGACGGTGACGGTCGATCTGACCGATTCGTTTGAGACGATTGAAAGTCGGTTCTCTTCGATGACACGGCGGAACATCAAAAAAGCCATTCGGGAAGACGTGACGGTCCGGGTCGCGGGACAGGACGAATATGACCGTTTCATCCGGCTTTACCGGCTGACGATGGACAAACACCAGGCCGATGCCCGTTATTACTTCACCGACCATTACTTTCACCAGTTTCAGGATGGGCGACTGCCGGCCGAATTATTGGTCGCTGAGCAAGAAGGAAAGATCATTGCCGGTTGTATCGTTCTCTACGGTCAACAGTTTGCACATTATCATCTCGGTGCATCCGATCCGGCGGAACTGGCAGCCCGTCCGAATCATCTTCTGTTCGCTGAAATGATCCGCCGTGCCAAGGCACTCGGAAAAACGGCCCTTCATCTTGGAGGAGGAACGACGCGGAACGAGAACGACAGCCTGCTCGCCTATAAACGTTCCTTCAGCCATCGCCAGACATCGTATACGCTCGGGACATCAGTGCTCCATCCTTTACTGTACCGGCAATTATCCGAACAGCATCTCACACACCACATCCCGTCGTCGCAAGACTGGTTTCCGGCATACCGGACACCTGTCCGCCAACTGTCACCAAGGGAGGAGCAGTCATTATGAAACACATCCCGTTATCAATCCCGCATCTCAGTGGTCAGGAAATACGTTATGTTACGGAAGCTTTGGAAACGAACTGGGTCGCGCCGCTCGGACCAAATGTCGAAGCATTCGAGGCGGCAATGAAAACGTACAGCGGTGCAGCAGCGACACTTGCAACAAGCAGCGGGACCGCAGCCATCCACTTAGCCTTGGCGACGCTCGACGTCACGGCAGGGGATGATGTCTTTTGCCAGTCGTTAACCTTTGTCGCCTCGACGAATCCGATCCGCTATGTCGGCGCAAGACCGGTTCTGATCGATTCCGAACCGGAAACGTGGAACATGTCACCGGCGGCACTGCGCCGGGCGATGATTCAAGCCGCGACCCGGGGACGCCTGCCGAAAGCCGTCATCGTCGTCCATCTGTACGGGGTCGTTGCGAAGATCGAGGAGATCGCCGCCATCTGTGAGGAGTATGATGTGCCGTTGATCGAGGACGCGGCAGAATCTCTCGGATCAACGGTCAACGGCCGGATGACGGGCACGTTCGGAACGTTCGGCATCTATTCGTTTAACGGTAATAAAATCATCACGACGTCGGGTGGCGGCATGCTGGTCTCAAATGACACCAGATTGATTGAGCGGGCCTTTTATCTCGCGACTCAAGCCCGTCAGCCCGTCTTACATTATGAACACACGGAAGTCGGCTTTAACTACCGGATGAGTAACGTCTCTGCCGGCATCGGACGCGGACAGCTGGAAGTGATCGAAGAGCGCGTCGAGGCACGGCGGACGATTTTTAATCGATACGTCCGGGCGTTCGAGACGGTCGATACCTCGCATTATCAACAGGAGATTGAAGGAAGCCGTGCAAACCGCTGGCTGACGGCACTGACGTTACCGGGCGGCATGGAACAACGGGATATGTTGATTCGGCAGTTGCAGCAAAAAAATATCGAGGCGCGTCCGGCCTGGAAACCGATGCATCTGCAACCCGTCTACCGGGATGTTCCGTATATCACGGCGAATGAGGAGGATGTCAGTCGCCGTCTGTTCGAGGAAGGAATCTGTTTACCGTCCGCTTCGCAAATGAGTTTTACGGATCAGGCACTCGTCATTCGTTTTGTTCGCCAGGGACTCGTTGAAGATGTTCGACGAAATGTTCAGTTATGAATGTGTGGGAGGGAGACATCGTGATGAGCGATTTGGAGGAAGCGATTGAAGCACTCCGTCTCGCTGCGAACGGGAAAAATGAACTGACGGCAAATACCTACTTTCGCTGGCAACTGAATACCCAGTATCCAAGCGTCGCGGAAATCCTGATTTTATTCGGATCATGGCAAATCGCTCTCGAACGGGCCGGTATCGGTCATGTCCGGGTACCCTTCACCAAGTCGGATATCATCGAGGCCTTACGAGCCGCGAAGGAAGAACTGGAACCCTTCACGAGTGCGACGTATCGTGAATGGGCTCAGCAACATCAGGCGCCGAGCTTGACCGATATCGTCCATCAATTCAACTCGTGGCAGCAGGCATTATCGGAAGCAGAAATTTTAAAAGAACGGGTGCAGGAGATGGAGCGCCGGATCATCGAATCGTTACTCGAAGCACAAGAGACGTTATCCGTCCTGACGAGCCAGACGTATACGAAATGGGCAGCCGGAAAAAACCGGCCGACGGTGGCAACGATTGCGAGACGGTACGGATCGTGGAGTAATGCTCTGGAAATCATCGGGATTGAACAACCACGCAAACGCTGGACGGAAGAGGAAGTGTTACGCATTTTACGGGAGGCATCGGTTGAAATGGATGGTTTGACGATTGCACACTATCAACGCTTCAGTGAGGGACGGGAGGCGCCGAGCATCGGTGTCATCACGGCCTTGTTCGGCAGTTGGAGCAATGCGGTGATGATCGTCTCCGACCAGCAATCGTAAATCGACTTGATCCGAAGGAAAAGGGGATATCATGATGAAAAAATGGACGTGGCTGATCATAACAGTGGTTGGTATCGGGTTACTCGTTTTTTTCGGATCAGGTGGGTACATCCAGCAGGCAGATCATCCGACGAGCAAGCAGGCGGAGGTGGCCGATTCGACACATGTCGAGGCGACGACTCCGTCTCAACCGGCAAAAGCCTCGAAGAGCAAACCGGCAAATCAACAAAAGGCGTTGTCGTTTTTATTGCTTGGTGTGGATCAAAGGGGAGACGAAGCAGGACGGAGCGATACGATGATTGTCGTGACGGTTAATCCGGCGACCGGCGAAAGCAAGATGCTCAGCATCCCCCGCGACTTGAAGACGGAAATCATCGGTGTCGGTTCGAACGACAAAATCAATCATGCCTATGCCTTCGGAGGTCCGGAAATGGCACGGGATACGGTCGAGCATCTACTCGATCTGCGAATCGACTACTTCGCCGAAATCAATCTCAAGGGGTTCACCGATTTAGTCGATGCCGTTGATGGAGTGACCGTTGAAAATGATATTAATTTTTCCTATTATGAGATGCAGTTCCCGAAAGGTCCAGTGTCACTGAACGGAAAGGAAGCTCTTGCGTATGCCCGGATGCGTCACGATGATCCGCGGGGGGACTTTGGACGGCAAATCCGGCAACGGCAGGTTGTTCAGGCCGCCGCAGATAAACTGACGGCTGATTTTTCCTTGACGCGTTTTAACGATGTGTTGACGGCACTCGGTAAAAATGTCAAAACGGATATCCCGTTCCCGGTCGTCCGGAAGCTTGCGACCGATTACCGGGACAGTTTGAAACAAGTCGAGACGTTGTCGCTTGAAGGAAGCGGCGGCATTGAGTCGGATCAGATCTATTACTGGCATCCGACAGCCGCTTCGCTGAAGCAGGTCCGGACCGAGTTGCAAAAGGAACTGAAATGATGGTTATAGTCCTCGAAAAAGGGCGGCAGATTAAAATCCGCCGCCCTTTTTCATATTCATGCCCGACGTTGAAACCAGGATGGATGGTTGTTTTTAGTTTTTCGAACGGACAATCGTCCGGACAGGCAGGAACTTAACGGCCGCATAGATGAAATACAAGACCGTCATGATAGCGGCTGCACTCCAGATGAGCTGGTAGCTGGCACCGTTCGTCCCGAACCGCAGTCCGACGAGAGCCGGAACGATTAGCGTCAGCCAGCTGAGGACAATCGCAACCCGTGCCGTCAGAGCATCGATGCTGATGTTTAATCCCATCCCGAGGAAAAATAATCCCCACAGGATGACCCAAAATAACCACGTCGCACCACCCATGAAATCGCCGGTACTAAAGCTGACCCCTGCATAAAACAGCGCGGAGATGGCGACAAACAGCGAGAACCAGCCGACGCCGCTCCCATCAAGACCAAATAAAAAGGTGATGCCGACATAGAGGTACGTAAACGCAAATAAATAGATGCTCGCATAGCCGAACGTCAATGCCGGATCTCCGGCTGCCCCGATGACGAGCCAGGTCGCGATGAACGTCTGCAGTAATCCGGTCAACAGACTGAACAGGCCTGCACTCTTCAAATCGACTTTACCGAACAGCGACAGACTATTTAAAAAGAGGGCGACGCCTCCGAATAACAAACTTACATTTCCCACGTGAATTCCTCCATTAAGACGTCAGACGTCTGATTGTTATCTCCACCATATGATGAATTCGCTTCCATTGCAAGTGAAATTTTTAAGAGAAAATCAACAAAAAAGACTCGCGATTCCACTTTCCGAAGAAAGCGGATCCGAGAGTCTGTTCTTAACGATTAAGGACGGAACGTAACGTCGTTTCTGTTTGAGGAAGGGTCCCTTTTAACGTGACGAGACCGTAACGTGTTGAACCTTTTTTAATGAAGAAGACCCGTGTATAAGCAGATTCCGGAGTGTAACCGGTCTTGCTTGCATAGACACGCGTATCACCTGGAAGTGACGTGTTCGTGTGATACCACGTCAACGTCCGGGCATACGGTCCTTTAACGGTCGTCTGGAACGACTTACGTCCGCTGACCGTCATCAGATAACTGTACTTGGCATAGGTATTGGCAAGCTTCTGCATATCCGCCGCCGTCGTATAGTGGCTTGGATGATAGAAGCCGTGTGGATTCATGAAATGACTGGCCGACATGCCGATTGCTTTCGCTCGGCTGTTCATCATGGAAACGAAGTTCGACTCCGAACCGCCCGTACGGACCGCGATGGCTTTCGCGGCATCGTTGCCTGACCGGATCAGCATCCCGTTTAACAGTTGACGCATCGTGACTTTGTCACCCGATCGGAAACCAGCGGAGCTGCTGCCGGCAGGAACAGACAACATCGAATACGTCAGTGTAAATGTCTGATCGAGTGTCCCCTTTTTTGCAGCCGCGTCATAAGCGACAAGGGCCGTCAATAATTTTGTCGTACTCGCCGGGTAACGGCGGGCAAAGCTTTCTTTCGTCAGTTCATAACCGGATGATCCAAGCTTGAAATAACGCATTGAAGCAACCGGATAACTGCCGCTCGCTGGAGCAGGAGAGCTCGTCGTCAGCTTTCTGGCGACTTGGTTCGAAACATAATAGTAGTTCGTTTTCCCTTTGACCTTATACCAGCCATTCGAATAGGAAACGGCATTGAACTTTGACTTGTATGTAGCATGCCGCTTGATATTTTTAGAGGAAGCTGTACTTGGTGACGTGCGGACGTTTGCGCCGGCCGTCGAGTAAACGATGATTTTATATGTCTTGACGGAACTTGTTGTCACCTTTTTAGCGACTTGATTCGACAGATACCGATAGGCACTTCCATCTTTGATTTTGTACCAACCGTTCGAATAGGAGACCGCTGTGAATTTAGCTTTATACGGAGCACGACGGGTAATGGTTGCAGATGAGCTTGTACTCGGCTTCGACCGGATGTTCGCTCCAATCGTCGACGTGACGATGACCTGGTAGCTTGCTGCTTGGGCAGGAACGGCCGGGAGACATAACGTAATAAGTAGGACAAGCGTCAAACCAATCCTGAATAATGATTTCATAAAAAAACTCATTCCCTCCTTTTGCAAAATATGTTCTTATCATAAAACAAAAAAAGGAAATTATCTTCTTTTTTAAAAAAATACTTTAGTTACACGAAGTGTATGAAAACCGCTAACATAGGGTATGAGAGCAAAAGACGTGTCCAAGGAGGAATTTAGATGAAGATTGCAATAATTGGTTTAGGCGATATCGCTCAAAAGGCATATTTACCGGTCTATGCGGAGCGGACGGACTTAGAGGTCTATCTTGTTTCAACGGATCAGGAAAAAGCAGAACGGTTACGGAACGCTTACCGGTTTGCCGGAACATTGTCTTCACTCGAAGACGTGATCAAAGAGGGGATTCAAGTCGCGATGATTCACTCAGCAACGAAAGCCCACGCGGAACAAGCGAAACAGCTGCTGACGGCAGGTGTCCATCTCTACATTGATAAACCGGTCTCGCTCGAAGTCGCGGAAGTCCGGGCCTTAACAGAACAGGCGGAAGAACAAGGACTGCATTTCATCACCGGCTTCAATCGCCGGTTCGCATCTGCCCATCGGACGTTACTCGAAGTCGAAGAACCGAATCTGGTCGTCATGCAAAAAAACCGGACATCCTTCATCGAAGATGCGAAGACCTTCATTTTTGATGACTTCGTCCATGTCGCGGATACACTTCGATTCCTGACGGGACGAGGTGAAATCGAACAGTTGCAAGTCCGCGGTAAAAAAGTCGATGGGTTGTTGCATCACGTGACGATTCAATTCGAATCGAACGGTATCACGGCGATCGGCATCATGAACCGGAACAACGGCGTGACGGAAGAACGCGTCGAAGTAATGGGACCAAATGAAAAACGGATTGCGACAGATGTGACGTCGGTGGAACGGCTGACGAAAGCCGGTACGTTGCGTCTTCCGCTCGATAACTGGGAGCCGACGCTTCACCGTCGCGGATTCGTTGAGATGGTAGATGCGTTCATCGAAACCGTCCACGGAAATCCGTCAGCATCTGTCACGGGGAAAGACAGCCTGGCGACGCACGAGCTGTGTGCGGAAATCGTCAGTCGACTGGATGCATTGTAATTCTTTTATGTAAGTAAAAACGAACGCTGCCTCTTGAATCATCAAGAGACGGCGTTCGTTTTTTTCGTTTACTGATCAGCTTTTTTTAATTGATAGATTCGTTTCCCGCCCGTACCTTCGAAGGTGACGGTAAGACCTGCCCGGCTGAAGACATAACTGACGAGCCCTTCGGATTGGGGGAGGCGGGCCGATAAATCCGGTTCGAAGCGGACTGTCTCTGTATCACTCCGGGTTGCATCAGTCGTTCCGAACTGTTGATACTGGATCGTTGCCAGCAACGTGTGTGGTTTACCGAATGATACTTTCACTTGACCTGTGGCAGGGAAGGATTGTTCTTGCAGCCCGTCATCGAGAATACTGCGCTCGATTTGATAAGTACCCGCTGCTTGTTTTAAGCGCTCGATCATCGCTTCGGCACTGAGTTGAATCGACTTTGCCTGCAAGCGAACCGAATTATCTTGTGTTAACGGCAACTGTTCAATCTTTCGGGCAGTAGTGACGGCGTCATGAAAATGGTAACTCGCAAATTGCGTTTCCAAGCGAACCATCAACTGAGCTGCTTCATCCATCGGGTCCTGACGGGTCGATTGATCGACGGCTTTCGTATATTGTCCCATGTCCAGTTCGTCCTGGATACGTGACGGCTCCTGGGAACACCCCATCAACAGACTGCATAAAAGAAGTATGGCGAACATTCTCATGCGGGCACCTCCGTCCGGACGATGTGCGTGATCTGCAGGTGATCCGTATGTAACCGAACACTGTAACGGACAACGTACGTGACGAGCTGATGACCGGCAGGAAGTTGATACGTTTCAATCGTCCTTACCTGATAGGAATCTCCTTTTGAGACGAACCCCTTAAAGTCAACTGTCTGGAGGCGCGGTGGAATCGGACTGTCGGAAGCGGCATGGATCGTCCGTAACGCCCCGACTTCTGACTGAAAGGCATCCAAGGTCGCGAACTGGATGGCGGAGAACGTTTCCAGTGTATCCGTCGCTTTTGAATAATTGGCTGTTTCCGGAACCGTTTGTGTATATTGACGGACGAACTTCAAGATATCGTAAGAGGCCGGAGGGTTTTCCGACGAATAGGTTTGATTGTAGGCAGATGTCTCATCGGACCAATCCGACAAAGGTAAGGCTTGAACGGGCGCCGCCAGCGTCGTGCGGGCTGAGTCGGTTTGCGTCAAGGCATACCATGTCCCGATCGATCCAACCGCTAACGCGAAAACGATAATGAAAGATAAGATGTGACGGCTGGATTTGACCGGCGTGACCGGTAATTCCTCATCGAAGCGTTGTTTTTTGAGGACAGGATGTTTGCAGTAGGAACATGCTGTCGCTTCTGTTTCCAATGGTGTTCCGCAAAGTGAACAACGTTCCATGAACCATCCCTCCTAAGTAAAATGACATAATATTTTTTGTATCGAATAATATTTTTGAAATTCTAATTTAGAATAACATTAATTGGAAATCAAATCAAAAAGCAATGGGCTGAAGGCGGTAGTTGTTCGGCTCAACAGAAAAAAGGATTCTTTCCACGGGTGTGGAAAGAATCCTTTCTCATATGAAACTTTCATGTTCTTAGACGGAATAACTGCCGTCCGATTGCTCGGTTAACTCGAGTGTGTCTTTCGCAAAATAGCTGTCGACGACACGTGAAGCCGCCGAACCATCTTCCATCGCACAATACGCTTCCCGGAAGGAATCGAGTCGCGACTGGTAGTCGTTCGTCAATTGCGGGATATTCGCCAAGGCCTCAATAAAGGCATCTTCGGTCTCAAGAATCGGTCCCGGTAAGTCTTTGTAGTAATCAAGATAGAAACCGCGTAACGTATCGCGGTATAAATCAAGATCGTAAGCATAAAAGAACATCGGCCGGTTCATATTCGCGAAATCAAAGAAGACGGACGAATAGTCGGTAATCAATAAATCCGTGATCAAATAGAGTTCCTGAATATCCGGATAACTCGTGACATCGATGAAACGTTCCCGGTGTTCGGCAGGAATCCGCGGTTTCTTCGTCACAAGGACATGGGTCCGGATCAAGAAGACGTACTCGTCTCCGAGCGCTTCAGCGACGCGGTTGAAATCGAACGGATAGTCAAAGAAGAACTTTCCGTTTCCGAGCGACTGATGATCGCGGAAAGTCGGAGCATATAAAATGACTTTCTTATCATCCGACAATTGGAGTTTCGTCCGGATGCTTTCGATTGTCTTCGGCTGATTGTTCGAGAAGAACAAGTCATTGCGCGGATAACCGGATTCAAAAATCGGTCCATCATACCGGAAGGCACTTTTGAAAATCGTCGAGGCATAAGCACTCGGAGACAACAAGACGCTCCACTGCTTGATCGAGTTCGTGACCCGGTCGATGTATCCCTCGTCCCGTCCGTGAATCTCGTCCAAATCGAACAACATCTTCTTGAGCGGTGTGCCGTGCCACGTCTGAATATAGGTCGTCTCTTTCCGGCGTGTGAAGTAATGCGGGAAGTTCTGGTTGTTGACCCAGAACTTCGCCGTCGCCAGGTAATAGAAGTAAGCAGGTGACAGACGTTTGATGACTTTGGCATTCGGATCCCCGAGATACAGACGCTTATGATAGACCCAGACGACTTTATAATCGAGATCACGTCGTTTTAATTCTTCATAGATATAACGCGGGCTGTCGGAATACTGTTTACCGAGTCCACTTTCAAACACGACAAGTTTCGGGTCGACCGGCAACCGTTGCATTAAACGATAGGCCAGTTTCATTGAAGGGAAGTAGAACCGGCTCCGGCGATACAGACGGAAGAGAATATTGGCGGCTTCCGCCGTCTGGATTTGTTCGATCCAATTCCGTTCCTTCTTAAAATCGACGATTGTTTGAAGAATTTTCTCCGAATACGAAGACTCGACGGGTTGCAAGAAGGCTGCAGCACGTGCCTGATATTCCGGCGCCATCGCGAACGAACGGGCAGCCGTCGCGTCGAGATCATTAAACAACTCATCGAGTGTCGATGAGATCGGTCCCGGTAATTCCTGTTCCAGATCCAGATAAGAACCCTTTGGTCCGATGAACCGGACCGGGTCAAATTGGAAATAGTGAACCGGACGATTCAAGAAACTAAAGTCGAACGCGACACTCGAATAATCGGTCACAAGGAGCAGACTTTCCTTCATTAATCCTTGTACGTCCCGTTCACCCTGATGGATGACCGTGATCGGCAAGTCTTCGAAGTGACTCGTATATTGTTGCATGTTCGGATGCAGGCAAAAGACGATTTCGAGCTGATGTTCGTCCGCGAATCGGTGTAATCGTTCACTTGTCAGCAACGTCTGATATTGTTGATAATACTCGGATTCAAAGAATTGAAGCGGTGTCTGTAACCAAGAACGCCATGTCGGGATGATCAACATTTGTCGTTTGACTTCGACATCTTTTGCAAGCAAAGCATCGAAGCGGGACAGACCGGTAATCCGGACTTCCCGTTCCGGATACCCCATGTCCTGAGTCACAAGACGTTTTTCCCGTTCTGAACTGACAAGGAATAAATCCGTATCGAACGCCGGTGCGAATTTGCCGTACTGGTCGTCCATGTTTTTCGTCCCAAGGACACCGTGCTGGATAAAGACACGATCAGCTTTCATCTTCCGTTTGAAGGCTTCCGACCGGAGCGGATAAAGATATTCAGCATGATGCGTCCCGATGACTTTTTTCGACATCAGTGAATGATAAATATGTTCCTTTGACTTGAACGGTAACGCATGTCCTAGCTGTTCGACTTGCGAATATTCATTGGACTCAGGATCAATCACGTAATAGACAGGACGATCGGGATACGTCTCGCGCATGTATTTAAAGAAATGATAACCGTTGTCTTGTGCTTTGTAAGGACGTTCGCCGACGAGCCATGTATTCTTTTCGGCAAACAGTCGATAGAGCGGAGCAAACTTCATCATATGATTCAAATAAGCATAGTTGTCATTCGTAAATTCCGTCATTTCGAACGACAGATTCCGGTGTCCGACCGTAAAGTACGGGATGATATGCATCGTCGTCGCATCTCCTTGACCCCGTGTTTCGGGGGTCAATTGACGGGTGATATAACGTGCCCGTCCAAGGCGAAGCAACGTTGGGGCAGAACGGTGGTAATAGTCCAGAGCAACGAAAGCATCATAAATGCCTTCTTGTAAAAGTTGATGCTCCTGGTGCAGACGTGTCCAATTGATGACTGTCCGGTACGTATACCGGTAGAGACCAAATTTTTCGGCACTCCGGGCGTTATCGTACACCCAATCAATCGGGACCGGGATTTGCTCACCCGTCTCGCGGTGCACGAGTTGTAACGTTCCTTTTCGGATGAAAGCATGCCGGGTAAAGATTTTCCCTTTGATTTCCGTTTGATCGGCGACTGGAGAATCAATCGCATCAATCTGCATCTTCGGTTTGACCTTTGGTTCCTTATTTAATAACAGGCGAAGATTCCCTTTTAAATCCGTATACAGGTGGGCAACATGTTGGAAGTCCGCATCAAGCAGTGGTTTTAATGGCGCGGCGATCCGGGTCTCCAAGAACCGGCCGAGAATGATTTCACGTGTGAAGAGATCATCAATAATCGTGGCGTGACTCGGTAAGCCGTTTGTTTCCCATTTCTCGAGCGTCGCAGGTTGGAAATCAGTGACGCTTTTCGAGAATTTGAGCCAGAGCGAGAAACGTCCGGAAGGGAGTTCTGTCTCCTCTTCAGTCGTGTCGTCAGAAGCATCTGTCTCTAAGCTTTCTAACGTGTCTTCAGCCTCTTTCAAAAGCAACGGCTGTTCCTGCTCGGTCAGTTCCTGATTTTCGAGGACACGATTGACGAGGGCAGGAAGTATGTCATGCGTCAACGAAAAGGAAAACTGATGTCCTCCTGAGCTGTGCGTGTTAGGTAAGGCGATTACTTCGTTTAAAAGACGATCGCGAACAAGTAAGGCTTCGACCGTCACTGTAGTATCAGAAAGTTTTCCTGAAAGGGTCTGTTCTTGGAATGTGGAATCCAGTTGCAGGAATTGTTTGAAATTCGATCGTTTTGGACTGTTTTTTTTCGGTGCTGGCAAAATCGTTTTTCCGAATCGTGCCATCCGTAATAATGTCTTGGAAAGACTCACGGGGTAGAACCTCCTCATAAAAAATCGTCTGTTTTCGACGGCGAAAACAAACAGAACGTGTCGTGTGCATGACAATTATCATATCATATTTTACTTTTTTTAGATGGTCAAAATAAAGACAAGTTACAGGAGGCAATCAAGATGCATCATTTCATCTGTATCGACAGCTTCAAAGGCTGCATCAGCTCGTCGGATGCAGCACATGCCATCGAACGGGGGATTTTACACGCCGATCCTGACGCGACGATTGATTGGAGCCCTGTCGCGGACGGTGGAGAAGGTACGATTGACGTGTTATCCGCCAACGGATTTGAGAAAATCGTTGCTCCGACAATCGATTTAGCCGGTCGGCCGATTGAAATGTCCTATGCTCAAAAAGACCGGATTGCCGTGATTGAGGTGGCGACAATCTGTGGGTTGCACTTGAAACGTCCGGAGGATGATGCGTTTTCAGTTCATACACGAGGAGTCGGGCGTCTCGTCCGGCAGATTTTGGCGACTGGTGTATCGGATGTCTTTCTTGCCTTGGGCGGTACGGCGACGACCGATGGCGGACTTGGTTTTTTGGCGGAACTGGGGGCTGACTTGCTGACACAAACCGGTGCGCCGATTCCATGGCAAACGAATCCGTTGATGGAAACGAAACAAATCCGTTTGCCGGCAAGGTCCGGTTCCTTACACGTATTGGCCGACGTTACGGCTTCGTATGCCGGCGAACAAGGAGCTGCTTACGTCTTCGGACCTCAAAAAGGACTGATCACATCCGACATCAATTTACTCGATGGCCGGTTAAAAGAGATTGGAAGCCAACTTCACATCGACCATATCAAAGGGGCAGGGGCTGCCGGAGGACTTGGTGGAGCGGCATATGCGCTCGGCGCTTCAATCGAATCCGGAGCATCGTTTGTCCTCCGGATGATTCATGCGCAGGGACGAATCGAACGAGCCGCTTATGTCTGGACAGGGGAAGGACGGGTCGATCGTCAAACCGCGATGGGAAAGCTTCCTTCACAAGTCAGCGCATTAGCTGATCGTGCGGATGTTCCTTGTATCGTCCTGGCAGGAGAAGTCACGGAACGATTGGAACAGGCGTGGATCTGCGAAGCAATTCATGATCTGGGTGAAGGGAAGACACTCGATCCATTCATCACGAAACAATGGTTGGCGCGACGGGCAGAACAAATCGTCCGGCGTTTAAACCTGAAATGACTTTTCTAATTTAGGGAAATGGTTGACTGGAAAAGGAATGAAGCGCTGGCGCTTAGGGTAAAAGAAACTATACTACTCTATCAATTGGAAGGCAGGTCACCACCATGATCAATCAGTCGATTCAACTGTCATTTCGACAAGTCCGGGCACTCGTCGAACATACATTATTGTTATTCAAGGAGCTCGATCAACAACTCGCCAATCGGGGGTACGAACCGATTTTACCGGATGTCGTCCAAACGGAACACGGCATCAGCATTCATCAGACGAAAGACAGCGCGGAGTCACTGGTTCCGCATTTTTTGACCCGGTCTTACACACGTCAAAATGAAAAAGTCTCGAATCATGCGCTGATTGTGTCCGTTCAATACACGCATCCGCTCCACGAACGGTTTGATCCGGTTGTCCTGGTCGGAGATGTCATGTTCAAAAATCCGAAACAGACGACAAAACTGTTGCTCGATAAACCATGGCTGTTGAAGTATGCCGCCTTCGAATCGACGGCTGCCGGATCGTTTGAAGCGACCGGCAAACGTTTCCGGACCCAGCCGATTGAAGAAATCGAATGGCTGGATGTGTGGGGACATCCGTTTACGGAAATGCGGGATGTCGAGGACGTAAAAGTATTGGCGGAAGAAATGATCAAAGGGCACTTAGAGCCGGGAACACCGTAAATTGTTTTGTATCAGCAAAAAGAAAACAGGGGGACGGATATTAAATCTGCTTCTCAGGAAACGATTCGAAGCAAACAAAAAGTGGTTCTTCTCAATTAAGAGAAAAACCACTACTTTGTCTTCAGTCTGAGGAGTCGGGTTAAAATAAGGCGCCTTTCTGACGATAGGCAAGAGGCTGACTTGAGAAGGAATCACTCATTCTTTCACGCCCTTTCCTCAGGCGAGACACAAGCCAGTTTCCCTGCCTCCTTCAGGCAGGAAACCGGGTCTTGTTTGTCTCTGACAGTGCAAGCCAGCTTGCGCTTTTTCCTGTAGGAGTCGCGTGAAGGCGAGTGATTCTTTTATTAGACTGACTTTTGATTCGGAGAACCTCTTGTCTGATGGACAGATGTGCTTCCTACGAAGCGATCTTAAACGGGAACGACGATCCGTTCGATGGCTGCGACAAGATCTGTCGGATTGGTTTTTGGTGCAAACCGTGTCACTTCCCCGTCGCGCGTCACTAAAAATTTCGTGAAGTTCCATTCGACATCCTGCTCACCTGTCGTGTTCGGGGCAAGTGCCTTCAGTTCTGCGAACAAGGGATGTGTTCCTTCCCCGTTGACTTCGATTTTTGAGAAAACAGGGAACGTCACGCCGTAGTTCATTTGGCAAAAGCTTTGAATTTCTTCATCCGTTCCCGGATCCTGTCCGGCAAACTGATTACACGGAAAACCGAGGACGACGAGCCCTTGTTTCCGGTAGTCCTGATGGAGTTGTTCGAGGCCTTCAAACTGTGGCGTCAAGCCGCATTTGCTGGCAGTGTTGACAATCAGCCAAGCCTGTCCCGGATAATCTTTTAACGTCGCTTCCGTACCGTCGATCCGTTGAAATGTCTGCTCCTGTAACATATCTGAATTCCCCCTTATGGTCTTAATCCCAGTGTAGCAAATGCCTCCGGCTTTCGCCTGAATGACGGTTATCAAGATGACAATCCCTTCACAATCCGGTGTCAGTCGCCCTGAATCGTGCCGATATTTGATAAAATACAAAAGACTTTGGAAGGAAAGGAGAGATGCCACATGAGAAAGATGTTGAAACAATCGCGTTTTGTCATGATCGCGACGCTTTGTCTCGTCTTGGTCGCAAGTGTTGTGACACTGCTGACCCTCGGATTCGAACGTGATATTGTGATTCTTGTTTCTGGAGTGGTCGCCCTGTGGGTGACGATGCTAGCTCCTTTGACGGTCCAGGCCAAACTGAATGAGCAATCATAACCGGTGTTGATTCAAAAAAACCGCAGTCCGATTTCCTGCTGAAGGAATGTTTCCATTCAGATGAAGGAATCGGTTTCTGCGGTTTTTTTTCTTCTATAGCATAGGCTAAAAAACACTATTTTTATAAAATAAGTCATCAAAAAGTCTGACTATATTTTTTTTAGAAATTCTATTTACAACGTCAAATAATCGGAGTAATATCCATCTCATCAACGAACACTAACATGTTAATGCTTCGATCTCAAAGTACGCCGAGTTCATGATTGAAGCGGGGGACCCAACCGTCACGACACGTGACACGGGGTGAATCTTCTCAGACAAGAGAAGTAGGGCAAAATCCTAGGTATGCCCGAATCCGACAGCTAACCTCGCAGGCGTTTTAGGAGGGAACGACTCTTATTCAGTGCTGCCATTTTTTAAGGCGATGCTGGGGCCGTTACTGCCTCACATCGTCTTTTTGTCGTGTTTAATTGTAAAAAAATTGAATAATATGGAGGTAATTTCAACATGGGGGATATCTGGAGCATTCTTTTATTCGTCTTCTTTTTCGGAAGCTCGTTTTTGATGATCGGTCTGATTGAACGGATTCAATGGCGGGCAGGTGACCGGAAATGACATGGTTTTTGTTGGCAGTCGGTTGTCTTGTCTTTTTGTATCTGAGCTATTGTCTGATGTATCCGGAAAAATTCTAATCGCATAGGAGAAACAAATCATGTGGACTCAATTTTTACTTCAATTTTGGATTTTACTGGTCATCGCACTCGGAGCAGCCGTTTTGCTTGGGCGGTACATCGGAACGGTCTTTGCACCTGTAGGTATTCGAAAGACTGACTGGATTGGTAAGCTGGAGCGGCGTTTGTTGTTGCTGCTCGGTGTCGATGAACGAAAACAAGACCAGTCGTGGGTCGGGTATTCGAAAAGTCTGTTACTCGTCAACTTGCTGTTTTTTGTCGGAGGATACCTGTTACTGCGTTTTCAAGGGAGTTTGCCGCTGAATCCGAATGGAGCCGTCAATCTAGATTGGTCGACTGCTCTGCATACGACGATCAGCTTCATGACGAATACCGATCAACAGCACTACTCTGGTGAAGCGTTATCGTATCTGTCCCAGACATTTGTCCTCGGTACGATGTTGTTCGTCGCACCGACGATGGCCTTCACGGTCTGTATCGCCGTTATTCGCGGATTGGCGAATCAGCCGCTCGGAAATTTTTATGCGGATTTCGTTCGTTTTATTCTCCGGATCTTAATTCCGGTGTCCTTCCTGTTTGGATTGTTGCTGATTTTACTCGGCGTTCCGCAGACGTTTGGCGGAGCGGTGACCGTGACGACACTCGAAGGCGCCAAACAGTTGATTTACCGCGGACCGGTCGCTGCGTTTGAAGTCATCAAACAGCTTGGGAACAACGGCGCCGGATTCTTCGGAGCAAACGGAGCGCATCCGTTTGAGAACCCGAACCAGTACGTTAACTTCATTCAGATGTTTTTGATGTTGCTGATTCCGATGTCACTTCCGGTCGCTTACGGAAAAATGATCGGTTCAGCGAAGCAGGGCCGTCTGTTCCTCGGCGTGATGACGCTCCTGTTTATCATGATGACGTTCGGCATGGCCGGCAGTCTCCTCGCAAATCCGACCGCACATGGTCAAGAGCTTCGCTTCGGACAGATTGGGACAGCATTATACAGCTCGATTACGACAGCGGCCGAAACCGGTGCGGTCAATGCGATGCATGATTCGCTTCATCCGCTTGCCGGACTGATTCAGCTGGGCAACATGATGCTGAACGTCGTTTACGGCGGAACAGGAGCCGGTTTCCTGAACGTGTTGTTGTATGCATTTGTCGCCGTCTTCCTGACCGGATTGCTGATCGGCCGGACACCGACCTTCCTCGGCAAGAAACTCGAGACGTTTGAAGTCAAGCTGATGGCGATTACCTTACTCGTTCCGCCGTTTCTGATTCTGGTCGGAACAGCAGTTTCAATGTACGTGGCACCGGGTGTCGGAGCGATTTCAAATCCCGGCTACCATGGTCTGTCACAAGTCTTGTATGAGTTCACTTCAGCTACCGCCAACAATGGTTCCGGTTTTGAAGGGCTCGGTGACGCGAATGTCTACTGGAATGTCGCGACGTCATTTACCTTATTCTTTGGTCGTTACATTCCGTTGATTCTGATGCTTGCGATTGCAGGATCACTGAAAGCAAAACCAGCCGTTCCGCAAGATGAATTTTCGTTTAAAACAGATACCCCACTATTCGGTACAGTTTTCCTCGGTACGGTCGTACTCGTCGGTGCATTGACATTCCTGCCAGTGCTTGTACTTGGACCTATCGCGGATTGGCTGACGATGTGAACAGGAGATAATGAAAGATGATGGAACCAATCAAAGATCAACCTACTGGGCAGGAACCGAACGTTCCGGAAAAAGCGTCAACATCAGCCGTTAATCCGTCAATTGCAAAACAAGCGACACTGGATGCCTTTAAAAAATTAAATCCGGCGCATATGGTCAAACAACCGATTATGTTCGTCGTCTGGATCGGTTGTCTGTTGGCAATCGGTTATACGATTTTCATCGACGAGATGCGTGGTTTTAACTTAGCCGTCAGCATCATCCTGTTCCTGACCGTTCTGTTCGCGAATTTCGCTGAATCAATCGCCGAAGGACGTGGGAAAGCCCAGGCAGATTCTTTAAAAGCCTCAAAAGCGGATGTCATGGCGCGCAAACGGGTCGGGCAGATGATCGAGAGTGTCTCCTCGGCGACACTGCGGAAGGGTGACATCGTTTTCGTCCGGACCGGTGAATATGTACCGGGGGACGGCGAAATCATTAAAGGTCTCGCTTCGATCGATGAGTCGGCGATCACCGGAGAATCAGCACCGGTCATCAAGGAAGCCGGGGGTGACTTCTCATCTGTCATCGGCGGCACGTTAGTCGTCAGTGACGAAATTGAAGTCCGGATTACGAGTAACCCGGGCGAATCGTTCCTCGACCAGATGATTGCGCTCGTCGAAGGAGCAAGCCGGCAAAAAACACCAAATGAGTTGGCACTTTCGACGTTACTAACAAGCTTGACACTGATCTTTTTACTCGTCGTCATGACACTGCCTGTCTTTACGAATTATTTAGGCTTTGATTTGTCCGGTCCGATTCTGATCGCCTTGCTGGTCTGTCTGATTCCGACGACGATCGGCGGATTGTTATCGGCGATCGGGATTGCCGGGATGGACCGCGTGACCCGCTTTAACGTCATTGCGATGAGCGGGAAAGCGGTCGAAGCAGCGGGAGACATTCAAACGATCATTCTTGATAAGACGGGTACGATTACGTTCGGGAACCGGATGGCGTCCGACATTTTGCCGGTCGGTGCTGCGACGACGGAAACTGTCTTTTCCGGTGCGACACTCTCGTCACTCGCAGATGAGACACCGGAAGGCCGTTCGGTTCTGGAACTGGCTGAACTGCGAAACATGCCGATTGAACAAAAACAGTTGGACGGGGCGGAAATCATTCCGTTTCGGGCGGAAACGCGGATGTCGGGTCTTGATTTAGCCGACGGCCGCCGGGTCCGAAAAGGAGCCGGACAAGCGATTCAACAGTGGGTCGCGGACCAAGGGGGAGAGATTCCTAGCAATCTGCAGGAAACAGTCGATCAGATTTCACGGCTCGGCGGGACACCACTCGTCGTCGCCATCGATACGGAAATCTTAGGTGTCATTTATCTGAAGGATACGGTTAAGCCCGGCATGCGAGAACGATTTGACCGCCTGCGGGAGATGGGGATCAAAACGGTCATGTGTACCGGCGACAATCCATTGACGGCAGCAACGATTGCCCACGAAGCCGGAGTCGACGATTTCGTCGCCGAATGTACGCCGGAAGATAAAATCCGTGTCATCAAACGTGAGCAGGACGCCGGACACCTGGTTGCGATGACAGGCGACGGAACAAACGATGCACCGGCGCTTGCCCAGGCCGATGTCGGTCTTGCGATGAACAGCGGAACGCAGGCGGCAAAAGAAGCAGCCAACATGATTGATCTCGACTCCAATCCGACGAAAATCATCGAAGTCGTTGAAATCGGGAAACAGTTGCTGATGACACGCGGCGCATTAACGACGTTCTCGATTGCCAATGATGTCGCAAAATACTTTGCGATCATTCCGGCAATCTTCATGGTCGCGATTCCGCAAATGGAACTGCTGAACATCATGCGTCTCGATTCCCCGACGACGGCCATCCTGTCGGCACTGATCTTTAACGCGATCATCATTCCGATGCTGATTCCACTGGCGATGAAAGGTGTCTCGTATAAACCGATGACAGCGGATCAACTGCTCGGCCGGAATTTACTCATCTACGGTGTTGGCGGCGTCATCGTCCCGTTCATCGGCATTAAAATCATTGATGTCTTGCTCGCAAGCATCCTATAAGGAGAACAGAATCATGAAACAGGCCATTCGTGTGACGGTCTTCGTCACTGCGTTGTGCGGGATTGTTTTTCCCGCTTTGCTGACCTTGTTCGGTCAATTACTTGTTCCGGACAAAGCAGCCGGTTCACTGGTGCAGGAAAACGGAAAATTCATCGGATCGGAATTGATTGCGCAACCTTTCACGTCAAAACAATATTTCCACGGACGTCCGTCAGCAGTCGATCAATTAGCGGGATCATCTGCTGGGGATAACCTGGCCGCTTCGAACCCGGAGCTTGGCAAGAAGATGGCGGAATTCGTGAAACAGAATCAAGTGGACGGCGCTTCGCTTCCGGACGATGCCCGCGTGACGTCCGGTTCTGGCTTCGATCCGCACATCTCGCTCGACTATGCGCGGGCACAGGTCAAACGGATTGCAACCGAACGAAATCTCTCGCGTGATGCGGTTCGGCGATTAATCGATCAGGAAGCAGGGAATAATCAATATGTGAACGTTTTGATGTTGAATCTGAAACTTGATCGGAGTCCATCATGACACGCGGAAAGCTGAAGCTGTATATCGGCTCGGCTCCCGGTGTCGGGAAGACGTATAAGATGCTGGCGGATGCCCATGCGTTGGTCCGGGAAGGCAAGGATGTCGTCATCGGTTTGATCGAGACGCACGACCGTCGGGATACGGCAGAGATGATTGGGCGGCTCGAACAGGTGCCATTACTTGAAGTCCACTATAAAGAGAAAGTGTTTCTTGAAGTGAACGTCGAAGCGATCATTGCCCGCAAACCGGACATCGTGTTAATAGACGAACTGGCACATACGAATGCGCCGGGATCGGTTCGAAAAAAACGGTATCAGGATGTCTCTGTCCTGCTTGAAGCGGGAATCAATGTCTATTCGGCTGTCAACATCCAGCATTTCGAAAGCCTGCTGTTTAAGGTGAAAGAAATGACAGGGGTCGAAGTCCGGGAGCGGATTCCGGATCCCTTCCTCGGGGAGGCGGATGAGATTCTACTCGTGGACGTGACGCCGCAAACCTTGCGTGAGCGACTGGAACACGGAAAAATCTATAAAAAAGAGAAGATTGAACAGAGCTTAAATTCTTTTTTCTCCTTGCAAAACTTAGCGAGCTTACGGGAGTTATCGCTCCGGCAGGTCGCAGATGAAGTCGACGATCAAGTGTACCAAGCACGTCTCTTGATCGAAAAAGATCCGACCTTATTACAGGAACGAATTTTAGTCTGTGTCCAGTTGAATGAAAATGCGCGAAAGTTGATCTATCGTGGATTTCGGATGGCGAGCCGGATGAAAGCCGATCTTTACATTTTGACGATTCTACCCAAACCGGAAAACCAGTTGACGGCATCGCAAAAAGAAGTACTGGCGATGTTACGCGAAAGTGGAGCCCTGTTTGACGCAGAAGTCTTAATTCGGATTCAAGGGGAACGTTCGATTGCGGAAACCATCACGGCAGCCGCAAAACATCATCGCATCACACAAATCGTGCTCGGTCAATCCGCACGGACCCGGTGGCAGGAAATCCGGCGCGGTTCGATCGTCAATCAAATCATGCGCCAAAACCGGGGCATTGATTTGCAAATCGTCGCTGATGATCAAGTCTGACAGGGTGTCTCTTCCGCGTAAATGCAGGAGACGTCTTCCGTCAGATGGTGGCGGTCAAAGCACACAAAAAAAATCCAGACCACGAATCGATGGATTCAAGGTCTGGATTTTTTTGTAGTTCTTAACGCGTAAAGACTGGAATATCAAAGACAGCCGTATAGCTATCCATCTGTTCATAGAGCTTGTAGATTTGGGTGGTTTGTTTGACCGCCCAGCCCATATCCGTCGCGTACTGGTGAACACCCGGACGCATCGGACTCCAACGCATTTTGTAGAGCGTGTTTTGATCGTAAGCATTGTGGATGTATGTCGTACTGATGAATTCCGCACCACCGACGATGGCGGCTTCCGGTGTGAACCATCCTTTGCTGTACGCATACGCAGCACCTGTATTGATGGCATCGTAGTCATACGCACCGATTCCGTACATGTTGTAGACTGTTCGTCCGTTCCAGATGACACCTGTCGCAAGTTTCGACGTCCCGTTCCCTGTCTCGAGTAAAGCATGTGAGATCAGGTACGCTTCGTTGACCGAATACTTCGCGCCGGCATCGATGAAAGCTTGACCGCAACTGCCTGTCGTACATTTACCGAAGATACCTTTTGTCGCGAGGATGTTGTTCAACGTCGCCGCTGAAGCACCTGTTGATTTGGATAAATCAAGGAACTGGTAATAGGCAGACGATTGACGATCAACTTTGAGCGGATCCGCCGCATTCCGGACATCGGCTTCGAGTGCGTTCAACCAGTAAATCGTTGAATACTTTGTCGTCGTTGTGTAGACGCGCGGATACGTCGTGTAGAAGCCGCTGACGTTTTGATAGACCTTGATCATCGTTTGCGGTTTGAACTGACCATAGACGTGACTGGCCGTCGTCGCACCGGAGCGGATGTTCAGTGGTGTCGTTGCCGTGACCGTGGCAATCGTTCCATTGACCGGATCGAGGGCACCGCCGAGGCGAACGTAGTCCGCACTGACGTACATCAGTTTTGAAGCATACAAATCGGTTTGTGGGGGAGGATTCAGTTTCATTTGGGCACTGATGAAGCTGTCAAACGTATACGGTGTTGCGACCGAATTATAGACGTTCAGCTTGGCTGATGTCATGACCATTGTCCCGTTATACGCATAAAGCGTCTTCCCTTCATAAGAAACTTCATACCAGCTGCCGATTTTTCCGGTGACCGGTAAAACCGTATTCACAGGAACGGAAGCGACGAGTTGATACGCATCCCCGACATAAGACCGGAGCGAAGTCGTGCCGGTTGCCCGGACAAACGATTTTTCGATCGGCTCATAAGCGATGGGTGAAGTCGGTTGACCAAGCTTGATATAACCTGTTTTTCCGTTGACCGTGACTTGATGCCACTGACCATTGGCAGATGTCGCCACAAGCGTTTTCGTCGTGTAGACATTACCTTTGTTTAAGTTGGCGATGGTTGTTGCCGTATCTTTCGCATCACTTTTGACAGCAACCGGGGCGTCGAGCAGGAAGCGGGCTTCCGCAATCGTCGTCGTCTCCGAAAACTCCGTCAAAGTAGACGCTGCTGCATAACCGCTCTTACCGGCATAGGTGATCTTCACCCAGTTGCCGATTCGTCCTGTCACCGTGATGACCGTTTTGTTTGGAATCGTCGTGACGGGAGCGTAAGATGGTCCGGCATAAGACCGGAGCGGTGTTGCCGCTGACGTTTTGTATTTTGTTGCCGGTAGGGCCTCGTAGGCAATCGATGTTCCTTGGTTGACGCGGACGTAACCGGTTTTTCCATCGATCGTCATCCGGTGCCACTGTTCCGCACGACCGTTCGTGATGACTTGTGTCGTATAGTAGACGTCATTTACCGAGAGTGTCGTCAACGTATCGGCTGTCGAGTGGTGCGATTTCTTTACGTCGACTGACTTCGATAAGACGAATCGTGAAGCCGGCAGTGTTTTTTTCGTAATCAATTCAGTCATCGTATCCGCAACAACATAACCGGTTTTCCCGTTAGCCGATACTTTATACCAATCTTGAATTTTTCCGATGACCTGAACGTTCGTACCTGTCGCGATGGTTGCGACAGTCGCATATGAATTTCCTGCATATGTACGCAGTACAGTCGTTTCTGTCGCTTTCATTGCCATGTTCTCTGAACTGTAATCGACAGGTGTCCCTTGATCGACCGGGATGTATCCTGTCTGACCGTCTTTTATGACACGATGCCATTTAGACGAACCATTCGTGACGAGTTGATTCGTTTGATAGATATCTTTTGCCTTGAACATCGTGACGGTCGCAGCGTTGGCTTTCGGTGCTGCTTTCATCGCGACATCCGTTTCAAGTTGGATATCGGTCGCCGGAATCGGTTGTGTCGTCACATAATCCGTAAAGGTCGTACCGGCTGCGTAACCTGATTTTCCGTCATAAGAGACTTTATACCAGTTGCCGATCTGTCCTTGGATTTTGACGACGGTCCCGTTTGGAATCGTTTTAATGACACCGTACGAAGGACCGGCATACGAGTGCAAGGCCGTTGCTGTCGTTGTCTTTAGAGAAAGATCATGGACCGTATAATACTTGATCGTTTTTCCCTGATTGACTTTGACATAACCGGTTTTGCCGTCTTTTGAGACTTTATGCCATTGCTCGCCAAGCGGATTTGTCACAAGTTGCGTCGTGTAGTAGACGTTTCCTGTTTGCAGGCTGGCAAGTGTCGCAGCGGAAGAAACCGGTGTAGCTTTGATTTCAACCGAATTCGACAACAGGAAGCGTGACGAGGCTAACTTGACCTTCGTCGTGTACTCTTTCAAAGCAGCAGTCAAAACGTAACCCGTTTTCCCGTCATACGTGACACGATGGTAGAGACCCGAAACTGCAGTCGATTTAACGATTGCTCCTTTTGGAAGCGTGACGAGCGGTCGTTTTGTTCCGTCCGTCGTGTCGTACAGGACAAGAGCCGATTTCGTTTGGAACGCCGTTTCCGGAATCGTCGTCACTTCTTGTTTAGAAGAGCCGGCGAACGCACCTTTATGCATATAACCTGACTTACCTGCATAAGTGACGTTGTACCAGTCACCGATTCGTCCGGTCGTTTGCAGGGAAGTCCCTGTTGGAACGACAATCTGCCGCGGATAGGCTGTACCGGCATATTGACGGAGGATGTAACCGTCTGTCGTTTTTAAAGCAGTCTTCGACATTTTCATGTAGGCAATCGGTGTCGCGTTTAAGGCACGGGCATAAACCGTCTTGCCGTCATATTTGACACGATAAAAGATTTCGCCAACCGAATTCGTGATTTTTTGTGAACTGTAGTACGCATCCTGTTCATTTAAAGTAGCGATGACAGGAGCTGTCGCCGACGCTGATGTATAAAGGGGCGTCTTTTTCGAAACGAGGAACCGTTGTCCTTTAATCGTTTCTTTCTGATCAAATGCTGTTAGATATTTTGACGCGACATATCCCGTTTTTCCGCCGTATGCTACTCTTCTGAAATAGCCAGAAGACGACTCATACGTGGATGAAACGATAGTTCCGGTCTTGATCGTCAACAAGCGTTTCCGTGAAGATGTCGTCTTGTCATACAGATAAGTATCGGCAGACAGACGGTAGGTCGTTGCTTTGGTCGTCGCAGCTTCGAGTGAAGGGCTGTAAGAAACAAATATGCCGAGGACCAGGATAAAGCTGACCAGCATCTTCAAGGGTTTCGTGAATAGTGTCGTGTTCAAAGATCGTATCCTCCTAGTTAGAATTCGTCCGAAGACGTTTCGGGCTCTAGGATGTCAATTCTAAGATGTGAAATTAATTTGCCTATACTTACTATCGACAATAAAACATTTATCTACAGTATATTTAGAATTTTTTTGAAAAAAGGGGTTTAGTTTTTTAAAAAACCCTTCTGTTTTAGGAAACAGAAGGGAATTAAGTCATATCATGATTTTTTGAAAAAGTTCCGACAGATTAGTCGTCGGTCGGTCGCATTGAAAATCATGACAAAGATAGGCTGTCGCCTGTCGAGTCGGAGCATCGTACGTGGCAAGGAATGGAGCGATTTCGAGCAAGTCCGTTTTTGAACCGACGAGCAGTGAAAGTTCAGGCAGGCGGCGCTGATGGAGCTGCCTAAGAAACGAGGCGACGTCCGTGTAAGATTCCGTCAACACGATTAATTCCTTTGGTTCCATCAACGTCCGCGTGTAGACACTCAGAAGACTGGCGAAACCTGTCGGTTGAGATTTAATTTCGGAAGCAAGCGTCGAGAAGTTCCGCTGGGCCTGATCCCGGTAGTCGGTCCGGCCTGTCAGCTGTGATAAACGAAGCAGATTCGAGACAGCGGTGCTGTTACCGGCCGGTTTGACGCCGTCATAAACATCTTTCGGCCGCATGAGTAACGTGTCGTCCTCAAATGAAGTAAATAAAAAGCTGCCGTCTTCGTCAGAGAAGTCCCCGATCATCCGTTCCGTCAGCCTGATTGCCTGCTTGAGATAGGGGATGTGCTGTGTCGTTTGATGCAGCTCGAGATAAGCTTCCGTCAAGAAACTGTAGTCATCGAGATAACCGTTTCCTTGAATATGACCTTGACGGTACCGGACGTGTAACCGGTCGTTATCCATCAAATGGGTCTCAAGGAACTTCAAAGCCTGTCGGGCACGCTCTGTATACCGCTCATCGTTAAAAACACGTCCTGCTTTCGCATAGGCAGAAATCATCAAGGCGTTCCAAGACGTCAAGACCTTATCGTCACGGAACGGACGGGTCCTTTGACTACGGAAGAGCAACAAGGTCCGGCGCTCCTGCTCGAGTTGGATCAGGATATCTTGGACAGCGGTATTTCGATCAGCCGAGAGTTGCTGAATCGATTGACCGGTCCGCCGAAAAACAATCCGCCCTTCGAAGTTTCCTTGAGGCGTGGCTTGATAGAGGAGCGGGAAAACGGCGTCTTGTCCGAGTAAATCCGTCAGTTCATCGAATGTGAACGTATAAAAAAGACCTTCGCGACCTTCGCTGTCCGCATCTTCTGCCGAATAAAACGCACCGTCCGGAGAGGACAAATCGCGTTCGATGTACGCAAAAATTTCTTCCGCATATTGTTTAAACCGTTCTCTGCCCGATACTTGATACGTTTCGATACATAATGTCGCAAATAAGGCATTGTCATACAACATTTTTTCAAAATGCGGGATTTCCCAGCGTTCATCGACCGTATACCGGTAAAGACCGAATCCAACGTGATCGGTGATTCCGCCATCCCGCATCGCGGTTAAGGTCCGCATGACCATTTGCAAGGCGGTCTCATCTTCTGCGAACCGGTAATAATCGAGCAGGAAAGTCAGCAACGAAGGCGATGGGAACTTAGGAGCTGTGCCAAACCCGCCGTTCTCCACATCAAACTGACGCATCGCCTGATCAAATGTCTCGTGGACCAATGCCTCATCCAGTGGATCCTCTGAGTCGAAGGTCGTGACCGCCGTTAACGCCTGAATGATTTCTTGTCCGACCCGTTTGATTTTGCCCGGATCGGTCCGGTAGTGTTCACTGAGTTGCAAAAGAACTTGCCGGAAGCTCGGGCGGTTGAACTGCGGTGTCTTCGGAAAATAGGTACCGATGTAAAAAGGTGTCTGATCCGGGGACATGAAGACGCTGAGCGGCCAGCCGCCCTGTCCGTTCATCAGTTGGGCCGCCGTCATATAAATCTGATCGATATCCGGTCGTTCTTCCCGGTCGACTTTGATCGAGATGAACCGGTCATTCAGCATCCGAGCCGTTTCTTCGTCTTCGAAGCTTTCGTGTGCCAAAACATGGCACCAATGACAGGTCGAATAGCCAATCGACAGGAAAATCGGTTTGTTCGCCGAACGGGCAGCGGCAAACGCTTCTTCCCCCCATGGATACCAATCAACCGGATTGGTGGCGTGTTGGAGTAAATAAGGACTTTTTTCATTGATCAGTCGATTCGTCGCCATCTCTAAAACCTCGTTTCTTCTATAGTAATAGTCAGTCGTCTTTTGATAACCTTAACGATACCGGTGTTCGGGAGATGAATCAACAAAAGGACCCGTATCCAAAATAGAAGTTTCTTTAAAAAGATTGACTTTATAAAATAAAACGTGGTATATTAAATTTTGTCATGAATCGGGGATGATCACTCATGTGAGAATCCATCACAAAAATACACAATTTAATAATCAGGTCAGGATTTTTAGACCTTACTGACAAATGAGTCAGACATAAGTCATCGCTTTTATTTTGTCCTTCTTCTGTTGAACGAGAAGAAGTTGACCCAGCAAGATAAACCTTCCATTCGATACTTTTCAGCTCATTTCCGAGCGAAATTCTAAAAATCCCAGTAAATACGCAACCCAACGCGTAACTTGATTCTTGCTAAAACGCTTGATTCAGCTGGCGCGGCCAAGGAGCCGTAACAACGAAAGAGAGGTAGGGCTTTCGTCGTTTCAGGTGTTTTGATCACCTGTATCCTCGATTCCCATGACACCTAAAAAAAACAGACACGCTGAAAAGGCGTTTTTTTTATGCCTTTTTTTAAAATTAATATACAAATGAATCTTAACATTCTTTACGTAAAGACGAATGATTATTTTTTGTAAGCGTTAACAATTAATTCTTTTACGAATATTAGTGTCTTTTTTTACATAAAATATACACTATTCATGAATTAATCTGATAATATAAAGAAGTGTCAGAAAATTCATAGGGGGTCAACATCATGAAGAACGTCAGTACGTTTGGGAAGTGGGCATTGGTCGGAGCATTAACAGCAGGAATTCTTCCACAAGCAGGCATTACGGTCGGGGCAGAAGGCGAAGGCGTCATCTTGTCCGAGTACATAGAGGGGTCAAGCAACAACAAAGCGATTGAAATTTATAATGGTTCGGGTCAAATCATCAATCTTTCAGATTACACGCTTGTTCAATATACGAATGGTGGACCGACAGAGTCAAAAATTACCCTGTCCGGAACGCTTGAGCCGGGGAAAACATTTGTCATCGCCAATTCAAGTGCAAACGCAGACATTAAAGGAAAAGCCCAACAAACAACAGGTTCACTCAACTTTAACGGAAACGATCCGGTTGCCTTGAAAAAGGGTGATGTCGTCCTTGATATCATCGGTCCGGTCGGCTCCAGTGCTGATTTCGCGAAAGATACGACACTTGTCCGGAACTCAAACGTAACAGCCGGTTCGAAAACATACGAACCGTCACAATGGACAAGCTTCCCGGTCGACACGTTAACAAATCTCGGGACGCACGCTGCTGAAGCCGGAGACATTTTAGTCGCACCGACGGCATCACCGGTCGGAGAAGTCGATCGCGGCGATCAAGTGACGTTAAACGGAGAAGGTACGATCCATTATACCGTTGACGGATCAACACCGACTGCTGAAAGTCCGGTTTATTCTGGTCCGATTACAATTAATGAAGAAATGACGATTCAGGCAGTAGCTGTCAAAGACGGAAAAACGTCTGCTGTTTCGACATTCAAATACTACATCGCACCTCCAATCACGAAAATCAGCAGCATTCAAGGAATCGCGCATACATCACCATACGCGGATCAACTTGTCCGGACGACGGGTGTCGTCACCTATGTCGTCGATGCGAATAACTTCTACATGCAGGATCCAAATCCGGATAACAACAGTAAAACGTCTGAAGGAATTTTAGTGTATGCGAAGAACCACGGCGCAGCCGTCGGACAGACCGTTGCAACGACAGGATACGTCAAGGAATGGTTGCTTGGCGGATACAGCGACAAGTTTGATACGGATCTCGCGGTGACGGAAATCAGTACCGTCAATCTTGTGAAGGGCGCATTGAACTCAGGATTGCCGGCAAGTATCGTTCTCGGGGAAAACGGTGTCTTGATTCCGACGAAAGTCATCGACAACGATTCATTTGCTGAATTTGATCCGGCTGAAGATGCGATTGATCTATACGAAAGTGTGGAGGGGATGCGTGTCGCACTTCCGAATGCCATCGTTACGGGACCACAGGCCAACCGGACGATTCCAGTTCGTACGCAAACAGCAGATAAAATCTATACGAAACGCGGTACACCAATCCTGACAGAAGATAATGCCAATCCGGAGCGACTGTTCGTTGAAATGGGCAGCAGCTCGTACCGTGCGAAATCAGGGGACCGTTTCGAAGGAACAATCGAAGGGGTCATGAGCTATAACTATTCGGCGTATAAAGTACTCGCGAAAGCAGCGGATCTGCCGAAGCTGATTACGAGTGAAGTCGATCGTCAACCGACGAACATTGAAACGGGCGATTCGCGTCTGACAGTTGCTTCATACAACGTGGAAAACTTTGCTTCGACGGCAGATGCCGGAAAAGTCGATCGTGTATCGGAAGGTATCGCGACATTCCTGAAAACACCAGATATCGTCGGTTTGACAGAAATGCAGGATAACGATGGTGCGACAGACAGCGGTACGGTCGATGCATCGAAATCGTTTGAGACATTGATTGCCGCAATCGAAGCGAAAACAGGTGTCCGCTATGCGTATACGGATATCGCACCGGAAGATAAAAAAGACGGTGGACAACCGGGCGGAAACATCCGTGTCGGCTTCCTCTACAATCCGGCGCGCGTCTCACTTGCACCAGGCGTAAAAGGAACAGCGACACAAGCCGTTGCCGTCGAAAACGGTAAGCTGACGAACAACCCGGGTCGGATTCAGCCGAACGATCCAAACTTCGACAGCTCACGTAAACCACTCGTCGGAGAATTCATCTTCAAAGGCGAATCGTATCATGTCATCGTCAACCACTTTAACTCTAAAGGCGGCGATGGAGCAGACTTTGGTAAAAATCAGCCGGTCGTTCGTAAGAGTGAAGTACAGCGTCATGCGATTGCCGGAATCGTCCAAAACTTCGTTAATGAACTGGAAACAGAAGTCAAAGATTCAAATGTCGTCGTACTCGGTGACTTGAATGACTTCCAGTTCTCGAAAACACTGGATATCTTAAAAGGCGACAACCTTTGGAATACAGTGGATGATCTTCCGAAATCGGAACGTTATTCTTACGTCTATAACGGAAACGCACAGGTTCTCGACCATGTTCTGATTTCAAAAAACCTGAAGCCGTATACGTCTTCTGATATCGTCAACATCAACTCGGATTATATGGAAGCAGACGGCAGCGCGAGTGACCACGATCCAGCCATCATTTCGATTCAAGGGATGGAAAGTGCTGTCGCCGTTAACGGAAAAGCGGAAATCGGAAAATGGCGTGCCGTTCAAAAAGGGAACCATATCTTCATCGAACGTAAACTAGCCGGGAAATGGGACAAAGCGAGCGAAACACATGCCGATCAACAAGGTGATTTACTTGAACTCCGTGTTTCTCAAGGACGTCCGTATATCCAGGTAAAAACGAAAAAAGGCAAAACGATTTGGCTTGAACTGTCGAATGGTTATAAATTAAAAGAAACAACGAAATACTAAGCGATTGTATTAAAAAAAGCGGACTTAATTGTCCGCTTTTTTGTGTATTCGGATAAAGAGTGAGAAAAAGGACAGCAGACTGATCGAGAAGGTAAGTAATAACGCGAGGTGTAACGGGACGACCCGGAACATGTACGTAAAATGAATGATGATCAATAACAGGATGATGGCAAGACCGGGAAGAAACTGTTTGCGTAACAGATGACCGACACCCGGAACAAGGAGTTCGAAACCGAATCGTTGACTGATATGGACTTCTTCATGGGCATTAGCGAGACTGAATGAGACAGTCAACAACACTAAAATGAGCCATCCGGAAAACAGATACTGTTGAATCGGTAAAAACGTAATCGATTCATAGATAAAATAAAGTAGAATCATGGCATACTCCTTTGGAAGTAGAGGTTATATAGAATTTCCTTATTTTTTCCTTACGAGTTCTAATGATAGCGAGGGTTTTCAGGAACGGCAACAACATTTAAAGGGAATAAAAATAAAAGAATGTTCACACATTTTAACAACAGGGAAAGAATAGTTTATTTTATGTATGATAATGGTGTGAGAATGTGATGAATAAAGACGTCAGACCTCTTTTACACAAAAAGTCTGAGATGTGTCAAAACTGTGAAGCAGAACAGGGAATCGTGTGATTTCACTTGAAACGACAGCTTAGACTGTTCGAACGGACGCATTTCTTTTAAAATTAGGGTAATGGAACACATGAGGAGGCGAAAGGTACATGAAAAAGTGGTTAGTACTCGGAGTAGCAGCGGTCGCTTTCTTCAGTTATGAAAATACCCCGATGGAACAAGCAGAAGCGGATTACCCGAAAAGCGGCGGAACGCTGATTGATCGATATACAAGTGAATACCCGGGTTATGACTGGGAAGTCAGGCGGACAGCAACAGAGGAGTTCGTGGCGTTGACGAAAGACGGAAAGGATTACGGAAAGTACCGTTCGAAAAACGGTGTGACGACGCAAGGGGCCGTCTTAAATAAAGACACGGAAACTACCCTTGCGAAAAAAGGCTGGAAAGCCGTCAAGTCGTACCGGAAAGGCAATACGAATTATTTGTTGAACCTCGATCATGCCGCCGTCTATGAAAAAAAGGACCGGTATGTGACCTACTTCTTTGATCAGCACGATGGCAACAAAGTCAAAGCGACACTCGCGATACCGAAAGAGGTCGAAGCGAAGAAGAGTGGATTTTACGGCAAGGCGTCCAGTGCATTGCGGACAACGGACGAGAAGTTGATGTTGCGTCTGATGAACTGGGACCGGGCTGATTATAAACTCGGAGCGCTGACACCATATAATGCCTTGAAACCCGTCACGCGGGCACACAGCGAGAATATGGCAAAAAATAATTTCTTTTCCCATACTGATCCGGAAGGACGAGATCCGTTTGATCGGATGAAAGAAAACGGGATCCGCTTCTCGGCAGCCGGAGAAAACTTATCGATGGGTTATCCGAATGTCTTTGCGGCACACTGGGGTTTGATGAACTCGAAAGGGCACCGGGATAACATCATGAACAAGACCTTCAAACAGGCGGATACCGGTGTTGCGTTCCGTGACAATTCACCGTACTTTACGATTAATTTTCGGACACCCTGAAGCAACATTTAAAACGAAAGTGTACGTATCACCCCGATTTTGCGAAAGCAGAATTGGGGTTCTTTTGTGTGGATCAATTTGTAGATGGATGACGCACCATCTAGATTTGAATCCTATCTTGAAAAATGAGAGCAGGCTTTTGATTGACGAAGCCTTGTCTTCTCCAAGAGTTATCATTCAATGGAAAACCCCTGAAACCGTTCCACCTCCTTTTTGTAAGGGGAGGCAGCTGTTTCAGGGGTTTTATATCATCTTTAGATGAACTAAGAGACAAAAAGAGTTATGTCAGTTTGTCCACTCGGGTTTACTGAAGCCTTTAAAGGACTTTTCGATGACAGCGTTAAAGTCATCTGATTTGACGACAGCCGTCAAGTCTTTCGCAAGTTGTTTATCTTCATTAGAAGTTTTGATAGCGACCAGATTCCGGTACTGCTCGTCCATTTTTTCGAGTGCCAGTGCATCCAGCAAATCAAATTTTGCGGCTAACGCAAAGTTTCCCGGAACGGCAGAAATATCGACACTGTCAATGGCACGGGGTAATTGGGCAGCCTCGAGTGGCTTGATGACCAGTTTCTTCGGATTCTTGACGATATCTTTTTCAGAGACCGTCAGTGGATCGGTGTCGGCTTTCAGTTCAATCCAGCCTTGGTCAGCAAGCAGGTTCAGTGCCCGGGCCTGATTCGTCGGATCGTTTGGTGTCGCGACTTCCGCTCCCGTCTTGACGTCATCCAGCGATTTATAGGATTTGCTGTATAAACCCATCGGCGCCGTTGGGACAGTAATCAGTCCTTTAAGGTCGAGGTTCTTTTCCTTCGCAAATGTCTTCAGGTAGATCGAGTGTTGGAACAGGTTGGCGTCGATGTCGCCACTGCCGAGCGCGATGTTCGGTTGAATATAATCCCCGAACTCGACGATTTCGACGTCGTAGCCTTTCTTTTCAAGCCCGGGTTGGATCGCTTCTTTGACCATGTCGCTGTAAGGCCCGCTCGTTGCACCGATCTTAATCGACTTGTTGTCTTCTTTGGCGCTGCTGTCACCGCAACCGGCAAGAATTCCGGCTCCGAGTAGTCCTGTTGCTAAAAAGGCATAACGTTTTTTCATATTCATTCTCTCCCTTACGATTCTCTATTTTTGGTTAACGTTTATCAGCACGACGGGCCAGAACATTGCCAAGCCCTTGAATACTTTGAACAATGATGACGAGGACGACAATTGTCACGATCATGACGACATTATCGTACCGGTAATAGCCAAAGCGGATGGCCAGGTCACCGACGCCGCCACCACCGACGATACCGGCCATGGCGGAAAACCCGATCAGGCTGATGGTCGTCAAAGTGACGGCTTGAATGATGCCGGGAAGGGCTTCCGGTAAGAGTGCACTGATGATGATCCGAAACGGTGTCGCACCACAGGCTTCTGCTGCTTCGATTAATCCCGGTGGAATCTCACGGAGCGATGTCTCGACCAGTCGGGCGAGAAACGGAATGGCGGCGACACTCAGGCTGACGGAAGCAGCAGTCGGTCCAATTGTATTATCGAGTAACAGTTGTGTCAGCGGAATCAACGCGACGAGCAGGATGATGAACGGTAACGAACGGACGATATTAACGAAAAAGTCCAAGATGCTGCGGACGGCGACGTTCTGGAAAAACAATCCCCGGTCCGTGATGAACAGTAAGATCCCGAGTGGAATCCCGATGATGAGGGCGAAGCCGAGTGAGATTCCGACCATCAAAGCCGTTTCCGCTAACGCTTTCGCAAGATCCGGTAACATGGTTTCAATCCGTTCAAGCCACATCCTGGATCACCTCAAGCGTGTGAAGTTGTTCTTCGAGCCACGTCAAGGAGCGGTTCACGTGAAGGGTCGGACCGGTCAAACTGACAATCAGCACTCCGAAAGCGACGTTCTGGATATAGTCGACCTTACCGTGGAGGATGCTGACGGAAATATCAAACTGTTTAATTGCTTCCGATAACGTACTTTCACCGGTCTTTTCACCTGTGAATTGCAGGCGGATAATTTTTCCCGGTGTCGTTCGCAAGATCCGTTCCGGTAACTCGATCTGGAGTGCCGTATCGACATAATGTTTCGTGACATCATGTGCCGGCTGACTGAACAGGTCGTATGTACGGGCGACTTCAACGACTTCACCTTGCGCCATGACGGCAACCCGGTGACAAATCTGTTTGACGACATCGATTTCATGGGTAATGAGAATGATCGTCAGGCCAAGCCGTTCATTCAAGTCTTTCAGCAGTTCGAGAATTTGCAGCGTCGTGACCGGATCAAGAGCGGACGTCGCTTCGTCACATAACAGGACACTCGGATTATTCGCAAGGGCGCGGGCAATCCCGACCCGTTGCTTTTGACCGCCGCTGAGCTGACTCGGGAAATTCGTCTCGAAGCCTTCGAGTCCGACCAGGGAGACGAGCTCTTTGATCCGTTGGGGGAAGTCAGTCCGTTTGACGCCGGCAGCCTTTAAGGCGAAGGCGATATTATCGGCGACGTTCCGGGATTGAATCAATTGGAAGTGTTGAAAGATCATCCCGATGTTCAAACGCAGTTCGCGTAAGCTGCCTTTGGAGAGGCCGGACAGATTAGTGCCCGATACTTTAACCGTTCCTTGTGTCGGTGTCTCCAGTCCGTTGATCAGACGGAGCAGGGTGCTTTTTCCGGCACCGGATTCACCGATGATGCCAAAGATTTCACCTTGCTGAATCGTTAAATTGACGTCACGTAAGGCAAAAATGGGTGTCCGGTCACGAACGAACCGTTTAGTGATCCCTTTAAATTCAATCATCTGTCGTTTCCTCCCTATACAAAAAAATCGCCTTTTTCCAGTTAAGAGCAACCAGAAAAAAGCGACGAAGTGTAAGATTTCGTAACTTATCTCTCAGAATGAAACATTCTGTAGGATGTGGCACCGTTCCTTAAAGGTGGTTGCCGGACGTCGTTGGGCCTAATCCCTCGGTCGCTCTCGATAAGTAGATATGCTGTTGGGACTTACTGTAACGGAAATCATTCCCATTTGTCAAACATTTTTTCAGAATTATTCCGCAACGGTCTGGCGAAACAGATTCAATTGACCAATCCGTTCAGCTGCTTCGACGAGTCGTTCGGCGTCAGCAATCAGGCTGATCCGGACGTAACCTTCCCCGTATTCGCCGAAGAAATGTCCCGGTGTAACGGCGACATGCGCTTCGTCGAGCAGGTGATCGGTAAAGCTTTGGGACGTGTAGCCGGACGGGACCGGCAACCAGACGAAGAACGAACCGCCCGGGATCGGTCCGTCCCAACTGATTTCCTGTAACTTGCCGAACAAGGCATCACGCCGCGCTTCATACAGAGCGCTCAGTTCGCGGACACACGTCTGATCGCTTGAAAGAGCGACGGTTGCTGCCTGTTGAATCGGTGTGAAAGCACTGACGTATAAGTGTTCCTGGTACGTCTCGATACTTGCGATGACGGACGGATTCCCGATGGCGAAGGCGATTCGGAAACCGGACATGTTAAAACGTTTCGATAATGAAAACAGTTCGATTCCGACGTCTTTTGCGCCTTCCGTCTGGAGGAAACTGCGGGTCGGACCGTCGAAGCTGATTCCGCCGTAGGCGAGGTCGTGGACGACGCAAATGTCGTTCGCATCAGCGAAGGAAACCGTTTGCTCGAAGGCTTCCGCTGTTGCCGTCGCCCCGGTCGGATTGCTCGGGTAGTTGAGGAACAACATCCGGGCCCGTTCGACATCTGTCGTATCAAGTAACGTGTAGTCAGGTAAAAAGGCATTTTCCGCAAGGAGCGGCAATGTGATCGGGTAAGCTCCGGCAAGGGCGGCGCCGGATAAGTAATCCGGGTATCCGGGATCAGGAACAATGACACCTTCACCGGGATTGACGATCGTTTGCGGTAAAGCGACGATACCGGCTTTGCTGCCGAGCAAAATGGCGACTTCAGAGGCCGGATCGATGTTTACGCCAAACTCTGACTGATAAAAATCCGCGACAGCCTGTTTGAGGAAATCGTGTCCGCGAAATGGCGGGTACTGGAGGTTTGAAGCGTCATTGATTGCTTCTTTCAAGGCATCCAGAATATGTACGGGTGTCGTCTGATCCGGTGTTCCCTGACCAAGCGTGATGACGTCATGACCGGCAGCCTTGACGGCACCGATCCGCTGGGCGAGCTCGGCGAAGACCGGAGCGGGTAACCGATCAATCGCAATCGATGGGGCGAAATGTTTCATCTGTCTTCCTCCTTGTTGGGTATTGTCGTCAAGGATAACGAATTTTCAGAAAAAAGAAAAGAGTTTTTTAATAATTGCTGATAATTGGGAAAAAGAACCGATGGCTTTCGTGTTTTTGATACACTGAACTAGAATACGATTGAATCACAAAGGAGATGATGGGATGAATCGGGCCTGGTGGAAAGAAGCCGTTGTCTATCAAGTGTATTGGCGCAGTTTTAAAGATTCGAACGGAGACGGGATGGGCGATTTACGCGGAGTAATTGAAAAACTCGATTACATCGCTTCCCTTGGTGTCGATGTCATCTGGTTAAATCCCTGTTATACATCACCGGATGTCGATAACGGATACGACATTTCGGATTATTACTCGATTATGCCGAAGGCGGGAACGATGTCGGATCTGGAAGAACTGATTGCGTCCGCCCATGAACGGGGACTGAAACTGATTCTTGATTTGGTCGTCAATCATACGAGTGATCAACACACGTGGTTTAAAGAATCCCGCAGCAGTCGGACAAACGAGAAAGCCGATTGGTACATTTGGCGGGACGGGGTCAAAGGAACACCGCCGAACAATTGGCGGTCGTATTTTGCGCCGAGCCCTTGGACGTGGGATGAGACACGCCAGCAGTATTACTTCCATTCCTTTGCATCGGAGCAACCGGACTTGAACTGGGAACATCCTGCAGTCCGGCAGGCTGTGTATACGATGATGCGGTGGTGGGCCGAGAAAGGAATCGACGGCTTTAGGATGGATGTCATCAACCTGATCAAGAAACGGGCGACGTATGATGATGTCGCAGATCCTCTGAATTTATCCTACTTAGGGAACCAGCCGGGCATTCATGAATTCTTGCAGGAGATGCACCAGGAAGTACTGGCGGGAACCGATCTCTTTACCGTCGGTGAGATTCCGTTCGTCGGCCCGGAAGACGGGTTACTGTATGTCGGTGAGGAACGGAATGAGTTGCGGACGCTGTTTCACTTCGAAGTCGCGGATGACATGGAGACGATGGATTTACCGCGCTTCAAACAAATCCAGAAGCGTTGGTACGAAGCGCTTTATCCGAGCGGAGTCGCGTCACAGTTTTTGAATAACCATGACCACACCCGTCAGGTGACCCGGTTCGGAAGCGAACGGTATCGTGTCGAAAGTGCCAAGCTACTGGGCTTGATGCTGCACACGTTACCGGGCATCCCGTACATTTATCAGGGTGAAGAAATCGGCATGACCGGCATTCGTTTTTCTGATCCCGAGTCTTATCAGGACGTCGCATTTCGGAATCAATACGCCGAACGGATTGCCGCCGGCGAATCACCCGGAACCGTCCTGTCCTCGATGCAGTTGCGGGCGCGAGATAATTCACGGACACCGATGCAGTGGAATACCGGCAAAGCAGCCGGATTCACCGCAGCGACGCCATGGATGACGGTCAATCCGAACTACCGTGACATCAACGTCGAAACAGCGGAACAGGATCCGCATTCCGTGCTGGTGTTTTACCGGCAACTGATTGATTTACGGAAGACTCATCCGGTCATGGTTTACGGAGGTTATCGTGATCTGGCGATTCAGGATCCGTACCTGTATGTCTATGAACGGGTCCTGGGCGGAGTGGTTTGGCGGATCGTCTTGAACGTCCATGATGAACCGGTGACGACGACGTTTGGTTTACCGGAAGAACAGTTGATTCTGACGAATTATGAGACCGCGGACATCAATCGATTGGCACCGTACGAAGCCCGATTGTACCAATATGAGATGCCTTAACTGGCGGCGACGGTCAACAGAAAAAATCCGGACATCTTCTACTCTTCATTTCTAAATGAGGAGCAGGAAATGTCCGGATTTTTTTGAACCAGCTGATTTTTTTACGTATAGCCGTTGCGCTTTTTCGAGGATAAGAGCTGTTCGAACCGGTCGACTGCCTGGCGCATATCGAAGCTTGGTGCGACGACGAGCGGTCCGTGACCGACTGCCAGGACGTCCGGTGTCAATTCCGTCAACTGATGTGCCGATTGGAGGGCGACTTCCTTATCCCAGGTCGCAAGTGACGGGAAGGGGAACTGCCAACGCGTGTCCCCCGAAACCGCCAGACCACCCTGAGTTTGGAAAGCGTCACCGGCAATCAACGTCCGACTGCCTTCATGCCACAGGGAGATGGAACCCGGTGTGTGTCCCGGAGAAGCAATGACACTTAAACTGCCGATCTGTTGACCGCTTTCGAGCAACCGGTCCGGACGGGTTTTGATGTTTTTTGGAATGCCGCCTTTCAGCGGTGTCGTCTCGCCTTCGCGCAACGACTCATCCCCGCTGAGGAGAGCCGCATCCCGGTAACTGATCGAGACTTCGGCAAGCGGGAAAGCACTTGCTAAAAAATCAAGGGATCCGACGTGATCGGCATGTGCATGAGTCAGGATGATGGACTGTAACGGTTTGTCAAACGACTTGATGACGGAATAAATCGCTTTGGCATTCAGTGAAATCCCCGTATCAATCAGGGTGAGGCTGTCCGCTTCTTCAAATAAGTAACAGTTGACCGGGAAGAAGGACGGCGTTGTTTGCAGTTGATGAAGTCGTTCGATCGTCGAAATATGCATCCGATTACACTCCCTCGTCATAATATACACTTCTGTTTTAGTATCGCCTGTTTTAGTACAGACGTCTACAAAAAAACTCCCTCTCGTGAGGGAGCAAATGTGTTAATACGTCACTTCGAAAACGGCTCCGGCATGTTCGGAATCGTCCCCGTCTGCTGCTGTCGTGACCAGTAGACGGTCTTCGTACAGAATCGGACAAGTCGGGTTCGAAACCGGGAAATCAATCTGGGCGAGTTTTTCACCGGTTTCAAGATTCCAGCGTGTTAAGCATGATCCGGCATAATGGGCGATGAAGACATGACCTTCCGTGTCTTTGGTCATACCATCCGGGAAACCGTCTTCGTCCTCTAAGTCGATGGCCACCCGGCGGTTTGTCAACGGTTGATCCGCAGCATAGTCGAAGGCATAGACTTTTTTCGTCGGCGTATCGATGTGATAGAGTGTCTTACCGTCCTCGGACCAAACGAGTCCGTTCGAGTTCGTTAAGTTTTCGAGGAGGACATCGACGGAACCGTCATGACGCAGACGATAGAGGGAAGCGGTCTCGCCGTCCTCTTCATTGATACTTCCGGCCACATACTGACCCGATGGATCAAGTTTCCCGTCATTCATCCGGTCGGAGTCAGGAAGCGTCAATTGGGTTTCCAGTGAGAGGTGTCCTTCCTTTAAATCAAACGTTCCGAAACCATGTGCCGACGTGACACGAAGGAAATCCGGCGCATCCGTCAAAGCGATCGAGGTGATGGCACTTGGTACTTGGTACGGTTTTAAAGCCTCTGTCGTTAAATCATATGAAAAAAGAAGCTTGCCCGGAATATCGACGAAATAAAATCGTTTTGTTTTAGCGTCATAGACGGGCGACTCCCCGGTCTTACATGCAACATCAATAAAAAGTGAAACTGTCATCTGATTTCCCCCTACATCTACTATGATCTCTAATAATTACCCGTGAATGAACTCGAGGTGCAATTGGAACTTCACATCACTGCCGACCAGAACACCTCCGGCTTCGAGCGCGACGTTCCAGGTGAGATTGTAGTCTTCCCGTTTGATCTTCCCGTCGACTTCAAAACCGGAACGTGTATTACCCCAAGGATCAACACCGCTGCCTTCATACTCGACCTTAAACGTTTCTGTCCGCGTAACATCCTTAATCGTCAAATCACCGGTCACTTCATATTCGTCACCGGAGTGTTTTTTAAACGAAGTCACACGGTAAGTAATGTTCGGATACTGCTCGACATCGAAGAAATCAGCTGATTTCAAATGTGTATCGCGGTCCGCACTGCGTGTGTCTATCGTAGCGACCGGAATCGTTACGACAGCAGAAGCGTTTTCCAAATCATGTGCTTCTCCACTGACATCGAAGGTAAAGTCACGAAACTCTCCTTTAACCTTTGAAATCATCATGTGTTTGACTGAGAATGTGATGGAGCTGTGGTCCTGATCGAGTTGATACGTAGCCATATTCGGTTCCTCCTCATGTTCAAGTCACTTTTCGTCATGCCTTTTATTGTTCCTTTTTATCTCGATTCCAAAACATACAGCGGAAACAAAAATAAGTCTTGCACCGCATCCAAGCAGAGCAAGACTATCAACGATTCCAAGGAATCGATTAGCGGCTTTTTACCAGCAAGTTAACGGCTTCCTTAACCAATTCCTCCGTCTGTCCTTCGCCGGATTGTTCGGCTTCTTTGACACACTCGATCAGATTGGAGCTGACGACGACACCAATCGTCCGGTCAATGGCGGAGCGGGCAGCCGACAGTTGCGTGATGACATCACGGCAATCCTGTCCTTCTTCCATCATTCGCAAGATACCGCGAAGTTGTCCTTCGATCCGGCTGACCCGGTTCTTCATTTTACGATCGTAATCCATTCATTTTCCTCCATTCTAAGATGCAATCCGTCTGTTCGATACCTTTATGCTATGCCCATCACGGTATTGCTGTCAATCTAACCGCTTTTTTCAGCTATATTTTTTAGCGGAATAGGGAATATGGATGTGGTGGACAAAAAAATGAAATAAAGTGAAAAAACTAAAACGATTTTGCGTCAGCTTGCGTATACTATATGATAAGGCTGACTGATCACCAAGGAGGAGAAGGATGCATACTCAATCCGATGAATCGCTTTATCATCAGATGCGCAGTGGAGATGAACAAGCTCTCGAAGTACTGTATGACAAGTATGAAAGACTGTTGTTCTCATTCGCTCATCGCTTTACGAACAATGATCGTTTATCAGAAGAAGTCATCCAGGAAGTCTGGATGAAGATTTGGAACGGACGGGTCGATTTTAATACCGATAAAGGAAAGTTCTCCTCTTGGATATTAACGATTACCCGCAATGCAGCGCTCGACTGTCTGAGACGCGAGAAACGCCAACCGACGATTGAAGTCGAGGAGCGGGACGGCGGATATGATGAACCGGTCGAACGGACGGTCATGCAGCGGGAAACGGCGACGGAAGTCCGCGATGCCGTCAATGAACTGAAACCCGATCAACAAGAGTTAATTGAACTCGTTTATTTTAAAGGCCTGACACAACAACAAATTTCAGATCAGCTTAATTTACCGCTTGGAACGGTGAAAACCAGAATAAGGAGTGCTATCCAGGCACTCCGAAAATTACTAGACGGGAGGGAACGTTGATGGAAGAACGTTGTCATGATTTAATCGATTACTTCAACGGAACATTATCAGCTGCCGATCGCGACGCGTTCGAGGCACACTTGGCGACTTGTGATGACTGCAAACAGGCGCTCCAAGAGATGCAAGACTTGATGCTGCCCATCGCGGAATCACTTCCGGAACGACCGATACCAAACGGCATGAAGTCAAGAATTCTCGGTGAAGTCCTTGGATCGACGAAACAAGGACAAAAACCGGTGCAAGCAGCAGTTGAAAAACCGGCTGTAGAGGAGACGCACTTGTCTGACCTCGACGCAGTACGATCGAAGAAAGAGAAAAAACGGTCTGTGCCGCTCGGATGGTTGATGAGTATCGCAGCCGCCTTGATCCTGTCACTTGGTGCCAACGCCTACTTCTTGTCGCAAGACGAGTCTTCTCCGGCGGAAGAGTTTGCGATGGACGAAGTCAAAGGAATGGGCAACTTTGAAAGTACGGCCTCAATTAAGGGGTCAAGCATGATTTTTACAAAAGATGATCAGGAATTCATGCTTGTCCAACTGAAAGATTTACCGCCGCTGAAGAAGGGTGAGTTGTATCAACTTTGGACGATTCAAGGTGATACGCCTCGTGCGAACGGGGTCATCGAACAGGACGGGGAAGCGGCAGCTGTCTTCCCGATCAAAGGAGACGGAACAATTGATGCGGTCGCCATCACAGTCGAACCTGAACCGGATTTAGAAAAACCGACCGGCGAAGTCGTGGCTTCCGTCGCGTTATAACAATCAGTGAATGAGAGATAACAGTAAGGGGATGCGATATCAACAGCATCCCTTTTTTTGTTCGTTTTTCGAGTATATCCGCCTCTTTTAGAAAAAAGTACACGCATTCTAATGAAATTTCTTCAGAAGACTGAAAAAATACCGGTAAGCAGACGATACTAATAGGAATGTCAGTCAAAAAAGAGAGGCACTTATCATGAATGAATGGATCACCTTAACGAAACATTACGAAGAGACATTGGTCATCCTATCGGTCATCGTGGCCATTGTCGGATCCTATGCCTCACTTGAATTAAATCGCCGGTTGGCAAAAGCCGTATCTTTAAAGAAAAGAGCATTGTTCGTCTCTTCCTTGACGATGGGATTATCCATTTGGGGTATGCACTTCGTTGGCATGGGGGCATTTGAGTTGGCGGTACCGGTCAAATACGACTGGGTGCTGATGTTCCTGTCAATCGTCCCCGCCGTGACGGCTGCCTGGATTGCCTTTTATCTCTTATATTATTCGGAGCTGACACGGAAAAAAGTCATCATTGCCGGAACGTTAATGGGGATGGGAATCGCCATGATGCATTATCTTGGTATGGTTGCGATGCAGTTCGATGGGGATGTCCGCTATGATGCGGCGTTATTCACGTTATCGATTGTGATTGCCATCACGGTCGCTTATGTCGCCCTCCTGTTGCTGTATATGACACGGCATGTCGATAAAAAACGAATTTTGATTCCCGTTGCCATCTTAATGGGGTTTGGTATTTCAACGATGCACTATGTCGGAATGCTCGGGACGACGTTTTGTGTTCCCGGTGCTTCGGGAGTGGACGTCTCAGCCAGCCCCGTCACATCAAATATCTTAAGCGACGTGGCAGTTCCGGTCTTTTTAATCGTTCTGTTGATCGTCGGACTGTATATTCATCTTGAACGGCGGGCCTTACAGATGATGGCGTATACGGATCATTTGACAGGATTGCATAACCGTCGTTGGCTGGATCATCATATGGCAAAAGTCGACGGACAATACAGCCGGACGAAAAAGCGGATGACGATGGCGTTGCTCGATCTGGACGGGTACAAATGGATCAATGATACATTCGGCTTTGATCAGGGAGACATCGTCATTCGGCAATTCTCGGACCGGATCAAAGCGTTACTTCAAGAAGATGAAGCTTGTATCCGTTACAATGGAACCCAATTTTTCCTGATTCAAAACATCCATCCCGATCTGCTCGAAGAGGCCTTCACGGATGTCCTGGAAGCAATCCGGCAACCGATTTTTCTCGACGGGCAGGAGATTCATTTGACTGCGACCATCGGCATCATCGTTCCGAATATTACGGATACACTGGAAATGCGGATTGGTCAGATGGAAAGCGCCCTGCGTGCAGGGAAAAATGAAGGACGGGACCGTTTTGTCATCTACGATGAACTGCTCCATTCGGATCGCCGGGAACAACAAATCGTCGGTTCCCTCCGTCGGGCCATGACGGACTTTAAAGAGTTTAATCTCGTCTATCAACCGAAAATTGCGCTGGCAACAGGCAAGGTCGAGCAGGCAGAAGTCCTGATTCGCTGGAATCATCCGAAATTCGGTTTCATTTCACCGGCGGAATTCATTCCACTCGCTGAAAAGTACAGTCTGATCCATCGGCTGACCCAGTGGGTACTGCAGGAAACTGTCAAGCAAATGGAAGTCTGGCGGGAAGAGGATCACTTCATCCGTCAAGTCTCCGTCAACCTGTCAGCGATGCATTTCCGGTCGGAATCGCATAATCTGATGATCAAGGAAATCGTTCATCATTCGTTGAAGAACGGCGGAGAATTGCAACTTCAACTGGAAATTACGGAGACATCCGTCATGGAAAATCTCGAACGGGCCTTGTTGATGCTCGGAGAGTTGAAGCAATTGAGTTTGACGATTGCACTCGATGACTTCGGAACGGGTCTGTCTTCTTTGACTCACTTAAAGCATCTGCCAATCGATATCTTAAAGATTGATAAATCATTCATTGATGAAGTACCGCATGACGAGCGGGGAACAGCGATTACCGAAATGATTATCCAGCTGGCGAAAAGTCTTGGGATTGAAGTGGTGGCGGAAGGCGTCGAGACGCTGGAACAGCATGAATTCCTGAAACGGCTCGGATGTGACTACGGGCAGGGTTATTATTACAGCCGTCCGGTCAAGGTCAAGGATCTCGACCAGCAGACGATTGAACGAACTGTCCTGGATGTGGGCTGACAGCACATCCGTTCAATCCAATCCGTGTCTTTTTACGTATACTGGATAAGCACACGAGGACTATGTGTGCGATCATGGGGGACGCAATGGCTTCTTGAACGGATTCCGGGCAGGAATTTGTTCGACTTGTGCAAGATGCAGACAGAATCGCCGTACATTTCGATGGTTGCTCAGCTCTCTACTCAATCCAGTACCTGTCTGTCCATCACATTACAAAGGCAGCTTTCCACGAGGGAAGCTGCCTTTTTTTTGTCGTCTTACCGGTTGGCTGTCAGCTGGCAGCCGGTCTGATCGGTAACGAGGACGTTCGTATTGAAGTATTGACCATCACTTTTTAAGATCAACGATTTTTTCTCGGAATTATAATCAAGCGTCATTTCCTGATCGAGGAAATGACTTGACCACCGTTTGACAAGGACAGGTCCGACATTCGAATCAATTGTCATATCTTCATCCGTTGCGGCGGAGACAAGACGAATACTGAAGATACCTGAGTTCCCGCAACCGCATCCTTCTGTATCGTAATAAAGATGCAATTGACCTTCCGTATCACCGCGTAATTGATCGATCCGATTAAGAGCGGCTTCTGTAAATGTGATATGCATGACATTCACTCCTTTGACTTCATTATACGCCGAACCGGGCAGAAAATAACGTTAGTTGCTCACGCGCATTTGCCGGCGCATCCGGACGAGCAGGAAGACATATCCGGCAAGCAGGACGACGACACTTCCGAGAACAACTGTATCAACAAGCCCGTTATCCGACTGGAAGTTGATTGCAATGTAAGCCCAGACGAAGACGAGCGGATAAATCGGATCGCGGTTAAAGAACATGAACAACAAGGCGAGAACTACACCAACACCAAGCATGATCATCGTCCAACCGGCATCGCCGATTCCAAGCCATGAGTTGATGTTTTCGGTATCGATGGTCAAGAAGATATTGGCAATCGTCGCAACCGATACCCAACCGAGGTAAAGCGAGAACGGCAATTTAAAGCGTAAGGCTTTTGTCTCGCGGTCGATTTTTGAGTAAATCACGATCAGTGAAACGAGAAGACCGACGATGACGACGACCGACAGCGGGAATAACTTGTATGAGAACGTAACAATCCAACCGGCATTGAACAGACAACTGATCAAGAACCACGGTCCGATTTTTTTTGCGATATCATGTTCCTTGAATTTCGGAATCGTCTGCATGATCAACCAGACGAGCAAAACAAGATAGATAAGTCCCCAAATTGAGAAAGCATAACCTGCGGGTTTGAAATAGGTCATGATCGTGTCCGAAATCCGTCCTGTCTTTCCACCGTCAAGCGCATTGACAGCGATCGTAAAAACAAAACCAAGCCAGTTGAGCCAAATCCATTTGTTTTTCAATACAAAAACCTCCTTTAATCTCTAAAGGAGGTTTACCCGGATATTTGACTCTTTAGACATCAGCGTCGGCTCGTCGGATTTAAGAACGACATGCCGATGGCCGGATTACCGGTATGTGAACCGAGAACAGGCGTTAAGTTATCGATGCGAACTGTGACATCGAACCGCTTTTCGAGATTCGTTTTCCACTCGAACGCCAAATCGTAGGCAGTTGCATGGAATAATGAAACATCAGTGACCGTTCCGCTCTCAAGCATTTCAACGAGATGGTCATAAATCTTCCTATGCGCTTTCTTGAACGTTCGAACCGTCTGATACGGTACGATTTTCCCTTCTTCGAAATGAAACAGAGGCCGCAATTGAAGTAAGTTACCGACAAACGCCTTCGTCGAGGAAATGCGTCCGCCTGCCTGCAACTGATCAAGGTTCGCGACCGTGAACTCGATATGATGGTCGAAGCGGCGCTCGAGAATATACTGCTCGATCTCTTCGACTGACATCCCGTCTGCTGCCAGTTGCATCGCTTCCGCCAGCAATTGACCTGCCGGATAGATGCCGCAACGGGAATCGATCGCAATCAACCGGAATCCGGCAATTTCAGCACCTTGAACAGAAGCGTTATACGTCCCGCTCAATTCACTTGAAAGATGGATGGCAAAGCCGACATCATACTGCTCTTTTAACCGTTCATAGTGTTCCGTGAACGTACCGATCGACGGTTGGCTGGTCGTGACCTTGTGCTTCGCACCAATCCATTCATAGACGGTCTCGGCCTGGACATCGACGCCGTCCGTAAAACTTTCACCGTCTTTCATGACGAGAAGAGGGACGACGGTCAAGTCTTCGTGCCGAGAAATCGAATCGGGCAAAATCGTCGTGCTATCTGTAATCCATGCAATCTTCATGCGGTTACCTCCTTATTTTAGTACCTGGTATTAATTGTAGTTGTAAGCGTTATCGCTGTCAAATCAACCTTTAAAAATTTTAAAGATTTTAGTTGATTAACTGGCACAATACGCTATAATCGGTACGTGATTAGTAAACTTGAAGTCGTCTTATACTAAACTGTTATTTGGAAAGGAGGGCGTGGATTGCGGACGATCGGAAACAAAATCAAAAATCTGCGTCTTCAAAAAGGCTTGACGCAAGAGGAGCTTGGCGAACGGACGGATTTAAGTAAAGGATACATTTCGCAAATCGAACGTGAAATCAGTTCACCGTCGATTGAGACGCTGTTCAGTCTTCTGGAAGTACTCGGCATCTCGGCGAAGGATTTCTTTGATGAGGATACATTAAACCAAAAGGTCGTTTATTCGCAAAAAGATGTCACGCGTTATGAGGACCCGGAACAAGGGTACCATGTGACATGGTTGATTCCGGAATCGAACGAAAAGGAAATGGAGCCGGTCTTGTTACACCTGGCACCAGGCGGACATTTCAAAGCATACGAACCGTCCGGATCAGAAACGTTCGTGTATGTGCTCGAAGGATCGGTCACATTACAGCTTGGTCGGGAATCATTCGTCGCAACGCAAGGCGAGACACTTTATTATAAAGCTTCAGAAATTCATCAATTACGAAATGATTCAGAGGCGGAAACGAAAGTACTCGTGACGGCCACGGATTCGTACTTATAAGGAGGAGTAAGATTTGGCAGACAACAATACGATCATTCAATTTACAGACGTGACAAAACGTTTTGACGATCAGACGGTTCTCGAACGCGTCAGTTTTGAAATCGAACGCGGGAAATTTTATACGTTGCTCGGACCATCCGGTTGCGGGAAGACGACAGTCTTACGGCTGATTGCCGGATTCACCGAGGCGACAGAAGGCGATATTCTGTTTAACGGAAAACGGATCAACGATGTCCCGGCTAACAAACGGCAAGTCAATACCGTTTTTCAAGATTATGCCTTGTTTCCGCACCTCAACGTTTTTGAAAACATCGCCTTCGGATTGCGAATCAAAAAGATGAAGGAAGCGGAAATCAAGACGCGTGTGCTTGATGCGTTGAAGTTCGTCAACTTATCAGGATACGAGAATCGGGAAATTACGGAGATGTCAGGCGGACAACGCCAACGGGTCGCGATTGCCCGTGCCATCGTTAACGAACCGGAAGTCATCCTGCTGGATGAACCGTTATCGGCACTTGATTTAAAGCTGCGGACAGAAATGCAGTATGAGCTCCGTGATTTACAACGGCGTCTCGGCATCACGTTCATCTTCGTCACTCATGATCAAGAGGAAGCGCTCGCGATGTCAGATGAAATCTTCGTCCTCAATCATGGTCTGATCCAACAATCCGGGACACCGACGGATATTTATGACGAACCGATCAACCGCTTCGTCGCTGATTTCATCGGTGAGTCAAATATCATTCCGGGACGAATGGTGATGGATTACCGCGTCTCATTCGCCGAACAGGAATTTGATTGTGTCGACCGTGGTCTCGAATTAAATGAACCGGTCGAAATCGTCATCCGTCCGGAAGACTTGGAAATCACGAGTGTCGCGCAAGGTAAGTTACGTGTGACGGTCGATTCGCAGTTGTTCCGCGGCGTCCATTATGAGATTGCCTGCATGGATGAAGTCGGAAACGAATGGCTTGTCCACAGTACGAAAAAAGCAACGGTCGGTGAACAGATCGGCTTGACGTTTGATCCGGAAGCGATTCATGTCATGCGTCTGAATGAGACGGAAGAGGAATTCGATAAACGACTTGAATCATATGACGGGGTGTTGTGATGCAGAAGACACGCAACTGGTATCTGATTCCGTATAGTTTTTGGATTGCGTTGTTCGTCATCGCACCGATTATCCTCGTCGTCTATTATTCGTTCCTCGACCTGGAAGGACATTTTTCACTCGTCAACTATCAGAAATTCTTTACATCAACCTATCTGACGATGACGCTCAGCTCATTTTGGTATGCCTTTTTGATCACACTGTTTTCACTTGCCATCGGTTATCCGACCGCCTACCTGTTGACGAAAACGAAGCATAAACAATTGTGGTTACTATTAATCATCCTGCCGACCTGGATCAACTTGTTATTAAAAGCGTATGCGTTCATCGGTTTATTCAGCACTTATGGATGGGCAAACCAGACGCTTGAAGCAATCGGCATCGGCCGGAAACAGATTTTGTTCACGGACTTCAGTTTCGTGTTCGTTTCCGTCTATATCTTTATTCCGTTCATGATCTTACCGATCTTTAATGCGATTGAAAAACTGAACCCGTCGCTTGTCTTTGCGGCCCGCGATCTCGGGGCTTCAAACTTCATGACGTTCCGCCGTGTCGTCTTTCCGTTGACGCTTGACGGCGTAAAATCGGGCTGTCAACTGGTCTTCATTCCAGCGCTGTCGTTATTCATGATCACGCGTCTGATTGCCGGTAACCGGGTCATCACACTCGGAACAGCGATTGAACAACAATTTCTGGTCACGCAGAACTGGGGCATGGGCGCGACGATTGCCGTCTTCCTGATTATTGCGATGGCAATCATTTTAGCGTTGACGAGTACGAAACGGAAGAAAGGGGCGACGACATGATGAAACGATTAAAATTAGCAAATCTGTACTTGATCGGGGTCTTCATCATCTTGTACGCACCGATTCTTTATCTGGCTTTCTACTCGTTCAACAGTGCCGATAACATGACGAATTTTGATTCCTTCACGTGGGATTGGTATAAGGAAGTCTTTCAGGATTCCCGTCTCTTGATCATCGTCTTAAATACGCTGGTCATCGCGCTCCTGTCCGCTGCAATCTCGACGATCATCGGTGTCCTCGGGGCCATCGGGATTCAAGCGGTCCGCAAAAAACGGGTCGAGACCTCTCTGTTGACGCTGAACAGCATCCTGATCGTCAGTCCCGACGTCATCATCGGTGCGTCGTTCCTGATCTTTTTCACGATGCTCGGCATTCAACTCGGCTTCACCTCGGTCCTGTTGTCACATATCGCGTTTTCCGTCCCGATTGTCGTCATTTTAGTCCTGCCGAAACTGCAGGAAATGAGTCCGACACTCGTCGATGCGGCACGTGACTTGGGAGCGAGCCGACTCGATGTTCTGACGAAAGTCATCTTGCCGTACATCACACCCGGCATCTTCGCCGGCTTCTTCACAGCATTGACGTATTCACTGGATGATTTTGCGGTGACGTTTTTCGTCACGGGGAATGGATTTACGACGTTGTCCGTTGAAATCTATTCGCTTGCCCGCCAAGGAATTTCGATGAAAATCAATGCCTTGTCGACCGTGATTTTCCTGTTTACGTTCTTACTCGTCATCGGCTACTACTTCCTGAACCAACGTTCTGCCATGAAGCTGTCCCGACCGGAGGTGAAATAATCGATGAAAAAACTCATTCAATTGTTTGTCGCGATTTTCTTGATTTCCGGTATCATCCTGTTTGCGTTGAACCGGTTGAACGCGACGCAAGGTTATTCGGGCAAAAATGTCCTGAACATCTATAACTGGGGCGATTATATCGATCCGGAACTGATTGATCAGTTCGAAAAGGAATCCGGTATCAAAGTCGTCTATCAGACGTTTGATTCAAACGAAGCGATGCTGACGAAAATCGAACAAGGCGGAACGACTTACGATATCGCTGTGCCGTCCGATTATGCGATCGCAAAGATGATCGAAGAGGATTTAGTGTTACCGATCGATCAACAAAAGATTCCCAATCTGAAGAACATCGATCCACGGTTCCTCGATTTATCGTTTGATCCAGGCAACAAGTATTCGATTCCTTATTTTTGGGGAACGGTTGGGATCGTCTACAATCAAAAACTGATTGACGGAAAAAAACCGACCAGCTGGAAAGATCTCTGGGATCCGGCATTGAAAAATCAAATCCTTCTCGCAGACGGAGCACGTGAAGTGATGGGGATGAGTCTGAACAGTCTTGGCTATTCCTTGAACGAGACCGATGAAACGAAACTGCAGGAAGCCAAAGCCAACTTGATGGATTTGACACCGAACGTCAAAGCGATCGTCGGGGATGAAATTAAGCTTTTGCTTGCCAATGAAGAAGCAGGAATCGGTGTCGTCTGGTCCGGTGATGCCAATGAGATCATGAGTGAAAATGAGAATTTGAACTATGTGATTCCAAAGGAAGGATCAAATGTCTGGTTCGATAACGTCGTCATTCCGAAAACGGCTAAAAACGTCAAAGGTGCCCATGAATTCATCAATTTCATGCTGGACCCGAAAAATGCCGCTAAAAATGCGGACTATGTCGGATACTCGACGCCAAACAAAGCAGCGTTGAAATTGCTCGATCGGGACGTACGGGAAGACAAACGTTTTTATCCCGATAAAGAGGTCACGGATACACTTGAAGTATATGAAAACTTAGGGAAAGAAATGCTCGCTCATTATAATGAACTATTTTTAGAGTTCAAAATGCATAAGAAATAACAGGAAAAGTTGTTGCCCAATCCGGGTAACAACTTTTTTAAAAATATTTTTTAAAGAAATGTATGTAAAGTGAATATTATTTCGAAAATGGGGGAATGAGATATTTATCAAAGCATTTCAAGGGGGAGCACATCATGAAACAAATTTTTGGTCTTATCTTAACTGCCGCACTTACCATGAGCCTCGTCTCAGGTCCTTCATATAACCAGTCTGCCGAAGCTGCGAAGCCGACGGATATCGATTGGTTGAAACAAGTTAAAACGACAGCGTCAAAAGCCAAATCCGTCGATGGAAAAGTGACATTGGAAAAAACGACGTTAGCCCAGGTACATAGCGCGTACAAAGGGGAAAAAAACTCGACGTGGTGCCAAAGCGGTAAAGGATTGGTCGCTCCGAACAAAGCAGTTCACTACTGCTCGACATTCGGTGTGCCTGACCGCAAAGCGAAAGTCTCAGCCATCGTCTACAATCCAAAAGTGATCGGCCGGACAATTACCGTCAAAGAAGTCAAAAAAGCGTACTCAACGGCAAAACTCGACAAAACATTCAACCTGATGACCGTTTCAACAAAAGAGGTCAACATTTATCTAAATTTAAATTCTGACCGTACACAAGTCATGTCAATTCTAGTAAAATATAACTAACGAACAAAGGATGACCTTTTGGGCCATCCTTTTTATTGAATTTTTTTATAGATTGGCACGAGTTGTTCATAGGTATTTCGAATCAATTTTACTAGATCTTCGTGCGACATCGCACTGACTTCTTCGGCAGAGACATGACGGCCGACCAAAAATTCCGCTTTCTTGACATCACGGAATCGTACCAGTCCTTGTTCCAGACCGGTCTCGTCAATCTGTTGTGCCTCTTTCTTCATATGATCGTAAGAAACAACGAAATCAGACGGAAGAGCGTGCAACAGTTCCTGATGATTCAGGAGTTTTGTCGCGTACTGTGATTTATTCGGAAGTTCGTAAATGTAAGCGAGCCAGATGAACAGATGATCATCAAATAAGCCGACTTGGAAATGCGGATGCTTTTTGTAGCCGCGTTTGTTTGGGGAAAAAGCCATCCATGTGTCCTTCGGGGGATTTACTTTCCGGCGGGCATGCTGTGCAATATGCACATACATATCTTCTGCCAGGTTGACCGTTAAATCGGGTGAGACTTCCTGTCCGATTTGTTTGAAAACGGGTTGAATCCGTTCCCGAATCGCGTGCATCCGTTGTTCCAGTCCTTCAATCTCAAATGTATCAAATGCTTCTTTGGTAAATTGTGTAGTCACTGATTTATCACCTCTATTGCTAGTGTAACAAATCAAAGCGTGAAGAATAGACCTCAATGCTCAAATGAGTGATAATCAGATTGTTTTTTTCATATATACACAAAATGTGTTAGGAAGGGGAAGTCAACATGCGTCGCTTTCAACAATATCTCCTTCGAAGCTGGATTGTATTTTTTCTTGTCGTCATCGGAATCGATTTACTGGCGAAATCAAGAGATTACAACCTGAGCATCGACTTTTTTACTTTTACGCTTGTTGTTGCACTCTCCACCATCTTTGTTATTGATCCGGTGCGCAGAAGACATATGAGCTTTACGTTTCATTTCGGATTCGTCCTGTTTACGTTTTTAACGTATGGACTCCTGTCTGCCATCTGTGTTGGACAATTGACGATGTTGATTTACCAATTGCGGACGTTCCATACCGCAATCGGCCGCCGGCGTATGCTACATAATTACCCGTTTAATGTCACGCTCGAGCTGTTATTGATTTTACCTGCCGGACTGGCTTACAATGCGCTCGGCGGGACGCACGGAAAAGATTTTTTATTAATTGAAAACGTCGGACCGTTGCTCGTCATGGTCTTGATTTTATGGATCGTCTTACTGTTCCAGTATAAATTGTCGAACTTTTTACTTGGTGAAAACATCCCGAACAGTGTCATGCTACCGTTGCTTCGGTTTGAGGCAGTTGTCATTGCCGCCGAATTGCTGTTTGGAATTTTCAGTACATTGATGGTTCAAAACAACGGCAACAGCGGTCTTGTCATGACAGCTTTTGCGCTGTTCATCATCAAACGGTCGCTTGGCAGTTCCGTCCATGCCAGTGACCGGATCGAGCACTGGGAACAGATTGAACGATTGAAGGAAGCAGCCTGGAAAGACGGCGATGCCCAGTTCATCATCGAACGGTATTTACGCCAATTGAACCATTTCGTTCGTCCGGATATCGCCTGGATTAAGTTTGATTTCGGTGAAGGCGAGTCGATTTATTATTCGTTAAAGGACGGTCGGAAATTAAAAGCGGATCATGTCCACGGCATCATCATTGAAGATATCATTGACGAAAAAGAAGAAGTGTTGCTGTACGGTATGCAACAGGAATGGGATATCCGCCTGTATGATTGTGTCCCGGAAGAAACGCAATCGATTCTGTTTATTCAGCCGGAAGCAACCGAAAAAATCAATTGCTCTTTATTTTTAGCATCTGAAGCGAGCGGCGAGTTCACAAAAGACTTTGGTTATGAATTGTACCGCGCGTTACGTGTCCTCTCCTGGGCAGTTGAACGGGCACAGGAGCGGGAACGTCTGTTGACGGACAGCCGGACGGACGCGATGACGAAATTACCGAACTACCGGGCGTTGCAGGAGTGGGGCGATCGCCGGATTCGGCAACGTGATCTATATCCATTCTCTGCCTTGATGATCGATTTGGATCATTTTAAACAAATCAATGATACGTATGGACATGAGGTCGGGGATGTCGTCCTGTTTGAAGTCGCTAAACTGTTGATGCAGGCGACACGGATCACCGATCTCGTGGCCCGGTATGGTGGTGAGGAATTCGTCGTCTTGTTACCGAACACGGATCTGGAATCAGCCCAAATCGTAGCAGAGCGGATTCGCGAGACGTTACATGCGAATCCTATTCAAGTGGGAGCGGATTCATTAACGATTACGGCAAGTATCGGTGTCGATACGTTAAACGAGTTGGGCGATTTAGCAAGTCTGATCCGCAACGCCGACCGCGCGATGTATATCGGTGCGAAGTTCCAAGGACGTGACCGTGTCGCATCCTACCAAGAATGGAAAGAACGTGTTGTCTAACTTTCACTGCAAGAACCGTTGACGTTGTCAGCGGTTTTTTTTGACGCCTTAGCGACTGATAGAGCGTGTCGAGAGTATTTTGAATACAGTGGAGGAGGGCGCTGGCGAAAAGCTGTCTGAGGCGTCAAATCGTACGAAAAAAAAGCCTCGTTCTGCAAGAGAAGGAGGCTCGGCTATAACGTATAAGGGATGGAATATAAGAAAAAAGATGAAGGCTGGATTACTGGGCCTGTTGGTTGCTGATGCGGATTTCACTTTCGATGGCATGAATGGCAGCAGACCAGGAACCGTAACGGTGTAACAAGGCTTTCGTCGATGGTTTATTGTTTCGTTTCGCCCACTCGCGGTACGCTTCAAATGAAAGCGAGAAACCGACTTCCTCGATGGCTTGACGGAGTGAAGCGGCAAGTTCTGCTTTGGAATACGTGACACTGGCTTCTAATCCGGCGGCTGTACAGGCATCATGCCAAGATCCGAACATCTTTACGATATGATAATGACTCGGAGCATGATGAACCGATTTTCGCCAGATTTGATATTTTTTTAAGGTGATGGTTGATCCAACATCCTGGGCATACCGGTGAAACGACTTCAGGATTTCATCTTTGGTATATTTCGGAGCGCGCTCGAGTTCTTCCGGCTGCTGATCGATATGCCACTCGTAACCGGCTGCTGATAAAGCTTCCGGCCAAGATCCGAACTGACGAATGATGGTTTCCGGTTGCGGCCAACCATGTTCGATGGCATAACGACGATAAATCGTCCGGCGGGGACGATCCTGGATGAGTTCGCCTAAAGCTTGGATGGCTTGAATCATTTCAAGTTGTTCTTCCGTCCATGTTTGCTGACTCGTAAGTACACGTTGTTTCAAGGGTGAGTCCTCCTTCCTAGTAAATCGTAATAGTTGAGGCAAAAGTCCTCTGTATAGAATATATCGGCACTTTTCCATTAATTATGAATAATTACCGTGAAATATTGTAAATAAAGTGAAAATCATTCTTCTGCTAAGTATAAATGGAAGTAATCCAAATGAAAACAGAATGTTACCAATTTTTAATGAACCGGATAAAAACAGTACATTTGTCTCATATGGAAAAAAAGACCAGACCCGCATGGAGCGAGACTGGTCTTAGGTCATACTTATTTTCCTTCGATATACGTCCATTTGAACGAAGTATCCGCACCGACTTTATGGTTGACGATTCCTTTAACGTACGGTTTACGTAAGAGGGAAGCACCGCGTTGGTACATGACTGAGATCGCTTGATCGTCTTCAAGTAAGACTTTCTCCGCATCTTTCAGTGACTGCCAACGTTTTGCTGCATCTGTTTCTTTCATCGCCGACTTGATGAGTGAATCGTACTTGTCGCTTGTGTACTTACCGCGGTTGTACGGTCCATCTGTCATCCACATGTCGAGGAATGTCATTGGATCCTGGTAGTCAGGGCCCCATCCTGCGAATGAAAGTTCGAACTGACCTTTAGACTCGAGGTCCAATTTGTTTTTGAACGGTTGCTGTTTGATTGTAACTTCAAGACCTGGAAGGTTTTTCTCCCACTCGCCTTTGAGGTATTCGGAGATTTTCTTCGAGTTGTCGTCATCGTATGAAAGAAGCTCAAGCTTGACGGATTTCTTACCGATATCCTTCAGACCTTTTTCGAACGAAGCTTTAGCCGATGAAGCATCGAATGATCCGAAACCTTCGTTGCCGTCACGGAAGTCTTTTCCGTCCGGACCTTTAGCGAATTCTTTTGGTACATAGTAGTAAGCAGGGATCGATCCGTTGTTTAAGAGGACTTTCGCCATCTGCTCTTTATCGTAACCAGAGTCGATTGCTTTACGGATGTCTTTGTTTTTGAGCAATTCGTTTTTGAAGTTCATTTGGATGTAGTACATCGACGCGTCAAGACGTGTATCGAAGTCTTCGCTATCTTTGTACTGATCAACGAACTCACTTGTCAGACCAACTGTATCGATATCACCTTTTTCGTACAGGTTGACGGCTGTTGATACTTCTTTAACGACTTTATAGTTGACTTCTTCGAGTTTGACCGTATCTGCATCCCAATACTGATCGTTTTTCTTGTAGCTCCAGCCGACTTCTGTTTTCCAGTCCGTCAGTTGGAACGGTCCGTTGTAAAGGAAGTTCTCCGGGTTCGTCGCGAAGTCTTTGCCTTTTTCTTCAACAAATTCCTGTTTGAGTGGCATGAATGAACCGAAGCCAGTCAATGCTTTGAAGTATTCAGCCGGTTGTGTCAGTTTGACTTCGAGTGTCTTGTCGTCAACCGCTTTAACACCAACGTCAGCCGGTTTTCCTTTTCCTGTGTTGTAGGCTTCAGCGCCATCGATGATATACATGATGTACGCATATTGCGATCCGCTTTTCGGATCAAGAACACGTTTCCACGCATATTCGAAGTCTTTTGCCGTGACGTCACTGCCGTCCGACCATTTAGAATCACGTAATTTAAATGTGTATGTAAGACCATCTTCAGAGACGTCTACACTTTCCGCAACACCAGGTGTCGGCTCTTGTTTTTCGTCGAGACGGAAGAGACCTTCCTGGACGTTGTTTAAGACTGTGAATGAAACTGAGTCTGTCGCAACGGTCGGGCTGAGTGCCGGGATGTCTGAACCGCTTGTCAGGTTAAGAACCTGTTTGTCCGACGCCTTTTTCGTATCAGTCGAACCTGAAGTATCTTTTGAATCATCTGTCGATGTACAAGCAGCGAGGCTTGATCCGGCGATGGCTAAAGCACCAACAAGTGCAAGTGTTTTTTTCGTTTTCATAATAATAAGTTCCCTCCCAAGAATGAATATATATGATTGAAAAATGAGTACCGATTAGAATAGCGATCCGGTGTCCTATTAAAAAAATAAGAGGGGTCATCGCCTTTTATTTTGTTGAAGGAAAGCACCGGATCAACTTGTTACCAATAATAAATACAATATTCAGAAAAATCAATAGTTTATTTTCAGATTATTTCAAATTGATTAAAATTTCGTGTAATATCAACGGTATTTTTGTAAAAATAATTTTTCATAAGGATAATATTGGGAGGTAAAAATGATTCCAAAATTAAAACACGCACATCAAATGGCGTGTTTTAATCCGGTCAGTTCAGTTGTTCGAGGAAGGAAAGTGCTTCTGTGACGTGGTCTTTGACTTTAACGGAACGCCATTCCTGAATCAATTCGCCGGATTCATTGATTAAAAAAGTAGAACGAACGATTCCATAATATTCCTTCCCGTAATTTTTCTTCAGTTGCCAGACTCCATACTGCTCACAAACAGTATGGTCGACATCGGACAATAATTCGAATGGAAGTTCGTATTTTGAAATAAAATTCTGGTGACGTTTTTGACTGTCTGCCGAAATGCCGAGAATGACCGTGTTCTTTGCGGCAAAGGCTTCCGAAGCATCACGGAAGTCACACGCCTCCGTCGTACACCCAGGTGTCGAATCTTTCGGATAAAAGTAGACGATGACTTTTTTTCCGCGGAAATCACTTAGTGAAATCATCTCTCCCTGCGCATTCGGCAATGTAAAATCGACTGTATTCATGAATGGTCCTCCTCAACCCAGTTCCATATTCAACTGGTCAGCGTATTTTTCGAGTTTCTTTTGCAGACTTTCCTTTAACGGATCGAGCGCAATCAAATACTTTTCAAAGTCAGTGCCGGCTTTTGCCGTCTTCAGTAACAAGGCTTGTTCCTCCCGGTACCAGTCGGCATAATCCTCATAGTAATGGACAAGGGTCTCCGGGTTTCCCTTGTTCCCAAGAGCCGGACCGTAAATCATCAGGATGTTACTGTTCATTTCAAGCGCCATGTAGTCCGTCTGGGCATTGACCCGGGTAAAGACTTCATCCTGCTCGTCTTCCTTCGTATTCCCGACCGCTTCCGCCGCTTTCGCGTTGACCCCATATTCATCGGCGTTAAAGGACTCGAACAGGGAGGCGAGCGTCGTAAAGACTTCGGGACTGAATTTCGTCGGGACGATGACGACTTTCCATTCGCCGTCCTGTTTTAAAAACAGTTTCGAAGCGCGGTTCGGTAAAGGCGATCCATCCTCATCGTTGAACTCGTGAATGATGTAGGCGACATTACCTTCCTGAAAACTTTTAACGACTTTACCCGGTTTGATCTTTAAATTCTTGGCGCCGAGTGTCGCGGCCCGCAACAACTTTTGATCCCCCGTATACTCAATCGCGGCAAGTGCTTCAGCATCAGCTGTACCGGACTGACCAACAGTTTGTTGATACGTCTTGTAGACATCAAGAACGTCTTGACTTGCCTGTTTCGTTTGTTTCGTTTCCGTCGACTTCGGGGATTCAGTATCAGTAGACGGAGCGGAATCGTTTCCGCATCCGGCGAGGATGATTCCCGTTGATACGAGTACCGTCAATAATCGTTTCATATTTCAGTTCCTCCTATATGAACAACATCTTTTATGAACAACATCTTTCATTATGTCTTCACCATACAGGAAATTCGCTTTTTTGAGTAGGGAATAGGTACACTAGCATAAAGGAGAGTGGGTTCACCATGAAAATTCACGTAACAGACGAAGCACTACAATATTTCAAAGAAGAGATGGAAGCAAAGGAAGGCGATACGATCCGCTTTTTCGCCAAGTACGGCGGCTCTACCGATTTAACGCAAGGGTTCTCAGTCGGAGTCCACATGGAGACCGTTGACCGGGCAGCGGTTGAAGAAACCGTCGACGGGATTCATTTCGTCGTTTCCGATCAGGATGACTGGTTGTTCCAGGGACAGGATGTCGAAGTATCTGTTCAAAATGAAGAGATCGTCTTTTCACAGGCTAAGCAATGAATATGAAATGAAGAGGACCTCCACGGTCTTCTTCATTTTTTTGTCTAGAATAATTGTAAGCGGCGACATGCTTCTGTACAATGGAGAATGTAAGCGATTAAAAGCAAGTATAAAAGGGGGAATAGAGATGATTCCGTACAAACACGAACCATTCACGGACTTCTCACAGGAAGCAAACAAGAAAGCGTTCGAAGAGGCGCTTGAACTTGTATCGAAAGAGCTTGGGAAAGATTATCCACTCGTCATCGGGGGAGAACGTGTGACGACAGAGGACAAAATCGTTTCTGTCAATCCGGCAAACAAAGAAGAAATCGTCGGACGCGTTTCGAAAGCGACACAAGCACACGCTGAAGATGCCATGCAAGCTGCAGTCAAAGCATTTGAAACGTGGAAATTCGTCAATCCGAGTGTTCGTGCGGACGTCTTATTCAAAGCCGCAAACATCATCCGGAAACGCAAACATGAATTCTCGGCTTACCTCGTCAAAGAAGCAGGTAAACCATGGAACGAAGCAGATGCGGATACAGCGGAAGCAATCGACTTCCTCGAATACTATGCGCGTCAGATGCTCGTACTAAAAGAAGGCAAGAAAGTCGAGAGCCGTCCGGGCGAATATAACCGGTACGACTACATTCCACTCGGTGTCGGTGTCATCATCTCACCATGGAACTTCCCGCTTGCCATCATGGCAGGAACAGCGGTTGCTGCGATCGTGGCAGGTAACCCGATCCTCTTGAAACCAGCATCGACGACACCGGTTGTCGCTGCTAAATTCGTTGAAGTCATGGAACAGGCGGGTCTTCCGGCCGGTGTCTTGAACTTCATTCCGGGACCAGGTGCGGAAGTCGGCGATTACCTCGTCGATCACCCGAAAACACGTTTCATCAGCTTCACGGGTTCACGTGATGTCGGACTCCGCATTAACGAACGCGCTTCGAAATTAAACGACGGTCAAATCTGGCTCAAACGCGTCATCGCGGAAATGGGCGGAAAAGACACGATGGTCATCGATGAGTCGGCTGATCTCGATTACGCGGCAGACATGATCACAAAAGCGGCATTCGGTTTCTCGGGACAAAAATGTTCAGCTTGTTCACGTGTCGTCGCACTGGATTCGGTTTATGACGAATTGCTCGCGAAAGTCGTCGAAAACACAAACAAACTCAGTATCGGTAACCCGGTCGACGTAACAAACAACGTCGGACCTGTCATCGATGCAGCAGCGTTCAAGAAAATCACATCGTACTTCGATGTCGCAAAACAAGAAGGCCGGATTGCAGCAGGTGGTACAGCGGATGATTCGACAGGATACTTCGTCGCACCAACAATCGTCGCTGACGTCCAACCGACGGACCGTCTGATGCAGGAAGAAATCTTCGGACCGGTCGTTGCGTTCACAAAAGCAAAAGACTTCAAAGAAGCAATCGACATCGCCAACAACACGGAGTATGGTTTGACAGGTGCCGTCATCACTCAAGATCGTACGAACCAGGAATACGCACGTGCGAACTTCCATGTCGGTAACTTGTACTTCAACCGCGGTTGCACAGGTGCAATCGTTGGGTACCAACCGTTTGGCGGATTCAACATGTCAGGAACGGATTCAAAAGCAGGCGGACCGGATTACTTGACTTTACATCTTCAAGCAAAAACTACTTCTGAAATGTTCTAAAATGATGTTTAATAGATGAAACGGGTATGCAACCTGCATACCCGTTTTTTTTTTAGAAAAGGGGGAGCACGAGATGAACGGAATGTGGTTCGCGATTTTGTTGTATCTGGGTTTGATGGTCACACTGGGTGTCGTGGCGTATTATCGGACAAAAAACATGAACGATTATATGCTGGGAGGACGAACAATCGGACCTGTCGTCACAGCGCTCTCAGCAGGAGCCAGTGATATGAGTGGGTGGCTGTTGATGGGATTACCGGGTGCCATGTTTGCAACTGGTCTGTCCAGTGGTTGGATCGTCATCGGGTTATTGCTCGGTGCCTATGCCAACTGGCTGCTCGTCGCACCACGTTTACGTGCGTATACAGCGCATGCCGGGGATGCCATCACGATTCCCGACTACTTTGAAAAGCGGTTCCACGATAAAAGTGGTGTCCTGCGTACAGTTTCGGCCGGAGTTATCTTAATATTCTTTATAATGTACGCTTCAAGTGGTTTTGTTGCCGGTGGTCGTTTGTTTGAATCGGTCTTCGGACTCGAATATACAACCGGCTTATGGATTTTGGCGGGGGTCGTCATTGCGTATGTCTTCCTCGGCGGATTCCTTGCCGTCAGTTGGACGGACGTCGTACAGGGCATGATCATGGTCATCGCCTTGCTGATTGTTCCGGCTGTCACGCTGGCACTCAGCGGCGGAATCAATGAAACGCTTGAGACGATCCGTTCAACGGACGGTTCGAAACTCGAGCTGTTCAAAGGGCAGACCGTGATCGGCATCGTTTCCCTGCTTGCTTGGGGACTTGGATACTTTGGTCAGCCGCACATCATCGTCCGTTTTATGGCGATTCGTAACCTGCACGAAATGAAATCGGCGCGTCGGGTCGGAATGATCTGGATGACGTTTTCGATTGTCGGGGCAATGGTGACGGGATTATTCGGATACGCCTACTTCACACAACAAGGCGGAACACTCGATAATCCGGAGAACGTCTTCATTCAACTGTCACGTGATTTGTTCCCAGGTTTCATCACGGGATTATTACTCGCAGCATTGCTCGCGGCGATCATGTCGACGATTTCGACGCAACTGCTCGTCTCGTCGAGTGCTGCAACCAATGATTTCTATCAGCGTTTCCTGAAACGGAATGCGTCAGATAAAGAGTTGATGGTTATGGGACGGATCATGGTTCTCGTCGTTGCACTGCTTGCGATCGCCTTATCATTCGGTGCGCAAAAGTCCATCCTGACGTTGGTCGGTTATGCGTGGGCCGGATTCGGTGCTGCCTTTGGACCGGTCGTCCTGTTCAGCCTACTCTGGCGCCGGATGAACAAACATGGTGCCCTTGCTTCGATGATTACGGGATCGGTCGTCGTCATCGCCTGGATTTTAGTGAAGATGTACGTCAAAGATCTTCCGTTTTACATCTCGGAGATGTATGAAATGATTCCTGCATTCATTGCGTCCACCGTCGCACTTGTTGTCGGCAGTCTCTTGACGAAGGCACCAAGCCAAGCGATGTATGATGAATTCGATGAAGTACAGGCTCAACTTAAAGGAGCGGAGCAACAACGGAAAGTAGTTTGATGTTAGCAGAGAGAATGTCCGGTGCTTTGTGCGCCGGACATTCTTTTTCTATAGAAGAAACTAACTTGGTGAACATATCTTTACATAAAACATATATGTTGCCTATACGCAAAAAAAGCGTATACTAACAACTAAAGAGAGGTGAGGCAAAGTGGTAAGTCAACCGATCGTTCCAGTGGAGCGTTTGAAAAAAAGACACTATATCGGACCGGCTTTTGTCGCCGCCGTCGCTTACCTCGATCCGGGGAATTTTGCGACGAACATGACGGCAGGAGCCCAGTACGGATTTTTACTGCTCTGGGTAATTGTTGCCGCCAACCTGATGGCCGTGATGATTCAGACACTATCGGCCAAACTGGGGCTGGTCAGCAATACGAGCCTTGCGGAAGTCATTCGGGATGAACTGTCGCCGGTCATGCGAATTCTTTATTGGGCGCAGGCCGAACTCGTCGCGATGGCAACGGATTTAGCGGAGTTCGTCGGGGCGGCACTCGGTTTTAACCTGCTGTTCGGCATCGATTTGAAAATCGCCGCCTTGCTGACAGCGGTTGCTTCGTTCGTCATCCTTGGATTTGAACGGAAAGGGTTACGTCATTTTGAAGCTGTCATCGGAGCGTTAGTCCTCGTCATCGCTCTCGCGTTTGCGATTCAGGTCATTGAAGTTAAACCGGTCCTGCGCGATGTCGCCGGCGGATTGATTCCCGGATTTTCCGGAACGTCGAGCATTGTCCTCGCAGCAGGGATGCTCGGGGCAACGGTCATGCCGCATGCGATTTATCTCCATTCCGATTTAACGAAACGCCGGATGGGAACAATCGCGGATAAAAAAGGGTTGTTACGGATTCAAAAGATGGATATTTGGGCTGCGATGCTGATTGCGGGGGCAGTCAACGGCGCAATGCTTGTCATTGCCGCGACGGTCTTCTTCGGAACGAGCCAACAGGCAGAGACACTGGAAAGTATTTTTCACGGACTCGGGACGTCGCTCGGCGGCGCGGCACCTTATCTGTTTGGCGGAGCGTTACTGATTTCCGGACTTGCCTCGTCGAGTGTCGGGACGATGTCCGGGGATGCCATCATGCGCGGATTCCTGAAGATGGAGATTCCGATTTTCCTCCGGCGCAGTGTGACGATGTTACCGGCGATCATCTTACTGTTATCCGGCTTTGACCCGACCCGTGCGTTGATTTGGAGTCAGGTCGCCTTATCGTTCGGAATTCCGTTTGCGTTAATCCCGTTGATCCGTGCCACATCCAGTGAACGGATCATGGGTAAATATAAAAATCAGCCGTTGACGAAAGGGATTGCCTGGACGATCGTCAGTATCGTCATCGTCTTCAATGTCTATTTACTGGGTGATCTTTTATTTTGAATAATCAGATTTTTTGTTTTGCTTACCGACAGCACGGGTAATTCATTACTAGAAGCTTTCTGCCCGGAAGCTTTGCTACCCCTATAAGGACGATGGTGCGGACCTCCCCCCGATGCACCATCGTCTTTTTTGTCTGGACAAAAAGTGCTATGATTAAAAATAGTGTAAAATATATTGAAAAAGTTCCGGAGGTGGAATCAGATGGCAAAGATTAATGAAGAACAAGTCCGCCATGTGGCGCATTTAGCACGTCTCGCCGTAACAGATGAAGAAGTCCAACAATTTACCGTTCAACTTGAGAAGATTCTCGGGTTCGCTGAACAATTAAATGAGCTTGATACGACAGGCGTCGAACCGACGACACACGTCCTCGATCTCAAAAACGTCTTGCGTAAAGACGAAGTCCGCCCGTCGCTACCGCGCACGGAAGTAGAACGACTCTCACCTGATTGGGAAGACGGACAAGTCCGTGTCCCGGCAGTATTTGAATAAGGAGGAGACCACCGATATGTCACTTTTTGAACATGGTGTAAAGAACTTACACACACTCGTCAAAGACGGAGAAGTCAAAGTATCCGAACTTGTCCAGGAATCCTTTGACCGGATTGACCGTGTCGACGGAAAGATCGGCGCATTTTTATCATTAAACGAAGATGCTTTCGAACAGGCAAAACGGATGGACGAGATTGCGAAACACGAAGCAAACCCGTTATTCGGTTTACCGATTGGTGTCAAAGACAATATCGTCACGAAAGGGATGACGACGACGTGCGGTTCGAAGTTCCTCGAAAACTTCGTCCCGGCACACGATGCGACAGTCGTCGAGCGTCTGCATGAAGCAGGAGCCGTCACAATCGGGAAATTGAACATGGACGAGTTCGCGATGGGCTCATCAAATGAAAACTCGGCCTACAAGCCGGTCCGTAATCCGTGGAATACGAAACACGTCCCGGGCGGTTCGTCAGGCGGATCAGCAGCTGCTGTCGCGGCTGGAGAAGTCCTGTTCAGCCTCGGTTCGGATACGGGTGGTTCCATCCGTCAACCGGCCGCTTACTGTGGTGTCGTCGGATTGAAACCGACTTACGGTCTCGTCTCGCGTTACGGTCTCGTCGCCTTTGCGTCGTCACTTGACCAAATCGGTCCCTTGACACGGACAGTCGAAGACAATGCGTACTTATTAAGTGCGATTGCCGGACACTGTGACATGGATTCGACGTCAGCGAACGTCAACCCGACCGATTACACGCAAGCATTGACAGGTGATATCAAAGGTCTCAAGATTGCCGTCCCGAAAGAGTACTTCGGCGAAGGAATCAGTGAAGGCGTTAAAGAAAATATCCGTGCCGCGATCAAGAAACTTGAATCGCTTGGCGCGACAGTCGACGAAGTCTCGCTTCCGAACTCAAAATATGCGCTCGCAACGTATTACCTGCTTGCTTCTTCAGAAGCTTCCTCGAACCTCGCACGGTTCGACGGAATCCGTTATGGTGTCCGTGCCGAAGCCGATGCACTCGAAGATGTCTTCAAGTATTCACGCGCTCAAGGTTTCGGTGACGAGGTCAAACGCCGGATCATGCTCGGCACATATGCCCTCAGCTCAGGTTACTACGATGCCTATTATAAAAAAGCACAACAAGCGCGGACGTTGATCAAACAGGACTTCGACCAAGTCCTTGCCAACTACGACGTCATCATCGGACCAACTGCTCCGACACCTGCGTTCGAACTCGGTGCCCAAAACGACGATCCGGTCACGATGTATGCCAACGATATCCTGACGATTCCAATCAACCTGGCAGGTGTTCCGGCAATTTCGGTCCCAGCCGGTCTTGTCGACGGATTACCGGTCGGTCTGCAAATCATCGGAAAACACTTTGACGAGGCGACGATTTATCGTGCGGCGCATGCATTTGAGCTTGCGACCGGCGGATTCGCGCTTCCGAAGTTATAAAGGAGAATGCCTTATGAACTTTGAAACGGTCATCGGTATTGAGGTCCATGCCGAATTAAATACAAATACAAAGATGTTTTGCGGCTGTGCCCGGGAATACGGCGCAGAAACGAACACGAAGACGTGCCCAATCTGTCTCGGTCATCCCGGCGTGCTGCCGAAAATCAACGAAAAAGCGGTTGAACTCGCGGTTCGTGCTGCGATGGCGTTAAACTGTCATGTCGCCGATCAAACGAAATTCGACCGGAAAAACTATTTTTACCCGGATACACCGAAAGCCTATCAAATTTCGCAGTTTGATCAGCCGATCGGTTTTGACGGCTACATCGATGCTGAGGTCGACGGCGAAACAAAACGTTTCCGAATTGAACGCGTCCACCTCGAAGAAGATGCCGGGAAGATGAACCATACCGGTGCCAACCATTCGGTCGTCGACTTCAACCGGACCGGTGCCCCGTTGATCGAGATCGTCAGTGAAGCGGACATGCGCTCACCAAAAGAAGCAGTCGCTTACCTCGAACGACTCAAGGAAGTCCTGCAATACGCCGGTGTCTCGGACGTCAAAATGGAAGAAGGTTCGTTACGTTGCGACTGTAACATCTCCGTCCGTCCATACGGTCAAGAGAAGTTCGGAACGAAAACCGAGTTGAAGAACTTGAACTCGTTCGGAAACGTCTTAAAAGGGCTTGAGTTTGAAGAAGACCGTCACCGTAAGCTGTTGTTATCCGGCGGCGTCATGCGCCAGGAAACACTCCGCTTTGACGAAACGAAAAAACAAACCGTCCTGATGCGGGTCAAAGAAGGTGCGTCCGATTACCGTTACTTCCCGGAACCGGATCTCGTCAAGCTGGTCCTCGACCACGACTGGAAAGAAGCAATCCGCGCCGGTATTCCGGAATTACCGGATGCCCGTCGTGTCCGCTACCAGGAAGCGCTTGGTCTGTCGGCGTATGATGCGAAACAATTGACGGTCACACGTGAGATGGCCGAGTATTTCGAAGCGACGATTGCAGCCGGTGCGGAACCGAAAGCCGCTGCCAACTGGACGGTTGGGGAAGTCCAAGGTCACTTGAACAAATCGACGGAAACGTTCGACACGATCAAGCTCACACCGGCCCGTCTTGCTGAAATGATCGAACTGATTGCCGGTGGAACGATTTCATCGAAAATCGCGAAACAAGTCTTTACGGCAGTCATCGAACAAGGCGTCGAACCACGCGCTTACGTCGAAGAACAAGGACTCGCGCAAATCTCGGACGAAGGACTGCTTCGCGGACTGGTCGTCGAGATGTTCGAAGCCAACCCGGCAGTCGTTGAAGAACTGGTCAACGGCCGCGATCGGAAAAAAGGGTTTGTCATCGGTCAAATCATGAAAAAAACAAAAGGAATGGCGAATCCGGCACTGCTCGATCAGCTGTTCTACGAAGAACTCGAAAAATTAAAATAAGCCCTGCTGAAGCACTGCTCTCCTTTCTTAAACCAAGGGAAGGAAGCGGTGCTTCTTTTTTTGCCTTTGTAATGTGCCGGTACTTCATGTAAAATAAAACAGTTATGTATCAAATGGATCGGTTGAGTAAAAAAGGAGAAAATCTTATGAGACCTAGAGCGCGAGTGATTTATAACCCGACTTCCGGGAAAGAGATGGTAAAGCGAAATCTGCCGTATATCTTAGACCGGCTGGAAGCAGCGGGTTATGAGACTTCCGTCTATTCGACGAAAGCGGTCGGTGACGCGACATATGAAGCAGCACGGGCCTGTGAAGCCGAATTTGACCTTGTCGTTGCTGCAGGTGGAGATGGCACGTTAAACGAAGTGATCAGTGGCATGGCATCGTATCCGGTGCGTCCGAAACTCGGTGTCTTACCGGTCGGAACGACGAATGACTTTGGCCGGGCGATGCGGATTCCTTTGACGATTGAAGGGGCGATGGATGTCATCTGTACCGGGTACACGATGCCCGTCGACATCGGAAAGATCGAAGGGACGACAGGCACCCACTACTTCATCAACATCGCAGGTGGTGGCATCATGACGGAACTCTCGTATGAAGTTCCATCAAAACTGAAGACGGCACTCGGACAGTTGGCGTATTACGTCAAAGGGATGGAAAAACTCCCGCAAATCCGTCCGACCTATGTCGAGCTCGAACACGAACGCGGGATTTTTAAAGGCGAAGTCATGTTGTTTTTGACTTCGAACACCAATTCTGTAGGCGGTTTTGAAAAACTTTCACCGAATGCTTCCCTCAATGATGGACGCTTTGATTTATTCATTTTGAAAAAATGTAATCTCGTTGAGTTAATCCGCGTCATGCGGTTGGCGTTAAAGGGAGACCACTTCTCTGATCCATGTATTGAACATGTGACGACGTCATTCGTCCGGATGCGAAACACATCCGAGATGAGCTTGAACATCGATGGCGAGTTTGGCGGAATTTGTGAAGGGGAGATGACGAATCTTCAATCGCATTTCGACGTCATGACGCCGAAGTTCCGGATCGACGAGATGGAAACGATCAATTTACAGCTACAGGCACAAGAACAGGAAACGAATCTCGCGTAAGACGCGGGATTTTCTAGGAGGAAAACAATATGATTCCAGTACAAAAAAACGATGAGCACGTCGTCGATATCGTCGACTTGACGCACGACGGTTCAGGAGTTGCCCGGATTGACGGCTACACGGTCTTCATTCCCGGTGCTTTGCCGACGGAACAAGTCAAAATCAGAATTACGAAAACGACGAAATCATACGGTTTCGGACGGATCATCCGTCAAAAAACGAAGAGTGTCGATCGTGTCGAGCCACCTTGCCCGGTCTATAACCAGTGCGGCGGTTGCCAGTTGCAGCACCTCTCGTATGAGGCGGAACTGAAATTCAAACACAACCGTGTCCGTGATGCGTTCGCGCGTCTTGCCGGTCTTGAGATTCCGGTCCACGAAACGATGGGCATGGAAGATCCATGGGGTTACCGCAACAAGGCACAAGTCCCGGTCGCGTTCCAATCCAACAAGTTAATGGCTGGTTTTTATCAAAAACGCAGTCACCGGATCATCGATATGGATTACTGTCTGATCCAAAATAAAGAGAACGACGATGCCATCCAAGCTGTCCGCAAAGTACTGGCTGACCTGAAGGTTCCAGCTTACGATGAAAAGAAAAACAGCGGTGTCATCCGTCACATCATGGCACGCCACGGGTACCACACAAACGAATTGATGATCGTCCTCGTGACGAAGGTCAAACAATTGCGCGGTGCTGATAAAATCGTCGAAGGCATCTTAAAAGCTGTCCCGAACGTTACATCGATCCAGCAAAATATCAATCCGGATGAGACGAACGTCATCTTAGGAAAACGTAACATCGTCTTACACGGACCATCTGTCATCCGCGATCAAATTGCCGGATTGACGTATGAAATTTCACCGCATTCGTTCTTCCAGGTCAACCCGTTACAAACGGAAAAACTGTACGGAAAAGCGCTTGAATACGCTCAGTTAACTGGCGATGAAATCGTTGTCGATGCGTATTGCGGTATCGGTTCGATTTCATTGTCGCTTGCGCAACAGGCGAAACACGTCTACGGCATCGAGATGGTACCACAAGCGATTGACGATGCACGCCGGAATGCAAAAGCAAACGGCATCGATAACGTATCGTTCGAATACGGAACTGCAGAAACGGTCATGCCGGCACTCGTGAAAGGCGGCATCAAGCCTGACGTCATCGTCGTTGACCCGCCGCGTAAAGGCTGTGACGAAGAATTCCTCCGTGCTGCTGCTGAAGTCGCGCCAAAGCGGATTGTCTACGTCTCTTGTAACGCTTCAACACAAGCACGGGACGCCAAGCTTTTGGCTGAACTCGGCTACAAGCTGATGGAAGTGACACCTGTTGATATGTTCCCGCATACGACACACGTCGAGAGCGTTGCTTTGTTCGTACGTGAAGAAAACTAAAAATCTCTATACTAACAAAAAAACGAGAATCACTTACCGCAAGAACGGTGAAGTGATTCTCGTTTTTTTTATGCGTAATGTTTACTGGCTATTAGAAGCGAATAGCGCATCCACCGCGCGTTGACTGGCTTTCCCGTCGTCCAAACTGCAAAAGCGTTCCTGGAATGCCGTGTATTTATCTGCGTATTTTCTGGAGTGTGCCTCGATGTCTGCGATATAGTCGATTACCTGGTCACTTTCTTTTAACAAGGGACCGGGAACGACTGCTTCAAAATCAAAATAGAATCCTCGGAGAACAGAAGCATATTTCTCTAAATCATACGTAAAGAACAACATCGGACGGTTCAGGTGGGCATAGTCAAAGAAAACGGACGAATAATCGGTAATCAGCAGATCGCTGATCAGATACAGTTCTGCGATGTCGCCGTAAGAGGAAACGTCGTAAGCGAAGTCCGCCTGTGCGCTGAGATCGAGATGTTCCGCAATCAAGTAGTGCATTCGTAACAGAACGATATAGTCATCACCTAACCGGGCTTGCATCTGTTCCAGATCCAGCTTGAGATTGAAACGGTATTGTCCCTTCGTCACGAACTCGTCGTCACGCCAAGTCGGTGCATATAAGATGACTTTTTTGTCAGGCGGTAATTGTAATGACTGTTTGATCTGTTCGGCTTGTTGCTGACGATTCGGGGCATACAACAGATCATTTCGCGGATAACCGGTTTCGAGAAGTTGTCCCCGGAAATCAAACGCCCGTTTAAAAATCTCACTGGAATAGACATTGGGTGAAAGCAGGTAATTCCATTCCTGTGCCTGTGACGAAAAGTTTTTTTTATATTGTTCGGTATTCGTACCCGGCATATGAACTTCGTCCATATCGAGTCCCAACCGTTTTAAGGGTGTCCCGTGCCAGGTCTGTAAATACAGCGTCTCCCGCCGTTTCTTTAAGCTGAGCGGCTGACGCGTGTTGAAAATCCAGTACTTGGCCCGGGCCATCTGATAATAGTATTTCGGGCTATTCCGCAATACCCAGTTCGGACAAGCTGCCTTGACTGTAGCGGTCGGTTCTTTGGCAAAAATCCAGACGAGTTGCAGTTCCGGATTCTGTTTTTGAAGCGTCAGGTAGAGCGCCTTCGGATTGTCCGAATAACCGCGTCCTAAAAAACTTTCAAACAGGACAAGATTCTGTTGAACCGGAAGCTTTTGAAACAGTCGATAGAGAAGTAATCCTTTATGGATTTTCTTGCGACGGATTTTCGTAAATAGCTGTGTCATGTCATGCTCCTTTAAAAATGATGTTGTCTGTAATGAGTCGGCGTCTCGCCCGTCGTCTGTTTGAACGCTTGACTGAAATGACTTTGACTCGAAAAATGTAACTTGTTCGAGATGGTCAGTAAGGAATCATCCGTCGAACGCAATAACCTTTTCGCTTCACGGATCCGTTCACGAATGACATAGCGTGCGAGTGGAAGACCCGTTTCTTCCTTGAACAGGACGGATAAATAATTCGCCGAGACATGAATGGCCTGGCTGATTGACGAGACCGATAGAGGATCATACAGATGCTGCTGGATATAACGGATCGCGGCAAGTACGTGCGGCGAATGGCGTAACTCCTGGATCTGTTTGACGGCTTCTGCAAAACTGACCGTAATCCGGACATGACGGTTTCGCAGTTCGGAAATACTGGTTGCCGCCTCAATCGATTCAATCATCCGGTCACTGAGCATAAAGGCTTCATCCGGTTCCAACCCGCCATTGATGGCAGCCCGGGCGCTCAATAAAACGGTACCGAGCAGAAGATTTTTTTCTGCCCGTAATGGTTGATGACGTGCCAATGATCCGAACTCACCGTAAGCGGGGAGAGAGTAGGTCGTCGCTAAGCGTTCGCTTTGTCCGGAAGAAATCCATTCAATGATCTGTTGTTCCCGCTCCCATGCTTTGATGTAGGCGGTTGTGGCCGTATGGGGAGAAACGTCGGCAATCAACGGGATTTCCTGCTCCTCGCTTTCCGATACAGTCCGGATGTCCCGTTTGGCGAGTTGCTGGCCGGTCAATAAGCGGTGGACCAGATGAGCACAGTCAATCAGCCGGTTTTCCGTCGTTCGGGTCAAGGATTTATAAAATTGATGGAACGCTTCATCCTGGATATGCGCACGGAACAAGGCGGACTGCAGTAAGACAGGACCGATCCGGTACTGCCCTTGTTCATGGACAGGAATGAACAGATAGGCCGTCCCGTCTTTTAATGTATACAGGAGCGGTGTCTGATCCGGTGCAGGCCACTCCTGTTCGATCGATAAACGGCTTGGATGGGAGGGAGCAACAGGACTGATGTCCAGTTCTTCACCGGTCAGGGACTGGTACGAAACAAAAAAACCAGTCGTCCCGTAAAGACTTTCCGCGATCTGAATTAAATCTTCTGTTGATAAGGGTGACACTGGAAATCCTCCTTTCTTCTAAACGTGTTGTTTTCAGTTTACGTCGTGTCCAGGCGATTGTATAGCAAGAATCGCCTGGACACGGGGGACGCCGAAAAATCAAAAGACATCAACGGCCTGCGTGCTCAGGCTGTTGATGTCTGTTTGGTCTTAAGTGAAATCGATTAACGATGCGCGTCGTCAAAGGAGTCTGAGTCGACCGGATCAATTGATTCGATATCAGTTGATACGTCCTCGGTTTCAGGCAGCGCATCGAGTGAGGTCGCTGCTACTTGATCGTAAGATGTGTCATTAACAACCGGTTCAGATACTTCGGCAGGCGGCAAAAGGTCGTCCCCGCCAATCGGTTCATCCACTTGGAAATCGACGGTCAGGGCATGAAGTTCCGTTGCGATTTGCGCGAGATGGGCCGCTGCTGTCGTAACCGCTTCGATTGTCGCATTCGTTTCCTGGATGCTTGCGGCACTCGTCTCGATCCCGGCAGCATTTTCTTCCGTCAAGGCAAGAATCGTTCCCATCGCGTCAGAGACTTCTTCGGTAGCCGTCGTCAGCGCACTGATGTCACCCGTTAAGGATTCTGTCCGTTTCGAGACATGCTGGACGGATCCGGCGATCTGTTCGAAATCGACACCGGTCGTCTTGACCGATTCGAGCGATTGCTTTAAGTCATCCATGACGCCGTTCATCGCGCCCATCGCCGTCTGTGTTTCATGTTGGATGTTATCGAGCAGCTGTTTGATTTGTTTCGCGGACTGATCACTTTCCTCGGCAAGTTTCCGTACTTCGCTTGCGACGACGGCGAACCCGCGTCCCTGTTCTCCGACCCGCGCCGCTTCGATGGCCGCGTTTAAGGCCAACAGGTTGGTTTGACTCGAGATGGCCTGTAACGTTCCGAGGATTTTACCGATCTCTTCCGAACGATTGCTGAGGAAATCGGATGTATTCTGGATTTCCTGCTCCAGCGAGTCGGAATGCTGTAATAAATCGGTGATGGTTTGTTTCGTTAAGCTGCTGCCGCGTGCCGCTGCAGTTGCAACGGAAGCGACTTCATTCAGTGTTTGGGTAGCCGATGCCTGCATTGCGACAGACCGTTCCTTGACGCCATATACCGCCTGGGAAGATCGTTCCGCTTGCTTGGTTTGGGTCTCACCGGCGGAAGCGATTTCTTCCATCGTCTGTCCGATTTGAACCGATGCATTTTGAACGTGGGTCGCATTTGATGACAAATCTTGCGAAGCATCCCGGACGGTTCCGGCTGACTGAGTCATCGCGGTAATCGTTTGACGAAGCTTTTGGCGCATCGCGTCAAAGTTTTCGCCAAGATCAGACAGTTCATCGCGGATCCATCGTTTCGGACGGGTCGTTGATCGCAAATCGCCGCTCGCAATCGCTAACGCTTCATTACGCAGTCCGGCTAACGGGCGATTGATGGACCGGCCGATGAGCCAGGCGATCAATGTCGCTAAGGCAATCGCAATGACGAAATTGATTAACGATTGTTTCAGCATCGCATCCTTCGGCGCATACAACGAGGCGTAGTCGAGAACGACGGCTAATTTAAAGCCGGTCTTCGAGGACAACTGCCAGATGACGACCGATTTTTTTCCGCCGACATCCATGATCGTCGAACCGGATTCCTGGTTGATCATTTGTTTCGGTGCTTCAAAGTATGCTTTTCCACCTTCACGTAACTGATCGACTTTTTTGAAGAAATAATTTTTATTCGGGTGCGTGACGACTTTACCGTCTTTCGTATAACTGAAGACGAATCCTTGTTGACCGATTTCAATCCGTTTCATGTCTTCCGATAACCGGTCGACACTCTTGTAGACGGATAAGACTCCTTTGATGTTCGCCTGATCATCGAGCGCTGCTTTTGAAAAACCGATGACGGAAAGCTTGGTCGCCTGATCATAGTAGGGTTCGCTCATTGCGACCGTACTTGAATTTTCTAATGCCTGTTTGTACCAAACGTCCTGACGGGGATCATAACCCGACGTTGCTTCCTGTTTCGGCCAGTTTAAATAACCGCCTTTGACATCGGCATACTGAACAAAGGAATTTTCGATTTTAGATGAACCATATTTCTCAAGGACACTGTAGATATCTTTTGCTTTTTGAGAAGGCAGTTCCGCACCAATCTCCGGAGTATTGCGTATGTAATTCGGTAGTTGTCCGTTCGTCCGGTTGAACGGAAGACCGGCTAACAGGGTGGTATCTTTTTTAGTATCATCGATGATGCGGGAAAAGGATTGTTCGAGTTGTTTTAAGGCCGTTTGAGAAGTCGAATCGACCAGTCGCTCGACGGTCTGACTCGTCTGATCGTAGGAAAACCAGGTCGAGACCCCTAACGTGAGGGCAGGTAATAGAATCAACCCGATGAAAAGACGGCGTGTTATCGGAAGACGCATATGTAATTCTCCTATCTTTTGAAATAGTCTATAAAATCTGTCTATTCTGATTATCGGAAGGGTAGTACTAAATATGAAGGAATTGTGGGGAGATTTTCATGATTTGGGAACTGAACGTAACCGGAGTTCATGATAAAATAGAAGGGGTGTCACAGAGTGGCTAGGGAGGAACAGAAATGAATATTGCTTTTTTCTTATTACCAAAAGACGAAGTCAAATACTTAGATCCGGAATCAACGGTCAGACAAGCACTCGAAAAGATGAAACATCATCGATTCACGTCGGTCCCACTCGTTGATGACAAGGGAAAATATGCAGGAACCCTGACGGAAGGGGATGTCTTGTGGGCACTTGAAAAAAATCTTGAACATGCGGATTATGATCATGTCCTGCAAACCCGTTTAACGGATATTAAGCAACGTGTCCGGTACAAACCGGTTTCCATCACAGCGCAGATGGAAGAGATGATTGAAGTCATCACCGATCAAAATTTCGTACCGGTCATCGATGATGGAAAACACTTCATCGGGATCATTCGTCGACGCGATATCATTGACTACTTTGCTAAAAAAGTAGCGCGGGAAAACGTTCAATACTGAAATCCAGTAAAAAAAGCACTGATTTTCACGAAAAGTGAAGAGAAGTGCTTTTTATTGACCCGTTTTCACTTCAAGAACCGGTTGTGTTGGACGATATAGAAACATAATGACAAGTTAGGGAGGACGATGTGTTGCGACGTTTATCACCAGTCTCCATCGTAGAAGCATTCCGAAAACGCTCCTACTACAAAACGTTCTCATGGATGATTTCAGTTATTGGTCTGTTAGCGTTACTAATCGCGATGCAACAACTGGCTAAAAATCTTGAAGACGGGTATCAGTTCAAACGATCAAGTGATAGGATGGATATTTTTGAACAACTCAATCAGGTCGAACGGGATTTGACGAATGAGTATTACCTCACCTTAAGTGAAACAACGAGAGATGCCGTTCCGGCACGGACCGATACGTGGCAACAAACGAAAACTGAACTGACAGCATTGAGTCAACAGATTAAAAAAATACAGATGGAAGGACCTGCTCAAAAGGATCTCCTAGCTGAAATTAACCGTCTGCAGACCGGAGGATATCAGTCGGATCATCAATTCTTTCGGGTAGCGACTGCGTATAAAAGTGAAGTCTTGTTTAACCAACTGTACTTAAGCGGAGAGACCGGCACCTATTATTCGTTCTTCTCAAATCTTTTTTTAATGCAGGAAGAGTTCGGAAGGGCGGGACAGTTCTTAGTCAGTGTCACTAAAGAGGACCAATTGAATTCGATTGATTTGTTGCGCCTTCGGCAGATACGCCAGGAGCTGAATTCGCGGAACAATGCATTAATCCAGTCCCTCTATGCGACGATGCGACCGGAATATGAAGATCGTCGCCGTGATATTTCCGTCATGAGCAACCAGATGTACGCTTACTTACGAATGATTGATGCGACAATCAATCAACCGGAACTCCAGCAATATGGAACGATTGATGACGTGGCAGGGCGGTATCAGGCAAGTATGTACCGTTCGTTCGATCAAGGGATTGCTAATGTTCAGACTGAAATGACTGAACACGGGACAACACTTATCCAAAATGCCTGGTTAATGTTCGTCGCGACGTGTTGTGTCATTCTATTGCTGCTTTTGTTGACGTTATCCTTATTACGGGCATTCCGAAAAGACTTACATATTCTGCAGGCAGAAGCAGACTTTTTTGCGGAAGGTCCGAAGCAGTCGCATCATCAGGTGCCGGAATCAAATGACTTCCATCCGGTCGTCGAAGCCTTCCGGACGATGACGACAATCATTTCCGGATTGTTGGATTATAACGATAAAAAAACAAGGGAAATCAAACAGAAGAAGGCGGAAATCGAGTCCTTATTTTCTCAAAATACGAATCCAATCGTCGCGCTGTCGTCTGATTTTCAATTGCTTAGCAGTAACGACCGTTTCAAGCATCTGGCCCAATCCTCTGAATTGATGACGATTGAAGAACTGATTCACCCGGCGGATTTAAATCGGTTTCGCCGGGCACTCAATCGGGCAATCGAGGGATACAGTCAGACAATCCGTTGCCAAATGATTTTCAAACAAGACATCCGGAACATGTTCGTCAATATCATTCATGTCCCGTCGAAAAATGACAATGGGACAGCACTTTATTTAACCTGTCATGACGAGACGGATCAATTCAAACGGGAAGAACGAATCACACAATTGGCATTGTATGATGTGCTGACCTCCTTGTTGAACCGGAACGGGTTTGAACAAAAAATGGCAGAAGCCATCGCTGCACCGCAACCGGGAGAATTGGTCACGATCGGTGTACGTCAGTTCAGACGGATCAACGATATTTACGGACACAGTGCCGGTGACCAAATCTTAAAGGAAATGGCGAATCGTTTACGGCATCATTTCATCGGGACAGGTTCGGCAGCCCGGATCGGCGGCGATGAGTTTGCCGTCCTGATTTTCCAACAGGACATTGTCGATTACCGCGATCTGAAAACGATTTTGGAACGTCCTTACCGAATCGATGGTGAAAAAATTGATGTCAACATCAGTATGAGTATGGTCCGTTATCCGGATGACGCGGTCGCGGTGACCTCGTTGTTGTCTTCAGTCGATATCGCGATGCAACATGCGAAACGGGAACAAACGGGTGGACCCATCTGGTTTGAGTCCTGGATGAGTGAAGAATACCGCGAATCGGTCGTCTTAGAAGCAGAGTTACGGGAAGCGATTGCCCGAAACGAACTGCAACTGTTTTATCAGCCTCAAATCAATCTGAAGACAAAAACGGTCGATGGATGCGAAGCCCTGCTCCGCTGGTTCCATCCAGAGCGTGGCATGATCAGTCCGGCCGTCTTTATTCCGATTGCCGAACGATCGATGTTGATCGAAGAAATCGGGATGTGGGTCGTCCAGGAATCCGTCAATCAGGTCAGACGATGGGAAGGGACACCGCTTGCGTCGCTTCGTGTGTCTGCCAATCTATCCGTCAAAGAGTTGGTCTCGGGACGAATCGTCGAGTTGTTAACGGATGTCAGGGACCGTTATCCCGGGATTGAACAACGGATGGAACTTGAAATTACAGAATCATTTGGTGTCTTTTCCGATACACGCGTATTCGATGCGTTGCAGACGTTGCATCAGCTCGGTTACCGACTGGCGATCGACGACTTTGGGACCGGCTATTCCTCGCTGTCGTATTTAAGCCGTCTTCCGATTCAGCGTCTGAAGATTGACCGGTCGTTTATCAGCGGGACCGATGCCTGTTCAAACGCACCGTTGATCGAGACGATCATCCGACTCGCCCACACGTTAAAATATGATGTCGTGGCGGAAGGAATCGAACAAGCCGAACAGGGAGAGAATTTACGAAAACTGGACTGTGAATATGGTCAAGGTTTCTATTACTCCCGTCCGGTTCCAGCCGATGAATTTGAAATCTGGTATGACCGGTATCAAGAGGATATTAAACTGTCGGGATGATGACCGGCTCGATGATACAAAATGACCGCTTCCCGTCTGATGGTGGGAAGCGGTCATTTTTCGTTTGAACGGAACTTTCTTTCGATTCTTCTCGTGAAACAACCAATCAAACACGGTCGAGTGCGAGATCATCCGTTTCTGATAAATAAGCTTTGATCGGTTCGACGGCTGCACCGACCGTACCAGGAGCGAATGGTGATTTCAGTCCGGCGCGTTCGACGAGTGTCAGGAAGCTTTCCGATCCACCGGCTTTACAGAGCTCGAGATACGATTTCCAAGCGGCTTCCCGGTCTTGTTCCATCCAGGCATAGAACTGGAAGGCACAGACTTGTGCGAGCGTATAATCGATATAATAGAACGGGCTGCCGAAGACGTGACCCTGCTGGTGCCACCAGGCACCTGAATCGAGATAATCATTTTCTTCATAGTTCCGGTGTGGCAGATATTTCTTCTCAATATCACGCCATGCCGTCCGGCGTTCTGCCGGTGTCAGTTCCGGTTGATTGTAGATGACATGCTGGAATTCATCGATTGCGACGCCGTATGGTAAGAATGTGACGCCACCGGCAAGGTGACTGAACTTATACTTCGCCGTCTGATCGCCGAAGAATTCTTCCATCCACGGGTAAGCGAAGTATTCCATCGACATGGAGTGGATTTCACACGCTTCGTACGTCGGGAATCCATATTCCGGCACCGTGAAATGACGGCTCTCATAGACTTGGAAGGCGTGTCCGACTTCGTGTGTCAGAACATCGATGTCGCCGGCCGTTCCGTTAAAGTTCGAGAAGATGAACGGCAGTTTTTCATCAGCGATATACGTACAATAACCGCCGCCGGCTTTCCCCGGTTTGGCCGTCAAGTCGAGTGCGCCGCGTTCGAGCATATACTCGAAGAACTCGTTTGTCTCCGGTGACATGTCGCGGTACATTTTCTTTCCGCCTTCGATGATGAACGCTTCTTCGCCTTGTGGTGTCGCATTTCCGGATTTGAAAGCAAATCCTTCATCGTAATAATAAAGAGAATCGACACCAATCCGGCGTTGCTGGCGTTCTTTGAGGGATGTTGCAATCGGAACGATCGTCTCGAGAATCTGTTCCCGGTAGTTTTCGACCATCGATTGATCGTAATCGACACGCAACATCCGGGCGTAACCGAGTTCAACGAATGACGGGAAACCAAGTGTCTTCGCGATATCGGTCCGGACATGAACAAGTTTGTCGTAAATCGTATCAATCGCGTCGCCGTGCTCTTTTAAGTAGCCGTAACGTGCTTCAGAAGCGGCTTTTCGGACAGTCCGGTCGGCCGACTGAAGATATGGACCAAACTGGGACAAGTTCAATGTCTTGCCGTCGAATTCAATTTGCGCCGCCGACATCAGCTTCGTATATTCACTTGCCAGACGATTTTCTTCCTGGAGTTTTGGAATGATGGCGTCAGAAAATGTTTTTAAGCTGGCTTCCGCCAGTAAGAAAAGTTGTTTCCCCCATGTGGATTCAAGTGAAGAGCGGAGGGGATGCGTCGTCAACGTTTGATAATAACTCGAGACATATCCTTGATAAACCGGACCGGCTTCGTCAAAGAAACCTTGCTCCGTTTCATAGAAACCATCGCGTGTATCGATCGTGTGACGAATCTCCACGAGTTGACTGGCTGTTTCAAATTGATTTCTAAGGGTATTAATCTCAGAGATGGCATTGTTTGCTGTGTCTACCTCAGTTGCTTCACGCAAACGAGCGATTGCAGCATGCATGGAAGTTTCAAGGACGTTCAGGTCAGGACGGACATATGTAAGTTCTGAAAATGTTAACATGTAAGCGCCTCCTTGTGATTTCTAACTATTATCACACAAAAATACTTGCAAAACCAGAGTTACAAACGTATGCTTTTTGTGAGAACGTGAGCGAGTTCGTATTTAACTGGCTCCTATAAAAAAATCGAATCTTCGTCAAGAAGAAAACGATCGAGAAAGTAGAGGGATAGTATCATGGGATTCTTTAAAAAATTGTTTGGTGGTAATGATGAAGGAAACACGAAAATTGCTTCTGCCCTTACAGGTAAAATCGTCAGCATCGAGAACGTACCCGATCAAGTTTTCTCGCAAAAAATGATGGGCGACGGTATCGCCATCGAACCAACGGAAGGTAAAGTCGTTTCACCGATCAACGCAACGGTCGAAACCATTTTCCCGACAAAACACGCGATTGGTCTTAAAGGCGAAGACGGTCTTGAGTTATTGATCCACGTTGGATTAGATACAGTTAACCTTAAAGGTGAAGGCTTCACAGCACACGTCCAATCTGGTGATAAAGTGAAAGCCGGTGACGTTCTTGTTGAATTCGACCTCGACTTCATCCGTGCGAACGCACCATCAACAATCACACCAATCATCGTGACGAACCACGATCAATTTACACTTTCTGCAGTACCGGCTGAAGGAACATCTGTTGTCGCAGGCGAAACAGAACTCTTCAAAGCAACACATAAATAATTACACACCGAATCAGTCCCCTTGTCCTAGATGAGGGGGCTTTTTTTGTCGTCTCATACCCGAGCTTACTGTTTTGTAAGATGAATGAAAGTCTAGCCGATTCTTTGAAAGGAATGGTGTTCCTTATACTAAAAGCAACATGAAGAATACGGGAGGAAACACATCATGAAAGCCATCTTACACGCAGAACAGATTACGAAAGTCTATCAGACGAAAAATGCCCGACACGAGGCTCTCCGGCCGACGACACTGACGATTCACGACGCAGAATTCGTCAGTATCATGGGTCCGTCTGGAGCCGGAAAATCAACATTGTTAAATCTATTGTCAACGATCGATCAACCGACGGACGGTACGATTCAGATTAACGGGGAAGATGTGACCGCAATGAAGGAAAAACAGCTGGCCCGTTTTCGGCGGGAACAGCTTGGTTTTATCTTTCAGGATTTTAACCTGCTCGATACGATGACCATCGAAGAAAACATTGCCTTACCGCTTGCGTTACAGCAGGTCCCGAAAGCCGATATTTTGGTTCGGGTCGCATCTGTCGCCCGAGAGCTTGGAATCGGGGAGTTACTCGCGAAACGGCCGTCCGAACTGTCTGGTGGTCAAAAACAACGAACGGCCGCCGCACGTGCAATCGTCCATCAGCCGTCACTGATTTTAGCGGATGAGCCAACCGGTGCACTCGATTCAAAATCAGCGACCGGTCTGCTTGAAGCAATGGCCGGTCTGAACGAACAGGGGGCGACGATTTTGATGGTGACGCATGATCCGGTAACCGCGTCGTATGCGGAACGGGTTCTGTTCGTCAAAGACGGCGAATTGTTCCGTGAAATTCATCAGTTCGGGACACGCAAAGAGTTTTTCGAGCAAATCATGGAAGTTCAACGTGAACTCGGAGGTGCGGTTCGTGAACTTGTTTAAGTTAGCTTTCCGGAATTTAAAGAACATCCGTCAGAATGTGATGTATCTCGGTGCTGTCACGTTTGCGATTTTAATTTACTATACGTTTTTAGCAATCCGCTCCAATGAAGCGATGTTACAAGCCAATGAATTGTACGGAAAACTCGGGACGGTCTTTACAGGTTCGAGTGTGATTCTGGCACTCTTTTCCGCCATCTTTATCTGGTATTCGAGTGATTTTTTCTTACGACGCCGGAAACAGGAAATCGGTCTGTATGCCTTACTTGGTCTCGAACGCCAACAGATTGCGAAGTTGCTGTTTCTTGAGACGATGGGGTATGGATTGATTGGGCTGTTGATTGGAGTTCTGCTTGGTACGGTCGCCTCGAAGTATTTTGTCCAACTGTTGGCGTACGTGATGGGAATGACGATTGAAGCAGATTTTTCGATCAACGCCGGTGCAATCGGTCAGACGGTTGTTGTCTTCTTGACAATCTTCCTTGTGATTGCGCTCCGTTCAGCCCGGACGATTTACCGGTTTACCTTGATCGAATTGTTTAAGGCGAAACAGCAGGTTGAAACCATCCCGAAAGTGCATCCGGTTCTTGCCGTAGTGTCCGTCTTATTGATTGGTACCGGTTATTACTTGACGGGGAAACCGTTGCTCGCTCACTTTACAATCGTCGCACCGATTTTGATGGTCTGTATCATTGTCGGAACGTTCGGCACGATGAGCTACTTCACGATTTTTTTACTGCGTGTCGTCAGTAAACGCCTTCGGCATTACCGTGGCACGAACTTGATTTTACACGGGCAATTGATATCGCGGATTAAATCGAATGCTGTCATGTTGTCGACGATCACCGTCATCACTGCCGTCACGCTGACGACAGTCGGGACAGCGACATCGATCTACTATTACATCGATCGGACGGTCGAGGAACAAATGCCATACAGCTTGTCAGTTGCAAGCAAACAAGCAGAGGCAGAAAAATTAATCCGGTCATCGAATCAGACAATTGAGTCGCGGACGATGGTCAACGTCAAGAACGTCAATCATACGCTCGAGGAGCTGCCGAATCCGCTGTCGTTTACGACGTCGTACCAGACATACGCGTTTGACGGGGAACCCGGACAGTTCAGTTATATCAGTTATTCCGATTATCAGAAGCTCGCGAAGAGTAACGGAAAACGTGTGCTACCCGAACCGGCAACAGGCGAAGCGATTGTCCTTGAGACGTTCAAAGGCAATGATTTATTGGAGGAATCCGTTCGGTCCCCAATCGGAGTGACGTTTAAAGACACACATTCGTCCTTTCGGATTACCGGTGCGACGAATCTACCACTTACTCAACTGTATGCGAAAAAACGGTTGGCCTTTGCTGTTTCGGATGATGCCTTTGCGATAATGCCGGAAAAAGCTGCCATGCTGACGAACTATCAGTTCTCCGACGAACGGTCGGATGACGGGCTGATCAACCGACTGGAGCAGTTGTATGGTGAAAAAGCAGAGACAGAGATGGCAGCCTATTATCCGGTCTACGCCATGACGACGGCGACGACAGGATTGCTTGCCTTTGCCGCCGGATTCCTCGGACTCGTCTTTTTACTGGCGACTGGATCCATCATTTACTTTAAAATGCTTGCGGAAGCAGAAGAATCGAAACAACGGTTTGAAATCATTCAAAAGATTGGTGTCGATCAGCAAGAGCAGACCGGTATCATCCGACGCTCGGTCGGTTTCATGTTCGTCTTGCCGTATCTGCTTGGTCTGGTCCACAGTCTGTTTGCGATGCAAGTTCTGCAAAAATTGTTGAACTATGATTTGCGGTTACCGATGTCACTTGCAATCGGTTGTTATACCATCGTTTATCTGTTGTACTATCTCGTCACGGTGCGTGCTTATCGGCGGATCGTCATCTAATTCAAATGGGCGGGAAACGAATAATCGTTTCCAGTCCATTTTTTGTTCGGTATCATGGAGGAAGAAGGAGTTGAATCTGCAGATGGAAACCATTTTATTAGTAGAAGACGATCAACAGATTGCACTGTTATTAAAAGAACTGTTGGAACGGTACGATTTTCATGTCATTCACGAAGATGGATTAGGAGATGTCGTCGCTCGATTCGAAGAAACGCAACCGGACGTCATCCTGTTGGACGTCAACTTGCCAAAGTTTGACGGATTTTATTGGTGCCGTCAGCTCCGGATGAAGACGCGGGCACCCATCCTGTTCATCTCGGCCCGTGTCGGGGAGATGGATCAAGTCATGGCACTCGAATATGGAGCGGATGACTATATCGTCAAACCCTTCCAGGGAGCCGTCGTCATTGCGAAAATCAAAAGTCAGATTCGACGTGCGTACGGGACATTGTCCCAGGAGAGTGAGGAGCGGACGGTCAGTCGTGCCGGTCTGACATTGTATTTGGATCGTTATATCGTCGAACATGAGGAACGGTCTATTGAACTATCGAAAAAAGAAGGATTGATTTTAGAGATGTTATTGACGGTGAGTCCACGGATTGTCAGTCGGGGTGACTTGTTGGAACGGATTTGGGATGATGAAGCGTTCGTCGATGAAAACACGCTGAACGTCAACATCACCCGTGTACGGAAACGACTGGCGGAAATCGGAATCGGGGGCCTTGAAACGGTCCGGGGAGTCGGCTATAAACTGGTCCTCGACAAATGAGACTTTTTTTCAGACATACGATTCCGGGCATTCTTTTCTTCAGCGGACAGATGGTAGCCTTGTTCCTCATCTTATGGTTATATGACCTCTATCGCCCGGCTGCCTTTTTTTATATTGCTCTTTTAAATGCAATCGCCTTGCTGATTTATTTAAGTTACCGTTTCTTTAGTATGTTACCGTTGCTCAAACGATTGCAGACACCGATTCAATCGGTCGCAGAACCCATCCGGGCGGACAGCGACGAACCGCTTGCGGCAGCCGTCGAACACTTTTTAGAACGGCAACAGACCGTCTTTCGAAACAGTCTGTTTGCGGAGCGGCGGAAGGAAAAGGAACGGCACCGGTACGTCGATCAATGGATTCATCAAATGAAGACGCCGCTTTCGGTCATCGAATTGATTCTCGAGCATCCGGGGGAACAGTTCCAGGCGGACTTACGCCATGAAGTCGACCGGATGCGAATCGGACTGGATCAGATGCTGTATTCGTCGCGTCTCGAAGCGATTGAAACGGACTTGAAGGCGGAGCGTTTAAATCTTCGGACGCTGGTGACGAGTATCATCAATCAGGAAAAACGGCTGTTCGTCAAAAATAAAGTGTATCCGAAGCTGGAACTCTCACCGGATTTTTATATCTATACCGACTCGAAGTGGTTCCGCTTTTTAGTGTTGCAATTGATCACGAATGCCGTCAAATATACAGCCGGTCATGGTCACGAAGTCTGCATTCGGGCGGTCGAACAATCCGGGAAAATCGTGCTGACGATTGAAGATGACGGCGTCGGGATTCCGAAACGTGACGTCCCGCGTGTCTTCAATGCATTTTTCACGGGCGAAAATGGACGACGTTACGGAGAATCAACCGGGATGGGACTGTACTTCGTCAGTCAGATTTGTCTGAAGCTCGGGCATACGATTGAACTCGACAGCACGGAAGGTGTCGGAACGACCTGTCGTCTTACACTGGTAGGAGGGAAACAACATGATTGAAGTCAAACAGTTAGGAAAAGTCTATCCCGGAAAAGTGACGGAACAACCATTGACGGATATCAACTTTCGGGTGGAGGAAGGGGAGATGGTCGCCGTCATGGGACCGTCCGGCAGCGGAAAGTCGACCTTGATCAACCTGCTCGCGACACTCGATCAACCCAGTTGGGGATCGATTTTGATTGAAGATATCGATACGGCAACGTTCAAACGGAAAGAAACAACCCGCTTCCGGCGTGAGACGCTCGGAATCATCTTTCAGGAGTTCAACTTGCTGGATTCGTTGACGGTGGCTGAAAATATGCTCGTTCCTCTGATGCTCAGCGGAAAAAAGACGAAGGAAGCCCGGGAAGAAATGCAACATCTCGCAAAACGGTTGCAGATTGACGAATTGCTCGACAAACAGGTGGATGAAGTATCCGGCGGGCAACGGCAACGGACGGCGATCGGGCGTGCCCTGATTCACGCACCGCGGCTGATGCTCGCGGACGAACCGACGGGCGCTCTTGATTTTCAGGCGACGAAACACGTCATGGAATTGCTGGCAGAATTGAATGCGGCAGGCATGACGATGGTCATCGTCACCCATGATCCGACGGTCGCCTCGTATTGCAATCACGTCCTGTTCCTGAAAGATGGCAGCATTCAAACGGAATTGTTCCGGGATGAACCACGCCGGGTCTTCTTTCAGCGTGTCATTGAGTCGCTCTCGTTATTAGGAGGGGATGAACATCACTTATCTGCAATACGCCCTACGTAACATCAAGCGGTACCAGCGTCTCTACTATGGATACGCGTTGACGATCATCGTCGCGATGACGATTGCGACGAGTTACTGGAACCTCGTCGTCAGCGAATCGTTTCAGAACATCGCCAAAGTTTTAAGTCAACTCAATCAGGTCATCGAACTGACGATGCTGTTTGTATTCATTGCCGAAGTCATCATCCTGTTTTTTAGTATCTTGTTTATTTATTCGACAACGTATACGATGCTCGAGCACCGGAAAAACGATTTACGGGTGATGCGGACGCTCGGAAGCGGATTTTCGCATTTCCTGAAATATTTTATGATTGAAATCCTGATTGTCGGCGGGCTGGCGATCATCGGCGGTATCACGCTCGGTGTCGTCCTGACGAAACTGATGTTACTCTCGATTGAAAAAGTCATGTTCTTACCGCGACTGACGATCGAACTGTCCCTTACCTCGTTTTTAGTGTTGATTGCAGGTGCGCTCCTGACCCTCTTGATTGCGACCGTCCTCGCGATTTATAGATTCCGACCGGATCGTCCTGTCCGGTCCCGTTCGCGCTTCCGGATCCGGTTTGGTCTTACGATGCAGGGAGTGGCAGTGCTCATTCTGTTTTACGGATATTTCATGGCATTGACACAACAAGATACCTTTCTGTTCGTCTTTCCTTTCATCATCTTTGTCGGCTCGTTCTTTTTCTGCCGTCACGTCATCCCGATGGTGCTTAAACTGTATCGTCCGCGACGGTTGTCGTTACGGAAGTTAATCGTCTCGGAAATCGCGATTCAGTTAAAAACGAACAGTACGCTGGTCGCGCTCGGAACAATCTTGACCTCCTGTGCTTTGACGGCCGTCGGTCTCGTCTTTATCTTTCAACTGATCGGATTTGATCTGTCGTCGAACAATCAATTCGGACTGGTCTATTACGAAGAAGCTGCCGTCCCGTCCGAACGTCTGGAAAAACTGGAACGGACGATGACAAAAACGTTTCCGGACAAATACCGGCAGGATGTCCGGCTCAAAGGAGTCAAGACCCGGTACGTAATTCCGTTATCGGATTATAACGAACTGATGAAGCATCTGGGTCATGAGCAACGGACGCTGTTGACGGACAAACAAACTTTCATGATTCCGGCCCGTCCGGTTCAAGTCAAGGAAGTGACACCGACGATGCAAAAAGCAAAAGCCGGGATGAAGCAAGCCGGCTACCGGCTTGAGCCGATGGCGGAACATCGTCTGCTATTCGGGTACAATGACCGGATTGAAACATTATTCGTCGTCAGTGACCGTGCTTTTACCACGATGGATCGTCCGGTATTCCATATCCGTGTCTTTGATACACCATCGTATGCCGATTACGGGACGGACCGCTGGACGCGTTGGATGTCGATTGTCCGGGAAATTCAATCCAAAGCAGAGCTAGGTAAAAACACTCCGGTTCCGTACCAGCTGATCAATGAGACGGAAGATAAACTGGACGGGATTCGCATCATCCGGCTGGTCTCGTTTGTTGTCATTCTGTTGACGGTCTGGCTGTTTGTCATCAATGCGAGCTTCCTGCACGTCTGGATGCAGATGACGGCAGAACGTGAACAAAAGCGGTTAAAGACATTGTCTGCGCTCGGTTTCAGTAAACGGAGCATCCGTCGTTTCCTGTTCATCAAATACGGTACGGTCTTGATGGTTCCGTACTTCATTTCGATTTTTCATGCCTGGTTGCTCTTTCAGGTCATCTTATCGAATGGGGGACTGGAAATCGGTCCGTTTCTTCCCTTATCCTTCACCTGGATCGGAATCGTCACCGGCTGTTATTTCATCAGTATCTTGCCTTTATGGGTCCGCTATCCGCGGCATCTGATGAAAAAATCGTGCGAAAGTTCGATGTATCCGATACCCGATTCAAGGGTATGATAATAGCATAGCGAGGAGGGATAATATGCTGGACCATTCACCTTACCGGGGATACGGTGACCGCATCCGAATCTTACGGGAACGTGCCGGAATTTCAATCGACCAGTTGGCGGAAAATCTTGGGGTTGCCCCCTATTTCATTCGTCGTACGGAACTCAGCGAAGTGTATCCGACGAAAGCGTATATCGAATCTTTGGCGGAGGCCCTGCATATCGATTCCAGTTACTTGGCACGACACATCTGGACCGGGGAGTCCTTGAAGTTCGTCATGCAGGAAAGAACGCCGCTCGAAGAAATGCGATTGGCGTATGAACAGACGATGGGACAAGATGAAACAATGATTGAACAACAACTGGAAGAACGGATGCGCCTGTTCGATTTAATGTATGACGAAGACGTCAAACGGATTGAACAGACCATGAGTGCGACGGAACAGCGGATTTTTCACGAATTGGTGGAAGCAGTCATGGAGGCGGGGGAACTGCAACGGGAAGAGGCGAACGAGACGTTCGAATTGTTTGCGGACAAACTCCCGACGATGCTTCAACTCGATGAATACCTCAATCGTCTGACGGAAGAAACCGAGACGACAGTAACCGATTGTTATACGAAGTTCAGTCAATCAGTTGACCGGGCACGTTATCACCGTAAATAAACGATCCGAACGGAAGGATAAACAAACGAGGAAGGCGGATGTAATATCCGTCTTCCTCGTTTGTATGAACACTGACGTTCAAGTCAGTTCTGTTTTAAATGAATTAACGCTGTGGCGCAGGACGTGGTGCCCGGCGTCCTTTTTGTCGTGTCCGTCCAATCAAGAAACCGATGAAGGCATTTGCGATGACAAGCACCCAGCCGACATATCCGAAGTTTAAAGTCAGACTGCCAAGCATGGCCTGCCATTTTAAAATCATCATGAAGTCTCCCCGAATCAGGAAACGAGCGACACAAACGAGTAAGACTGTTGTTCCACCGATAAAGACGCCGATCCAGCTTCCATATAAACGGGAGGACTGGACGCGTACAGCGACGAAAGACCAATAAAATAAACTGACGATGAATGTCACTCCGCCATAAGCGAGGACCAGCTTCCATGTCTCACTTGCTTGTGGAAATTTCGTAAACATGACAAGGGACGAGACGATGGCGGCAGCTGTGAATAAAATCGCTGCCCAAAAACGAGACCGCATAACGTAATTCCTCCTCAAGGCTTTTTCTCACCTAACGATAGCGGAAACGGTTCGTCTTGTAAACTACTACTGGCGGCCACCTAAAATACGACGCAGTTGCTTCAACGGATTTGATCCGTAAAAGAGGACACCCCCGCGATAGAATCGTGTTCCGACGAACAGGGCGAGGGCGATGCTGATTCCCATCAGGAGGAGGGATAACGCGACTTGCCAGACCGGGACTTCCGTCAGCATGACACGTAAGAACATCAACATCGGGGTAAAGAACGGCACGAATGACAGGATGACGACTGCCTGGTTCGTCGGGGCGTTCAGGCTGAAAATCGACACCGTGAAAGCAGCGACGATCAACATGATGACCGGCAAGGTGACCTGTTGGGCATCTTCAACCCGACTGACGAGCGAACCGAGGGCGGCGAGCAGCGTCGCATACAGCAGATAACCGAGCAAGAAGAAGACGAACAGATACACAATCGTCTTGACGCTCAGTGAATCAAGCGACAGCTGATCAAACAGACTGCTGCTTTGGGCACTGTAATAGCCGACTCCGACGAGTAACGATAATTGAATCAGACTGACGGTGGCGATCGAGGTGATTTTCGCCAACATATGCTGAATCGGGCTGGCGGCAGAAATCAGCAATTCCATGACACGCGATGATTTTTCATTGGCAATTTCCGTCACGATCATGCCGCCGTAGATGGCAATCGTAAAGTACATCAGGAACAGCAACACATAGACGAGAGCCGACGCGGCGAATAATTCGTCCTCGCTCTTACCGCCGGTTGAGGTCAATTCCTGTTTCACGTCGATGGGAGCAGCAAGCGAAGAAAGCAATGCCGGATCGACGTCGGCGTCCGTAATGATCGTCTGGTCGCGGACTTGTTTTAAAGCAGTCGACAGTTGTGTCTGCAACTCCTGTTCCGGACTGGCACTGATTAACGTCACCCGGTACGGATCGTCGGACAACAAAGCGACTGCGTCATACGTCCCTTTGTTGACGACTTGTCGTGCCTGCTTCAGGGAATAATCTTTTTCGGTGATCTTTGTTTTGATGCCGACTTCTTTTAGAACCGGAACGATCGGAGCTTCAAGCGAGCTGACGACCGCGATTTTCGGATCGTCTCCCGAGAACCAGTCGATGATCCGCTCGATGTTGCTGAATCCGACAAGGAACACGACCATCAGGACGGTCGAAATCAGAAAACTTTTCGCCCGTAATTTTTGAAACAGACTGAAACGATACAATGTCAGGAATTTACGGTTCATAACGTTTTCCAACCTCCTCAATGAAGATGTCTTGCAGGGATAATTGATCCCATACGAATCGCTCGACATGGAATCCTTCTGTAATCAAATGACGGAGCAGCAAGTCGGCCGCCTCTTTTGACTCGACTTGTAAGCTGTGACCGGTTCCGTCCGATTCGACTTGAAGAATGCCCGGCAGTGCATCCCAAAGCAGGGCAGGCGCATCGGTCGTCAATAAGACACGTGTCTTGCCGTATCCTGCCTTGATCTCCGGAAGATACCCGGCGACAACCGGTTTCCCGTGATCGAGAATGGCGACATGTTCACACAGTTCCTCGACATGATCCATCCGGTGGCTTGAGAAGACGATTGTCGTGCCTTCTGCCGTCAGTTTCCGGACCGCTTTTTTCAACTGTTCGACGTTGACGGGATCAAGTCCGCTGAACGGTTCGTCGAGGATTAATAAGTCGGGTTTATGTAGGACGGCAGAAATCAGCTGGATTTTTTGCTGATTTCCTTTTGATAATTGTTCGACCCGCATCTTTTCGTACTGCGGAATCTGGAAGTAGTTGAGCCATTCGAGTAAAGAGGCTTTGGCATCTTTTCGTTTCATGTCGCGGAGTTCAGCTAAAAAAATCAATTGTTCATCGACCCGGATTTTCGGATACAAGCCACGTTCCTCAGGAAGGTAACCGATTTTTGATAAAGGAATCGGTTGTCCTTTCCACGTGATCGACCCTTCTGTCGGTTGCAATAAACCGAGCAACATCCGGAACGTCGTTGTTTTTCCGGCTCCGTTCGCTCCAAGTAATCCGAAAATCTGTCCTTCCGGCACTTCGAATGATAAATCGTCGACCGCTGTGAACGACCCGAATCGTTTCGTGATGGCTTTAATTTCAAGCATGGAATCAGTCCTCCTTCATTCAGATAAAGTGCATGGTCCAGTTGAAGTATCTCTTATTCTTACGGATAAATGGAAGAAAGGTTCCAAAAAAGAGATGTTTAAGCATAATGGTTTACTTTTAGTAAATAAGTTACTATTATTGTGTTAAAGGAAATGAAAGAAGGGAGTGCGAACGAATATGAAAACGAAAGGCATTCATCACATTTCAGCAATGGTCGGTAATCCACAGGAAAACCTTGATTTTTACGGTACGACGCTTGGTCTGCGTTTCGTCAAGAAAACGGTCAACTTTGACGATCCGGGAACCTATCACTTTTATTTCGGCAATGAATCGGGTAAACCTGGAACAATCATCACTTTTTTCCCGTTTGAAGGCATGCAGCAGGGGAAAGTCGGAGCGGGGCAGGTTGGAACGACGGCATATGCGATTCCGACTGGGAGCTATGACTTTTGGAAAAACCGTTTGACGGAAAAAGGAGTTGTCTTTGAAGAAGCCGAACGTTTCGGCGAAAAACAACTTGTCTTTCAGGATCCGCACGGATTACAGATTGAACTCGTCGAACGCAGCAAAGGCGCAAACAGCCGCTTTGAAATCGACGGCATCTCAACCGATGTCGCCATCAAAGGTTTTGCCGGTGCGACCTTGTTGTCGCATGATCCGGCAGATACAGGACGTCTCTTAACGGATGCATTCGGATTAACGGTTGCGAAACGTTCCGAGACGATGGATCGTTATGAAGCGGAAGGCGAATTCGGCAACACCGTCGATATCCTGCATACGAACGTACCGGTTGGGCGACCGGGTGCCGGGACCGTCCACCATATCGCGTGGCGGGCCGATGATCAGGCACAGCAAATGGACTGGATGAAACAAATCAATACGTTTGGCTTGATGACGACAGAAGTGAAAGACCGGAATTACTTTACATCGGTCTACTTCCACGACCGTGGACGGATTCTGCATGAAATCGCCACCGATAATCCGGGATTTGCGGTCGATGAAGCATTTGAAGTATTAGGAGAAGCGTTAAAATTACCGGAACAGTTCGAAGCACACCGGGCGACAATTGAAGGACATGTCGCACCCATCAGACTACCAAAGGGGAGACTCATATGATTCATTTATTTGAACCTGCTAAACGACCAGGCGCACCCATTTTTCTTTTATTGCACGGAACAGGCGGGACGGAACAGGATTTAGTCGGACTCGTCCGGCTCCTCGATCCGGAGGCCGGTTATCTGTCGGTCCGGGGTGAGGTGACGGAAAACGGAATGCCCCGATTCTTCAAACGATTGGCGGAAGGGGTTTTTGATGAAGAGGATCTCGCCCTCCGGACAGCCCGTTTGATGGAGTTCGTGAAAGACATGAGCCGCACGTCGGACTTTTCGCTTCAAGATGTCATCCCGGTCGGTTATTCGAATGGTGCCAACATCGCAGCGAATATGATGTTTGAAGAACGGTTATTTGAACAGGCGATTTTATTGCATCCGATGGTACCGCGTCGCGGTGTGACGTTACCGGATTCGTCGCGGGTTCGAATCTTTATCGGAGCCGGAACGAACGATCCAATCTGTCCGGCTTCGGAGACGGAAGATTTGAAAGCGATTTTTGAACAGGCAGGAGCTACGGTTGATGTGACCTGGTCAAACCACGGTCATCAGCTCGTCATGCCGACGATCGAAGCAGCAGCAGAATGGCTGACTCAAAAATAACGACAGCAAAAAAGCACGGGATGCAGGGAGCAGATGTCCTGACATTCCATGCTCTTTTTTTGTTCAAGCAGGATGGTCGCTCTTAGGACGGGAATAGACGATGAGGACACCACGTTCGACGAGCTCGTTCGCAAGCGTCTCGATGGCTTCTGATGATGTTTTCGTTTGGGTGATGTGTCGGTAGAGGTGACGGAGTTCACGGCGCATCGGTTTACGGATCAACCACATGCTATCGATGATGAGGCACCAGGTCACGACGGTTTCATGACCGATGTAAAACTGGGTTTGACGATTGAGATACCGGATCCACCATTCATCCCGGGCCATTTTTAACAGGACGCCGGTGGTTAAGAGGACAGCCAACACAAGCGGGATGCTTTCGTAGATTGGGAGACCCGCCAGCTGATTGCGAAGTCCGGTTACGAAACTGATCATCGTCCATCCAATGATACCGATGACAAGCCAATAACTAAAGTTGACTATACTTCGTTGTTGTTGCTTCATCTGAAATCGGGGTTTCAGGATTGGGGTTGACATCAGAATCACCTCCTTTTTTAAATAATCGAATTTTCTGACAATTTATACTTGTCCTTCTACTATAGTTACTTTTTCCCGAAACGTCTAGTCGTTAGACATAGAAAATGTGTTTCTTTCTTGACGAATTTCGTGTACGCTAAAAAAAGAAAGTGAACGGTTACATACAAGGGGGAAAAATGATGGATCAAGTGGTATGGATTGCAGTCGGTATCGTCGCAATTGCTGTATTTTCAGCATCAAGCGTTGCCGCATACATGGGTGTCAAAAACCAGGAAGACTAATGACATGGTGCCTGTCACCGTGTAGATGAGTGCTGAAAAAAGGAGATTCCGTAAAAATCGGAATCTCCTTTTTTAATGACTGTTATTTGTTTTCCGTAATCTGAATTTTTTCAGCAAACGGTTTGAGTGCGTCGCTCCATCGAAGATAGCCGCCACCGACCAAATGAAGCCCGTCGTACGTCATCCGGTTTTGAAGGTAACCTTGCTGATTGGTCAACTCAGGTCGTAAATCAACAAAGGGAATACCAGCAGATTTCGCAAGTTGTTCAAGATTCCGGTTCAGGGCTTCGACGTCACGATTGACGCGGACCGAATCGGAATACTTGGGTGCGACGGGTAGTGTTGACTGAATGACGACATCAATGTTATTTTTTCGCAGCGTCGTCACGATCGTCGTCATGTTTTCCGTAATGGTCGGAATCGGAGTGAAGTGACGGATGTCATTGATGCCGCCCATCAGGAAGACACGTTTCGGTTTCAACTCGACAATCAGGTCAAGCCGGGTCAAAAATCCTTCCGTCGTATCGCCGGGAATCCCGAAGTTAACGATTGTCGGATCATTGAGCAAAATCCGCCAATCACCAAAATTCGTCATGGAGTCACCGAGCATGACAGAATTCGGTGATTTTGGGTATTGATAAGTATGAAAGAGACTATTCAACCGGACGTAGTTCGGATTTTTCGTATATTGGAATGTCGTGATGGGTTGTGTAGTGGTGGCAGGAAAGGCCTGCTCGAATAACTCGATCGGTTTGCGTCCGAGCAATAGGGCGAGGAGGACGACGTTTGCGACGACCGAGAGAATGACTAGTGCTTTTTTCATAAAACAATCGTTCCTTTCGAGGGAGTATAAGGGGTAGTGTAACATGAATCGAAATCCGTGGTTTGATAATATCAAAGGATTCCTTGTCATTTTCGTAGTAATTGGTCATATGCTGACGGATTTACGGTTTGATTACGATGGAAAGTTACTCGAAACGGTGTACTTGATCATTTATTCGTTTCACATGCCATTATTTATTATTTTAAGCGGCTACTTCTTCCGTGAAAACAAGTACTTGCGTGTCATCCAACTGTTTGCCGTCTATTGTGTCTGGCAAATCCTGATTGGTTCATGGGCAACGTTTGGAGAAGGATTGCCGTTGTTGTCCGGACAAAATCTCGGCACGCATCTGTTGCGTCCCTACTGGGCACTCTGGTATTTGTTCGTCATGGTCGTCTGGTATATCGTTACACCGTATGTCGTCCATCTGCGTGGGTATGTCTGGTTCGGACTCGCCTTTGCTTTATTGTACGGCTTTGAGCTCGAAAACACAGGTTTTTTGGCCTTACGGAAATTGATCATGTTTTATCCCTACTTCCTGCTCGGTAACTACTTGTCGGAACATGAGTTCATCCGGATTTTTGAAATGCCAAAAAGCTTCAAACGGAGAATGAATGTCCGGTTAATTGGCGGACTGGCGTTCGCGAGTGTCATCGGTTTTCTCCTATATGAAGCGTGGCGCGATACGCCGCAAGAAATCGTCGCTCTGGCGAATGCATTCAAGCACCGCTTCCCGTATGTCGAACAATATGACAGTGATGCCTGGATCGGTGTGTTGAAGCACAGTGTGATCTACTTCCTGTCGATTACAGCATCGCTTGGATTCATGATGCTCGTTCCGATGCGTCGTCTGCCGCTTGTTACACGGGCGGGTGAGCTCAGCTTATATGTCTACTTGCTTCATGTTTTCTTCGTCATGGCATGGCGTCAGTACGCGACGACAGCCTTCGTGCCGCAAACTTGGCTCGCCTTGCTGGTCGTCATCGGTGTCGCCCTGTTGATCGTCGGAGTAATCATTCATCCGTTCGTTGTCCGCCTGATGCGTCCACTGATTGAAATCGACATTCGTCCAATCGTCGAAGAACGACAAGACCTTTCAAAAAAAGGCTAAATGCTATACACTTTAAAGTAGAGCGATTAATAGATGAAGGGCGTGGAAAGTATGTCATATAACTTAAACAATGCGGATGGTGTCGTAAACGTTTCCCAACAAGTCATTGAAGTGATTGCCGGGGTAGCAGTTCAGGAAACAGAAGGAATTGCCTTTACACAGGACGATTCGAAGTTACAGGAAAAACAGATGGTCAAACTCGTGAAGGTCGAAGATGTGGACGGTGCGATTACGGTCAGTCTCTCGGTCCATATCAAATACGGGATGTCGATCATCAAGACAGCAGGAAAAGTACAGGAACGGATTGCACAAGACATGGAAAACATGTTAGCATTCCAACCGCAAGCGATTAATGTACGTGTAATCGGTTTATTAAAAGGATAATCAAAAATGGACTTTTCGTCATTGACGAGAAGTCCATTTTTTTGAGGGGATTATTCCGGCAGATACCGTAAATCCAGTGAATCGGCCGGATGTGCTACGTAATCAAAGCTTAAACGGATTGCGTGTTCACTCTGCGAGGACACGGTCAGCGAAGTATGCCGGGTTGCAGCGACGGCCTGATCACCAAGCAGTAACTCAAACGACAGCGAATCCAGCTCGAGAGACTGTCCGCTCGGATTACGGACCAGCACGATGGCCTCGACCTTTTGTTCCTGTTTAAAAATCGAGACCGGTAACAGGGACCATCCATCTGTCGGCGGGGCAGGGTGCGAGAAAGCGATTTGGCGAATCAAACGCTGTTCCGGAGCAGAGAACGACTCATCGATTACGAGATCCGTCAGCTGTTCATTCGAGAAGACGAGTTCGAGCGGTGCATCAAGCGTCGATAAATCAACGAACTGTTCTTCATCGGAAAACTCGAGCCAAAGCGGTAAGGTCGCTGTCGGAAGAAGGACCGGTACTTCCTCAATCGTGAATATTTTCCGGGCGACGAGCTGGTCACCTGACAGGACGAGAACGACCAAATCATTCAGCTGGAAAGAACGCGGAAGCGTATTTTGGAACAACGCAATCACGTGTAACGGTTCGGTCTGTAACACTTGAAAGAGATGGATCGCCAACTGGTTGGGTCCGAGTTTCGGTAACTGATTGAGTGCATAGCGAAAGACATACTCGTCTTCTTTGACAATCGGCATATCCTCGGTAAAGTAAAGCGCGGGTTGAATGTCAGAATCAATCGACGGTTGCATGAAGCAGTCCTCCTTGCAAAGTAGTCTCGTCCAGACGACATAGTCCAGACACGACTTGTTTTTCAAAACTGAAGATGGCATAACGGAAATAATCCATGCCTTCCCGTTCGAAGATCCGAACCGGCTGTTCTTGACCGTAACTGCGTAAATGAATTCCTTCCTTGAGCGAGTTCATCGCCGTCAAGTGACTCGTCCACTGTTCGTCCAGGGCAAGTAACATGAAACGTCGTGCCGTCTCTTCATCTTCGGCAATCTGCAAGGCCATTTTTTGATCGACTGAAGTAATCAGCGGTTCCATTTGTTGTTGGATGGTCTCGATCGAGTCACCCAGGACCAATTCAACCGGTTGATGCAGCAGCTGCTCCAGTTCCGCCGTCAATAATTCGATTGGCCATTCTTCCGGAACGAGATCATCCGTCAAATATTGCTCGAGATAGGAATGGATGGTCCGAGCCGCAAACGGCTGAACAAATTGTTCCAGCGTCGCCGAATCAACGATTTGGTTGCGAAGACGATAAATGGCAAGGCGCTGTTCACTGATGACTTCCTCGAGTTGGACAAGGTCGTCACGGACACTGCGGTTGACAGATTCACACGTTTCCTGAGCATAGGCCATCAGTTGCTGAGCTTCTTTTGCATGAACCGGACCGGTGACAGGACCAAGTTTCTTTGTGACACGCTCTAACCGTTCGCGCGCAAACCGGCGGGGCAGATCATCCTCAAGCGACAGGTAGAACCGGGTCAGACCGGGATCGCCTTGGCGTCCTGCCCGACCACGCAACTGGTTATCGATCCGGACGGACTCGTGCCGTTCCGTGCCGATGACGAACAAACCGCCCTGCGCCTTCGCCGCATCATCAAGCAGGATATCCGTTCCGCGTCCTGCCATGTTTGTCGCAATCGTCACCCGACCGTGGCGGCCGGCGGACTCGATAATCCGAATTTCTTGATCGACGGTCTTGGCATTCAGTATTTCGTAAGGGATCTGACGTTGATCAAGGACATCGGCAACCTTTAAGGATTGTTCGATTGAAGTCGTTCCGATCAAGACGGGTTGTCCCGTCAAATGAGCCGTTTCGGTCGCTGCCGCAATCGCTGAATATTTCTCGGAACTCGTCAAGAACAGGACATCGGCTTCGTCAATCCGAATTTTAGGACGATTCGGTGGAATTGAGACAACATCCATCCGGTACGTCTTCAAAAATTCATCGCGAGACGTGGCAGCAGTACCTGTCATTCCGGACACATGATGATACATGCGGAAGTAATGCTGAATCGTAATTTGCGCCGTCGTCCGGTTTTCTTCGGTCACGCTGACGTGTTCCTTCGCCTCGAGCGCTTGATGGAGGCCATCCGATAAACTTCGTCCTTCCATCAACCGTCCGGTGAATAAGTCGACGAGCGCGATTTTATCATCCTTGACGATATAATCGACATCCCGTTTCAGAACGACGTGGGCCCGAAGTGCTTGGATGACATAGTGGAACAGGACGGCATGCTCGGCCGCGAACAGCTGATCGATACCGAAAATCCGTTCGATCGTCTCGATACTTTGATCGGTCAAGGCGACCGCTTTGATTTCTTCGTCGTATGAATAGTCAGCGTCTTCTTTAAAGTCTTTGACGACATGACGAACCAATTGCTGTAATCCTTCATGGACGGTATCGCGTTCCGCCATGATAAGCGGTGTTTTTGCTTCGTCAATCAAGACGCTGTCGACTTCGTCAATCAAGGCGAAGCGGAGGGGGCGTTGCAGACGATCCTCTTGTCGCATGACTAAATGGTCGCGCAGATAATCGAAACCAAATTCCGTTCCGACTCCGTATGTAATATCAGACGCATAGGCCTGTTGTTTTTCTTCGAATGACAGTTCTGCTGAATTGATGCCGACCGTTAAACCTAAAAACCGGTGAATCTGACCGATCTGTTCCGCATCACGCCGGGCGAGATATTCGTTGACCGTGATGACATGAACCCCTTGACCGTGTAAAGCCTGGGTGAAACTTGCAAGTGACGCGACCAGTGTCTTTCCTTCACCGGTCGCCATTTCGGCGATGTGTCCGGACAGAAGGGCCAATCCACCAAGTAACTGGACATCGTAGTGACGAAGACCGAGTGTCCGCTTGCTCGCTTCACGGACAAGCGCGAACGCTGTCCCGGTGAGGGCTTCGATTTTCTCACCAGCTTGAAGGCGGGTTTTTAAGGATTGTGTCAAAATCCTTAATTCTTCATCCGTTTTTTGTTCCATTTCTGCTTCCAGACTGTTAATTAATAAAACGGTTTTTTCATAACGGCGCATTCTGCGGCTCTGTTCATCTATTAATTGTTTAACACGCTGAAACATAGTTGGTCACTCCTTCGGTTCGACTGTCAAACTCGCTTTTATTATAACAGTTAAAAATTGTAAAACGAATAGTAAAGAGCGAAATAAGTAAAACATTCCCTTGAAATTGAAAACGGTTTCTTTGGGGAAAGACTAATGATTTGGATTTGTTTTTTGATAACGCTTGCAAACAATGTGGGGAACAGGTAAAATAATTCTTGAGGCAAGTGCAATCGTTTGCGCAAATCATTCGATTTCTTGTCTTTCATGTACGATGGATGAAAGGATGGATGTCGAATGGCACCAACGATTGAAGCGGTCATTTTTGACTTGGACGGCGTAATTACCGATACAGCCGAGTATCATTATCTGGCTTGGAAACAACTGGGTGAGGAGTTGGATATCCCGTTCGACCGGGAGTTCAATGAAACACTGAAAGGCGTCAGTCGGACTGATTCGCTGGAGCGGATTTTAACACTTGGCGGAAAGCAGGATGCTTTCACGGAACAAGAGAAAGTTGCGCTCGCAACGAAGAAGAACGACCATTACGTCACGTTGATCCAGCACATCTCAGAACAGGATCTTCTGCCGGGAATCATTGCGTTCCTTGACGAAATCCGTGCGACTGGGCTGAAGATCGGAATGGCGTCAGCTTCTAAAAATGCGTTGACTGTCGTTGAGGCACTTGGAGTTCGGCATTATTTTGACGACATCGTCGATGCGGCAACCGTCGCCCGGTCAAAACCACACCCTGAAGTGTTTTTACGGGCAGCAGAGGCGCTTGACGTCGCACCTGAACGTTGTATCGGTGTAGAAGATGCAGCAGCAGGAATCACGGCCATTCACGCAGCGGGTATGTATGCTGTCGGCGTCGGTCCGGAAACGACGTTACATGAGGCAGACTATCGTGTCGATTCGACGGATTTGCTTTCCCTTGAGCAGATCCTAGCTAGTCGCTAATGACCATCCGCCATTCCCTGATGGCAGATAGGTTTATCTGATTGATCTCTTTTCATGTGAGTACAAAAGGACCGCTTCCCTGAGCGGTCCTTTTGTCATATAAAAAAACGCTCGTTCCGACAAACGGAATGAGCGTTTTTGCAGTACTTAAAGTGTCGCGAGAATACCGTCGGCAATCGCCCGGGCATAACGCGCTTGATAAGCGGGATCCGCCAGTTTCGCACGGTCAGACGTATTGGATAGGAAACCGAGTTCCGCCAGGACGGCTGGTGCCTGCGTCCCCCGAATGACGGCATAGTTAGCGAAATGGACACCCCGGTCACGCATACCGGCATAACCTGTCATCCGTTGTTGGATCGCCTGGGCGAGTTGAACCGAAGTGGTTCCCTTATAGTAGTAACTTTCCGCACCGGACGCACTACCGGCATTTGAAGCATTGATATGGATACTGACGAACCGTGACGTTGACAAGGCATTCGCCATCGCACTCCGTTCGCCTAATGACGGATAATAATCGTTTGTGTAACGCGTCAGCGTCAAATCTACTTTTCCCTGTAGAAGACCGGCGACTTGACGCGCGACGGACAGGACGATGTCCCGTTCTGCGAGCCCTGCCCGGACAGCACCGGGATCATAAGCACCGTGTCCGGGATCGAGGACAATCAAGGGACGATTCGTTGGGCTTGGCTGGAAAATCGTCAAGTAAGTGGCTTCGACATATCCCCGTCGTCCGTCCGCTGTTTGGACAGCAACAAAACCACGTGTCTTATGAAGACTGTTTGTCACGACAACCGGCGTACCGCGGCCGAGACGAGTGAGTTGTCCGCTGAGGACGGAAGCGGATGACCGTAAGGCAACGGTGCTGCCGGCATCAATCAGGACATACATCTTGCTACCGCTGTAATCCGCATTTCCGGCAGACGGTGCAGTAGGGGAAGCTGTTCCCTTTTTCAAATACGTACCGATGACGTATCCGGTCTTGCCCCCGTAATTGATTTTATGCCAGTTCGAACTGACGGATAGGGACTGGACGACTTGATTGCTCGGAATCGTCATCAATAAGGCACCGGATGTCGTCGGGGCACTCCGGAAGTTCAGCCGTTCGGTCGTCGTATAAGCTGTCGATGATGCCGTCGCTTTCTTTAAATAGGCACCCGATACAAAACCGGTCTGTTTGTTATACGTCACTTTGTACCAATCGCCGTCCCGGAAGCTTGATGCGAGCGTCGTATTCGCGGGAATCGTCAACAGACGTGCCGAAGACGTCGAGGCTGCCTGTCGTAACGACAAAGCATCTGTCGTCTGGTAATTCGTTTTTGTAAAGTTCGTCCCGGTGACGACTTTCGTTAAGTATTGACCGAGTACATAACCCGTCTTGCCATTGTGTGTTACACGATACCATTCCCCGATCCGGTAGTTGGACGTCAGAGACGTTTTTTTCGGAATCGTTGTTAATTTTTTCGAAGAGATCGAGTTAGTCGAACGTAAATTCAATAAATCTGTTGTTTGATAGATTGTTTTCGTAAACGTTACGCCGGATGCAGCCGATACTAATGAGGACGGAAAAGCGATGGTAGTCAGAAGCAAAAGTACTAGTGCCATTGTTAAGATTTTAGTTAATTTGTCCATTAAATTTCCAGTCTCCTTTTAAGTAGAATGAATACGTATAAAACCTTATATAGTCAATTAAGTATTTTTAAAATAGTTTAATTTATAATTTATCTATTCCGTTCTAGCTCCTTTCTGTTAATATGAAGTGTAGTCAAGTGACAACCAATGAGAGAAAAATATTACAGAATAATTAAATATATAATAAAATTATATATTAAAGAGGCAAAATGCAGTTTGTTTTATTTCAAAAAACATACAATTGAAACATAATTGAAATATTTATGTTTAATTTAGGAAAGTAGGTTAACAAATGGGATCGAGTGAACATATCTACCGAGAACTGATGGAAATCGAAGAGGAATACCGTCGTTTGCAACGACGCGCTGAATATTTAATCGCAGAATTAAGCCGGGGAACAAGCGATTCAGCAAAAGAAATCGCGGTGACACAAGAACGTCCCCTTAAACAACGCCGAGTGAATCAACGTTACCCGCTGGAAGTGTATGTCCACCAAATCAGTGACTTGATGCGTGAGCGCGAGTCGATGTCGGCACGCGATATCCAAATGGAACTCGAACTCCGGTACCGTCACCAAATCAGCAACATCTATCAATTGATGGCCAAAGTGGAACAAGCGAATCCTGCGATTAAAAAAGTCGGACGCGGTATCTATACATATGATCCATCTGCAGAAGTCCCGATCTTCATGTGAGCCGCTCGTCGGCTCTTTTTTTTTATGATATAATTCGCGCAGGAGCGTGATGTTATTATGTTATGGACGGCGTCCATTGTCTGTTTTATCGCGGCCTTACTGATCACACCCGTTGTAAAACGCTTTGCGATTGCAGTCGGTGCCGTTGACAGTCCGGACGCGCGAAAGGTACACGTACGAATTATGCCGCGGTTAGGCGGACTTGCGATTTACATCGCATTCATGATCGGTTACTTTATTTTGCAACCTTCCAGTCCCTATGCGACACATATCCTGGTCGGAGGCTTTGTCGTGATTTTGACGGGAGCACTCGATGACCGTTTTCAATTAAATGCCCGGCTTAAATTAATGGGGCAGATCGTCGCGGCCGTGGTCGTCTTAAACGGCGGTATCCGGATTGAGTTCATCAATCTGCCGTTCGATCAACAATTATTTCTCGGCTGGTGGAGTGTCCCGCTGACGTTTCTATGGGTTATCGGTATCACGAATGCCGTCAACCTGATTGACGGGCTGGATGGCCTGGCGGCAGGGGTGTCGAGTATCGTTTTGCTGACGCTGATCAGTCTCGCCGTCATTCAGGGCAATGTCTACGTGACGATTGTCGCGATTCTCTTATTAATGAGTACATTTGGTTTTCTGTTCCACAACTTTTATCCTGCAAAGATTTTCATGGGGGACACCGGGGCGTTATTCCTCGGATATATGTTAGGTGTCTTGTCATTGCTCGGTTTCAAGAACGTCACCTTGTTTTCGCTCGCGGTTCCGGTCATCCTGCTCGGTATCCCGATTTCCGATACCTTGTTTGCGATCGTTCGACGGATGTTACAGGGAAAACCACCGTTTGCGCCGGATAAAGCCCATCTTCATCACCGGTTACTCGACCTTGGGTTTACGATGCGGCAGGCGGTACTCGTCATTTACGGACTATGTGCCGTTTTCGGGATGACAGCGATCCTCTTTTCACAAACGACGTCGCTTGGAGCACTGGTATCCTTGCTGATGTTATTGCTGGTACTCGATATTTTAGTCGAATCGCTGGGCTTACTGGGTGAGCGTTATCGACCGTTACTGGATTTGCTGGAACGCATGACATCAAAATGACCAATCAGCCGCTCAAATCCGTTTGAGCGGCTGATTTGGCGATGGGAGAGTCGAGATGAATCCGATTGAACGAGCAGATCGAATTGTCTATCTGGATGTTTTGCGGGGATTTGCTTTATGCGGAATCCTCTTTGTCAATATGCCGAGTTTCCTTGGGGAACGTTTCACGAATGAGATGGGAACTGCCGATCAGGTGTTGCGCCTGCTTTTTGACCTGTTCATCCAAACGAAATTTTACACGTTGTTCAGTGTTTTATTTGGAGCCGGCTTTATCTTATTCATCAATCGCTTGCGGGTGAAGAAAAAATCACTGTGGATTTTCGTCCGCCGCTTGCTGGCTTTATTTCTATTCGGTCTTATCCATCTGTTGTTCTGGAGAGGGGATATTCTGCAGACGTATGCCCTTTGCGGCTTGATGTTGCTTGCCTTCGTCCACACACGATCATCAACGAAACTATGGATTGGTCTTGCCTTACAGCTGTATGTCTTCTTTCGTTATCTCTCGATTTATCAATATGCCCAGTCTGTCGGGGACCGGTCGATTCCGAACCCGGATATGGCCCTGCAATCCATCGTGGCGGCACGTGACATTATGGAATTCGTCACCTATCATGCGACCGTTCAATTACCGCACGGTTTAAACAATTCACTGGCGATTTGGCCGGAAATTCTTTCCCTGTTTTTAATCGGGGCTTACTTCATGGAACGGTTCACGGCCCGACCGCCGGCGACCCGAACAATCGGTCTCGTGTTCGGCGTCAGTCTGTTGCTGTCGTTACCGTTACTCTATCCGATCGTTCAGATTCATCAGGGGCGCATCCCGGATGGACTGGCCAACTACTTTTTTGTCTGGCTGTCGGGGCGCACACTCGCTGTCGCCTATGCAGCGGGGATTGCTTTACTCGTCCGGTCAGGACGTCCGTTAATGGGATTTCAAGTGTTGGGACGGATGGCCTTGACGAATTACCTCACGCAGACGTTTGTCTTTACACTGGTGCTGTTCGTAACCGGGCGATACGGGACGATTCCGCTCTGGCAGGGAATGTTACTGGTTATCGTCGTACTAGTCATGCAAATCCTGTTCTCGAGCTGGTACCTGAAACGGTATCGTCAAGGTCCTGTGGAGACTTTTTGGAGAACTGTCACATATGGCGGGGAAAAATCACGAAACGTCTGAATGGTCACAGAAAATTTACAAATTTTTCGTATAATTCAGCGTGGAGGTGGTTATATGAACAGATGGATCGAAATTTTTATCGTGTCCTTGAAGCTTGGATTAACATCATTTGGCGGACCGGTTGCCCATTTAGGCTACTTTTACGAGGAATACGTCAAGCGAAGGAAATGGGTGGATGAGAAAGCCTATGCCGATCTCGTCGCCCTTTGCCAATTCTTGCCAGGACCGGCTTCGAGTCAGGTCGGGATGGGAATTGGTCTTGTCCGGGGTGGAGTCGTCGGGGCGATCGTCTCATTCATCGGCTTTACGTTACCATCAAGTATTCTGTTAATCATTTTTGCGTTGCTCGCAACCGAATTTGATTTAACGGAAGCCGGTTTCATCCATGGTCTGAAACTGGTTGCGGTCGCCATCGTTGCGGATGCGGTTCTCGGTATGGGAACAAAACTTGCAGTTGGTCCGAAACGGTTATTTTTAATGTTGCTGGCGTTGGCCGGTGTCTTGGTGCTTGCCCATCCATTGGCACAAGTCGGTGTCTTGCTTGTTGCGGCACTGATTGGTCTATTTTGGTTTGAAGATGAACCTGCGGGTGGTGGGAAACTAGGTATTCGTGTGCCACGTGTTCTCAGCATCGGTGCGTTGATTTTGTTCGTCGTCCTGCTCGTCGTGACACCTTTCCTAGCCGCTAACGCGACAGGAAATCTTCAACTGACGAGTATCATGTACAGTGCAGGTGCACTCGTGTTTGGTGGTGGACATGTCGTCCTGCCATTCTTACAGCAGTCGCTTGTGCCGGACTTTTTGACGGGTGATAGTTTTCTTGCCGGGTATGCGGCAGCGCAAGCCGTCCCGGGACCGCTCTTTACCTTCGCGACGTACCTCGGGACGGTCGTGAACGGACTGATGGGCGGAATCCTTGCGACTCTCGCCATCTTCCTGCCTGGCTTTTTACTTGTCCTCGGTGTCCTGCCGTTTTGGGACCGGGTCCGTGGCAACAAACAGGTCGGCCGGATGTTGATTGGTGTCAATGCGGCGGTCGTCGGAATTCTGCTTGCTGCGTTATATGATCCGATCTTCACGTCGAGCGTCAAAACAGGAGTCGATTTTTTCGTTGCATTCGGTTTGTTTTGTCTGCTCCGATTTTATAAACAATCACCGCTCCGGATTGTTATTTTGGGTGCATTGATTGGATCCGTCATGGGCTGGTTCTGATTTTGAACAAGACAAAGGGTGGCAGAATTGTTCTGCCACCCTTTTCTTTGTAGAGACTGACGTTTAAGTTAACCTCTCTCTATAACCAATCACGTATCGGAAACGTCATCGCATTCAAGTGTCACGAGTACGATTGAATCTTGTTTGACTTGACGGATGGATTGAAATCCGAATTTTTGATACAACGCAATCGCCGGCTCATTTAAGGCAGCTGTAGAGACGAAGCGGAGCGGTTGTTTTTCGCAGGCATACCGGAGCAGTTGCGTGGCGATACCTTGACGAAAATAATCCGGGGAAACGAGCAACCGGGTGATGGTCTCACCTTCGACTGTTACCGCTCCGACGAGTCGCCCGTCAAGACGCATGATATAACCGATCGGGTGCTCCTCGTGCAACGCGGCTTCTGTCTGAAGAAGCGGTGGAAAGAGAGCGGCACCGATCAATTCTGCCTCGACCCGGTAAGCCTGTTGTTGAAGCCGGTAAAGTTCGGGATAATCAGTTGATTCCAGTCGTTGAATCATCGGTAACCTCCGGTGTTGAAGTCGATTCATCCGCTGTATCAGGCAAGTTCAACTGTTCCTTTAACATCGTTTTCGCATCGGCGAGAGAACCTGGGTCGAGCTTATAATAGTAGGCACCGTTGATCTTGGTATCCGTCCCTTTTAAATCAATCCGGTTGACGGTATTCAAGGATTTGACGAACGGCTGTAATTGGAACGCTTCCGTCAGGGACATGTTTGTCGTGAAATTATCCCCGGTCGCATCCATCAACTTGTTCAGCTTTGTGATGGATCCAAAGGATGTCGATTGATCGATGATCGCTTGGACAACCTGTTGTTGGCGTTTCGTCCGTCCGATATCTCCTTCTGGATCTTCGTAACGCATCCGGGCATAGGCAAGAGCTTCCTCACCGTTTAAGCGTTGAAGACCGGGCTCGAGTTTGACGCCGCCCTTTTTGTCGGAAGAGTTTAACGTATCGATTGGTAATTTGACATCGACTTCAATGCCGCCGACAGCATCGACAATCGCAACGACACCATTGAAATTGATTGAACCGTAATAATCAATCGGGATATCGAGCAACTTTTCGACGGTTTCAATCGTTGAATCAATGCCGCCGAACGCATAGGAATGATTGATTTTATCTTCGTACCCGACAGATGGGATCATGACGAGGGAATCACGAGGAATACTCAGCAAACTGACTTGTTTATCCGTTTTGTTGAACGTTGCGACAATCATCGTATCGGCACGTGAGGACGTATCACCCGGACGTTCATCCGTTCCGACGAGCAGGACGGAAAAATGATCTTTCGTTAAGTCGACGGCAGCAGCCCGCTTATCTGATTTATCTCCACGTGACAGTTCGACTTCTGATTGTTTGGCGGTTTGGAACGTTTTATTAGCGACATAGGCAAATGCAGCACCTCCAGCGATAAATACGACTAGAAAAACGGTGACGAACACTTTAAACCACGACCGCTTTGGTTTTGGTTTGGTAGAACGGGATCGTTTGGAATCATCCACGATTCATTACTCCTTAATTTACTGAATTATTAGAAAACTTTTAAATTCTTTACAATCAGTATAGCAGGTCAAGGTTGAATGTCACGTTCGACATAGCGCGAATGCGTTTTCTCGAGCAGGGCTTGCCCGTTCGTCAAATTCGTCATCCACTCAAGGAAGGCGGGGACGGCTGTTTCCTCGACCCAGACATCGATTTTGACATGATCAAGATAATGAATCTGATCAATGATGTGTTCGGTTGCCCGTAATTCATTTTCCAGCTTTCCGAGCCAGGTGTAGTCGACCGTGATTTCCACTAAATCGTGGGCAATCCGTTCAACGATACCGACAGCGTTCAAGCCTTCCGAGACACTCGAGCCGTAAGCCCGGATCAATCCGCCGCCGCCGAGCTTGATGCCGCCGAAGTATCGGGTCACGACGACGACCGTATTGCGGAGATTCCGTTTTTTTAAGACTTCCAGCATCGGGACGCCTGCCGTTCCACTCGGTTCGCCGTCATCGTTGGCTTTTTGAATCTCATTGCGTTCGCCGATGATGTAGGCGGAGCAATTATGATTGGCATCCGAATGTTTTTTTTTGAGGTCCGCAATGAAGCGCTGAGCCTCTTCTTCCGAGGTGGTACGCGCCAAATATGTAATAAATCGTGACTTTTGGATAATGATTTCATGGAAACCGTTTTCTTTTACTGTATAATAATTAAATAATGTCATAATCAAAAATGTCCTCCTCGTTAACTAGTTCTTTCTAGCATAACGACGATTTGAGAGAGAGACAACCGTGGGGACTGGCAAGGAACGGAGGGAGTAGTATGACGAATGAGATGGGGGAGCGACTGTCCTTGAATGATATCGTACAGAACATCATTGGTGTCGTAGAAGAAAGCCGGGAAGAAATCGTCCGGATTACCGAAAGTTCACGTGAGCAGTATGCTGAAATTCAGCAGGAGCTACGGGAGTTGAAGACACGTGTTCACGACTACATTAAAGAAGCTGAACGGCTGGAACGACACATTAAGGATTCGAAAGCGCGACTCGTCATCGTGAGCAAAAACTTCGACAACTACTCGGAACAAGATATTCGTTCTGCTTATGAGACGGCGAACTCGCTTCAGCTCGAGTCATTCATCAATCAACGCGATGAGATGAACTGCCGCAAACGGCGGGACGAGCTCGAACGACGTTTGATTCAACTGGACGAAACGATAGAACGTGCCGACATGCTGATCAGCCGTGTTTCGGTCGTGTTGAATTTCCTGACGGACGACATGCAGGTCATGAACGAAAAGTACGAAAAAGCGATGCAAAAACAAGAGATGGGTTTAAAAGTATTCCAGTCGGCAGAGAATGAGCGCCGCCGCCTGTCGCGGGATATGCATGACGGTCCTGCGCAGACGCTTGCCCACGTGTTGATCCGGGCTGATTTGATTGAAAAGATTCACCAGCATAATGGCGCGGAAGCGGCCTTTGAAGAAATACATCGTCTGCGGAAATTGATTCGTGATGGATTAGCTGACATTCGACGTATCATCTATGATTTACGGCCGATGACGCTGGATGATCTCGGATTCGTCCCGACACTTGAACGCTATTTACGACATATGCAGGAAATTTCCAACATCCCGATTCACTTTAATTATCTCGGAGGCGGCGAACGGATTGAGTCCACATATGAAGTCGCCGTCTTCCGAATTGTGCAGGAAGCGGTCCAAAATGCAGTTAAGCATTCCAAAGCAGGGGACATTCGTATTATCATAGAACAGTATCAACATTCCGTTCGAATTCATGTTAAAGATAACGGGATCGGATTTGATTTTGATTCCATCGTCGAATCGTGTGATGAGTCATTCGGACTGATCGGGATGCGGGAACGGATTGAATTGATAGACGGGGAATTTGAGATTGAGACGCAGCCAGGTAAAGGGACAGTCATCAAGGTAAGGATTCCAGTTGAGGAATCCGGAGTGAGAGGAGAAACACTGTGAATAACGAGCAAGTAAAAGTAGTCATCATCGACGATCATCAGTTATTCCGGGAAGGCGTCAAACGGATTCTTGATTTCGAAGAAGAGTTCGTCGTCGTCGCGGAGGGCGAGAGTGGAGCAGACGTGATTCCACTCGTTGAAGCACATCAGCCGGATATCGTCTTAATGGATATAAATATGCCGAAAGTCAACGGGGTCGAAGCAACGAAACGTTTGATGGAAGTCCATCCGGAAGTCCGGGTCATCATCCTGTCAATCCATGACGATGAAACGTATGTCATGCATGCGCTTGGAGCAGGGGCGGTCGGTTATCTCTTAAAAGAGATGGCGACGGATGAACTGGTCAATGCGATCCGGTCTGTGTACCGGGAAGGCGGATATGTCCACCCGAAAGTCACACCGAACCTGTTACAGGAATACCGTCGTCTGATGAAGATGAAGCAGACGATGTCTTCACAACCGATTGAAAAACGTGTCGCCGAAGCACCGTTACATGTGTTGACACGCCGGGAATGTGAAGTCCTGCAGCTGCTCGCGGACGGTTTCTCGAACCGGGCGATCAGCGATACGTTGTTCATCAGTGAGAAAACCGTTAAAAACCACGTATCCTCTATTTTACGTAAGATGAATGTACCCGATCGGACCGGTGCTGTCGTCGAAGCGATTCGCCGCGGCTGGGTCGTCGTCGTTTAAGGTCAGGACGGAAGCCGATTCGGCTCCGTCTTTCTTTTTTTTAGACTTCAACCTGTGATATGATAAAAACCGATTGTGACCTGTCAGAATACCTTATGTCACGACGGAACTCTTAAAAGCGAGGAAATTCACGAATGAGCCAGATTGTGATTTTAACGGATAGTACTGCCTATCTGCCAACTACCTATTGTGAAGAAAACAATGTCCATGTTGCACCGCTCAGTGTCATCTTTGACGGAGATGCGTATCGTGAAGGACTCGATATTTCCGTACCTGATTTTTATCAACGGATTCAGACGGGAAGTTTACCGACGACCTCACAGCCGAACATCGGTGATCTTGTTGATTCGTTTGAACAACTTCCGCAAGGGACGGATATCATCGGTATCACGTTATCAAGCGGAATCAGTGGGACGTACCAGGCCTTACATACGATTAACATGATGGTCGAACACGTTCAGGTCCATCCGATTGATTCGCGGATTTCCTGTATGCCGCAAGCCTTTTTAGTCAAAGAAGCCGTTCGGATGCGTGATGCTGGTGCGACGGCGCTTGACATCGTCGCCCGTCTTGAAGCATTAAAAGAAGTCATCCGTGCCTATTTCGTGGTCGATGACTTGGAACACCTCCAACGCGGCGGACGTCTCAGCATGACACAAGCTGTCGTCGGTTCTTTCCTTAAAATCAAACCGGTGCTTCATTTCGTTGACGGGAAAATCGTGCCGTTCGAAAAAATCCGGACGTTCAAACGGGCCGTCAAACGGATTGAGGAAATGATGGATGAGACGATTCAAGGAACCGGTGCCGGTCATGTCATCGGTGTCATCCATGCGGAAGACTCTTCAAAAGCGGAAGCGGAAATTGCCGTCCTGCAAGAACGGTTCCCGGACGCCCGGATTGAGATGAGTGTGTTTGGTCCTGTCATCGGGACCCACTTAGGACCCGGTGCGATCGGCATCACCTGGTATCAAGAAGCGTAACCCTGTATTATCCATAGGACATACAATGAACAACGGCGTATCTGCGAAAGCAGGTACGCTTTTTTCGTCCCGTTATGCTAAATGGATGCTTCCAGGCGGCGGCAGGAAGTCCGTTCGACTTGCCGAAAAGGAGAGTCAGTCAACGAAAGGAAGTGACTTATGGATTTACGTGGACGATTGATTCCCGACTACCGGCTCGACATGTCGGTCGATGCTCCTCTTGAATACCGGCCAGCTGTCACGTGGCGTTGCGAGCGGTGCGGAAAATTACCGACCCGCGGACCGTGTACGTGCGGGAAACGCTGTTATTACTGCCGCCATTGTTTGATTTTCGGCAAACTGCGGACGTGTGACCGCCTTGTCACGGATCCGCGCCCGCTTGACCCCGTCCGTCCCGATTATCATACGGAACTGAATTTGACGAGTGATCAGCAACGGATTGCCGATGCGATTATCCGGACGATTGATCAACAAGAGAAGCTGCTTGTCCATGCCGTCTGCGGCGCCGGAAAAACGCCGATGTTGTTTCCGGGCATCGAACGGGCACTTTGTACGAATCGCCGTGTCCTGATTACGACGCCGCGCGCGGACGTCGTCCGGGAATTGACAGGGCATCTGAGACGGGCGTTTCAACAGGCAACCATCGTTTCGTTGTTTGGAGGGTCCGCTGACCGGTTGGGACTCGGCGACATCACAATCAGTACGACCCATCAATTGATTCATTACCGCGCGTGTTTTGACGTCGTCTTCATTGATGAGGTCGATGCCTTTCCGTACCGGACCGATCGGACGTTACACCGCTATGTCCGTCAGGCGACGGCTCCCGGTTCTTCTTTGATTTTACTCAGTGCGACACCTTCGTTGCGCGATCAACGCCTGCCAACGGTTCGTTTGATGCGCCGCTATCATGGTTTTCCGTTGCCGATTCCCCGCCTGCAGATTCCCTATACGAAACAGGATATCGTAGACTGGCTTCGGACGCATGCGACTAAACCACGTCTGTTGTTCGTGCCGCAAGTCGCGGCGCTTGAGACATGGCAGACCTTTTTGCATCAGCAGGGGATCGAGTGCGAAACCGTCCATGCTGCCGATCCGGAGCGGGTCACAAAGGTCGCCCGTTTCCGTCAGACGACCGGTATTTTGTTGACAACGACGATCCTCGAACGGGGCGTGACGTTAGTCGACGTTCAAGTGGCAGTTCTCGATGCCGATCAATCTTTCAGCAGTGCGGCCTTGATTCAAATCAGCGGACGGGTCGGACGAAATGCTGATTTTCCGGAAGGGGACGTCGTATTGTTTGCGAATGACCGGTCCGATGCGATGTACCAAGCGATTCATCACATTAAACGAGCGAACCGGGAGGGATTTCGATGAACTGTTACCTGTGCAGGCAGGACTTTTTACCCGGCTGGACGTTATCAAATGTCTGGACTAGTCAAACCCTGTGTCCGACCTGTAAAATAGAATTTGTAAAAAGAGGGGAATGCGGAGGGTGTGAGGATTGCGGAAAACCGGGACTGCCGCTCTGTTCGGATTGTCAGAACTGGCGCAACCAGGGACGACGATTGGTCACGCACCCGCTATTTCTTTATCAGACACAAGCAAAGGCGTTCATGAAACGGTATAAGTTTCTCGGGGACACGGCTTTGCTCGACGTGTTTAAAACAGAGCTCAAAAAGGTAAAAGTCAAACAGGATTGGATTGTCCCGATTCCGCTCAGTCCGGAACGTTTGCGCGAACGCCGATTCAATCAGGCGGAACTGATCGCCCGGATGATGCGGGGACGGGTCCGGCTTGTGCTCGAACGGGCGGATGGAGCCGCATTCAGCCATCAGACGAGGCACGAACGACTGGAACGGGACAATCCGTATCACGTCATTCAGCCGGTGACCGGAAAAACGATTTTGCTAGTCGATGATGTCTATACGACCGGAATCACCTTGCACCAAGCGGCTTCGCGGCTTTATGGAGCCGGCGCCAAAGAAATTTCTGCGGTAACTTTATTTCGAAGTGTTTAAAAAATCTTCATTTCTGCCGATACTCAATATGAGGTGAAGGAAATGGATGTATTAAACTGCAAAACTTGTGGGAAGTTATTTGTTCGTCAATCTTCTGATCTGTGTGTCGATTGTATCAGAAAAGATCATACTGATTTTGAGAAGGTGCGTGAGTTCCTGCGAGAACGGCGAAAAGTCCGAACCTCACCTAAGGATGTTGAGATGGTTATCGGAGTAAAGAGAGAAACGGTCTTCCGTTACATCAAAGAAGGGCGATTGTTGATCTCTGAGATTTCTCAGATGGACATCATGTGTGAGAGTTGCGGGAAGCCCTCCCGTGATGGCACGATTTGTGCCGGATGTCGTGAAAAACTGCGACGTGACCTCGCCCAAGCGATGCTAGATTCTTCTACCCCTTCGAAACCGCGAACGTATCGAACTTGAATTAAGAATCTTGTAGTCTAGAAAGCAGGTGTTCACATGCGAATTGATTCTACGAAATGGGTTAACATGCCTAAAACGTACGAAAGAAATCAAAAAGTAGAAGGAACAGAACCAACACGCACGAATCGGCCGGATGAAGTGACGATTTCAAGCGAAGCGCGTCTGCGTTTCAATGAAACGACGCCTTCACGGACCGAAAAAATCGAATCCCTTCGACAAGCCATTCAGGATGGAACCTACAAACCGGATGCGAAGAAAATCGCGGAACGTTTCTTGAACTTGTAAGAAGACTAACTTAGACAATAGAGGCGACTCGGGGCACGGATGCGCGGGTCGCTTTTTATATGAACGAACATAGACGGAAGAGGAGGACATGACGGATGGAACTCATCGATCAGCTGACGGCGGAACATGCCGCACTACTTGAATTGGCAAAAGAAAAAAAGCAGGTCTTGATTCAAAATGATATGCAACGTCTTTCGCAACTCGTCAAGGAAGAGCCGATTCATTTAAAACGAATCGAACAGTTGGAACAACAACGCCTGACGCAGATGGGCACGATGACGATGACGGAGTGGCTTCAAGCCCACCCGGAGGATGTCAATTCCATGCGTCGGTTACTTCAAACGATTGGTCAGTTAAAAGTACTCAACGAATTAAATGCTGATTTACTGACCCAATCGTTACACTACTTAAACTGGCATCTGGAATTGTTGATACCAGAAGCAGATGATTTTACATATGGTCAGTCCGCGCTTGATCGCGCACATTTCAATCGAAATGCTTAAGGAGGCAAATACATGGGATCAACATTCATGGGGCTTGAAACCGGTCGTCGTGCACTGACGACGAATCAGTGGGCGCTCCAGTCGACCGGAAACAATATCGCAAATGCAGGAACGGCCGGCTTTTCGCGGCAACGTCTTGTCATGGCGACGACGGAACAACTGTCGATGGCAATCGGTACGGGTAAAATGGGACAAATCGGTACGGGTGTAAAAGGTGAACTCCTCGAACGTGTCCGCGATGTCATGCTCGATAAACAATATCGAGACGAGGCAACGAAGACATCTTACTATGGTACAAAAGAAGCAGCATTCGGTCGTATGGAAGATGTCATCAATGAACCATCCGATACCGGCTTGTCCAAAGCATTTGACGGGTTTTGGGAATCCCTTCAGACCTTATCAACGAATCCCCAGGATTCAGGTGCCCGGAGTGTCGTCCGTCAAAAAGCGGAGACATTGACACAAACGTTTAATTACATGGCGAAGGCACTTAATCAAGTACAAGGTGACCTGAAAAGTGAAATTGAGGTCTCGACTAAAAAAGTAAATGATCTGTTCAAAAAGATTCATAATATCAATGCTGAAATTCATACAGTCGAACCGCTTGGTGTGTTACCAAATGCACTTTATGATGAACGAGACCGTTATTTCGATGAACTTGCAGAGTACGTCGATTTTGAAAAAGTATCAGTCGACGGTGATGCGATTCAGCAAGGAACACTTGGGAATACGGTTAAAACGGCAGAAGGCCGGATTGATGTTCGAATCAAATTACCGAATGGTGACAAGTTGCTTGCAGTGGATTCAGATTTACCAAAAGCAGGAACGTTGACCTTTACAACAGATGACAATGGTCTCTATACAGGATTCAAAACAGATTCACAAACGATCTCATTTGACGCAGCCGGCGGTTTTTCATCAGGTCGATTAATTGGTCTGATTGAGATGTACGGACACGTTGAGGATGGTCAAGCAACGGGTGAGTATGTCAATATGCAGGGACACCTGGATGAGATGGCAGCAACGTTTGCGACAGCATTCAACGAAGCGCATGCGACGAATGTAAAAAAAGACGAAACAGCGGGTACAAGTGAATTTTTTGTTTCTTCCAACGGAGGAGTAATCACAGCGAAGTCGATCACGCTTGGAGCAGACATTAAAAAGAGCCTGGATAACATTGCTACCTCGACAGACGGAAACATCGGTGATAGTGCCGGTGCCTTGAAACTGGCCAACATGAAGACGGCAAGCATTCGTTTTGAACGATCCGATACGACGACGACAATCGGTTCGTTTTACCAAAATGTCATTGGAGACATGGCAGTCGCAACGGATCAGGTCGCTCGGCTCGGTCAGAGTTCTGCCGTTTTGATGGAAAGTGCGGAACAGCGCCGTATGTCGGTTTCGGCTGTTTCAATCGATGAAGAGATGACGATGATGATTCAGTACCAACATGCATACAACGCGGCAGCGCGTAATATTACTACGGTTGATGAGATGCTTGATAAAATCATCAATGGTATGGGAATCGTAGGACGGTGATGACTAAATGCGCGTAACACAAACGATGCTGACGAAAACAAATATCGGACATCTCTCCGCCAGTTATCAAAAACTGAGTGCGATGCAGGAACAATTGATCAGTGGAAAAAAGATTCAGCGACCATCTGAAGATCCGGTCGTCGCAATGCAAGGGATTCGTTACCGGACAGAAGTGCGTGAAGTCGAACAGTTCAAAAAAAATGTCAATGAAGCGACAGGTTGGATGGACTTGACGGACTCGGCACTCAACGAAGTGACATCCGCCATGAGTCGGGTCCGCGAATTGACGACACAAGCTGCGACGGATACGTATGATGCTACGCAACGGAAAGCAATTCAGAGCGAAGTGGGTCAGTTGATTGAACATATCGGGACACTGGCGAACACGAAATATAATGAAAAAGCCATTTTTAATGGAACAAAGACGGATCAACCCTTCATTTCGATGGAAGGTCTGAAAGAATATTTAACGACACCAGGTAAGGCGGTTAATACCGTGTTTACAGACGGTGATCCAACTCTAAAAGAAGAAGAAGTCATCCGTTATGAAATCTCTTCCGGAATTGAAGTACAAGTCAACGTTTCACCGACAAATGTATTTAGTCCGGAGACGTTCACGACGCTCAAAAAATTATACGATGCTCTTGGTGGGGTTTCAGACGCAGGTGCCGTCGATAGTTCAAATAATGGAGCCGAATTATCAGGGATGTTAAAAGATCTTGATAGTATGCTCAATCAGACGGTCGAAACGCGTGCTGACCTTGGGGCGCGGGTCAACCGACTTGAACTGAACGCATCTCGTCTGGAAGATCAAGAAATTATCGCAAAATCGGTCATGTCGGATAACGAAGACATCGAAGCCGAAAAAGTCATCATGGAACTGAAGTCGTATGAAACGTTACATCGTGCGGCACTCAGCGCGGGGGCGCGGATCATTCAGCCAACCTTGCTTGATTTCTTACGTTAAGAAGGAGATGACGGACGGTGAATCTGCCACATCTTGAGATGCGTCAAACGTCAGCGAAAATTGGAATCAATACCACCCGTGCGACACTTGAGCAACATCAGGCGCCGGCGACATTATCGATTGAACAACCAAAAGGGAATCTGTCGATTGAAACCGTCGCAGCACGACTCGAAATTGATTCGACCCAAGCGATGATTGAAACGGGACGACTTCCGGCTTTTGAGTCAGTCCAGCGTTATGCAGAATATGGTCGTCAGATGGGGCAACAGGCAGTTGGCCGGGCAGCGTCTGAAGGCGATCAATTGATGCGAATCGAGCAAGGGGGAAATGCGGTATCCCGCGTCGCAAAATCGCGGGACACACCGCCTGCTGAAGTGACGACACTCGGCTTTTCGCCACGCAGTCTCGAACGCGTCAAAATCAATTATACACCGGCGGAAGTGCAACTCAATTACACGGCAGAACGACCGCGAATCGAGGTTCAGATCAATCGACCGGAGTTGAATGTGACGGAAGGTACGGTCGAAATTTATCTGCGGGAACAAAATCAAATGGATATGTGGCCGGTCGGCGGCATGTTCGATGGGGAAGGATAATCATATGCAAATCATTACTGATTTTTTTGGTCCGGTTCAAGTGGACGAAAGTGAAATCATTACTTTCGCTTCGGAAGTACCGGGTTTTCCGGAAGCACGACGCTTTATCCTCTTACCGTTCGGCGAAGGGATTCCTTTTTGGTCATTCCAATCGATTGACCAGCCGGAGTGTGCGTTTGTCGTGACGAATCCATTTTGGATTGATCCGGATTACGTGTTTGAATTACCGGAATCGGCGAAGGAGCAACTTGGGATTCAGGAAACGGCACAAGTCGCCGTCTATACGACGGTCACGTTACGTGAACCGTTCCAGGAATCGACGACGAACTTACGGGCACCATTCGTCATGGAGACGAAACGCCGTCAAGCGAAACAAATCATTCTCGATGAAACGTACGCGAATCGTCGGATGATCGGCAGTTTGACCGAAGTAGGTGGCCGCTGATGCTCGTCTTAAAACGAAAAACGGGAGAAGCGATTCAAATCGGGGATGATATTGAGTTGACGATTCTCGCGATCGAAGGGGATCAAGTCAAACTCGGTATCAATGCGCCCCGGCAAATCGATATCCACCGCAAAGAAATCTATCTGGCGATTCAGGATGAAAATGCGGAAGCTTCGCAAAGTACCGGTCTGATGAGCCAATTATTAAAACAACGAACAGATACATGACCAGGACGGGACGGACTTCAATGTCGGTCCTGTTTTTTCGTTCAACAAAAAAATGCTCAATTCTTTTGAATCGTGTATAGTAATGTAGAGAAAAGAAACCTTTTTGACTAAAGAGGGAGTGTAATGGATGAATGAGACGAAGCAGCTGAAGAAAGATGCGAATCGTGTATTAAAAGCGACGAGCCGGACCTTTTATATACCGATCAGCCGTCTGTCACAGGAACTACAGGAAGCCGTCGGAGCGGCTTACTTATGTATGCGGGCCATCGATGAAATCGAAGACCACGAAGAATTGCCGACCGGGGTCAAGACGACATTATTGCGCGAAACGGCGTTAATGATGCGGGGAACATTCGACGAGCAGACATACCGGACGATGATTGCCCCTTACGCGAATCAATTGCCGGAAGTGACACTGCGCCTGTCAGAGTGGATTGCGTATTGTCCGGCGGGTATTCGAACGAAAGTCCTGGAATCGACAGCCGAGATGGCAGAAGGCATGGCCACTTGGGCAGAACGGGACTGGACGGTCAAAACGGCAGCAGATCTTGACGAGTACACGTATTACGTTGCGGGACTGGTCGGTGTCATGTTATCCGACATCTGGTACTGGAAAGCCGGTATCGTGACGGACAAGCAGCAGGCGATCGGATTCGGACGGGGACTGCAGGCCGTCAACATCCTGCGCAATCAACAGGAGGACGCCGAACGCGGTGTCGGCTATTTCCCACCGGGTTGGACGACGGAGACGATGTTCGAGTATGCCCGGGAGAATCTGGCGGAAGCCGATGCATATCTCGCCTCGATTCCAAGAGAGACGACGATCTATGAGTTCTGCAAGATTCCGCTTGCACTCGCCCACGGAACACTGGATGCGCTCGCGCGGGGAAAAGAAAAACTCAGCCGGCCGGAAGTCCTGAAGATTGTCGGGAGTGCCGTTCTAAAACGATAATGGATAGACGAAAGGAGACATTGTTCCTCGGAACAATGTCTCTTTTTTTAGCGGATATCTTCGAGATACGATAAAATTTTTTCTTCATAGGCTTGCCGGTCATGTTTGTACGACTGGACGTGCCCGCCGTTTTTCGTCACATACAATTCAGACCGTGGAGCCGCTTTTTGCAGCCGCATACTTTCCGTGACCGGAATCGCATCATCGTCCTTCCCGTGAATCATCAAAATCGGATAATCAATCCGGCGGATGGCTTCGAGTGGTTGGACGCGTTCCGGGTTCAGTCCCGTTAAAGGCGGTGTCACCTGGAGGATGACCGGCGTGAACGGGAAGTTCGGCAGACCGCTCCAGACCGGCAGATTCGTCGCAAGATAGTTCTTGAGATCACTGAACGGACTGTCCGCGATGACACCCGCGACTTCGGCTTTCGGTGCCGTGACGAGAGACGTTGCGGCGCCCATCGAGATTCCGTAGAGGACGACGGGTTCTGATGCCCGGGACTTCGCATAGCGGACGGCGGTCAATAAATCATCCTGTTCCTTCGCTCCGACCGTGACGCGTTTGCCTTCCGATTGACCGGAGCCGCGGAAATCAAACGTCAGGACGTTATAACCGGCTTGATGGAACTTTTTGAACAGCGGCAACACCGGGACATCGTTTTGTTCCCGGTTTTTTCCGTACCCGTGGGCAAAGACGATCGTCAACTTGGCGTCTTCACTCGGAATCCACCAGCCGGACAGACGGGTCCGGTCTTTGTAAGAGCGGAACGAGATATTTTCGTACGCCAGATCCTCCGCCTTTTTCGGATTAGTCGTCAACGGTTCCCGGGGCGGCTCCGTTAAGGAAGAACCGACATAAGCAGAAATGCCGACGATGGCAATCAACACTAAGACGATGAGGACAATCAGTCCGGCAATCAATTTCTTGCGATGTTTTTTCAAAAACGACACGGCGATTCTTCCTCTCTGCAGTAGGATACGTTAATGAATATCTTTTTTCTTGAAACGACCGCCATGGACATCATGGATGTTGCCGATCGCGATAAAGGCTTCTTCGTCAAAATCGCGGACGATTTCCTTCAGCTTTGTTTCCTCCAACCGACTGATGACACAAAAAATGATTTTTTTGTCGTCGCCGGAAAAAGCACCTTCCCCGTTCAGGTACGTCATCGTCCGACCAAGCCGGTCCATGATGGCAAGACCGATTTCTTCATGGTTTTCAGAAATAATCCAGACACTCTTCGACTGATCGAGCCCGTCGATGACGACATCAATCGTCTTGAAGGCGATGAAGTAAGTAATCAAGGAATACATGGCCCGGTCCCAACCGAAGACGAAACCGGCAGCGCCTAAAATAAAGACGTTGAAGAACATGACGATTTCACCGACGGAAAACGGTGTCGAGCGACTGAACGAGACCGCTAAAATTTCGGTCCCGTCGAGTGAACCACTCGCCCGGATGACAATCCCGACACCGATTCCGAGAATCAACCCACCGAAGACGGTTGCGAGGAGATCGACCCGTGTCATCGGACCGATGTCTTCCAGTAACTTTGTCGCAATCGCCATGACGGAAATGGCGTAGAGCGTCGATAAGGCAAACGTCTTCCCGATTTGTTTATAACCGAAGAAGATGAACGGGATGTTGAGAAAGAATAACCACAACGCGAGTGTCGAATCGGTCAACTTCGATCCGATGATGGAAATGCCGACAATCCCACCATCGATGATACTGTTTGGGACAAGGAATCCTTTGAGTCCGATGGCGAAAATCACGGCACCGATCGTGAGCAACAACAAACGACGGAACAGTTGCCATTTCGTTGAACGGCGGTGTCGTTTGGCCTGTTCAGCAGCGGGCATCGAACCCCTCCTTTTGCATACACTTTTCATTACTATAACAAAAAAGCACTAAGGCACGCGAGAACGACCTTAGTGCTTATTTCACCCGTTGTAGCGTAATGTCTGGAAAAACCGTAAGACCAGTTCCGCTTCTTGCGTCGTCGTATAGCGTCCGACATATTGTCCGTCCTCAAAAGCAGTGACAGTCAGGGTGCAGGAGACCAGCTGAAGACCTTCCGACAACCGGACTTCAAACGTCGCGGTTTGCAGAGGTAAGGGAGTATCGGTCGTAAAGTAGAGATGACGTGTACTCGTCCGGTGGGCTTGAATCTCGGAAAAACTAAAGTCGAATGTCTGATTTTGATGTTGCAGCATCTTGATTTTGCCTTGGACCGTAAAGCTCGGTACGTTATCCGAGGCAAGCGAACAGGCTTCGATCGGATACAAGACTTCCCGGATCAGAAAACTTTCCATGACGGCCGCGGACACCGGTCGGCTGAATAAATACCCTTGGATGTTCGGACATTCAAGAGCCCGGAACATCTCCAACTGTTGAATCGTTTCAATGCCTTCCGCGATGACGGCAAGATTAAACTCCTTCGCCATGTAGAGAATACTTTTAACGATAGCTTGTGCTTTCTTATCCTCGGCGATATGTACCGCAAACTGGCGATCGATCTTGACGACATCAATCGGATAACGTTGCAGGTAGACCATTGATGAATATCCTTTTCCGAAATCATCGAGCGCAATCCGGACACCGAGCCGGCTGACATGTTCCAGCGTCCGGCTGATATTCGGATCATCCATGATCAATGCCGCTTCGGTGATTTCCAGTTCCAACAGCTCGGCCGGCAATTGATACGTAGCCAGTATCTGTTCAATCTGGTGTTCGAACCCGGGAATCAAAAACCGTTTCGGCGAGACGTTGACGGATACCGGGACAAGATCGGCACCGGCACTGGACCAGTCAAGCATCGCCTGGCACGCTGTCTCGACGACCCAGTCGCCGATTGCGATATGCAGGGCACTTTCCTCGGCGAGCGGGATGAAATCATTGGGCGGAATCCGTCCCCATTCCGGGTGTTGCCAGCGGATTAACGCTTCGAGACCGATGATTTTCCCCGTCCAGCTGTCGACTTTCGGTTGGTACTCAAGAAACAGTTGCTTCCGTTCAATCGCATAGTGTAAATCCTGTTCGAGCCGGTAACGGCGGTAATAATCGATATCGAGATTGGACGCATAATGATGGACGGTACTCTGATTTTCACGTCGTGACCGCCGGAGCGCCGTATACGAATGTTTCATCAATTCGACCGGATCGTTGCTGTCGTCCGGAAAACGGCTGATGCCGATTGAGACACGGGTGAACAAGGCATAAGGATCAATCAAAATCGGTTCGACGGATAAAGATAACAACGTTTCCGCATAGGACGTGATATCGTCCTTGAGGCTCGACGGAACGAGTATCGCGTATTCGTCGCCTCCGAGGTGCCCGAAAAAGATGCCCTCCGGTTTTGAGGTGTTGAGGAGTGCACTTGTCGCCTGAATCCACTGGTCACCGGAAGCATGACCAAACGCATTGTTGATATCCGAAATCCGGTTAAATGAAATCGACAAAATCGAAAATGCCGTGTTCGCCTGCATCCAGTCACGGATCGTCTCCGTCAACGACAGGCGGTTCGGCAGACCGGTGACCGAGTCATACATCGCCAGCTGTTGCAAGCGTTCCTCGTACTCTTTTTGGAGTGTAATGTCGTGCATGATGCTGTTCGTATAGGCAATCGAACCGTCCAGCTGGAAGACCGGGATTTGTTGGTCTTCAATCCATTTCATACGCCCATCCGGGAACGACAGACGGTACTGGATCGAACTTGCTTTACCAGACTGCAACTGTAAGATGAAGCGTTTCATTGCCGGTACGTCACGCGGGTCAAGTCGCTCGAACAGCCAGTCCTGACTGAGGATCAAATCGTGCGGCAACTCTTCGAAAATCTGGAAAAACCCTTTGGAATGAAACAACAGGCGTCCGGTTGATAAATCGATTTGCGAGATGGCGGCTTCGAGTGCTTCATAGATTTCACGCGTCTGTTCCCGTTCGAGTGCCAGTTCACGGCGCGCTTCACTGACTTCTGACAAATCATAGAGAATCAGAGAAATCAATCCGGTCGGACCGTCGCGTCGTAATGCCTTCAGACGTAACAGTTGGTATTCGTAGTCAGCATTCAGGACGGACACTTCCTGTTCGAACGTATCGATTTCTCCATCAAGCAGGCGAATCATCTGAAAACGGAGCGGATCAAAATCACGCGGATGGATCCGTTGATGTAACTGTTCATTCGAAAAGGGATTCACCGGACTGGACTCGATTCCCAAATATTTGATCAAAGAGGGTGAATACTCAATCGTCCGGTTCACTGGATCGTAATGAAAGACGACCAGTTCCGGAATCTGTTCCGTCAGTTCCAGTTGCGACCGGATGTGGACGACATCATCCTCCAACTGTTTTTCTCGTGTGATGTCACGTGCGATCCCGTACACCCCGACGACATGCCCATCCTGTTCAATCGGCATATTCGTGATTTTGAGCGTCAGCCGGTGTTGATCGGCATGCAGACCTTGTGCCGTATAGTGGACCGTCTCACCGGCCAGGGCCCGCTCGAAAAATGCCGTGACGGACGCATGCTGTTCCGGTGGATTGAAGACGGCGAAATGATTATATAAAGTTTCCTTCGAATAACCGAGCATCCGTGGAAGTTGTTCGTTGAAATAGATGATTTCACCAAGATGATTAAAGAAAAAGACAGCATCTGTACTTTGCTGAAAAAAAGGTTCCACACGTTCTGGTCGTGACAGTTCTAACCCGCCAATCAGCAGAGGGGATGTAGATGAACGACTCAGCCGTTGCATCGCGTCGAAAAAAGTCATAGACAAATCTCCTCACTCGAATTTTTTCTCTCACTCTTAGTATCGGAGTAAACGAAGATCAATTGCAATCAAAGTTCGAAGAATAGAATTTTTTTTCAAAAAAAGCGAATCATTTTTTGGAGAATGGGAGGAAGTGGAATGAAAAAGAAGAGGGTGGGACGGGAAATCTGCTTTCTTTTGCTCGCTTTTCTCGGGCGGAACGGAAGCCGCGGTCGTCGTGACCGTCGACCGGGTCTTCCTTGTTCCTGTCGGAAGCAAAGCTTCCTTTTCCCGTAGAAGTCGAGCTTCGAAAGTAGACGTACCCGAATCATTCGATCGGGTAAAAAATATAAAAAATCATCAACGAAGGAAACGTAGAAAAAGACAAAAAGACAAAAAGACAAAAAGACAAAAAGACAAAAAGACAAAAAGACAAAAAGGCAAACCCCGCCGATGCCTGTTGAATGGCATATGCTGGAGTTTGTCCGTGCTTTACATATTAGATGGCAAGATCAACAGAAGTCTCGCTGGCATTGGGATCAGCCTGATCCGGTCGGTCGGCATCGTTCATGCCATGATGGCGTCCCGGTCCATGTCCGCGCGGTCCTTGCTGTAAGTCGTCATAGCTTGAGACTTCATCGGCCCGTTCCTGCATCCGTTCCTTGATCGCCGTCGCTTGTTTTTTCGTGATGGCACCGCTTTTGACTTTCGCATCGATTGCTTTCGTTTGTTCGGCAAGGACAGCCTTCTCAAAAGCAGCGAAGGAGATGTTGTTCGCTTCCGCAAATTCCGGTAACGGTTGGTTCGCTGCCTTGAACTTCGTCGCATCGAGATTCAGCCGTTTCAAGATAGCGGACGTTGTATCACCGAAGACGTCATGACCGGGTCCACCGTGTTCGCCTGGTCCATGTTGACCGCGGTCCGGTAAGTCATCGTAACTGTTGGCATCCGAGAACTCTTCTGTCAGGCGGGCTTTGATCTCGGTCGCCTGTTTTTTCGTCATCTTCCCGTCTTTGACGAATTGATCGAGCTGTGTCGTCTGCGCTGCAAGCAATGCTTTTTTGTAATCCGCGAACTTGATTGACTGGGCTTTCGCATAAGCAGCGAGCGATTGGTTGGCTGCATCGAATTTATCTTGGCTCAGACCGAGTGCCTTCAAGACGTCGGCAATCAACGATTCGTTGAAGAAGCCGCCTTTGTCACCGCGATGTCCTTTTGGCATCTGTTCTTTTAAATCGGCATAACTCGAAACCCCGCTAAAGCGTTCCGTATGATGTTTTAACATATCCGCTGCCTGCGACTTCGTTAAGTCACCTGATTTGACGAGTGAAGCGAGCTGTTCTCTTGCGGCGGCGAGTTCCGCCTTTTTATAGTCACTGAACGAAATTCCTTTTTGTTTCGCAAGATCTGCGATTGATAAGCCTTTTTCTCGGGCGGCATCGACTTGTTTTTGGGTCAGATTGAGTTTTTTGAGCAGTAACGTAAAGTCGAGTCGTTTCATCCCTTCGAAATGCGGACGTTCTGATTTCGTTTCTGTCGAGCTGTCATTGGTTGCAGCATAAGCAGAAGCCCCTCCTACTGTTAAGGCGCTGATTGTCAGTGCGGTGATCCATTGTTTTTTGAAATGCATGGGTGATCACTCCTTTCACCTTTTATGTTAGCGGGATACGTCTGCGAAGTTGTGAGGAAGTTGCAAGGAAATCGCAAAGAAACGTCAACCGTTCAAAAAAGACGGTACACTACAAGTGGAGGGATGAAGATGAACATTTTAGTGATAGAAGATGAACTGAAGCTGGCACAGGTGACGGAACGTTTTTTGCGTCATCACGGCTATACGGTCACGCTCGCGGCGTCGCTTGCGGAGGCTAAAATAAAACTTGCGAGTACGTCGTTTGACGCTGCCCTCGTTGATGTCCGCCTGCCGGACGGGGACGGCTGGTCGCTTGTCCCGGGCATCAAAGCGACGGTTCCGGCTCCGGTCGTCTTCATGCTGACGTCACGCGGGGAAGCGGACGACCGGGTGTTCGGACTGGAGCTTGGAGCAGATGATTATCTCGTCAAGCCGATTGTCCTCAAGGAATTGATCATCCGGCTCGAGCGGGCGTTGAAGCAACGGTTGCCGGTCGGTCGGCAGTTAGGTGACGTGACGATTGATGAGAAGGCGCGCCGTGTCCAAAGTGGAACGGACACCGTCAGTCTCACGAAAATGGAATTCGAACTGTTGGTCTATTTCTTTGAGCACATGGGTGAAGCACTGACGCGCGATCAAATTCTCGATGAAGTCTGGGGCTATACGTTCGGAGGCGATACGCGGACGGTCGATACACATGTCAAACAGTTGCGGGATAAGATGCCGACGATTAAACAGCAGTTGAAGACGGTCCACCGGGTCGGCTACCGGTTGGAGGCAATCGAATGAGTAAGTTGATGCGAAAGTTTTTGCTGGCGGTCATTGCGCCGTTATTGATTATGGGCGTACTCAGTTTCAGTCTGACGGCGTTCCTCGTCAACCGGTTTGCGGAAGATGAACGTTACAGTCAGTTGATGCGGGAAGCAAATATCATCGAGGAAGCACTGGCAGAAAATCGTCCGGTACCGCGTGAAATTCAAGGGTTTATCACCCGTGACGAAGTGACGGAACGAATCGGAGGACGGGGACGGCAAGTCGTCGAACTGCCGATTCTTGACGATCTCAAACAAAAAGACATTATCGAAGTCCAGGGGAACCGGCTGTTGACGTATCAGTTGATGAGCGGCGATACCGTCATCACGACAATCCGCGAAGCACCGCTCGCAAGCAGTGCCCTCGACGGCGTCTATCTGGCGATTGGTGTTGCGTTACTTGCCGCCTTACTGCTCGCAACCGGACTGGCCTATTATATGGGACGGCAATTCATCCGGCCGATCATGGAACTGCGGACCGTTGCGAAAGAGATTGGCGACGGACGAAAAGACGTTCTGTTACCGGACCGACCGAATGATGAAGTCGGTGATCTGATTCACGCCGTCGATGAGATGCAGGAACAACTGATCCAGAAAGAAGCGTTGCAAAAATCGTTTATTGCCGGAATCACCCACGATTTGCGGACACCACTCGCCATCATCCGCAACGAGACGGAAGCTCTGGCGGCCGGAGTGATTCCAGTCGACGAACTGCCGGACGTCACAACCAGTATCATCGAAGAAACGGATCGGCTCGGGCTGTTGATTGATGAGACGCTGGTCTATTCGAAACTGGCCGGCGGGATGATGCCGCTTGACCGGACAGAGGTGGCAGTGAATCAATTAGTCGAAGAAACAGCGGAACGGTTACGGTCGACGTTCAAAAAAGGCGGTCTTCGTTTGACGGTCGAGACAGAACCGGTCCTGCTTTCGCTTGATCGGCGGATGTTCGAACGGGTTCTCGTCAATTTTCTGATGAACGCCCACGTCGCTGCCCCGAGCGGAAGTGAAGTGTTAGTCCGGCTGACAGCAACCGAGTTGACGGTGGAGGATGCCGGAAGCGGTGTCGCAGAACGCGACCGTTCGACAATTTGGGATTTGTATGTCAAACAGACCGGCGGCTCCGGGCATGGTCTCGGTCTTGCCATCAGCCGATTGATTCTCGACAGTCACGGCTTAGCGTACGGTGTCCGGGACAGCATGCTTGGTGGTGCCTGCTTTTATATCCGGTTCAAATAAGCAAAAGAAAAAAAGGTCCTGTCATTCACCTGAGTGAAGAGCGGGACCTGTTGGTTATTCAGAATCGTTGGCTTGAACGAGACTCGGTTTGACGAGCGTATAGAACTCATCGCTCATCCCGACGCGGCTGCCCATCTGACAAGCGAGTTCGAGTGTCTCCTGGTAGAATTTCGCCACCAGACTATGATTTTTGATGTGCATATCCTTCATCGCTTTTTCAACGCCGAGGACGACTTTTGCGATTTGATCATCGGCATCATTGCGAACTGGGACAACGTTTTCCGGAAGATCGACTTCCTTGTCGTGTCCGTTAAAGCGGAACGACGCCCCGAAACCAAGATGTTCGAGGAAGAAGTGCGGTAACAATTTACCGGCGAAGAACTGGTGCCACTCTGATTCTTTCATCGTATCCATGTCGCGTTTGAACGATGTCGTTGCAAGTGCATAGCGGTCATGTGTATCTTTCATGAACTTCTCGAGGATTGGTACCTGCATCGCAAACGAATTTTTCAGCAGATTATCGAGCTGTTCTTGCGTTAATAGTTCTTGTTCAGCCATCAGTTTAACCCCATTTCGTTTCGTTAGTTCTATCGTAAGAAATTTAGACAATTCCGTCAAATCTTTTTCAAGAATAGAGTTTACCTATTTCACAAAAGGGAATTCCTTTACTATCGAAGAGTTAAGGGGGAGTTAGCATGAAACGAGTAGCAATGACAGGGGTATTAATCGGAGCATGTCTAATTCCGGTGACAGCTTTCGGCGCAAGTAACGTGACGTACAAAACAGGCACGATTCAAAACAAGGACTTCGGCTATTCCGTCAAGGCGACGACAGCCTTGCAGACAGCGATCAAGCAGGATAAGATCGATGTCGTCAAAAACAAAACCGTCAAGACGAAATACGGTATCGTGACACGTAGCGGGACGTTTTCGCTCTACTATAAAGTAAAGGGAAAAGATCAAATGCTCGTCAACTTGAACTTTAAACCGAAAAAATTAACGAAAAAACAATTTGAGAAACAAGTCGGGTTCGGAACCTATCTCGGCACAAAAGGCAATAAAACATACTATTATGTGCAACCGACGGAAGCCGTCAAAGGCGCAGCCGGGAAACAAAAGATTGCCGACTTAATCACACACGATGTGCCGGCGATGATGAAGACATTCAAATTAAAATGAGGAAACTGCAAGGAGCACCAGCTTTTGCTAGTGCTTCTTTTGATGGTCCGATATAGTAAAGGTTGAGGTGAAGTGAAATGGAATGGACAGTAACAGAAGTTAAACAAACAACAGAAGTCTTACAACTTGAGAAATGTGTCAACGATCACGACGGCATTGAATTGAAAGTCGCCGCAGATTGGGTCGGACAAAATGATTTCGCGATTTATGACGATACGAAATTAATCGGTTATCTGCAAGCGTTCGCTTACTTACCGACAGAGTGGGAAATCAATGTCTTCGTCGATCCGGATTACCGGAAACAGGGTGTCTTCACGCAACTCGTCGAAGCGGCGAAAGAGGCGGCCCGTCCGCAAGGGGTCGAAGCGTTTACGTTCGTCATTGATGATGAAAGTAAATCGGGCCAGGCCGTCCTTGGTCAGCTCGGTGCCGGGTACCGGATGACGGAATACAACATGGTCCTGAAAAAAGCGCAATTGTTCCTAAAAGCGGACCCGGATTTTGAACTGCGGGAAGCGACAGCGGACGATCGTCCGTTCATCGTCGAGACACTTGGTTCGTCATTCGGCAATACAGCGGATGAAGCGGAATCCATCTATCAAGCAATTGAGTCGGATGATCGTGTCACCTATATCGGTGTCGCAAACGGCAAACCGGTTGGTGTCATTCGGGCTTACTTAGCGTCTGAGACGCAAGCGAGCATTCATGCGTTTGCCGTCCGTCCGGAAGCACAGGGAAACGGATACGGCAAGAAGATGCTGAAGCTGATGGTCCAGGCGATGTTCCGCACCGGTCGGACGCAGCTTGAACTGGATGTCGAGACGGATAACGCGCGGGCGCTTGATCTCTATAAAGAGGCCGGTTTTGTTGTCGGACGCGGCTATCAGTTCCACGTACTTGGCTTATAATAGATTTAGAAGAAAGTCCACGCGAGTGGGCTCTTTTTGTTGGATAGACCACAGGTCTTGAAATAGAAAAAATGTTTCCGTTTGTCCGTTGGCGCGCTTTCCTCGGGCGGAACGCAAGCCGCGATCGTCCTCTTCGGACGACCGGGTCTTGCCTGTTCCTGACGGAAGGGACAAGCCCTTCCTTTTCCCGTAGGAGTCGCGCCCGGACGACGGAAACTTTTTTGTTAGGAAACTTGTGACAAATGGCGAAGTAAACAACAGGGAAAAACAAGTTCATATTCTAAAATAAATCTGAAACCTTCTCGCGGTTTTGTCGTATACTACACATATGGAAAAAAAGAGGAGGCGACGTTATGGAATGTCGTAAAGATTCATTACGGACGTTGAAGTGGGTATCAGGTGGTTTAGAGGCAATGCTCGGGATACCGGTGCTTGGTGGATTATTTATTGTCTTTGGAACAGGTTACAATGCGCTTTGGGTCATGTTAGCGTTCCATATCGTGGTCGTCGTCTTGACGGCACGTGCCGGTCGGGTGTCAAAAGGGAACATCGTCGGGATCGTCGCATCGACAATCGGATTCATTCCTGTCGTCGGGATGCTGTTGCACATGGCGGCAGCAATTACGATTTTACTGGATGCGGCATTCGGGAATCGGGTTATCACGCGGACACATGTTGAACGCGTCGAACCGATCCGTCCCCGTCCGGTCCGGAAAGAACAGGAACGCAAAGAGGACCATCCGTTCTAAGCTTTTTTCGTTGACAGTTGAAAACAAGCCGTGTAAAGTAAACAACAAGTTAAGCCATATCAAACAAATCAACGACGCGGAGTAAGTACCGTCAACACTGCCGACAAAGCGAGTCAGGAAAGGTGAGAGCCTGACGCGGTAAGCTGATCAGGGAATGGACCGCTGAGAGCCTGTTGAACGATTCAGTAGACAGGACGGTTGCCCCCGTTACCGGGCTAGCTGGTTGTTGGACCAGCGACAAGAGGAGATTTTTAATCTCAACTAGAGGTGGCACCGCGCGGATACAGGCGTCCTCTATGCATCAGCTTTTGCTGTGGCATAGAGGGCGTCTTTTTTGTTTACGTCAAGGAACGCCGAATCATCCAACGCACATTATCTTTAGGAGGAATTATTTATGAAAAAGACATTGATCGCGGCGGCAAGTACGGCGTTCCTGCTCGCAGGATGCTCCACAACGGATACAGAACAAGCAGCACCAAATAAGAATGACAAGAAAGTCCTACACACGATGGAAAGTTATGACCTCCTGTCGGTCGACCCGGCAGACGCCATCACGTCAAATATCTTTAACCAAATCTACGAAGGATTGTACCGGTTTGATGCAAACAATGAACTGGTCCCGGCAGCAGCGAAGTCGCACAGCGTGTCGGAAGATGGAAAAGTCTATACGTTTAAGTTGGACAAAAACGCTAAATGGTCTGACGGCAAACCGGTCACAGCGGAAAACTTCCGTTATGCCTACGAGCGCGTCATCGAAACGAATTCACCGTTCGCGTACCTGCTTGAGCCGGTTAAAGAAACAAAGGTCATCGACGATCAGACGTTACAGATTGAACTGAAACGACCGACACCATACTTCCTCAGCATGACGACATTTGGTACGTATATGCCGGTCCGGGAAGACATCGTCAAAGCACAAGGTGAAAAGTTTGGAACGGATCCAAAAACAAACGTCTACAACGGACCGTTCACATTCAAGAAATATCAGGCCGAGCAAGGCTATACGCTCGCAAAAAACGCTGATTACGCCGACCGTAAAAATGTCAAAATTGATGAAGTGGATGTTAAAATCATCAAGGATCCGATGCTTGCGATCAACTTGTTTGAGACCGGGGAACTCGATGTTGCACCGTTGAACTCCGAAAACGTCGTCACGTACAAAAATAAAAAAGAGTACAACACGTTTAGCGACTCACGGATGTTCTTCATCCGGATGAATCAAAAAACGGAAGCTCTTAAAAATCAGAAGACACGTCAGGCGATTGATGCCGCCTACGATAAAAAAGCACTGACCAAAACGTTACTCGGAAACGGCTCACTGCCGGCCGATTACATCGTCCCGCAGGAACTCGATCCAAAATACGACAAGACACGTCAAATTGAATCATCGTTTGACGCAGCACAATCGAAACAAGTACTCGCGGATCAAAACCTCGAGTTGACGATGATCATTGAAGACGACGATGTCTCAAAGAAAATCGGCGAATACATCCAAGGTTCACTGAAACAACAAAATATCGATGTTAAGCTGTTGTCACTGCCGAAAAAAGAACGGTTGGCGCGTGAAGGACGAGGGGATTATGACCTGTCACTTGCGAGCTGGGCACCGGATTATCAGGATGCAACAACGTACCTGAACCTCTTTATGACAGGTAATCCGTTCAACATGATGGACTACTCGAACAAAAAGTATGATGGACTGTTAAAACAGGCTGAAAACGAACTCGATCAGGACAAACGTCTCGAACTGTTGAGCGAAGCGGAAACAATGTTGCTCGACGATCAAGCGATTTCACCGGTTTACCAACGGAAAAATGCCTTCCTTCAAAACACGGAGGTCAAAAATCTGGCCCGTCACAACGTTGGAACAGATATTTCGTATAAATACGTTGAGATTGACCGCAATTGAACTACCTCCACCTACGCTTTGCTTAGAGGTGGAAGATTCCTGAGTTATCCGACCTACCGGTCGAAAATTTATCAGGCTAACCCCGTCGTCCCGACGGTTGAAGAAGCTAAAATGCGTTCGGCTTCTTGTTTGAGATTCAGTCCTGCGTTCACATCACGGTCGTGATGGATGCCGCAACTCGGACATGTCCATTCACGCAAGTTGAGATGTTTCACGTCTTTGTGTTGATGCCCGCAACTGGAGCACAGTTGACTGGAAGCGAAGGTCTTGCCGACTTTCACGACGGTCTTCCCGTACCATTCTGCCTTGTACTCCAGCATGCGGAAGAACTCCGACCAACTGACGTCCGAGATGGCCTTGCTCAACTTGCGATTCCTCTGCATGTTCTTCACCTGCAAGGTCTCGATGCCGATGACGTCGTGGTTTTTGACGATCTCGGTCGATACCTTGTGCAGGAAGTTGGTTCGTTTGTTGGCGATCTTCTCGTGGATACGGGCAACCTTCCGCTTCTGCTTCTGATAGTTCCTCGCCTCGGAAAGCGTGACTTTCTTGTTCAAAGCGATGCGTTGACGGCGGGAGAGCTTGCGCTGTTCGCGCGCCAGTTTCTTCTCAAGCGAACGGAAGTAACGGTCGTTCTTGTATGCCGTGCCGTCCGACAGGATGGCGAAGTTCTTGAGTCCGACGTCGACGCCAACGGATGAACCGGTCTTCGGCAGTTCGTTGATCTCCTGCTCGACGAGCAGGGAAACGAAGTATTTTCTTGAAGCTGTGCGTCGGATCGTGGCGTTCAAGATACGGCCTGTGACCTGTTTCGAGTTGGCGAAACGGACCCATTTCAGCTTCGGAACTTTGAGCTTGTTCCCGATTATAGAGACTTCAGGAAGTTGAGATTTCCCTTGAATATTGGTCTTATACGATTGGACGGGGTTCCGCTTCGACTTGAATCGAGGGCGTTCGTTCTGTTTCTTGAAGAAGCGGTCATAGGCATCGGCAAGATGTTTGACGCTAGTTTGCACGGAAGTGCTATCGACTTCTTTCAGCCAGTCAAACTCCTGCTTCAGAATAGGAATTTCTTTCGAGCAAGAACCGTAAGAGAGTCCTTTTCCAGTCGCTTTGTAGGTTTCATCCCACTTCGCTAAGAAGTGGTTGAAGATGAAGCGCGAACACCCGATTGTCTTCGCGATCAGGATTTCCTGCTCTTTTGTGGGGTAGATTCTGAATTTGTAGGCCTTGTGCTTCAACACCATTTTTCACCTCCTTCAAAGGGAATATACCCGAAAAACAGGCTGGCGATTCATCTTCCACTTTCACTAGGGCTTCGCCCTTAATGTTTAGAAGTGGTAGTATTCTCGCCTAATTTTGATAAAGTAACACCAACAGATATCTAGTCAACTTCCTTCTTCTATAGAAGGTATTGACTGGATGTTTTTTTGTTATGCCTAATATCGATGTGACGAAAGTATGAAGGTGTGAACTGCAAAATCAGGTCAATTCTATTAAAGCGTTCTCAGAAGTGACCGATAAAGAAGGTGATGAGATTTGAAACAGGAAAGGGAGTTTCGAAGATGAGTATGCTACGGAAAAATTTAAAGATGCGATTGTTTATCTGGGTCTTGGCGATTTCAGTCATTACCGGTGGGATTTCAGCACAGTTGACGTTGTTCTTAAACCGAGGACTTGATGTCGGGGACGGACCGTCAATTTGGTTAGGTGCCGGAATTGGGTTAGTTTTATCCATTATTGGTTCAACATTGATCCAATTGATTCTCCGTCAACCAATCAAAGCGATTGAAAAGGCGACGGAAACAGCGCGTGAAGTCGCAAACGGTAATTTCAACGTCGATTTCGAAGAAGCAAAACGCGGCGACGAAGTTGATCAGTTGATGCATGAACTCGAAGTCATGGTCTTACATATCCGCAAACAGGCAACACAGATGGGCAATTCAAGTGATAAATTGACAGCATCAGCGCAGGAAATCGCAGCGGCTGTTCAGGAAGGAAATGCATCAGGCGAAAGCATCCGTTCGGCGATGGCAGAGCTCTCGACGAAGATGAATGAAAACGTCGATCAAGCTTATCTGTCGATGGATGCGCTCGGCGCCGTCAAACGGACGATGGACGAAGTCGCCAAAGAAATGAATGAAGCGTTGAAATCGGCGACCGTCATGCAGACAGAAGCTGAGAACGGGAAGACGCTGGCGACAGATTCTGTCGAAGCGATGCATATGATTTCAAGTAAGATGGAACAATCAGCGACATTGAACAGTCGACTGACCGGTATGACAGGTGAAATTTCGCGGATTACCGATGTCATCAGTGATATCTCGGCTCAGACGAACTTACTCAGTCTAAATGCCTCGATTGAAGCGGCTCGTGCCGGTGATGCCGGACGTGGATTTGCTGTCGTCGCAGCGGAAGTCAAAAAACTCGCCGAACAGACCGCAACGTCAGCTAAAGAAATCACCGATTTGATTTCTGGAGTCAAACGTCTCGTCAACGATACAGCGAATGCGATGACAGACGTTCAAAAAGAAGTTGCAACCGGTGTCGGTCTCGTCGAACAAGCCGGTTCGTCGTTTGAAGAGATTCATCAGTCGACAGAAAGTGTTTATTCGCGTGTTCAGTCGGTCGATCAACTCGTCATCAAGTCGGATAAAGAAATCGATCAGGTTGGTTTAACGACGGCGAATATCCTCGCGATGGTCGAAGAAGCGTCGAAACATGCGGAACAGGTCTTGCAGGCATCAAGCCATCAAGCGGCTTCACTTGGTGAGGTTAACGGCGCGATGGAAGAGTTGGTTGCAGTCGCGGAACAACTACAGGAAGAGACAGGTGCGACACGTCTGTAAATCAGAAATCGTAGACGGAAGTAGCGTCTGCGATTTTTGTTTGAACTTTTTTATTTTTTTTGAGCGAAACTGTTAAACATTTCGGTACTGCGACGATATATAGAGTGGAAGCAGTCATCGACTACAACCACCGCGCTACTCTTGGGCCGGCCAGGGGGCGCATCTCGGAGAAGAAGGATCTTCAAAGAGACAAAAAATTTATTCCTATGGAGGGAAATTACAATGATTATCAATCACAACATTACAGCACTTAACACACACAACAAACTTTCGAGCGCTTCTGCTGCTCAAGGGAAATCAATGGAAAAATTAGCTTCAGGTCTTCGCATCAACAAAGCGGGCGACGATGCTGCTGGTCTTGCAATCTCTGAAAAAATGCGTGCGCAGGTTCGTGGACTTGATCAAGCTTCACGTAACGCTCAAGACGGAATCTCAATGATTCAAACAGCTGAAGGTGCCTTAAACGAAACACACGATATTCTTCAACGTATGCGCGAATTAGCAGTTCAGGGTGCGAATGATACAAACGTTACTCAAGACCGCGACGCTATTCAAGAAGAATTGACAGCGTTAAAGAGCGAAATCGACCGTATCGGTGAAACAACAGAATTCAACAAACAGACACTTTTAAATGGTGGACTTGGTGGAACTGTTGATCAAGATGCTGCGACTACTACAGTTCTTGATGTTAAAGGTGTAGCAGGTGCTTCTACTAACGGTGCGGTTGCTGGAACATATGCAATCACTAGCGGAACTGCTGGCGAATTAACAATGACATTCGGAACTAAAACGCAAACAATCAGCAACGCAGACGGTGCTCAAGACTTGAACTTCTCTGAGTTCGGTATCTCGATCAAAACAAACGCTGGTTACACTGCAGATGACGCAGTTGGTAACGTTGTTGTAGATCCTGGAGCAGTTACATTCCAAATCGGTGCTAACGAAGACCAAAACTTGAGCTTGAACATCCGTAACATGAAAACAGACGGCGTATTAAACCTCGCAACTGCAGGACGTGTAGATGTTTCGACTCACGCAACAGCTAAAGCTTCAGTAACAAACATCGAAGGTGCTATCACTGAAGTATCTAAAGAACGTTCGAAACTCGGTGCTTACCAAAACCGTCTCGATCACACAATCAACAACCTTAAAACTTCTTCTGAAAACCTAACAGCGGCTGAATCACGCGTTCGTGACGTTGATATGGCTAAAGAAATGATGAACCAAACGAAAAACTCAATCCTTGCACAGGCTGCACAAGCAATGTTGGCGCAAGCAAACCAACAACCGCAAGGCGTTCTTCAATTACTTCGTTAATCATAACTGATTAGATTTATTACTTAAGGTCATGGACTTGTTCCATGGCCTTTTTCTATTGATTTTGATATCAGCTATTACAACTTAATAGAAGATGCCGATATACTACATAGAGAATAATTAAGGAGTGTTTGTTCATGAATTCCATCACTACGGAAATTCGGCTTCATTTGCCTGCAAACGTCTTACCCTACGAAGCGACACGAAATGTTTTTGTTGAAGCTAATCAAGAGGAATTGGCACAAGAGGGAATCGTCATCTTACCGACTCCACAACATGTAACAAAGCTTGAAGTGACTATTGAAAAAGCAAACCTACAGTTAGAAACTCAAAGAACTGGATTAAAGTTTGTCAAACATGAAAAGCTCAATGAATTTTATATTCAAATTGTTGATACGAATAATCATGTCGTACAAGAAATTCCAAGCAAAAAGGAATTGGATTTTTTTGCAGCTTTCATGGAATTTAATCAACTAATTGATAAGCGGATTTAACTTGAAAGGACTGATTGGATGGCAGGAATACGTCTTAGTGGTTTAGCAAGTGGAATTGATACAGAAACGATGATTAAACAATTAATGCAAGTTGAACGTGCACCGGTTGATCGTTTATCACAAAAAAAACAAACCTTAACATGGCAACGCGATGCTTACCGTGAAATGAATAGGGGATTACTTGATTTAAGAACTGCAGCTAGTGATATGTTGTTTTCAAAGAATTATACTGCTAAAACAGTCGTAAATTCAGATAATGCTAAAATTGCTGTTACAGCTAGTCCTTCAGCTCCAGCCGGAAGTGTGACCATTGAAAAAGTTGGACAACTAGCATCATCAGCATCTGTTGCGATGGCAACAACAGCTGGAAAATCAGCGAGTACAACACTTGCTGACAGTGGATTATTTGACACGACTGGTGGAAAAGTAAACGTTCAAATCAATACATTTTCTGCTGACGGTACAGCTGTTACTGAAACACTGTCACTCGATTCGACACAAACATTGGCTGATTTAACTTCTGCAATCAATAGCAAAACGAATCTTGGAATGAGTGCGGTTTATAATGATATTACAGGTAAACTGGTGTTAACGAAAACGAGTACTGGAAAACTTAATCCGAATGGTCCTGACATCACTATTACAGATGCTAATCTAGGAACACAAAAGGTAAATTCTCAAATCGATGGTGTTGGACAAGACGGAAAAAATGCGAAGTACACAATAGGTGGCCAAGAACTTGAACAACGAACTAACACCTTTACACAAAATGGTTTGACAATCACATTAAACGGTACTTCCAATACAGCAATCACTCTCAATACAAAACTCGATACCCAAGCAAACTTTGACTCGATCAAAAAGTTTGTTGATAAGTATAATGACTTGATTGACAAGATGAATAAAAAAGTTCGAGAAGAAAAATATCGTGATTTTCAGCCGTTGACGGATGCTCAGCGAAAAGAGTTAAGTGAAGATGAGGTCAAGAAGTGGGAAGAGAAGGCGATGAGTGGTGTCTTGAAAAACGATAGTTTCCTGCGTGATGGTATGACATCTTTCCGAAGTGCGATTTCAGCGAAGATTGATACCGGCTATTCGTATACATCAGGAACGGATACAATCCAGTTGAATTACATATCACAAATCGGAATCACGTCGACCAGCGATTTTCGTGATGGAGGGAAACTGAGAATCGATGAAACGAAACTCAAGAAGATGCTTGAAGAGCAACCAGAAGGCGTCTACAAACTCTTTACAGCTACGGCGCCAGAACCAGCAAAAGATGCCCAAGGAAACCCTATTCCAAGTACAAATGGAATCAACGGGTTTGTTCGTCAAATCCAAGGTTTCGCTACGACAATGCGTGATAAGGTCTCAAAAGTCGCAGGACTTGATGGTGCTGTTGCGACGACATACCGACTCGGGAAATCACTTGCAGATATCGACAAGAGCATGTTGACATGGGAAGATAAATTAAAAACAAAAGAAAATAGTTATTACCGTCGCTTTGCGGCGATGGAACAGGCGATGAACCAAGCGAACAGCCAATCGACGACGCTCGCTTCATACTTAGGACAATAAGGAGGACTTCAGATGGCTAATCCCTACGCAGCATATCAAACAAACTCTGTTACGACGGCCTTACCACAAGACTTGACATTGATGTTATATGAAGGACTGATCAAGTTTGCGATGCTTTCGAAACGATCGATTGAACAAGGTTTAATTGAACAAAAAAACATGAACATTCAAAAAGCCCAGGCAATTGTTCTCGAGCTTCAACTAACACTCAACCAGTCGATTCCTTTATCAAAAGATTTAAATAATCTCTATGACTACATGCAGGGACGTCTGATTGACGCCAATGTCAAAAATGATGTTGTTGCAATCGACGAAGTGATTGGCTTTGCGGAAGAGTTCCGCGAGACATGGAAAGAAGCGATGAAGCTCGCGCGTCAACGATGAGTCCGCTCGATCCGCTTCGGCTGAAAACGAAACACTTGATGGAACTGCTTGAGCAGACGCCGGACGAAGACGTTTATGACGAATGGTTACTGAAAATCCAGAACTTGTTGAACGAACGGGAAGCATTCATCGCCGCTCATTCGAACTTACTGGCCGGCGCCAATCAAGCCGTCATTCAAGAGCTGGTTGCAGAAAGCCAAAAAATCGACTTGAAATTATCGTCAGAAACCGCTAAATTAGGGGTACAAATCAATCAATTGCGTCAGACGAAAACAAGTCGAAAATCGTATATCGATCCGTACGAAGAAGTCGAAGGTAGTTTTTCACCATATTTTGATTCTCGTCAGTAACTTTCTAGAAGTAGGGAGGGATCTCGCGTGCCAAAACGTGAAGACAAGAAACGAAAGGTCGTCAAACCATTTTACCGTTCCGATGGATCGTACGATCAGTTCATCGAACCGGATGTCGAGTCGGAGTCCTGGGAAGAAGCCGAACGGCCAATTTCTGATTTACCGGATGCGTATGAAGAAGAAAAATATCGGCGCGAGTCGTTGTAACGAAAAGGACTTTCCATCGCGGAAAGTCCTTTTTCATTTAAAGCGATAAGCATTTTTCTCATGCTGTTTGACGCTGTACATCGCTCCGTCTTCCGGATAACGGGCAATCCCAATCGACGGTGTAACCGACATTGACGTCCCGTGGAACCAAAAAGGTCGGTTAAGTTGGTTGATCAAGTCCTCCGTGTAGCGAATCGTTTCTGCTTTGGAGCGGGATAAAAAGACGATGAACTCATCACCTCCGAGCCGGGCAGCAACTTCATCTTCCCGGAGCCGGTTCGAGGTCTCCTGCAGGACATAATCGCCGGCGTCATGTCCGTACCTGTCGTTGACTTGTTTGAACCCGTCGAGGTCAATGAACAGCAACGAACCGGATTCAATCTGCACCAATCGGTCCTGCAGAAAGTTTTCAAAATACCGACGGTTCGGTAACCGGGTTAAGGCGTCGTGATAGCCAAGTTCTTCGAGCCACTGTTGCTGTTCGAGCGTTTCAGTAATATCCGACAGCAGGACGTAGACATATTCGTGATCCGGAACGGGAATCAGCGTCGTATCGTATGTTCTGGTTCCTTCATGCAACAACAGCTTCCTGCTTGTCTCCAGGCGCACGACTTCTCGACGGAGTTGTGACGACAGGTATTCCGGGAGTTGCTGACCGAAATGCTGCAAGGCCGGCGGATTCATCGTTTGGAGGGTCCCCATCCGGTTGACTTGAAGAATCGGTTCCGGATGATCGAGAAACAATCGCCGGTACTCTTCTTTCCGCAGTTCGAGGAGGGATGTCTGTTCCTTGACCTGTTGCGCGAGATCAAGCTGGATGACTTCGTATTCTTCTAATAAACGCCGGTTTAGCCGTTCTGAAAAGTACTGACGAATTAAAAACAACGAAAACAATAAGGCGATTGACAAGACGTAAACGAGAAGCGGAACTTGGAAAAAGGAAATCCAGACGAGCAACAGCACCAGGCTAATGTACGGTAAATACGGACGCGACAACGTATATTTTCGTGTCGTCGATGCCGGGACGCGGCGGAAGTAACGGATGAGTTCAAACAAGCTGAGTGGATAAAGCGGTAAGAAAAAAACGGCAAGATCAAACTGGCCACGAATCAAAAACGTGTAGTAACCGAAGTTCGCCACACAAAACAGGGCAATGGCCTGGATGAGCGTCCGGTGACGTACTGTATCGCTTAGCCCCGTCGTGTAGAGGATCAGAGAAAACAAAATCAGTGCCATGAAACAGAGCGAATAGATGGTCATCGCAATCAGTTCGACGGTATTTCGGGAAAAATCAGGCACATTCTGTAAAATCATCACGTAACCGAAGACGAACGACATGCCGAATAAAATAAAGCCATCAAGATAAAGCAACCGATTTTGACGGAACGAGGACCAATCGATTAGTTGGGCCAAGGTCATCGCGGTCAAGAATAAGAAAAGTGTCAGTGTCACATTTGCCAAGGCGTCAGACCAAACAGGGTGGAACCGGTCGGGTAACGATGCTAAAACAGAGTTGATGACAATTCCGAGCCAAAATAACACAATCGCCTGACCGATTCTACGGTACGGATGATTCGGTCGTCTTAAAAAATGAACAAACGCTGACCAGGAACAGAAACTTAAGCCGATTAAGGTAATGCTGCCGGCGATGGCAGGGGTCCACGTCTGGTCAAACGTCAATGCTAGAATCAGATAGGTCACAAGTAAATAAAGACTGGTTGCGTAAGGTCTCGTCATGTGTTCGCCTCCTTCCTCGATGTCTTATATGTATGGATTTCGTCAACCAAAAAGAAAACCCCTGTTTCGTCCAACACATCGCAGACAAACAGGGGAGAAAATTAAATGGGATGTTGTTCGCGGTACAGTTCCCAGTGCTCGCGGGCTTCTTTTTTAATTCGATCGGAAACCGTTTTACTTTGGAAAATGAGACCGTACCATTGTTTGGCGTTATCTGTATCGCCTAACGTCGCATACAAATCACTGATCCGTAAAAGTAAGACATCGTGAGGAATACCCGTTCGGACCGCATCCGAATACTCTAAATAGATGGTTTCGTATTTTTGGACAGATCGCATCGTCCAAGAAAGTTCCTGTTCCAAATCTTCCAGCAACCGATACATCCATGAAATTCGAATACCAAGCATCGCTTGGATGCTGTCTTTTTGTAACGTGACTTGTGCCATATACAAACATAGTTTGTATAGATACAGTACCTGTTTCACAGAACGTTCTGTTGCAGAGAAAGGTAAGACCGGAAGCGTTGATAAGATGTCCGTTTTTAGTAGCGTTCGGACATCAGGCCGTAGTTTTTCAAACGCTTCATGGAAAATGAAACGACAGTGGCTACATTGGATGGGTTCGTAAAAATAGACGTTAGGTCCCTGATAATGAATGAAGCCATCCATATCGGTGTGTTTGACACGAATATGGCGGCTCAAGACACGTTTCGTCTCCGTTTCTTTGAGACAGTAGGGGCAACGGCATTTTTTAAGATAAAGATCAGGCATGATACGTGCTCCTCAAGATAAATTTAGACAAAAACGTTGACGAGCATTCCTTTGATTTCACCGATCTGGTCGAGAATCTCGAGTCGGCGGGATTCGCCGGAAATGACGTTGTCGGTCAGTTGCAGCAACTTCGCATCGACCTGTTCGACGACCTTGTAGATTTTCGTTCGGCCACGGCGGTTGAAGCCACGCTTTTCTTCGAGTTGTTGCGACTGATCGAGGGCATCTTTTAGGAAGTCCTTGATCTTTTCTTTATATTCTTCGAGGTTCTCGATTGTCTGGCTTTCCGCCAGCAACTGACCGTGCTCTTCGACGAGCATCAGTTTTTGTTGGAGACGTTCGTAGCCTTTATGTTCACGCTTATCCTGCATCAAGGCAGAAAACGTCGTCGACGCTTCAACCTCACGTGGTCCGGTCTTCGGTGTCTGCAGGCGGCTTGTTTCTTGGATGCGCCGGATGTCCATGGGTGATTCCTCCTTTGATTAGTTGAGTAGTTGTAAGACGCCTTGCGGTAAGGCGTTTGCCTGGGCGATCATCGCCATGCCTGATTGATTGAGGATATTGTACTTCGCGTACTCCATCATCTCACGCGCCATATCGGTATCACGAATGCGTGACTCGGACGCCGTCAGGTTTTCTTTACTGACACTGAGGACGGACGATGTTGCTTCGAACCGGTTTTGAATCGCTCCGAGTTTTGCCCGTTGCTGGGAAATCGTATCGATGGCCTGTGTATAACGGCTGATAGCTTCATCGGCGTCGCTGTTCGTCATGACGCTGAGCGCGTATTCCGGTGTTGTGTTGACGCTTGGATAATCGAGTGTCCGGGCGTCGGCGTTGGGTTTGACGGTCGTACTGATTCCGATGTTGAGTGCGCGCATATCATCAATCGTTAAAGAAATGCCTTCGTTCGCGCCGGCATTCGTCTGAATGAAGACCGCATTGTCTTCTGTACTGAAGCCACCTGTCAATAGTTTTTTACCGTTGAACTGGGTTGTCTCGGCAATCCGTGAGACTTCATTCGTCAACTGATTGACTTCTTCCTGGATCGCCGTCCGGTCTTCGGTTGCAAGTGTTCCGTTCCCTGCTTGAACGGCCAGTTCCCGCATCCGTTGCAACAGGTTGTGTGTTTCACTGAGTCCGCCTTCGACCGTTTGAACCATTGAAATTCCGTCGAGGACGTTCTGTTCCGCTTTATCAAGTGCTTTGAGACGGTTCCGCATCTTTTCAGAAATCGCGAGACCAGCCGCATCGTCAGCGCCGCGGTTAATTTTTTGACCACTCGACAGTTTATCCATCGTTGTCTTGACGTTCATCTGATTGGCACTTAAGTTTCGGTAGGCTTTCAAAGCCTGTACGTTGTTTGAAATCCGCATTAATAGTCCATCCCTTCGTAACGCTCATGGTGTGCCGCCCGGACGAGGGGACGGTCTTTCTTCAGACTGGCCGCTTGCCAGGTGATCAGCAGTTCTTCCGTCAGTTGCAACAATTCGTTTAAACGCGTTGGCTCGATGTAAGCCTGTAACGTCTGTTCTGCTAAGTAATAATAAAGTTGATCGAGCTGGGCGGTGATGATGCCGCCTTCGTCGTTCAGTCCGGACTGCAGTTTTTCAAGCAATTGGTAGGCTTTTTGCAGACGGACGTTGACGGCATCGAACCGTCGCTCGTCGCGACCGGTAATTGCCTGTTCATATTGAAAGACGAGACCTTTTAACATCGTTTCCGTCAATTGTTGGGGAGTCATTTGATACAGTTCCTGTTCGGTCATGAGTTCCGTCCTTTCGCGTGATCAAGTTCTTCAATCAATAATAACAATTCGGCCATTACATCATACAGTTGCGGCGGGATCGCCGTTCCAAGATCAAGGTCTAGCAGATGACCGAGCAGCGACGTATCCTGTTCAATCGCGACGCCGCTGGCACGCGCCTCTTGCAAAATGCGGTCCGCTGCGGCACCGGTTGCCCGAGCGACGACGATCGGCGCATTACCGGACGCTTCATCGTACCGGAGGACGGCCGCTGACTTCCGGTGTTTTAAATCAATTTTCTGATACATAGGGCCTCCTTAAATCCGGTAATCGTAACCGGTCGGTATTTCGTCCGGTTTGACGGTTTCCGGTGTCGTTTGATCTTTCGTAAAAGCATCGAAGCGGATACGGACGTCCTGATAACCGGTTGCTTGTAACGCTTCCGTCGTCCGTTCGAGGAACGGTGTTGCCAGACGCTCGAGGAGCGGGAAATCATTTTCGATCGTAATCTGCATCTTCCGGCTGACGGTCTCGACACGGACGCCGATGTCACCGAGACGTGGTGTCTCGAGCTGGACATACAACGTGTTGTTTTCCCAGTCGATCACTTCATCCGGTCGTTTGTTTTGTAAGTGGACGTGGAGTCCGGCGGTGCCTTCGACGAGCTGGACGGGCAGGGCGAGCAACAGTTGCTGCAACTGCTGGTTGCTGTCCGGTTTATTGACCTGCTGCTGTGTGTTCAGGAACGTTTGCAGTTTCGCCGCTTCCGGATTCGCTGCCGGTGTCGCGAGTTTCAATTCTGCCGTCTGCAACTGGAGCGTTTTCTGGACTGTCTCCTGTAAAACCCGTGGACTGTTTTGTCCCGGTTCGTAGGGAATCGGTCGTTGCGCGGTCGAAGCCGGCTGGCTTTGTTGCGGTACCGGCGTTTGTTGCGTGTTTGCAACAGCCGGCCGTAAGCTTGGATTCAGTTCCGGTAAGTAAGCTGTCCGGACATTCGCCGGGGAGTAGCGGAACGCTTCCAGTGTTTGGCGGACATCCTGGACGACGGCTTTGGCTTCCGCGCCGCGTCCGAGCAGGGCGAGTTCCGTTCCCCGTTCGAGTTTTGATAACAGTTGGATCAATTGTTTTTCATCACGCATGCTCGTATGTAACATTGCGTCCGTCTGCTGGAACGTTTGCCGCAGGCGATTTGCCGTACTTTCGATGACTTGGGCCATCTGGAGCGGACGCTCCTCGACAAGCGATTCAATTTGCCGCAGTTGCGAGACGATCGTCCGTTGCTCACGCCGGAAGTCATTTGTCACTTCGGCGAGTCGGGGTGTCACTTCGGCAATGACCGTCAGATTCGACCGGACGGGTGCGGCGGGCGGACTAATTTTTTCTGCCGGCGCTACTTGCGCCTGGGCGATGACGGCCGTCAGTTGTTCGAGCTTGCTTGCTACCGGCCGTTCCGTTAGTGTGGGGCGTTCACTCGGAAAATAGGACCGCAGCTGCTCCCGGACCTCTGTCAACTCACCACGGTCGATCCGGGCGAGGATGTCCGGTTGAGCGTCGTGCGGGACATGCGTTGCGATCTGCCGGAGGGCAACCGGTGTTGCTTGATCGATATCGTGATGCGTCGGAAGCGTCGTACGGGCGACGTCGAGCGCGATGACGTTGCTGAGTGTCGGTTTCTCGATGACGGCCTGTCGTTCTGGTAAAACGTCGACCAATGCATCGGTTGAGCCGAGCAACTGGGCAATCAAGACATCGGCATCGGGCGGCAACGCACTGTCGGACGGGCGTGTCACGAGCTGGAGAACCAAGTCCTTGTGGGTCCCCTGCAGGGCAGCGACGAGGCGGGCAACCGTTTCCGGCGTCTGCGGCAGTTGACCGGTCGCAAGCAGTCGGGCAATGGCTTGTTTTAATTCCGGTGGGAGATCGTCGAGTAAGGTGGCATCGACACCAGACGAATCGGGTTTGGCAGGTCCGGTCACCGGGACATCGGCCTGCTCCGTCACCTGTTCGATCAGGTAACCTTCCGTCGTTTGGCCTTTGACCTGGAATTGGAACGTGCCTTCCGGGACATCTCCCGTGAAGGTCATCTCGACCTTTTCGCGACCGACTTGGACGAGGGCTGTATTCGGTCCTGTCTTTTCAAGGACGGTTCCGCTGTATGTTTTAGTCTCCGATAAGGTAGCCGCAGGGGCGGAACGGGTCGGACTTGTTGGATTCATCTGGATATTCATCGATGAACCTCCTTTCTTGAAAAATTCTTCATCTTATTATATATCGGCACAAACAAAAAAGGATTGAGCGAAATCATCGCCCAACCCATTTTTTTTAAGATTTAATTGCATTAAAGCGGTCCTCTAATGTCATCGCGTTTAATTGTTGGTAACGAGCCATCAGCTCGCCGGTTGCTTTCATTTGGTTGCGGACGATGTAAGGAGAGGCGTTTACGGGAAGGATCATGCCATTACGAGTTTTGAGTTTAGTCTGTCCGTCTTCCTCGATGACTTCGGACATGTGGCTCCAGGCGTACCACTCGCAATCATCACGTTTCGGTGATTTGGTAGGGAAAAAGACGAGACCGAGTGTCGGTTCGATGACGACAGGGACTTTTCCTTTCACGGAAGCGACACGTTTGGCTGTGACGATCCGTTCCTCAATGGAACTGTTGTACTGTCTGCAGGATAACTGCAGGAGTTGATACGGACGAAGCGGCGTCATGATTGTTGACCCGTCCTCTAAGACGATGATGGATTGTTTCATCATGTCATAGCACGGTAAAATCGCAACGGTCCGCTTCGTGATTCGATACTTTTCGTCATTATGGAATGGTCGCATTCGACTGCATCCTCCTTAGATAGGACAATGGATAAAATAGGTAATTACTAACGATATAATACAATACTACACCTGTAATGACAATGTAATTTTTTGAAAAAAAGAGTAATAAGTGCCTTTGATAGGTTTTATATGATATTGAATTCAAATTAATCAGAATTTTTAATTGTCAATAATTGTTTCTTTTGCTAGTATAGATGGTAGAGAGCTTGCTCTCGCTATCCAGTTTGCGAAGGGAATGTGAATTCGAATGGAACAAGGTAAAGTAAAATGGTTTAATGCTGAAAAAGGTTACGGCTTCATCGAGACATCGGATGCAAAAGACGTCTTCGTCCACTTCTCGGCAATTCAAGCAGAGGGCTACAAATCACTTGAAGAAGGCGAAGAAGTAGAATTCGAAATCGTCGATGGCGATCGTGGTCCGCAAGCAGCAAACGTCTCGAAACTGTAATCCCGTTAGCAGCCGCCACCGTTTTTAGGAATCTCCTAAAAGCGGTTTTTTTGTTTCATCTCAATTTGTTAAGGGTATATACGCTAATATCAACATGCAAAACTATTATAGTACGCTAAGGTTCAAGGTGGATGTTCAACAGAATGTCATCGTTTTCATTTCCTTGCATGGCTTATCGTGGTATAATAATTACGAACCAAAAGAATTTTGAATCTTCAGAAGGAAACGACTGAAACGATGACGAATTCATAGGTTCAACCGGTTACTTAAGGAGGAGTTTACATGATCTACAACATTCGCGGTGAAAACTTGGACGTCACAGATGCTCTCAAGGATTACGTCGAGAAAAAGCTTGAAAAGTTAACTCGTTACTTCACAACTCCTACGGAAGCGCAGACGGCTTATGTTAATCTCAAAGTTAACAATGAGAAACAAAAAGTCGAAGTGACGATTCCAATGCCAAACCTCTTGTTACGGGCAGAGGATGTCAATGGCGACATGTACGCAGCCATCGACCTTGTCGTCGATAAGCTCGAACGTCAGATCCGGAAACATAAAACGAAGATCAACCGGAGAGGCCGTGCCAAAGAAGGCGGTATTGGGGAGTACTTCAAAACGCTCGAAGGACCGGAGGCAGAAGCACCTGTCTACGAAGAGGATGAAGCGGAACTCGAACTTGTTCGGACAAAACGTTTCACACTCAAACCGATGGATACGGAAGAAGCAATTCTTCAAATGGATATGCTCGGTCACACGTTCTTCGTCTTCTCGGACGCTGAAACGGGTAACACGAACGTTGTCTACCGTCGAAAAGATGGCCGTTACGGCTTGATTGAACCAGAATAATGAATCTACAGAGGACTTACTCCATGGAGTAAGTCCTCTTTTGGTATGATAAAAAACTATTCATGAATAGAAGTTGTCTCAGACTAAAGTTGGATTTCCCGTGACGCGGATGGTCCGCGTGTTGAAATTTGACGGCGTATTCGGTACACTGAATAAAGGAAAAATCTCGGAATTCTGTTCGTTTAAAGAATCGTTCGAAGTAAGGGGACTGTAAGGCATGGCTAATTTTCTAAAAGAGTTATTCGCACCGACGAAACGTGTTCTGAAAAAAGCAGAAAAAGCGGCGGATGCCGTGGAATCATTTGAGGCACAAGTCGCTGCCATATCGGATCAAGAATTAGAAGGAAAAGCGGTCGAATTCCGGACTCGTCTTGAGAACGGGGAAGACCTCGATGATATTTTACCGGAAGCTTTTGCGGTCTGTCGCGAAGTTTCAACGCGTGTCCTCGGGATGCGTCATTACCGTGTCCAGCTGATCGGCGGATACGTCCTGCACAACGGCGATATCGCTGAAATGAAGACCGGGGAAGGGAAAACGCTTGTTGCGACACTTCCTGTCTATTTGAATGCCCTCGCCGGAAACGGCGTCCACGTCATCACCGTCAATGAATATTTGGCGAAGCGTGACCGGGACATCATGGAACCACTTTACGCAGCACTCGGTTTATCAGTCGGTCTGAACTTGTCGAGCATGTCGCGCCAGGAAAAACAAGCGGCTTACAACTGTGACATCACATACGGAACGAACAATGAGTTCGGATTCGATTACCTGCGTGACAACATGGTCCTCTATAAAGAAGACCGCGTGCAGCGTCCGCTGTCCTTCGCTGTCGTCGATGAAGTCGACTCGATTCTTGTCGATGAAGCGCGGACACCGCTGATCATTTCCGGTTCTGCCGAAAAATCGACAGCGCTCTATTCGCAGGCGGATACGTTCGCGAAGATGATGAAAGCAGACGAAGACTATACCGTCGACATCAAAACGAAAAGTGTTTTACTGACGGAACAGGGAATCGACCGTGCTGAAAAATATTTCGGCATCGATAACCTGTTTGCGCTCGACCACATCGCGTTGAACCATCACTTGAGTCTTGCGCTACGTGCGAACTCCGTCATGCACCGGGACGTTGATTACATGGTTCGTGAAGACGAAGTCATGATCATTGACCAGTTCACGGGACGTGTCATGGAAGGCCGCCGTTATTCGGAAGGTCTGCACCAGGCGATTGAAGCGAAGGAAGGCGTCGAGATTCAACGTGAATCGATGACACTTGCGACGATCACGTACCAAAACTTCTTCCGGATGTACACGAAGCTTGCCGGAATGACCGGGACAGCAAAAACCGAGGAAGAAGAGTTCCGTAACATCTATAACATGCATGTCGTTCCGGTTCCGACGAACAAACCAATCGTCCGGGACGATCAGCCGGACTTGATCTTCAAGACGATGAACGGGAAATTTGCGGCAGTCGCGGACGAAATCGAACGTGCCCACCGCGAAGGACAACCGGTCCTTGTCGGTACGGTAGCGGTCGAGACGTCTGAACTCCTCAGCAGCATCCTCAAGAAACGCGGCATCCGCCACGAAGTCTTGAATGCGAAAAACCATGCACGGGAAGCGGAAATCGTTGAAAATGCGGGACAACCGAACTCGGTAACGATCGCAACGAACATGGCCGGTCGTGGTACCGACATCAAGCTTGGACAAGGGGTCATCGAAAAAGGCGGTCTTTATATCCTCGGGACAGAACGTCACGAATCACGCCGGATTGATAACCAGCTTCGTGGTCGTGCCGGACGTCAAGGAGATCCGGGGGCATCACAGTTCTATCTGTCACTCGAAGATGAATTGATGCGCCGTTTCGGATCAGATTCCCTGCAATCGATGATGGACCGTCTCGGAATGGACGATTCCCAACCCATCGAAAGCCGGATGGTCTCACGGGCCGTTGAATCGGCACAAAAACGGGTCGAAGGAAATAACTTTGATGCCCGGAAACAAGTTCTCGGATATGATAACGTCATGGCGGACCAACGGAAAGTCATGTACGCGGACCGGGCAGCCATTCTTGATGCCCAGTCGGTTTCAAACATCGTCCGTCCGATGATCGAACAGACGATTGAAGCGGGTGTCCATCAGTACACGCCAATCGAGTTCGTGCCGGAAGAGTGGAGCATCGGTGCGTTAGCAGAGTGGGCGAACCAGACACTTGCGCTCGAAGAAAAAGTGTCGGAACAGGATCTGTTCGGCAAGGAACGCGAAGAAATCATCGAACTGTTAAAAGAACGGACTTTCGCCCATTACGAGCACAAACGCTCGGAAGTACCGGCAGAAGCGTTTGACGAGTTCGAGAAAGTCATCGTTCTCCGCGCTGTCGATCAGCACTGGATGAACCATATCGATCAGATGGATCAATTGCGTGAAGGGATTCATTTACGTGCCTACGGTCAAAACGATCCACTTCGTGAGTATCAATCGGAAGGTTCGATGATGTTTGATACGATGAACGCAGCGATTGCGGAAGAAGTGACACAGTTCGTTCTCCGGGCGGATCTTGATCCGAACTTGAAACGCGAAAAAGTCGTCAAAGACGAAGTCGCCGTTTCCGGTAAAGAGGACAAGGTCGTCAAAAAAGCACCGGTCCGTAAAAATCCAAATGAACAAATCGGACGTAACGACCCATGTTGGTGCGGATCCGGTAAAAAATATAAGAACTGTCACGGCCGTCAGGCATAAGTGACGAAGCGGCTGAGAGAGGCGGGAGATTCCTGCCTCTTTTGACGGAAAGAGAAGGTGGAACACAATGGAATTAGCAGAAATACGCAATACCGCCGAGTGGATGGAAAAGAAACTCGATGAATACAAGGCATCACTCGATCTCGAGAACAAAATCTCACGCATCGAGGAGCTTGAAAATGAGATGACATACCCGGACTTTTGGAACAATCAGGAGTCGGCGCAAAAAGTCATCGACGAATCAAACGGTCTGAAGGCAATGGTCGATAAATACCAGCACCTCGCAGACGGTCATGAAAACATCGTCCTGACGTACGAATTGATTAAAGAAGAGCCGGACGTCGAATTGCAGGAAGAACTGGAGTCGGAACTCGGCGATATCAAACGGAAGTTTGACGAGTTCGAATTGCAAATCCTGTTGAACGGCGAATACGATGCCAACAACGCGATTCTCGAATTACACCCGGGAGCCGGCGGAACCGAGTCGCAGGACTGGGCATCGATGTTACTCCGGATGTACCAGCGTTTTTGCGACAAGCAGGGCTGGAAAGTCGAAACGATGGACTATCAGCCGGGTGACGAAGCCGGTGTCAAATCGGTCACGCTCCGTATTCAAGGGCACAATGCCTATGGGTATTTGAAAGCGGAAAAAGGGATTCACCGTCTTGTCCGGATTTCACCGTTTGATTCGTCAGGCCGTCGCCATACGTCGTTCGTGTCGTGTGACGTCATGCCGGAATTCAACGATGACATCGATATCGATATCCGCACGGAAGATTTACGTGTCGATACGTACCGGGCATCCGGTGCCGGTGGACAGCACATCAATACGACGGACTCTGCCGTTCGGATCACACACATCCCGACAGGCGTCGTCGTGTCATGTCAGCAGGAACGGTCGCAAATCAAGAACCGTGAAGCGGCAATGAAGATGTTGAAAGCAAAACTCTACCAACGTGAAATCGAAGAGAAGCAAAAGAAACTCGACGAAATCCGCGGTGAAAAATCAGACATCGCGTGGGGCAGCCAGATTCGTTCGTACGTCTTCCACCCATACAGCATGGTCAAGGATCACCGGACGAACTACGAAGTCGGGAATACGCAAGGGGCAATGGATGGAGACATCATGGGCTTCATCGATGCGTACCTGCGCTTAATGAATATGTAAGTTTATATCCCGCCGGCCTTTGTGTCGGCGGTTTTTTTCTAATAATCGATTCAGGAGGCGAAACAGATGCAGATTCGTACAGAAATATTCAAAGACGCGGCCGGAATCCGGCTTGTCCATCAAGCCGCGTTTGGTCAGCGGACGGAAGCCGATCTTGTCGAAGCGTTACGGGAAGACGAGGCGTCACTCCCGCACTACAGCCGCGTCGCCGTCACGGACAAGGGAGAGATTGTCGGACATGTCTTACTGAGCCGGATTTACATCGAAGACATCCCGTCGCTCGCACTCGCACCGGTCGGTGTCAAACCGCACTGGCAAAGGAAAGGCATCGGGTCGGAACTGATCCGTCAAGTGATTGAAGATGCCCGGGAAGCCGGTGAATCGCATATCGTCGTCCTCGGTCATGACAGTTATTATCCACAGTTCGGATTCGAGCGGGCCGTCGATTACGGTATCGAAGCGCCATTCCCGGTACCGACGGACGTCTTTCTCGTCATGCCGCTCGAGCGACAGGCGTTAAAAGGGATTCGTGGTGTCGTCCGGTACTCGAAACCCTTTAGTGCGGTATAAGAGAACCACTGCGAGTTGCTCAGCCCTTCTAGTCGCTCCTCTGTTTTTCCGCTAAAATGAAAAACGGGTTGTAGAACTTATATAAGGGGAAATGTAACGTTATGACATCAACACGTCAGGAAGTCGTTCGCGACTATATTTATTTATTACTCGGTTCTGTGTTCGTCGCCAGTGCCTTCAGTTTATTTTTGGCACCGAACCAGTTGGCCTCCGGAGGCGTCAGCGGTCTGTCGATCGTCTTAAACGATCTGTTCGGGATTTCACCGGGCTTGTTTCAATTGATTGCCAACATTGTCCTGCTCGCAATCGGCTGGATGATTCTCGGGATGGGATTTGGCGTCAAATCACTGGTCGGCTCGATCTTTTTACCGGTCGTCATCCTGGTTTATGAACGGTTTGACGTACCGGCAGCGACGATGAATCCGATGCTTGCTGCCATCTTCGGTGGAGCCGGTGTCGGAATCGGTCTCGGTCTGATTTTTAAAGCCCGCGCCTCGACCGGCGGGATGGACTTGATTGCCCAGATTCTGCACCGCTTCACGAAAATTCCGCTCCATTTCTGCATCGCCATGCTCGACGGAACGATCGTCATCAGTGCTGCGATCATTTTCTCGCTTGAAATCGGCTTGTATGCCCTCGTCGCCTTGTTCATTACGATCAAGATGATTGATGTCGTGCAACTCGGTATCACGAATGACAAACTGGCGTATATCATCTCGGATCAACGGGAAGCGCTTGTCAAAGAGATTTTCCAAACGCTTGACCGGGGAGCGACGGAAATCGAAGCCGCCGGTGCCTTCACACGGACACGCAAACCGATGTTGATGGTCGTCGTCCGGCAGGGGGAAATCACGACGTTAAAGGAAATCGTCAAGCACATCGATCCGACAGCCTTTTTGGTCGTCAGTGAAGCCCATGAAGTGCTGGGACTTGGTTTTTCAGATGATAAACGGTACCGGAATGTGCCGTAATCGTTTGTTATTCGTGAAGTTTTTGTGAAATCACGCTTAAAAAGTAGCGATAACGGTTATACTCTAATAACAAACGACGTTATTTGGTACTTACTAAGGGGGATATACGGATGAAACTGAAAAACCTTTTACTCGCAGCCGGACTCGGCGCGACGCTTGTACTCGGTGCATGCGGCAGTGACGATTCAAGTTCGTCTGATACATCAAAAGACGAATCGACGATGAGCGATGATTCGTCAAAAACAGAAACAGCGGTTGACGCTGAAAAAATCTTCGCCAACAACTGTGCTTCGTGTCACGGGAATAATCTCGAGGGAAATGTCGGACCGAACTTGACGAAAGTCGGAGCGAAATATTCTTCGGAAGAAATTCAGGAAATCATCAAAAACGGTAAAGGGCAAATGCCGGCCGGTATCCTGAAAGACGATAAAGAAATCGTCGCCGTTGCGGATTGGTTAGCTGACAAAAAATAATTATGTGATAGTATGGGGCTAGAGATGACGAACATGACAAATGTTCGCTGTCCGGCTCCCTTTTTTTATGTAAATCAGCCGGAAATGACATTTGATTGTAATGTGCTTAAAAATTGTTGCCTGTTATAATGGGGTTCGGTAGGCGTTAAGACCTATCTGATCACCATCAGTAATCAAGTAAGGATGTGAAGCAAGTGATCAAGATGCAACAAGTCAGCAAAATTTATCCGAACGGTGTCACGGCACTTCGTGAAGTCAACTTGACGATCAACCAAGGCGAATTCGTCTATATCGTTGGTCCATCTGGAGCCGGGAAATCGACATTCATGAAAATGATGTATCGCGAAGAACGGCCGACAAGCGGTTCGTTTTTATTTAAAGGAATTGAAGTAGGTAAGTTAAAAAACCGCCAGATCCCCGAACTTCGTCGCCAAATCGGCGTCATCTTCCAAGACTTTAAACTACTCCCGTCCTTGACGGTTTATGAAAACGTCGCGTTCGCCCTTGAAGTCGTCGGGGAAGACCGCTCGCAAATCCGTAAGAAAGTGCTTGAAGTACTCGATCTCGTGAAGCTGAAGCACAAGGAACGAAACTATCCAGATGAATTATCCGGTGGAGAACAACAACGGATCTCGATCGCGAGAGCCATTGTCAATCGTCCGTCACTCGTCATCGCCGATGAGCCGACAGGAAACCTCGACCCGGATACAGCATGGGAGATCATGGAAGTATTTGAAGAGATTTATCGCCGTGGGACAACGGTCGTAATGGCGACCCACAACCGAGATATCGTCAATAAGATGCGTCATCGCGTCCTCGCAATTGACGGTGGAAAAATCGTCCGAGACGAAGAGAAAGGAATGTACGGCTATGAAGTTTAATGGATTCCGTCATTTACGGGAAGGGGCAAAAGGTCTCGTCCGAAACGGCTGGATGACATTCGCTTCCGTCAGTGCCGTTACCGTGACCTTATTACTCGTCGGGATTTTTGCGATGGTCATGTTCAACGTCAACAAGATTTCCGATAACGTCGAAAAAGACGTCGAAATTCAAGTGTTCGTCGAACGAGAGTCCGATCAGGCAAAAATCGATGCAGTTGGAAAAAAACTAGAACAGATGCCGGGTGTTGAATCTGTTCGTTACAGCTCAAAAGAAGAAGAACTGGACCGCTTCAAGGAACAGCTTGGCGAAGGATCACAAGCCTACCAGTCGGTTGAGAAGGATAATCCGCTCCACGACCGGTATATCGTCAAGGCGACTTCACCAAATGAGACAGAAACTATTGCAAATACCGTCAAAAAAATGGAAAATATAGATAGTGTCGAATATGGCGAAGATTATGTTGAGAAGATGTTCAACTTCCTTGAAGGGGTTCGGATCGGCGGAATCATCCTGATTGTCGGTTTGACATTCATGGCGATGTTCCTCATTTCGAATACGATCAAGGTCACGATTTTCTCACGTCGCCGTGAGATTGAAATCATGCGACTCGTTGGTGCAAAAAACGGCTTCATTCGTGCACCGTTCTTCATTGAAGGACTGTTGATGGGTGTCCTCGGGGCCTTAATCCCGATTGCCGTCGTCTACTTCGGATACGAAGTGACGTACAATGCGTTGCAACCACAGCTCGTATCATTGAATGCCTCGATCTTCACCTTGATTCCACCGGGTGAACTGTCGATTCAGGTTTCCGTCATCCTGCTGGCGCTCGGTGCCTTCATCGGTGTATGGGGATCAACGACGTCACTTGGCCGTTTCTTGAAGATTTAAATTCTGAAAATCAAATAAAAGATAGAGGAGAGATGCTTCTCATGAAGGTCCGATTCTGTTCTACCGTCCTAAGCTTGGCATTAATTGGTTCAAGTGTATCCGTTCAGGCAACGTCCAAGGAAGATTTGTTGAAGGAACAACAGGAGGTCGAGTCCCGTCTGCAAGAGACGGAACAATCGCAGAATCAGACATCGGAGAAGTTAGTCTTGACGAAACAGGAGCGCAAGGAAGCGAAAGTGCGTCTTGATGAAGTCAACAGCCGTCTGGAAGATTTAGCGAGTAAGATTGCGGATCAACAGGCGGCTGTTTCTGTTGCCAAAGAGGAACTGGCGATCGTCACCCGTGCCGTCGGTCAAACGGAATCCAAACTCCGGACACAGGAAAAATTGATCGGGGACCGGTTGCGGTCCGTCCAACGGGATGGGGATGTCAAATACATCGAAGTATTGCTCGATGCCAAGGATTTCGGGGATTTGATTTCACGTTTCAGTACTGTCAGCGAAATCATCAAGCAGGACGACGGTGTCCTGCAGACATACCAGGCGAACGTCAAACAGTTAACCGAACAACGGTCCGAGCAGGAACTGGTACTCGGACAATTAAAAAAAGAGCAGCGGAAGCTGTTGATTTTGCAGACCCGGATCATCGCGGAATCAGAAGTCAAACGGACGTTGGTTGTCCGGTTGAACAGTCAGGTCGAACAGTTACAACAGGAACAGTTCACGAAAGCGGAAGAAGCTGCAATCCTTGAAGACCAGCAACGTCTGATCAGCCGTCAGTTGGAAGAATTGCGGGCGGCCGAACTACGGGCGCAAAGAGCGGCCGCTGCCCGGGAAGCAGAGGCAGCAGCAGAAGCCGAGCGGCAGGCAGAACAGGAAGCAAAAGCAGAAAAAGAACAGCAAGAACAAAATCAACCAACGTCCCGTCCGCCGACGGCTTCGGAACCGGTGACGGAAACACCTTCTGCCCAATCGGAGACATCGGAACCGGGCACGATCGTAAAGCCTTTCCTATTGCCTGTCACCGGCTACGTCTCGTCCCCGTTCGGTCCCCGCAACAATCCGTTGACCGGAAAATCGGAACGGCATACCGGACTGGATCTCGTTAATGCTAAAGGAACCTTGATTAAAGCAGCGGCAGGGGGGATTGTCCTCCGCGCCGGAAGTGCGACCGGCTATGGAAATGTCGTCATGATTACACACCTGATTGACGGAAAAGTCTGGACGACTGTTTACGGCCATCTCGATTCGGTTTCGGTCAAGGCGGGACAAACAGTCATGCCGGGGGATATCGTCGGCAAACTCGGTTCAACCGGCTGGTCGACAGGACCGCATCTCCACTTTGAGATCCATCGCGGCGAGTGGGCTGTCGGGCAACCAAATGCGGTTGATCCGGCACCGTACATCTTATAACTTCAACGAGCGACTGACGAAAAGATAGGGTAACCTATCTTTTTTTGCTATACTGAAAAAAATAGCAGGTTTACACCAGAAACGAGGAATTACGCGTGAAAAAATCGACAACGGCCGTCATAGCGGTCAGTACGTTTGGTTTGGGTCTTGGAGCAGGGGCTGTCGGGATGTTAGCGGCAGGTGGAACGGATTCAGTGGCGACGAGTTCTTCGTCTAACGCAACGGGAGATTGGAAAAAGATTGATCAGGTCAGACAGATGATTTCCCAAAATTATCTCGAGGACGTGACGGATCAGGAGTTGCTCGAAGGGGCACTGACGGGAATGACGGAAGTCCTCGAAGATCCCTATTCCGTCTATATGGACGAATCGGAAACGGCATCGTTCAACACGAATTTGTCGTCTTCATTCGAAGGCATCGGTGCGACGCTCGAACAAAAAGGCGAATCGATTGTCATCGTCTCACCGATCAAGGGATCGCCCGCTGAAAAAGCCGGTATCAAACCGGGGGATATTATTTTAGAAATCGACGGTAAATCAACAAAAGGACAGAAAACGGATCAAGCGGTCAAGAAAATCCGCGGCGAAAAAGGGACGAAAGTCGTCTTGACGATTCAACGCGGCGGACAGGATCCGATGAAGATTTCGATCGTCCGCGATACGATTCCGATTGAAACCGTCTATTCGAAGACGGAAAAAGTTAATGGCAAGACGATTGGTGTCCTGCAGGTGACACAATTCTCGGATCCGACGGCAAAAGAGTTCGAGGAACAACTCGCAGCGCTCGAGGAGAAAAACATTGATGGACTTGTCATCGATGTCAGGGGAAATCCGGGCGGCCTGCTGACGGCCGTCTCGCAAATGATTGCGCCGTTCATTCCGAAAGAGACACCGATTTTCCAGGTAGAGGACAACAAAGGGGAGCGGACGCAGGAATTCGGGAAAGCGGACGAGAAGAAACCTTATAAGCTTGTTGTCCTCGAAGACAGCGGATCGGCCTCAGCTTCGGAAATTCTGGCTGCCGGTCTCAAAGAAGGCGCCGGTGCGGAAGTGGTCGGAACGAAGTCATTCGGGAAAGGAATCGTCCAAAGTGCCTATGATTTAAAAGACGGCAGTGATTTGAAGCTGACGACGAACAAATGGCTGACTCCGGACGGAAACTGGATTCATAAAAAAGGGGTCAAGCCGACGGTCGAAGTCAAGCAGCCAGATTACTTTAATGTGACGAAGATTCTAACCGATGACAAGACACTTGCGACTGGGGATTACGGCAAAGCCGTCGAAAACGCGCACCTGGTCCTCGAAGCAATCGGCTTCGATCCAAAAGGGCAGGACGGTTACTATGGCGATACGATGAAGCAGGCCGTCGAGCGTCTTCAAAAAGAAGCGAAACTCGAAGTGACCGGTAAAATCGATCAAGTGACGGCGTCCGAAATGGAAACCCGTCTCCTGAAGAAACTGGAAGATGAAAAAAATGATGTTCAGCGCATCAAAGCGCTGGACGTCGCGGCACAATAACTCACAGAAAGAGGTCTGAATGAGCGTGGAATTACTCGATGGATTCGGTTGGACAGTGATTAGTCTCTTCGCTAGTCCAATCTTGTGGTTAGCAATTCTAGTCAGTTTTTTACTCAGTATGCGACGTATCAAACGCGAACGGAATCTGTTCCGGTCACGCACGCGTAGCAAGCGGACCGATGTCTTCGAAACGCTTATTCCAGGCTTCGTCGTTGGTCTTGTCTTATCCGTCATCAGTGTAAGTCTGACATTGACGGTCTCGTCAGAGTTTCTGATCGCCTTCATGGTGTTGACGTTTTTGATTTTGTTGACGGGTATCATCCGATTCAATTTACCGCTCGGACCGCTTGTCATCCTGGCAGGTCTCACCTGGTTCATGGCGAGTGACCGGATTGACGGTCTCCGTGATGTCAGCGTCAGCGATTGGATGCTGCTTGCGGCCCTGTCGTTAGGCGCCGAATTGCTGTTGCTGATCTGGCGGGGGAAAAAGAATTTATCGCCTTCGCTCGTCTTATCGAAACGGGGACGTTACATCGGCGGGCTGTCGTCCAACAAACTGTGGCTGATTCCGCTCATCGTCTTCGTGCCGGGAAGCAGTTTCGAAGCATTGATCCCGCAATGGTCGTTTCCGGAGTTCGTTCCGATTGTCTTGTTCCTGCCGATCGGCTTCAGTTTCCTCTTTACCGGCCAGTTGCCGGACCAGCTGATCCGTCCCCTGATCCAAGGGCGGCTGATTACGTTCTTGTTGTCCGTCGTGCTCGCAGTAGGCGCATTCCTGACCGGACAGGACATCTGGTTGTACGGGTTGCCGGTCCTGCTCATTATTCACCTGATTCTGCATCAGCGGACGAAACGACTTAACCGGTCCCAGACCCCGTTGTTCCTGAACGGTAAACGTGGCGTCGTCATTCTCGGCACATTACCGGAGAAACCGGCTTCCGAGATGGGGCTTGTTCCGGGTGAAGCAATCTATAAAGTCAACGGGGAGTTCGTCGAGTCGGAGAAATCATTTTATGAAGCGATTCAAAAACATAAACCGTACCTGCGTCTCGAAGTCATGAACCATAACGGAGACGTCCGGTTCGCACAGCGGGCCTTTTATGAACAGGATCATCACGATCTCGGGATTTTGTTCGTCAGTGAGCCCGGTAATAAACGGACGAAAATCCGGACGCTTCAGTGATTCAAAATCAAAATCCAGCTCAAAAAACAGTTCAGCCTACGGGCTGGACTTTTTCTTTTGGCGAAAAACGGGTAACTTCTAAGAGGAGCACTTCAAAGTCGAATGTTTGTTCGTAAAGTGGTACAATAAAAATAGATTTTGTGAACTGGATGAGGGGGAAGAATACGATGGATTTTGAGTTAGTATCACCATTTGAACCGGGTGGCGATCAGCCGGAAGCGATTAAAAAATTGATTGCAGGCGTCAAGAAAGGTGAACGCCATCAGACGTTGCTCGGCGCGACAGGGACAGGGAAAACCTTTACCGTCTCGAACGTCATCAAAGAGATTAAGAAGCCGACGCTGGTCTTGGCACACAATAAGACGCTTGCCGGTCAGCTGTATTCGGAGTTCAAAGAGTTCTTCCCAAATAACGCGGTCGAATATTTCGTCAGCTTTTATGATTACTACCAACCGGAAGCCTATGTGCCGTCGACGGATACGTTCATCGAAAAAGATTCATCGATCAACGATGAGATTGACAAGCTGCGTCACTCGGCGACATCTTCCTTGTTCGAACGGGAAGACGTCCTGATTGTCGCGTCGGTGTCGTGTATCTATGGTCTCGGTAATCCGGAAGAGTACAACAACCACGTGCTGTCGTTGCGTGTCGGAAACGAGATGGGACGAAACGAGATGTTGCGTCGTCTGATCGACATTCAATATGAACGAAATGATATCGACTTCCAGCGCGGGCGGTTCCGTGTTCGGGGTGATGTTGTTGAAATCTTCCCGGCGTCCCGCGATGAACAGTGTGTCCGGATCGAATTTTTCGGAGATGAGATTGAACGGATTCGTGATATGGATCCATTGACAGGGGAAATCATTGCCGACCGGGAACACATTTCGATTTTCCCGGCATCCCACTTCGTGACGGGGGATACCCGTCTGCAAAAAGCGATTACGAACATTGAGGCTGAGCTCGAAACGCAACTCGCGAAGATGCGTGAAGACGGCATGTTGCTTGAAGCCCAGCGTCTCGAACAACGGACGAACTACGATCTCGAGATGATGCGTGAAATGGGCTACTGTTCCGGGATTGAAAACTATTCCCGTCACTTGAACTTAATGCCACCGGGCTCGACACCGTATACGCTGATCGACTATTTCCCGAAAGACTTCTTACTCGTTGCCGATGAGTCGCACGTCACATTGCCGCAAATCCGCGGTATGTATAACGGGGACCAGGCGCGGAAACAAGTCCTCGTCGATCACGGTTTCCGTCTGCCGTCGGCGAAGGATAACCGACCGCTCCGGTTCGAGGAGTTCGAAGAGAAGGTCAGCCAGGCGATCTATATCTCGGCGACACCGGGTCCTTACGAAATCGAACATACAAAAGAGATGGTCGAACAGATCATCCGGCCAACCGGACTGGTCGACCCGACGATCGAGATTCATCCGATCACGGGACAAATCGACTACTTGATGGATAACATCCGTGAGCGTGTCGCGAAAAATGAACGGGTTCTCGTGACGACGCTGACGAAAAAAATGTCGGAAGACTTGACGGACTACCTGAAAGAACATGGCGTCAAGGTCAACTATATGCACTCGGAAATCAAGACCCTCGAACGGATTGAAATCATCCGCGATCTGCGGCTCGGCAAATACGATGTCCTTGTCGGGATTAACCTGTTGCGGGAAGGACTTGATATTCCGGAAGTCTCGCTCGTAACGATTCTCGATGCCGATAAAGAAGGATTCCTGCGGTCGGAACGGTCGCTGATTCAGACGATCGGCCGGGCCGCAAGGAACTCGGAGGGACACGTCATTCTCTTTGCCGATAAGATGACCGACTCGATGCAGCGGGCCATTGATGAAACGGAACGGCGGCGCAACATTCAGCTCGCCTTTAATAAAGAACACGGTATTACGCCGAAAACGATTCAAAAAGATGTCCGGGGTGTCATCAGTACGACGATTGAGAATGATGATACCGTCGAAAAACTCGAGAAGTTCAACAAATTGAAAAAACCGGAGCGCGAAACATTGCTCGAACAACTCGATCAAGAGATGCGTCAAGCGGCGAAAGATATGCAGTTTGAACGGGCAGCAGAATTGCGTGACCTTATCTTAGAATTGAAAGCAGGTGCCTAAGTTGGCAGAAAAAAAGAACAAGATCATCATCAAGGGCGCTCGCGTCAATAACTTACAAAACATCGATGTTGAAATCCCGCGCGATCAGCTCGTCGTTCTGACGGGCTTATCAGGATCGGGGAAATCATCGCTCGCTTTCGACACGATTTATGCGGAAGGACAACGGCGTTATGTCGAAAGTCTGTCCGCTTACGCCCGTCAGTTTTTAGGTCAGATGGACAAACCGGATGTCGATGCGATTGAAGGACTTAGTCCGGCCATTTCAATCGACCAAAAGACGACGAGTAAAAACCCGCGTTCGACTGTCGGGACGGTCACGGAAATCTATGACTATCTCCGCCTGCTCTATGCACGGATCGGGAAACCAATCTGTCCGAATCACGGCATTGAAATTTCGAGCCAGACGATCAGTCAGATGGTCGACCAAGTGATGGAACTGCCGGAACGCAGCCGTCTGCAAATTCTCGCGCCGATCATTTCCGGACGAAAAGGCGCTCATGTCAAAGTCTTCGAAGATTTGAAAAAAGAAGGTTTCGTCCGCGTCCGTGTCGATGGAGAAACGATTGATTTGACGGATGACATCGAACTCGAGAAAAATAAAAAACACTCGATTGAAGTCGTCGTCGACCGGGTCGTTGTCCGTCCGGACGTCGAAGCCCGCCTCGCCGATTCTCTTGAGACGGCACTCCGTCTTGCCGACGGCCGCGTCATCGTAGATACGATGGATGGGAACGAACTGTTGTTCAGCGAACACCATGCCTGCCCGATCTGCGGCTTCTCCATCGGTGAACTTGAACCACGGATGTTCTCGTTCAACTCACCGTTTGGTGCCTGTACGTCATGCGACGGTCTCGGAACGAAACTGGAAGTTGATGTCGATCTCGTCGTGCCGCATCCGGATAAATCGCTCAACGAAGGGGCAATCATTGCCTGGGAACCGACCAGTTCACAGTATTATCCGCAGCTGTTGGCAGCGGTCTGCAGTCACTTCAACATCGATATGGATACGCCGTTCGAACAGTTGTCGGAAGAACACCGCGATATTGTATTAAATGGTAGCAGTAAGGAAGAGATTCAGTTCCGCTATGAAAATGACTTCGGGATGGTTCGGAATACATCGTTATTTTTTGAAGGCGTCTTGAATAACCTGCAACGCCGCTTCAAAGAGACGTCATCGGACTACATCCGTGAACAGATGGAAGGATATATGGCGAAAAAAGCTTGTCCGACGTGTAAAGGACACCGCTTGAAACGCGAATCACTTGCGGTCAAAGTGTCAGGGATTCACATCGGTGACGTAACGAAGATGTCCGTCAAACAAGCAGTCGTCTGGTTTGAAGAGTTACCAAGTAAATTATCAGAAAAGGATCAGACAATTTCACGGATGATCGTCCGCGAAATTCATGAACGGTCGTCGTTCCTCGAAAACGTTGGTTTGGATTATCTGACAATCTCGCGTGCTGCCGGAACATTATCCGGTGGGGAAGCGCAACGGATTCGTCTTGCGACGCAAATCGGATCGCGTTTGACAGGCGTTCTCTACGTCCTCGATGAACCGTCAATCGGACTCCACCAACGCGATAACGACCGCCTGATCAATACATTGAAGACGATGCGCGATCTCGGGAATACGTTGATTGTCGTCGAACACGATGAAGATACGATGATGGCGGCGGATTACCTGATTGATATCGGACCGGGAGCCGGCGATCACGGCGGATTCGTCACGGCAGCGGGACGTCCGGAAGAATTGATGCAGGATCCGAACTCGTTGACGGGACAATACCTCTCCGGCAAGAAGTTCATTCCGGTGCCGTCTGAACGGAAACAACCGGACGGTCGGGCCTTACGGATTCATAAAGCATCGGAAAACAATTTGAAAAACGTCGATGTCGACATTCCACTTGGTTTGTTCGTTGCCGTGACCGGAGTATCCGGTTCCGGAAAATCGACATTGATCAATGAGATTCTCTACAAGACGATTGCCCATGAGATGAACCGGGCGAAAGAAAAACCGGGCGCGCACAAAGGCATTTCCGGACTCGATCAAATCGATAAAGTCATCGATATCGACCAGTCTCCGATCGGTCGGACACCGCGTTCGAATCCGGCAACCTACACCGGTGTCTTTGACGATATCCGTGATGTCTTTGCGTCGACGAATGAAGCAAAACTCCGCGGTTACAAAAAAGGCCGTTTCAGTTTCAATATCAAAGGCGGACGTTGTGAAGCCTGCCGCGGCGACGGAATCATCAAGATCGAGATGCACTTCCTGCCGGATGTTTACGTGCCGTGTGAAATCTGTCACGGGAAACGCTACAACCGTGAAACCCTGGAAGTGAAATATAAAGGCAAGACGATTGCTGATGTCCTTGAGATGACAGTCGAAGATGCGTTGGAATTCTTTGAAAAGATTCCGAAAATCAGCCGCAAACTGCAGACGATTGCCGACGTTGGTCTGACGTACATGCGTCTCGGACAACCGGCGACGGAACTGTCCGGCGGAGAAGCACAACGGGTCAAGCTGGCATCGGAACTGCATAAACGGTCGACCGGGAAAACGATTTATATTCTCGATGAACCGACGACAGGGCTGCACGTCCACGATATCGCCCGGTTGCTGAAAGTCTTGCAACGACTCGTCGACAACGGAGACACGGTGCTCGTCATCGAACACAACCTGGATGTCATCAAAACAGCCGACTATTTGATCGATCTCGGACCAGAGGGCGGAGACGGTGGCGGGAAGATTGTCGCGACCGGAACACCGGAAGAAATCGCAGCAGTCAAGGAATCCTATACAGGTCATTACCTCGCTCCTGTTCTTGAACGAGACGCTGCCCGAATCGAATCGTGAAACTTTTTTGATTCAGGAATCGTAAAAAGGGAAGTAAGGAAAGTAGAACGAAGTAAATAAGCAAGTCACATCGATTAACGTGTACCAGATCAGAGGAGGGAAATATTGATGAAGCAAGATATGCGCCAACTGATACTTGAACAGGTGAAAGAAGGAAAGCTGACGATTGACGAAGCGCTCGACAAACTCGAACGGCTTGAAGCAATCGATCAGAACCCGTCGTCGGCAAGTCAGCATAAATATGTGGATGAACCGGAACAATACGACCGGGTCGATCATTATACGGTCGATTCTTTGACAACAAAGGTCATGTCAGCTTTTGACGGCCTCGTCAACCGGATCAAAGAGAGTGACTTGTCACTCAACCAAACATCCGGACCGAACGTCACGTACGTCAAACAATTCCCGTTCAGTGGTGAGACGATTCATTTGGATTTATTTAATGCCAATGCCATCGTTGAGCCCGGTGACCTGGAAGAGTGTGAGTTGACCGTTACCGGTCGCCCGCTCCGTCAAGTTAACGAAGAACAGGCACTGGAGCAACTGCAAGCAGCACTTCAGCACTCTGTCTCTGCGAATACGTTATCGATTCGTTTAAAAGATAAACGTGTTCGGGCGACGGTTCATTTGAAGATTCCGCGCCGTCACTATGAATCATTGATCTTGCAGACGTTAAACGGGGAAGTGACGTTATCGTCACTCGATGCGACGTCGGTGCAACTGATGACAGCAAACGGACGGATCCATGTCCGCGACCTGTTCAGTGAAGAAGTGAAGACATCAACAGCCAACGGTTCGATTGAAATCGAAGAATCGGAAATCAAGTCGTTAAAAGCGAAGACAGCCAATGGTCAAATCATCGCAACCGGTGTATTTGAACGGTCTGAGCTGAAGACGGCGAACGGAAACGTCCGGTGTGAACTGAAGACGGTTCAGGATGCGAAGATTCAGGCCTCATCGCTTGCGGGAAGTATCGCCTTGATGTTACCGCATGGTGCGGAAGTCTACGGTGAACTGGAAACGAACTTTGGCGGATTGAACTGTAACCTGGATGAGATGGAATTGATTCGTGATCAAAAAGAAGTCGTCAACCGGAAACTCCACTTCCTGTCAGGTCGTGGACGGACGCCAAAGATTGAAGTCGCTGCCGATACGAAGACGGGTACGATTTCAGTCACACACGGTGTTCATTTGAGCCCTCAAACCCTATAAAGTGATCCCTGCCCCTGAATCAATCGGGAGGCAGGGATTTTTTTGCCGAAAAAAGACGACCCGCTATCAAAGGATAGGGAGTCGCCGAGTCAAAAAGTGATACTCATTAATAATCGTAATCCTGATCCATCATCGGATCGTCAAAATTCATGTTTTCGAAATTGTTCATGTCATAACCAAACGAGAGCAATGCGATGACACCGATGATGCCGAGGACGATCGAAAGAACGATCAATCCGATTCCCATCCAACTCTTCCGGCGTGAGCGGTTCCAATAGAAAATGATAGCCAAAATGTACGAGATAAATGAACCGCTGATAAAGATTCCGATAATCGAGATGATGAAGAACAGTAATGCTGTTTGATCCTGATTGCGCGAGTAAGCTTTCCACATGTCGATCAGTGCGATGATAAGGTAAACAAAGCCGACGATGGCAAGAATACCGAATAAAATCATGATGATGATGAAACCTATGCCACTGCCTGAAGCGTCCATCATAATATCCCTCCTTTTTATGTTATCTGTAATCCATTCCCAAGATCGTCCACTTCTAATCGAATTCCTTGATTTCCGTAAAAATATGGTACAATACTTCAAGTGAAAGGGGCTGATTGAGCGTGCAACCAAAAGTGCGAACAGCTGAAATCGTAAAGCAATTCAATTTAAAAATCGTCACCGGAGAAGAGGGCTTACACCGTCCGATTCTGACGGCTGATCTTTGTCGACCGGGTCTTGTCCTCGCCGGGTATTATGCCTATTATCCAGCAGAACGTCTCCAGATTCTCGGAAAAACGGAATTGACGTTTTTCAACAACTTGACGTATGAAGAACAGCTCGAACGGGCGAATGTTCTCTGTACGGATGAAACACCGGGAATATTGATTACACGTGGTTTTGATGTGCCTGAAGCGATCGTCAAAGCAGCGGACGAAACGAACGTCCCGCTTTTGACGACGAAGGGACATACGACATCGGTCGAATCGCAAATCACGAACTTCCTCGAAGCGGAACTGGCACCAACGACCGCGATGCACGGCGTGCTCGTCGACATATACGGCGTCGGTGTCTTCATCAAAGGGGCAAGCGGCGTCGGGAAATCCGAGACGGCACTTGAACTCGTCAAACGGGGACATCGTTTGGTCGCCGATGATTCGGTTGAGATTCGTCAAACCGGTGACGGAATCCTTGTCGGGACGGCTCCGAAATTGATTCAGCATCTGCTTGAAATCCGCGGAATCGGCATCATCGATGTCATGACGTTATTCGGTGCCGGTGCCGTTCGTTCGCACAAGAAAATCAGCCTCGTCTGTAATTTGGAAATTTGGGATCAGGCGAAAGTCTACGATCGGGTAGGACTGGACCAGGAAACACTGCAAATCATCGATACGGAAATCCCGTTCTTGACGATTCCGGTTCGTCCCGGACGAAACTTAGCCGTCATTATCGAGGTAGCCGCGATGAACTACCGTCTGAAAAATATGGGCATCAACACAGCAGAAGAGTTTGCGGGACGTCTCGCGCAAGCGATTGAAGATGGGAACGGTGGTCTTTGATGGGAACATTAGCGAGTGTCCAACCGACGTTTGATCGGGTAGCCATCGAACTGGGCCCGATTCCGATTTACTGGTACGGGATCGTCATCGCGCTTGGCGCTGTCGTCGGTCTGATGATTGCGATTTTTGAATCCAAACGGATTGGCTTTAACGAAGAGTATGCCGTCGACGTTGTCATCTGGTCGATTCCGATCAGTATCATCTGTGCCCGTATTTATTATGTCGCGTTTGAATGGGATTATTATGGTCAGAATCTTGATCAAATCATCAACATCCGCCAGGGCGGGATTGCGATTCATGGTGCGATCATCGGTGCGATTTTGACCGTTCTGATTTATACGCGCAAGAAAAACATCTCGTTTTGGCAAATTGCTGATATTTTGGCGCCGTCGCTGTTATTCGGACAAGCGGTCGGACGCTGGGGGAACTTCTTTAACCAGGAAGCCCACGGCGGAGAAACGACATGGACATTCCTGCAGGATACGTTGCACTTACCGGACTGGATCGTCAATCAGATGTACATCGACGGTGTCTATTACATTCCGACGTTCTTATATGAAAGTATCTGGAACATAATCGGTGTCATCTTATTGATCGTTTGGCGGATGAAGTTCAACCCGCGCCGCGGTTATGTGTTCCTCGGTTACCTGATTTGGTATTCGATTGGTCGTTTTTACATCGAAGGTTTACGTACGGACAGTTTGATGATGGGAGGCGGACTCCGGACCGCGCAAATCGTCTCGATTTGTTTGATTGTCTTTGGTCTGATCATGCTATTCGTTCGTAAAAATGCTGTCCGTTATTTGGACGGAACAAAACGGGAGGCGAAATGAACCGATGATTCAAACGATTCTATTTGATCTCGACGGGACGTTGATTGATACGAACCCGCTCATTCTAAAAAGTTTTGCCCACACGCTCGATTATTACTATCCGGACCGGACGTTTACGGAAGCGGAACTGCTTCCGTTCATCGGACCGACACTGGAAAAGTCGTTTTCGGAAATGGATGCGGACCAGTGGAAAGAGATGGTCGCTTTTTACCGGAGTTACAACATCGCGATGCATGATGCGCTTGTCCTCGAGTATCCGGGGGTGCTGGTCGGATTACGAAAATTGAAGGAACAGGGTTATAAATTAGCGATCGTCACGTCGAAGAGTCGCCGCGTCGCGTTAAAAGGAATCGAACTGTTTGGATTGACGCATCTGTTTGATGCCATCATTGCAGCAGATGATGTGACGGAAGAGAAACCGGCTGTCGAACCGTTTGAAAAGGCGATGGCGTTACTCGGTTCGACCCGGGAAGAAACGATCATGGTCGGCGACAATGATACGGACATCCACGGCGGGAAAAATGCCGGTCTGAAAACCGTTGCTGTCGGCTGGGCCATTAAAGGACGTGCGTATCTCGAAGCATTGCAGCCGGACTTAATCATTGATTCGATGGAACAGTTAAGTGACTGGATCGAGGCCGAAAATGCCACGGCGGACTGACCGGTATTACGTCGGGGCAACGAACCCGCTTTGGCATATGTACCGGACGGTGTCGTTCTTCAAAGTGATGTGGTGTTTTACGATTATCACAATCGGCCGGTTCTCACCATCGCTTCGTTTCAAGAACAGCCTCTACCGGACGTGTATACGGATGAAAATCGGTGACCGGACGGCACTCGCTTTGATGGTCATGCCGGATACGATGTTCCCGGAACGGATTACGATCGGCTCCAATACGATCATCGGATTTAATACGACGATTCTTTGTCACGAATACTTGACGACCGAATACCGGATCGGGAACGTGACGATCGGGAATGATGTGTTGATTGGCGCAAATGTGACGATTTTGCCCGGAGTGACAATCGGGGACGGCGCGATGGTCGGAGCAGGATCCGTCGTCCACCGGGATATTCTGCCCGGCGAACGGGTCTCGAGTCAGCCGCTCCGCCGGCATGAAATGTGACAAAAATGTGAGAAGGAGGAGAGGACGAGATGAATCAAATCCGCTTTACGTACAAAACAGGAAAGTATTTCGGAAGATTATTTGCCGAACGTCCGCAAGGGTTGGTCGTCGAGGTATTGGCCGTCGAGAAACACCCGATTCAAGGTGATCTGCACAATCCGAATCAGGTCGACGTGCCACTCTTCCATGTCCGTACCGCCTTACACCCGCACGAAAAAGTGACGGTCGCCCCCGGTGTCGTCTATGCCTATGAAGGTGAGATTCCGAGCTATGCCGAAAGCCTACGCCAGGCGTATGACAAGGAAGTCGAACGTTTGAATGGACAAAACCCGGAGACGGATGCTTTCGTACAAAAATGCTTGGAGAATTACAAGGAACTGGAATCGATTTATGCGAAACGCTGGGGATAAACCTCGGCGTTTTTTTCTGTTGCAACGGTTTCCGAGATAGGTTATTCTTGTCTCTGCAACTACGAAACTAGATTTAGATCTATGGGGGCTTGAATCATGATGGAATTAACTGAATACAAAGCAGACCCCTTTGCGATTACAACGCGCCAAGCGGAGCTTTTTTATTTCCGCGGACGGAAGGCGCACCGGGAAGGGCGACTGGAAGAGGCGGTCTATCACCTCGACGAAGCGACAACACTTCAGCCGAGTGACATCCGTTACCTTTTACGTTACGCCCGTGTTTTATTCGAGACAGGCGAAATCAATCATGCAAATGATGTCTTGAAACAAGTGCGGACGCTCGACCAGTCAAATACGGAATCCTTGTTTTATTTAGCGAATAACTACGCGCATGTCTCCTTATATGAAGAGGCGAAAAAGTACGCGCTTGAATATTTATCCAGTGCACCAAACGGGAAACACGCAGAGGCATCGGCCGCGCTCGTGGAATTAATCGATCTCGAACAAGAGATGGAAGATGACGATGAGGATGAATTGATTCGTTTACATGCTCAAGCACAACGTCAAATCGATAAAGGGATGCTCTTTGCGGCGCAGGACACATTGGAGTCGTTGATTGCCCAGTATCCGACATTTTGGCCGGCCTATAACAATCTTGCGATCGTCGAGTTTTACCTCGGTGAAAATGATCGTGCGTTTGCTTCACTCGAACAAGTCCTTGATGGAAATCCGGGAAACCTGCATGCTCTCTGTAACACGCTCGTGTTGTTGCATGAGATGGGACAAGATGAAGAAGCACACCGTTTGTCGAACAAACTCGAACACGTCCGCTCTGTGAATCTTGAGACGCGCTATAAGGTCGCTTCAACGCTTGCGATCATCGGTCGCCACGATTTGGCGTACGAAGAACTGAAGTTACTTGAACGTCGCGGCTACCGGGGAGACCCGTTGTTTGGCCACTGGTTGTCGATTTCAGCATTCAAGACGGGACACATCGAAGAAGCGGCTGCGTTCCTTCAATCAGAAGAAGCGCAAGGCATGCGGGAAGAACGGGAAGCTTACGACATCCGTCATAACCTCCAGTTCCGCTCCGCCTTGATCCAGGCCTTGAAGACGGAAGATGATGTCTCGCGGATTTTTACGGCCTTGTTACTCGGCAAGCTGAACGATGAAGAAGCGAAGCTCGCATTATCGATGATGCCGGAAGTGACGGATCATCCGGACGTTTTATTACTGACCGAACAAATCATTCATGAGATGAACGGGGAGCACGAAGTGATCAATGCTCGGATTCAACGTGCCTTGATGACGATCCGTTTGGCGGAACGTTTTGTTTCGGATGAAGAACGAATGAGCCTCGAAGGTGATTTTTACGAACGATTTGCCCGACTCTTCCTGAGCGGTGAGACGTTTGATTCGGTCGAACAGTCGGCTGCGGCCTTGATCTATCTGTTTCACGATGTCCGCGACGGCATGTTGATTGAAGACTGTGCGTCACTCGTTCATGTTTCATTTGATGATACCGCAGCGACGATCCGTTCCTATCAACGCGTTTTGAACCCGGCCCGTGCAAAGTGTTAGACGTTTGTACGATTCTCACCTATACTCAAATTACAACGAAAATACAGATGGGGTGGAATCATGACAGAAACTGAACAGAAAATTTATGACGTCATCATTATTGGTGCCGGTCCTGCCGGCATGACAGCGGCACTTTACGCATCACGTGCGAACCTTTCGACTTTGATGATTGAACGCGGTATTCCGGGCGGACAGATGGCCAACACGGAAGACATCGAAAACTATCCGGGCTATGACAGCATTCTTGGACCGGATCTTTCACAAAAAATGTTCGACCATTCCAAAGCATTTGGTGCAGAGTATGCGTACGGAGACGTTCGCAGCATCGAAGACGGTCCGGCATTCAAGACCGTTCACGCACACAACAAGGATTACCATACTCGGGCGATCATTATCGCTTCAGGAGCCCAGTACAAGAAAATCGGTGTGCCGGGCGAGGAAGAACTCGGCGGACGCGGTGTCTCCTACTGTGCGGTCTGTGACGGTGCGTTCTTTAAAGAAAAAGAACTGTTCGTCATCGGTGGCGGTGACTCGGCTGTCGAAGAAGGTGTCTACTTGACACGCTTCGCGAAAAAAGTCACGATTGTTCACCGTCGTGAAGAGTTACGCGCTCAAAAAATTCTTCAAAAACGGGCATTCGACAATCCGAAAATCGATTTCATCTGGAACCATACGGTCAAACAGATCAACGAAGATAACGGAAAAGTCGGCGGCGTGGAATTGATCAATACGAAAACAGCGGAAACGACGACGTATCCGATTGATGGTGTCTTCATCTACATCGGGATGAACCCGATCACAGGATATGTGCAGGATCTCGGCATCTTAAACGATCAAGGATATGTCGTGACGAACGAAGGCATGGAAACGAACATCAAAGGTATTTTTGCAGCCGGCGACGTCCGTGAAAAAACACTTCGTCAAGTCGTCACAGCAACAAACGATGGTTCGATTGCGGCGCAAAACGCGCAACACTACATCGAAGCGTTGCTTGAACAATTACAGGAATCATCACAAGTCTAATTCAAGATCCAGCTTGGTTGGGAAGCTCTCCCATCAAGCTGGCTCTTTTTTTATGTTATACTGAAACGAGAGTAAAAAATACACACGGAACTGTTGTCTGGAGGGCGAAGAGATGGAACAGAATCAACCGCAACTGGTCATCATTACAGGAATGAGTGGCGCCGGAAAAACGGTCGCCATGAACAGCTTTGAAGACTTGGGCTATTTTTGTGTCGACAATCTACCCCCGACGTTATTGCCACAATTGATTGAAGTGATTGGGCAGGTGCGTCCGAAAATCGCCGTTGCCATCGATACACGGGCTCGTGATTTCATTGACAGCTTCTTTGTCGTTTATGAAGATTTGAAAAAAACGAATCTGCAAATCCGGATGTTGTATCTTGATGCCCGCAATGATGTACTCGTCCGCCGGTATAAAGAATCCCGCCGGTCGCATCCGTTGGCGCCGACCGCGTCTCCGTTGATCGGCATCGAACGGGAACGGACATTGCTCGAAGGATTCCGCGATAAAGCCCAGTTGCTGATGGATACGAGTGATATTAAACCGCTCGCCTTAAAGGAACGGATCTTAAAAGAGTTTACCGAAGGGGAACGGATTCCGTTCACCGTCAATGTCATGTCGTTTGGTTTCAAGCACGGTCTGCCGCTCGACGCAGATCTCGTGTTTGACTTACGTTTCCTGCCGAACCCGTTTTACATTCCGGAACTCCGACCGAAGACCGGTCTCGATCTTGAAGTCTCGTCTTATGTCATGCAGTGGCCGGAAGCGAAGCTGTTTTATAAAAAGCTCGTCGACATGCTCGAATTCCTGATTCCCCAGTATGAGCGGGAAGGAAAATCGCAGCTCGTCGTGGCGCTCGGTTGTACCGGTGGAAAACACCGGTCGATTACGTTTGCTGAAGCGATCAGTAAAGAGTTTAAGAACCAATACCATATCGTGACGAATCACCGGGACTATGTCCACGCGAAGGAGGAGAGATAATGAAATGGGAACGAAAAGTCGTCGCTATCGGCGGAGGAACGGGCCTATCGACTCTCTTGCGCGGACTAAAACACTATCCGCTTGATATCACGGCCATCGTTACGGTCGCGGATGACGGCGGAAGCTCGGGCCGCCTGCGGACGGAGTTTAACATGTTACCGCCGGGCGATATCCGGAACGTCATCGTCTCGCTGTCTAAATCGGAAACGTTGATGGACCGGATCATGCAGTACCGTTTTGAGACGGGAGAAGGTCTGCACGGGCACTCACTCGGTAATTTGATGCTGACGGCAGCGACGCAGCTCTGTAACGGCTCCTTCGTCGAAGCGATCGGTGTCATGGGACAACTCTTGAATGCCGAAGGGAAAGTCTATCCGGCGACGGAACGGACGATTACGTTATGCGCCGAGTTTGAAGACGGAACGATCGTCAAAGGGGAATCCCTGATTCCGAAAGTCGGCAAAGTCATCGAGCGGATTTTCCTCGAGGAAGAGGATGTCCGTCCGGTTCCGGAAGCGATTCAGGCGATTCTTGATGCTGATGTCATCGTCCTCGGTCCCGGCAGTCTCTATACGAGTGTCATTCCGAACGTCCTGATTGAGGAAATCCGGGACGCCATCAGTCAATCGCTTGCGCCGGTCGTCTATATTTGTAACGTCATGACGCAACCGGGTGAGACGACAGCCTTTACGGCAAATGATCACTTGAATGTGTTGGAACGATTCCTCGGTAAAGGGGTGATTGATACAATCATCGTCAACAACGAATCGATTGATGTCAGTTATCTGCGGAAGTATCAAAAGGATCATGCCGACATCGTGACCTATGATGAATCAAGCTTTGAAGAAGCAGGAATTGAAGTACTCGCGGACGATATCGTGGATTATAACCATCACTTCATCCGTCATGACTCGGATGCTGTCGCAAGCCTCGTCATGCGGAAAGTTCTATCCATTCGACGCGTGCGTCAATTCGAAGGGAAGGAGGAACTGACGTGAGTTTTGCATCAGAAGTCAAAAAAGAGTTAACGCAAATCGCGATCACCGATCATGAAATGAAGGCGGAACTTGCTGCCTTGGCCCGGATGAATGGAGCAATCTCATTTGGACTGGGACGTGGACTGACACTGGATATCTCGACGGAAAACGCTTCGATTGCCCGCCGTATTTATTCCTTGCTCAAACGCGCCTATGCCGTCCATCTGGATTTACTCGTCCGGAAAAAAATGCGTCTGAAGAAAAATAATGTCTATATCGTCCGCGTCAAACAACAGGCGGATAAGATTTTACAAGACCTTGGTATTTTAGGGGAAGGGTTTACGATGATCCGTTCGATTAGTGATTCGATCGTCAACGACGAACGGCGTGCGCGGGCCTATCTGCGCGGTGCCTTTTTAGCCGGAGGCTCGTTGAACAATCCGGCGACGTCTTCGTACCATCTGGAAATCTTCAGTCTGTACGAAGAACATAATGCTGCTTTACGCAGCCTGACGAATCAGTTTGATTTGAATGCAAAAGCGATTGAACGGAAAAAAGGACATATTCTCTACATCAAGGAAAGTGAGAAGATTTCTGATTTTCTTAAGCTCGTCGGAGCAACGTATTCGATGTTACGGTTTGAGGATGTCCGGATTTTAAAAGATATGCGGAATTCGGTCAACCGGCTCGTCAACTGTGAGACGGCGAACCTCAACAAAACCGTCGGGGCGGCGTTACGCCAGGTCGAGAACATTAAGTTTCTCGAACGGACGGTCGGACTTGATGTCTTGCCGGACAAATTAAGAGAAATCGCCATCTTGCGGGTGACACATCAAGACGTAACCTTACAGGAACTCGGTGAGATGGTCGAGAGTGGTTCCATCTCGAAATCCGGGATCAATCATCGATTGCGCAAGATTGATCAAATTGCGGATAAAATCCGAAACGGGGAGTCGATGACCGGGGCTCTTTAGGGAGTAACTTGCGAGATGAACCATAGTCTACTATAATATATAGTCGATGCAACTAAATGTTCGAATTAAGGAGTTTTTGAAATGGCTAATGAGAAAAAACGTATTTCGCTGACAGTTGATGCGAAGTTTGATGAAGTGCTTACGAAAAAAGCGAAAACGATCGGTGTACCAAAAAGTACGCTCGTCGCCTTTGCGACATCGTTGTTCCTGAAACAATTGCAGGCGGAAGAAGAACTTTCACCTCATGCGAACGGAATCTACACATTGATTCGCGAAAACCACGATATCGTATCTGATATCACAGATTTGATCGACTAAAAAATAGGACCTCTGTCCGCGTCTGTTCTGAGAAGAGTGACGCAAAGGACAGTGGTCTTTTTTTGTATACATGAAAAAACCGTCCCCGCAAGTTGCGAAGACGGTCAGATGAAGATTAAGCACGTTCCATGACGCGGTCGATTAAACCATAGTCAGCGGCTGCTTGAGCAGACATGAAGTTATCGCGCTCTGTATCACGCTCGATGACTTCAAGTGGTTGTCCTGTGTTTTCAGCCATGATTTTGTTTAAGTGTTCACGCATTTTGATGATGCGTTCCGCATGGATTTTGATGTCCGATGCTTGACCTTGTGTTCCACCGAGTGGTTGGTGGATCATGATTTCGGCGTTTGGAAGTGCAAAACGTTTTCCTTTAGCGCCGGCTTGAAGCAAGAATGCACCCATTGAAGCAGCCATTCCGATACAGATGGTTGAAACTTGCGGTTTGATGAAGTTCATCGTATCGTAAATCGCCATACCTGCTGTGATTGAGCCACCTGGGCTGTTGATGTAAAGTGAGATTTCTTTATCTGGATCTTCTGCTGCTAGGAAAAGTAACTGGGCAACGACTGAGTTGGCGACGTTGTCGTCAATCGCGCTCCCGAGAAGGATGATTCGGTCTTTGAGCAAACGTGAATAGATATCGTAAGCACGTTCCCCGCGGTTGGTTTGTTCGATGACTGTTGGAATTAACATAGTCTTTGCCTCCTTATGGTTGGTATGTAGCACATATTCGACTTGTCCTTATCATAATCCTTTGGTCAACATTGGTCAAAAGATACGCTGTAGGTTTTATGTATTTTTCCGGAAACAGTGGCTGCTAAACATATCAGTATAGAAAAAAGGCAACACCGTAAACGGCATTGCCTGAAGATTCAAGTATGGTACACCCGGAGAGATTTGAACTCCCGACACCTGGTACCGGAAACCAGTGCTCTATCCCCTGAGCTACGGGTGCATGTAATTACTGAACAATTAATAGTATACCGACATTTTTTCAGAAAAGCAATACTAGATTTTCAAGTTTACTGATTTTTTGTCAAAACGTAAGAGACGATTGAATGAAGGTCCATCCTATATAATAGAAGCAGAATCTATTTTAACGGGAAAGGGAGGAGAACGGATGGAACAGAGACAGGAACAAGCACAACGTCTCGTGATGTCAGCCGCCCAGTTGTTTCAATTGGCAGTGCTGGAAGAGACGCGGGCAGAACTCGAGGAACGATTGTATCGAATCATCCGTCGTGCTACTCGTACTGAACATAATGGAAGAAAAATGATTCCGCCGGATTTAGAGCAGGTCGCAGTCCGGATTGACTCGTTTGAAGCGGAACTTCTTCAGCAAATACGTTTAGAATCGGTCAGACAGGAAATAGGATATATGGCGGAACAACTCATCATGTACTTAGACGCGGATGGATTACTCAGAACGACCGACGCACGATTAGCAGTTTTGCTTGACTGTGAGGAGTCGACAATCAAGCAAGCACGACAACTGCTTCAGCAATGTGAACCGACCGGAATTGCGGCACGCTCGGAAGCGGAGTGTCGCCTGTTGCATGCCATGGAGCTTGAGGAAGACCGTTTGATTGATTTGGTCGCTGATCTGTCAGACGGGCAATCTCTTACAAACGTCTTGGAAAAGATTAATGACGGGACAGAGCGGAAACAAATGAAGCTACGGATTGAACGGTTACCGAAAACCCCACTCTTACCGACATCGACCACGATGACGATCCCGGAAGCCGATGTCGAGTGGGTCGACGGTCAGGTGCAAGTCAACTGGTATGGCTTAACACTTGATACGTCCTGGACGGATCTTGAGGAAGCAACACCTTTTTTGAGTGCCTATGAACGACGACGCAAAACCTTGCATTCGATTCTGGACGTTATCATTGCGCGGCAAATCCGTTGGTTCAAAGGGGAACTTCATTTAGAACCGTTGACGAAAAAAGAAGTCGCCGAACAAACGGGATACCATCCGTCGACGATTGGTCGGGCGATTGCCAACAAAACGATCCGGACGGTTCAGGGAACCCTTGAGCTTGAGAATTTTTTTGTATCGAAGACGAAAAGCGGCATATCGAGCTTTTTAATCAAGGCCCGAATCGCACAATTGATTCAGGAAGCGACCTCGCCGCTGTCGGATCAACAGATTGTCAACCGTCTCGACCTGGAAGGCATCCGGGTCGCAAGACGGACAGTCGCGAAGTATCGGGCGGGTCTGTACTTGACCCGGTCCGACATGACGAAACGACGAGAGGCGAATGAATGATGCCATCAAAAGAACACACGACCTTAACACTGTATTCACGTCCCGGATGTACGCTATGTGAGGAAGCCGCCTTCTTACTTGATTTCGTGCTCGATGAATTTCCGGATTGGACATTCGAAGAAGTGAACATTGAAGAAGATGCTGCGCTCAGTCTCCGGTTTTTATATGAAATTCCTGTCGTCATGCATCAGTCCGAAATTTGGAGTTATGGCAAATTCGAGACAGAGGCGATAAGAAACCGCTTACTTGAAAAAAGTTAAAGGGCGAGGCTTGAATCCTTGTACGAGGGCTGTTATGATGAGGATGTACCAAGTGGGACAAGATATGACACGCGGGACGTAAAGTGTCCAGCAACTTGAGAGGAGCGGGAATACATGATTCGGCAGTTAGTACAGATCCAAAAACGAATCGTGCCTGATCTGATCGAAGAAATGCAGACACGTTACGACATACTTCATTATGTCCGGCTCATGCAGCCGATTGGCCGGCGGACCCTGGCAACAAGCCTCGGCTTGACGGAACGGGTATTACGCCGGGAAGTGGACTTCCTGAAAGAGCAGGGATTGCTCGAAGTGGCGACACAAGGAATGTCTTTGACGGATGAAGGGCGGATCGTCTTACGAAGTATGCACAGCGTGATGGCAGAACTGGCCGGTATTTCTGACATGGCGAAAGCCTTACAGGAAAAACTGGGTGTCCGGGATGTCGTCATCGTACCAGGAGATTCGGATCAAACCTTCTGGGTGCAACGCGATATGGGACGTGCGACGGTCGCACGTTTGAAACGAGAACTTTCTTCATCTGTACACAACACGATTGCAGTCACAGGAGGTACGACGATGGCTTCCGTCGCGGCGATGATGTCGCCCGATAAGGAAAACCGTCCGATGACATTCGTGCCGGCACGTGGCGGCTTAGGTGAAACCCTTGAATTACAAGCGAATACGGTCTGTTCACGGATGGCATCCCGTGCACAAAGTGATTATCACTTATTGCACATTCCAGACATGGTCAGCAAGGAAACGTTTGTGAAGATGGTGGAAGAGCCAAGCATTAAAAATGTGTTACAAATGATTAAAGATGCCTCAATCGTGGTACATGGAATTGGTGAGGCAAAAACGATGGCAAAACGTCGTCGCGCTTCGACCGAGTTACTGGAACAGCTTGAACAGGAACATGCGGTAGCGGAAGCATTTGGTTATTACTTCGATCGGGACGGAAAGATCGTGCACCGGGTGAAGACGGTTGGTCTTCAACTCGACGACTTAAAAAAAGTCGAACACGTCATCGTTGTCGCCGGAGGACATTCCAAAGCAGAAGCGATCAATGCGTATGTCAAACAGTCCCCGGACATCATCCTGATTACGGATGAAGGGGCAGCAACAACGATTTTGAAAGGGTAGCCCCCTTTTGAATAATAGATAACTCGCTTTACATTAAAAGGAGGAAAATTATCATGGCAGTAAAAGTTGGTATTAATGGATTTGGACGTATCGGACGTTTGGCACTTCGTCAAATTCTTCAGTTTGACGGAATCGAAGTAGTCGCAATCAATGACCTTACAGACACTAAAATGCTTGCACACCTCTTGAAATATGATACGACTCAAGGTCGTTTCGACGGAGAAGTTGAAGTACACGACGGTTACTTCCTCGTCAACGGTAAAGAAATCAAAACACTTGCTAACCGCAACCCAGAAGAACTCCCATGGGGCGAGCTCGGTGTTGACATCGTTCTCGAATGTACTGGTTTCTTCACAGACAAAGAAAAAGCTGAGCTTCACTTGAAAGCCGGCGCTAAAAAAGTCGTTATCTCAGCACCTGCTACTGGCGACATGAAAACAGTTGTCTTCAACACGAACCACGAAATTCTTGACGGAACTGAAACAGTTATCTCTGGTGCTTCATGTACTACGAACTGTCTCGCGCCTATGGCTAAAGTTCTTCAAGATCAGTACGGAATCGTTCAAGGTCTCATGACAACGATCCACGCTTACACTGGCGACCAAAACACACTCGACGCTCCACACCCTAAAGGTGACTTCCGTCGTGCACGTGCAGCGGCAGCTAACATCGTTCCTAACTCAACTGGTGCTGCTAAAGCAATCGGTCTTGTTCTTCCAGAACTTCAAGGTAAACTTGACGGTGCAGCACAACGTGTACCAGTTGCTACAGGTTCACTCACTGAGCTCACAACAGTTCTCGAGAAGAAAGTAACAGTTGAAGAAGTTAACGCAGCAATGAAAGCAGCTGCTAACGAATCTTACGGTTACACTGAAGACGAAATCGTTTCTTCTGACATCGTTGGTATCTCTTACGGATCACTCTTCGATGCAACACAAACGAAAGTCGTTACAGTCGGCGACAAACAACTCGTTAAAACAGTTGCTTGGTATGACAACGAAATGTCTTACACTAGCCAACTCGTTCGTACACTCAAACACTTCGCACAAATCGCTAAGTAATTCGAGCAATTAAATAGCAATTGAATAAGAGCGGAAACGATACCAGTCTCCGCTCTTATTGCGGAAAAAAGTCTGGAGGGGCGCATGAGCCCCTCACTATACGTATGAGACGGAGGACGAATGTATGAATAAGCAATCAATTCGCGATATCGATGTAAAAGGAAAACGCGTGTTTACACGTGTGGACTTCAACGTACCGCTAGAAGACGGCAAGATCACAGATGACACACGGATCCGTGCTGCCCTTCCGACAATCAAACACTTGGTTGACGGTGGAGCGAAAGTCATCCTCGCAAGCCATATGGGACGTCCAAAAGGCGAGAAAAACCCTGAGTTCTCACTTGCACCAGTCGTAGCACGCCTCAGCGAACTGCTTGGTAAAGACATCAAGCTAGTTGAAGAAGCATACGGTCCGGTCGCTGAAGAAGCGGTCAGCAAGCTTGAAGAAGGAGATGTCATCGTTCTTGAAAATGTTCGTTTCTACCCAGGCGAAACGAAAAACGATCCTGAACTCGCAGAAGGTTTTGCGAAACTTGCAGACGTTTTCGTCAACGACGCATTTGGTGCAGCGCACCGTGCGCACGCTTCTACAGAAGGAATCGCACACCATGTCGAGACAGCTGTAGCAGGATTGTTGATCGAAAAAGAACTTCAGGTTCTCGGTAAAGCTCTCTCAAACCCGGATCGTCCGTTTACAGCGATCATCGGTGGTTCGAAAGTCGCGGACAAAATCGGCGTCATCGATCACTTGCTTGATATCGTCGACACGTTGATCATCGGCGGAGGATTATCTTATACATTCCTCAAAGCTCAAGGTTATGAAGTCGGTACGTCACTTCTTGAAGTCGACAAAATCGAACAGGCGAAGGAATTCATGAAAAAAGCAGAAGACAAAGGCGTGAAGTTCTTGATGCCGGTCGACTGTGTCATCACGAAGGAATTCGGCGAAGAAACATATGTCGGACCACGCGACATCGACAGTATCCCAGCGGATCACATGTCACTCGATATCGGTCCGAAAACAATCGAACTGTATGCAGAAGCAATCAAGGCTTCGAAACTCGTTGTCTGGAACGGACCAATGGGTGTGTTCGAACTTGATAAATATGCAAACGGAACAAAAGGTGTCGCTCAAGCATTAGCGGACAGCGATGCATACTCGATCATCGGTGGTGGAGATTCTGCTGCAGCGGCTGAGAAATTTGGTCTTGCAGATAAAATGAGTCACATTTCTACAGGTGGCGGCGCAAGCCTCGAGTTCATGGAAGGTAAAGCTCTTCCAGGTGTCGAAGCGCTTAACGACAAGTAATCTAAAGTTCACAAGGGAGTGTTTTCAATGCGTAAACCAATTATCGCAGGTAACTGGAAAATGAATCTTACCCTCAAGGATGCTGTGGCATTCGCTGAGGAAGTCAAAGGAACTGTACCCGCTTCTTCGAAAGTCGACGCGGCTGTCTGTGCACCGTCTGTATTCCTTGCACACTTGACAGAAGCGACAGCTGGAACGGACCTGAAAATCGGCGCTCAAAACATGTATGACCAGGAGAGCGGCGCATTCACAGGTGAAATCAGCCCAGTGATGCTCAAAGAACTTGGCGTAACATACGTCGTCCTCGGTCACTCAGAACGTCGTGAGTACTTCGGAGAAACAGATGCGTTCATCAACAGCAAAACGAAAAAAGCATTTGAGCATGGTATCGTGCCAATCGTTTGTGTCGGTGAAACACTCGAAGAACGCGAAGGCGGGAAATTCGAATCAGTCATCCGTGAACAAACAACGAACAGCTTGAAAGGCTTAACAGTCGATCAGGTTAAAAACCTTGTTGTCGCATATGAGCCTGTCTGGGCAATCGGAACAGGAAAATCAGCAACAGAACAAGATGCACAAGATTCTTGTAAATTCGTTCGCGATGTCATCGCAGCTGAATTCGGTACGGAAGCTGCAGAAGCAGTCCGCATCCAGTACGGCGGCAGTGTCAAACCGGACAACATCAAAGAATATATGGCTCAGCCTGACATCGACGGTGCTTTAGTTGGTGGCGCAAGTCTTGAGACAGGATCGTTCCTCAAACTGTTGGAGGCGATTTAAATGAAAAAACGTCCAGTCGCACTGATCATCCTTGATGGTTTCGGTATGCGTGACGAGGAGTTCGGAAATGCTGTCACGGCAGCAAACAAACCGAACTTCGACCGGTACTGGGAACAGTACCCGCATACGTTGTTGAATGCGCAAGGAGAATACGTCGGTTTGCCTGAAGGTCAAATGGGGAACTCAGAAGTGGGTCATTTGAACATCGGTGCAGGTCGCGTCGTCTACCAATCGCTATCCCGAATCAACAATGCCATTAAGGATCGCTCGTTCTTCTCGCGTCAAGCGATGAACGATGCGGCAGGTCACGTGAAAAAATACGGTTCAGCCCTTCATATCTTCGGTCTGGTCTCTGACGGTGGAATCCACAGTCACATCAACCACTTGTATGCTGTGCTTGAATTCGCAAAACTTCACGAAATCGAAAAAGTCTATCTCCATGCCTTCACGGATGGCCGCGATTGTGATCCGCAATCAGGAGCCGGTTTCCTCCGTGATGCCCAAGCGAAGATGGACGAGTTAAACGTCGGTCAATTCGCAAGTGTCTCTGGTCGTTATTATGCGATGGACCGCGACAACCGCTGGGAACGCGTCAAGAAAGTCTATGACGTCATCACGTTCGCAGACGGTCCGACAACAAAAGACCCAATCGCGATGGTCGAAGCTTCGTACAAAACAGACGTTACAGATGAGTTCATTGAACCAACGGTAGTCGTGCAGGAAGACGGTACTCCAGTAGCACCGATCCACGATAACGATGCGATCATGTTCTTCAACTATCGTCCGGACCGTGCGATTCAGCTCGCCAAGACGTATAAAGAAAAAACAGGATTCAATGGTTTTGAATTGCCGGACAATGCGCCGAAGAACCTGCTGCTCGTCTCGATGACGAAGTACTCGGATGCGATTGATACGGACATCGTCTTCCCACCGGAAGACATCAAAAATACGCTCGGTGAAACGTTATCGAAACAAGGCCTTAAACAATTGCGGATTGCGGAAACTGAAAAGTACCCGCACGTCACGTTCTTCTTTAACGGTCAACGTGAAGAGCCGTACGAAGGAGAAGATCGGATTCTGATCCCGTCTCCAAAAGTCGCGACATACGACTTGAAACCGGAAATGAGTGTCTACGAAGTCACAGAAGCACTCGTTGACGCGATCAACTCGGACGAACATGACGCGATTATCCTCAACTTTGCAAATCCTGATATGGTCGGTCACTCGGGTATGCTCGAGCCGACGAAGAAGGCAATCGAAGCAGTGGATAAATGCTTAGGTCAAGTCGTTGATTTGATTCTCAGTAAGGGTGGCGCAGCCATCATCACAGCCGACCACGGGAACGCGGACAAAGTCCTCAATGCCGATGGCAGCAAGATGACGGCGCACACAACGGAGCCTGTTCCATGTATCGTCACGGTCGAGGACGTCGAACTCCTTGAGCCATTGACTGGCGTACTGGCAGACTTGGCACCAACTGTTCTCGATTTACTCGGAGCAGATCAACCGGCAGAAATGACTGGGAAATCGATTGTATTAAAGAAATAATCCCGTCAATCGATCGACTTGTCACTGTCTCACCACAAACTAATCTTTCTCAAACAAAAAGGAGCGAATTTAAATGTCAATGATTACAGAGATTTATGCACGCGAGATTCTTGACTCACGCGGTAACCCAACGGTAGAAGTAGAAGTTTATACAGAAGATGGCGGCTTTGGTCGCGCACTCGTCCCATCAGGCGCATCAACTGGTGAGCACGAAGCAGTTGAGCTTCGCGATGGCGACAAATCACGTTACCTCGGTAAAGGTGTCTTAAAAGCAGTTGACAACGTCAACGAAAAAATCGCACCTGAAATCATCGGTTACGATGTCTTCGACCAAGCAGGAATCGACAAAAAGATGATCGACCTCGACGGTACGAAAAACAAAGGGAACTTCGGCGCTAACGCAATTCTTGGTGTTTCTATGGCTGCTGCACGTGCTGCTGCAGATGAGCTTGGTCTTCCACTTTACACGTACCTCGGTGGATTCAACGCGAAAACATTGCCAACTCCAATGATGAATATCATCAACGGTGGATCACACGCTGACAACAACGTTGATTTCCAAGAGTTCATGATTATGCCTGTTGGAGCTCCAACATTCAAAGAAGCTCTTCGTATGGGTGCTGAAATCTTCCACGCGTTGAAATCAGTTCTTAGCGGAATGGGTCTTAACACAGCAGTCGGTGACGAGGGTGGATTCGCTCCAAACTTGAAATCAAACGAAGAAGCAATCACAGTTATTCTTGAAGCAATCGAAAAAGCTGGCTACAAAGCAGGCGAAGATGTTTATCTTGCAATGGACGTCGCTTCTTCTGAGTTCTACGACAAAGCAGCTGGAAAATACAACCTCGCTGGCGAAGGCAAAGTCCTTACAACAGAAGAGCTTGTTGAATTCTACGCACAACTCGTCGACAAATACCCAATCATCTCAATCGAAGATGGCTGTGACGAAAACGACTGGGATGGCCACAAACTCCTTACAGATCGTATCGGACACAAAGTCCAACTCGTTGGTGATGACTTGTTCGTAACAAACACAGAGAAACTCGCTGAAGGTATCGAAAAAGGCATCGCGAACTCGATCCTCATCAAAGTTAACCAAATCGGTACGTTGACTGAAACATTCGACGCAATCGAAATGGCGAAAAAAGCTGGTTACACAGCAGTCGTTTCTCACCGTTCTGGTGAAACAGAAGATTCAACAATCGCTGACATCGCTGTTGCGACAAACGCTGGTCAAATCAAAACTGGTTCACTTTCACGTACAGACCGTATCGCGAAATACAACCAACTTCTCCGCATCGAAGACATGCTTTCAGACGTTGCTGTCTACGACGGAATCAAATCATTCTACAACCTCAAGAAGTAATTTCAGGTTGATGATTTAACGTGTGTTGTACATTGACTGTACAGCCGACACCTCCTATTCATGTGTGCGATTCGCACACGAATAGGAGGTTTTTTGTGTTCATGATTCATTGAGTAAAAGAAGTTGAATTCGATCTGACATCAGAAATGATTCAAAACAAATGGTTTTGCCATTGAGTACATACTAACGCCATTCAATTTCAAGGGGTAAAAAATCAAATTTACGAGACCTTTCTTTTACTACCTGGTCATTAAAATGTTATAGTTATAAATAAGTTTAAGCACAATCATTATAAGGCTTAAATAGATTTGAACGGATGAAGGTTCAAAAAACATCTAAAGGAGAAATGATCATGTTAAATTCAGATTTAGATATACGCTTAGAACCACGCATCAAAGAATTGTATCGCTTACATAAGGAGCGTTCAGCCAATATTGATTGGAGTTATCACGAATTCATTCCATGGGACAAGGCGATGTCGTTTAAACGCGTTCCTTGGGAGGAGAGTCAAGTCACGCTTCCGGAAGGTGTCATCGTTGCCGTAGAAACGGCCTTACTGACAGAAGTGAACTTACCTTGGTATACGTCGCACTTGGATTACACGTTTAAAAACTCGATGGAAGTCATCAATGATTTCGTCCGTACGTGGACGGCGGAAGAAGACCAGCACTCGAGCTTACTGGAAACGTATTTACTCGTAACCCGTAACGTCAATCCGACACGATTGCATCAATTAAGAAGACGCGTTGTTGAAAGCGGCTGGTTCCCGGACTTTACGAATCCATTGGCGACGATGGCGTATACGTCGTTGCAAGAGCTTGCGACACTCGTTTTCTATAACAACGTAGCGCGAGTGGCAGGAGCGCACGACAAAGACTTGGCGACACTGCTCCGCCGTTTGGCGAAAGATGAAGCCCTTCACTATGCGTTCTACCGCGACACGGTGAAAGCGCACCTTGAACTCGATCCAAACTTCATCGTGTTCTTTGAAGATGTCATCATCAATTTTTCGATGCCGGGTGCGATCATGCCGGACTTTACAGAGCGTATGAAGACCATTGCGATTGATACGAATTACGGACCCCTCCAATACTTTGACCAGGTATTAGATGTTGTCGTGAAATACTGGGATATTGAGAACTTGCAACCTACGAGCGAAGAGGCCAAACAATCTCAAGCGAATATCATGAAATATCACGGGCGTTTGAAACGTATCAAGGACCGTCAATCAGCAAAAAATAAGATTGATGCATGACGAGGGGAGAATAATGAAAATGACGTGTGAAATATGCGGAAAAGAAACGAATAACCAAGTCAGTTATTTGGAACTGAACACGTGGGAATTCAATTCGTTGAAGACAGAAGAAAAAGACTTTTATCCGATTTGTTACAGCTGTTTTGACAAGCATACGAACGAGTTCATTGATCAGGAAATGGATCTTGAATTGAGAAAAAAACGTTCGCAGATGGTGAATAAAGAAGTCGAGGCAGAAATCGAAGCGATTCTTGAAGTTGAAAATTAAGTAAACAATCTTTTTCGTATCGAAGGCCTGATTTCAGATATTGTTGTCAACGATGGAATTAAATCATTTTACGGTTTAAAGAAGCAATTTGTAGATTAAGTCGATAAAAATGATAGTCTGAAGTTTTTGTACACCATAAGTTTAACAATGATGAGCTACGTAATATAGAACCTTGAACTTGGTCGTACAATGATGACAGCTAAAATCTCCTATGTATGTGTAATGAGTACACATTATATAGGAGATTTTTATGTTTTTAAATGAACTTGAGTCTAGTTTAAAACTAAGAACTACTCAATGCAGAAAATTCACTATACATTAATAACGCAACTTGATTCACAAATTACTTTATTGAACAGTATTTATTTTTAGATTTTGAAGATGTTTTTTCTTTATATACTAAAAAGCGTAAATAGAAAATAAGTGTAAAAGGTAGAAAGAGGGAGAGAACATAATGGTCAAGGAAATTAAAAGTACTATTGAGTCAAGGGCGTTGCTGTCGGATGATAAAAAATATAGATATCTATTAACTAGAGTATGGGATGAAAATAAACGAAAAGCCACTGTGGTAATGCTGAATCCAAGTACAGCAGATGAGTTGATAACTGATAGAACAATAATGAATGTGACAAACTACTTGATTAATAATAACTACGGTGCTGTTTCAATAGTTAACCTGTTTGCATATAGAGCTACGAAGCCTAAAGATCTTCGCAATAAAGACGATGAACAAGAGTCTCTTAATAATAAATATTTGGTAGCATCTTTTAAAGATGCAGATACTATAATCGTAGCTTGGATTAGAGATAAAAAAAAATATATAAAGAAAAAGAGAGAAGTAGAGAAAATTTTAGAAAATTATCCAAATAAGATTAAATGTTTTAAAGATAATAATGGAACAGAGTTGAGGCACCCTCGTGATATGAATCCTGGCTGGGAATTGATTGATTATAAATTTATGTATATACAAGTATGAAACTATTAATTTGAGTTAGCAATCTCTTGTCTAGATACGATTTTTTTGTAAAGAAGTTTTACTATGAAAACTCGTCATACTCGATTCGACTTACTTTCCTTAAAGCAGCAAGATACAAGACCAGACTCCGTGCCTCACTAAGGTAGAAATTCTGATCTCGTTTGTCTCTGACAGCACAAGTAGACTTGCGCTTTTTCATGTAGGAGTCGCGTGAAACGCGTGATCACAGTTTCGTAGGAAAGCAGAAAAATATTCATAGCTCGACTTCTAAGGGAAAAGGAAGCAACGCTTCCGCCCTAGAAAAGCGAGCGAATGAATATTTTTTGGTAGACCTAAAAAACGAGACCCGACGTCGTGTCGAATCCCGTGATCGGAAAATGAAATGTGTAAAAATTAGTCCTCGATAAACGTAACGAGGTAATGATGGGCAGAATAGAGCGGAGCCCGCGTGACGAAGAACTCTGGTAAGTCGGCATCGATATCGAGTTCACGTAACGTCTGTGGGTCCAGACATTCCTGAACCAGGCGTTTGATGTCACTGAGCAGTTCGTCATGAAGATTTTCTTCCGCTGTAAAAGACCGTTTGGCCTCATCTTTTAATAATAAGACGACCGGTGGAAGACCACGCAATAGATCGACCTGTAGTGGTTCTTCGTTCCGTTGAAAAAAATCGTTTAAACAACTAACGACTTTCATCGAATGATCTTCTTTCATACGAACCCCCAACTTTCTATAAGTACTGTTACTATAAGTACTGTTACTATCAAGCTATTCCCTAAAGTCAGATAGGATATGCAGGCAAACTGGAATCGAGGCATTAACGAAGCTGATAACCGGGTACAGAAAGAGGTAAGGGGGGAGAGAGATGCTGTTTCGTTATTTGTTCTTGGGTCTGGACCCCACAATCGATGATATTCAATTACGAATCGTTTATTTTACAGAACTGATTTTCTTTATCGGGCTGTATCAAATCACGAGCCGTTTTTCACGTCAAAGCATGATTCTCGGAACGGTCCTGGGTGTCACGGGGCTGATTGCGCTCCTGCCTGGAGCCATCTATATTTTGCGCTATAACCCGGAAGATGCCATCATCGACATTACGTTTTTGTTGATTTACTTACTGGAGCCGCTCGCGATTCTCGCGTTTCTCATCGCTTTGCTTCGCCGGTTATATGAAAAACGTCATCCGAATCACTCGAAAAAGTCCTGACAAACGTTGCAGCAGAACGTTTGATAGGACTCTTTTTGGTGTGTTTCAAAAAAAATAAAATATATTTTCTTAAAAAGGATTGATGTGTAACCGGTTACACAATATGATACATATTGTAAGCGTTATCAAAAGAAAGAGGTGGCGAACATGTCGACCATCCGGGAAGTAGCGAAAGTGGCTAATGTATCAGTCGCGACGGTATCTCGTGTCATGAACGAAAAAGGATACGTCAGCGAAAAAGCAAGAACAGCCGTCCTGCAGGCGATTAAGCAGCTCGATTATCGACCGAACCGGGTCGCCCGGTCGTTGTTCCAAAAACGATCTGGTCTGATTGGTTTGATCGTCCCAGACATCACAAACCCGTTTTTTCCGCAACTGGCTCGTGCTGTGGAAGATATGGCACATCAACATGGTTTTCAGGTGATTTTGTGTAACACAGACGAACAGTTTCAGAAAGAACAAGAATATATTCAATCGCTCGAAGCGATGCATGTCGACGGATTGATTATCACGACCAACTATTCAAACAATCCGAACTACGAAGAACTCGAAGTGCCGATCGTTGCCCTCGACCGCGTCCTGCAAGGAGCGATCCCGACAGTCACGTCAAATGGTCATGACGGCGGAAAAAAAGCAGCACAGTTCTTACTCGATCACGGGGCGACTGAACTCGTCGTCATCAGCGGTCCTTCAAAATTACCGACGATCCGCAAGCGGCGTGACGGATTTGAAGAAATCGCAGGTAAACATTTGGTCGCAAGCATTGAGTCGCCGTTTCATTTCCAAGGTGCCCTCGGAGCCGCGAACTACTTATTTGACCATTATGACTGCAACGGGATTTTCGCAGCGAATGATGTCATCGCCGCAGCGACGATTCAAGTCGCAGCCGAGCGGGGAATCGCGATTCCGGATCAATTACAGATCATCGGTTATGACGGAATTGAACTCGGGCAGATGATTTCTCCACCGCTCACGACGATTGCCCAGCCAATCTATCAGATGGGCGAACTGGCGGCGAAGTTATTGATTCAACGGATTGAAGGAAAAGAGATTGCGGCCGTCCATCATGAACTGATGGTCGAAGTCATTGAACGGGAAACAACGAAGCGGAAGGGTGAAGAGTCATGAAACAAATCAGTGTAGTCGGAAGTATCTCGATGGATTTGGTCGTTGAAAGCGATCGTCGTCCGTCAGCAGGGGAAACGGTCATCGGATCGGCCTTTCATACTATACCGGGAGGCAAAGGCGCAAACCAGGCAGTTGCGATTGCCCGGCTCGGCGGTCACGTTGAAATGGTCGGCTGTGTCGGTGACGATGCAAACGGTGTGGCGATCCTTCAGAACTTTGAAACGGAGCAGGTCGGAACGACGCATTTGCAGACGATTGCGAACGAGCGGACCGGAACGGCCCACATTACGCTTGCAGAAGGCGACAATTCGATTGTCGTCGTCCAGTCGGCGAACTTGGCGGTCGTCTATGATGAGAGCCAACTCGACAGCCTGCTCGGTCAGACGGACATGATTTTGTTACAGCTCGAGATTCCGCTTCAAACCGTCAAACAGGTGGCGCGTTACGGCAAGACACACGGGATTCCCGTCGTCTTGAATCCGGCGCCAGCCATCGTCCTTGACGACGAGTTACTCGAAGACGTGACGTACCTGACACCAAACGAACATGAATGTGGCTTGATTTTCGGACAACAGCAGTCACTTGAACATTGGTTAAGCCAGTATCCGAATAAATTGATTGTCACGGAAGGCAGCCGCGGTGCCCGTTTTTATGACGGAGAGGCGATCGTGACGGTCCCGGCGATCAAGACGGACGTCGTCGATACGACAGGCGCCGGTGATACCTTCAACGGGGCACTCGCTGTCAGCTTGACCGAAGGAAAGTCCCTGACGGAAGCGATTCGGTTTGCGAACAAGGCAGCCGGTATGTCCGTCCGGGCACTCGGAGCACAAGGCGGAATGCCGACGCGCGAACAGATGGAGGTCGAAGCATGAAACGACACGGCATTTTAAACAGTCATATCAGTAAAGTCTTAACGGATCTTGGTCATACGGACATGGTCGTCATCGCCGACTGTGGTCTGCCGATTCCGGCAAGCGTAGAACGGATTGATTTGGCACTTGAACTCGGGACACCATCGTTCGTTGATGTCGTCCGGATCGTTGCCGACGATATGGCCGTCGAACAGGTGACACTGGCGACAGAAATCAAAGAAGCTAATCCGGTTGCGCTCGAGGCTGTGACGAAGCTCGACGTACCGCAAGATTATGTGTCGCACGAAGCATTCAAGGAATTGACGAAGCAGGCGAAAGTCATCATCCGTACGGGTGAAGCGACACCGTATGCGAACGTCATCTTACACGCCGGCGTCATTTTTTAAGGGGAGGAAGTACGATGCAAATTGAGATGACAGGTATCACAAAAGCGTTTGGTCCCGTTCCCGTCTTGAAGGGAGTCGACTTCACTCTCGCGACCGGTGAGATTCATGCCTTGATGGGAGAGAACGGTGCCGGAAAATCGACACTGATGAAAATTCTGACCGGTGTTCATAAAGCCGATGAAGGAACGATTCTGGTCGACGGCGTCGAACAGCAGTATAAAAATCCGAAACTGGCGGAAGAAGCGGGAATTGCCTTCATCCACCAGGAACTGAACATCTTACCGGACTTAACGGTCACGGAAAATCTGTTTCTCGGACGGGAACTGAAATCCCGCTTCGGTGTTTTGAAGCAGGCGGAGATGAAACGGCTTGCCGAACGGGAACTGGCAGAATTGAACGTCTTCATGGACGTCAATCAGCTCGCCCGGACGTTATCGGTCGGACAACAGCAGATGATCGAAATCGCGAAAGCGTTGATGACGGACGCGAAGGTCATCATCATGGATGAACCGACGGCCGCTTTGACAGAGCGTGAAATCCGCGCCTTGTTCAGTGTCGCAACGGCATTGCGGGGTCAAGGAGTCTCGATCGTCTATATCTCACACCGAATGGAAGAAATCTTTGAACTGTGTGACCGGATCACGGTCTTACGGGACGGTGTCTCGGTCTCGACCCACCGGATTGCCGACACCTCATTTGAACAGATCGTCCGCGAAATGGTCGGACGCGAGATGGGTGAACGGTATCCGGAGCGGCAAGTGATACTTGGTCGGACGGTCCTTGAAGTCACCGGAGCGACCGGCAAACGATTTGAAGATGTCTCGTTCTCGGTCCGGGCCGGGGAAATCGTCGGCTTTTCCGGCTTGATGGGCGCCGGACGAACGGAAGTCATGCGCGGCTTGTTCGGGGTCGACCGGCTGAAAGCAGGGACAATCAGCTTAAACGGCAACGTCGTCAAAATCAAATCACCACACGATGCGATCAAACAGGGACTCGGTTTCTTGACGGAAGACCGAAAAGGCGAAGGATTGTTCCTCGATTTTTCACTCCGGGAAAACATCTCCCTGCCGACAATCCGGTCGTTATCGAAGTCCGGTGTCATCTCCGATCAATCGGAGCGGCAGTTCGCGGAAGGTTATCTGAAGTCGTTATCTGTCCGGCACAGCTCGATGGATCAACCGGCAAAATCCTTATCCGGCGGGAACCAGCAAAAGGTCGTCCTCGCGAAATGGCTCGGAACCAAACCGGATGTCCTGATTCTTGACGAACCGACACGCGGCGTCGACGTCGGGGCGAAAAAAGAGATTTATATGATTATGAACGAACTGGCCGCATCGGGCGTCGCAATCATCATGATCAGTTCTGATCTGCCGGAAATTCTCGGCATGAGCGATCGCGTCTATGTAATGCGTGAAGGACAAATGAGCGGCATGCTCAATCAAGAAGAGGCAACGCAAGAGAGTATCATGACGCTTGCGACAGGAGGACAATGACATGGAATTGATGCAAGGGAAACTGACAGAAAAGAAACCGAGACGACTCGGGATTGGTCAAAAGCTCGGTCCGCTCGCCGGACTGTTCGCGATCATTCTCGTCGTTTCGATCATGGAACCGGACTTTTTAACGCTTAATAACTTATTTAACATCTTACGCCAAGTTTCGATCAATGCCTTGATTGCTTTCGGGATGACATTCGTCATCTTAACGGGCGGGATCGACTTATCGGTCGGTTCGATTCTTGCTTTGTCGTCCGCGTTCGTCGCCGGTCTGATGACCGACGGAACGTCCGCGATTCTCGCTGTGCTTGCCGGCTTGATCGTCGGGGCAATCATGGGTGCTTTAAACGGAATGGTCATCTCACTCGGGAAAGTCGCACCATTCATCGCGACACTCGCGACGATGACGATCTTCCGTGGTCTGACACTCGTCTATACGGACGGGAAGCCGATTACGGGACTCAGCCAGGGTGGCTGGTTCGAATTATTCGGCCGCGGCTACTTCTGGATCTTCCCGGTTCCGGTCGTCACGATGTTGATTGCCTTTGGCGTGCTGTACTTCATCCTGAAGAAAACGACATTCGGGCGTTATACCTATGCCATCGGCGGTAACGAAGAAGCTGCCAAATTGATGGGGATTCAAGTCAACAAAGTGAAGATTTTGATCTACTCGCTGTCTGGTTTAATGGCAGCACTCGCTGGAATCATCCTGACGTCGCGTCTCAACTCGGCGCAACCGACAGCCGGAACATCGTACGAGCTCGATGCAATCGCAGCGGTCGTCCTTGGTGGAACAAGCTTATCTGGTGGACGCGGTTGGATCGTCGGGACGTTGATCGGTGCCTTGATCATCGGGACACTCAACAACGGACTGAACTTACTTGGTGTCTCGTCATTTTTCCAACTTGTCGTCAAAGGGCTCGTCATCCTGTTCGCGGTACTCGCGGACCGGAAACAAACTACGTGATTTACCATCCAAAAGGAGGATATTGATATGAAAAAACTACTCGCACTTGTCATGATGGTGTTAATGGTCTTCGCAGCGGCTTGTTCGACGGAACAACCGGGCAGTGACACGGAAAAAGAAAAGAAAACAAAAGACTTTAAGATTGGTCTGTCGATTTCGACGCTCAACAACCCGTTCTTTGTGTCACTTAAAGAAGGTGCAGAAAAAGAAGCAAAAGCACAGGGCGCAACATTGCAAGTCGCAGATGCACAAGACGATGCGGCAAAACAAGCAAGCGACATCGAAGACATGATTCAAAAGAAAGTCGATCTTATCCTGATCAACCCAACAGATTCAGCAGCAGTCGGGGCAGCGGTTCAGACAGCAAACGATGCCGACATCCCGGTCATCACGGTTGACCGTAACGCAGAAGCTGGTGACGTCATCGCGCACATCGCGTCGGATAACGTCGCAGGCGGAAAACAAGCCGGTGAATACATGATCGAACTCGTTGGTGACAAAGCGAAAGTCGTTGAACTGGAAGGAATTCCGGGTGCTTCTGCTACTCGTGACCGCGGCGAAGGATTCCACGCAGCAGTCGACGGTAAACTTGACGTCGTTGCGAAACAATCGGCAAACTTTGACCGGGCGAAAGGTCTTTCGGTCATGGAAAACATTCTTCAAAACAACAAAGACATCAAAGCCGTCTTCGCACACAACGATGAAATGGCACTCGGTGCGGTCGAAGCGTTGAAAGCAGCCGGCATGGAAGATGTCAAAGTCATCGGATTTGACGCAACAGACGATGCCGTCAAAGCAGTCAAAGACGGTAAAATGGCAGGAACCGTTGCTCAAAAACCGGCAGAAATCGGTAAAATGGGTATCGATACAGCGATCAAACACTTAAAAGGCGAGAAAGTCGACAAGAACATTCCGGTCGAACTTGACCTCATCAAACAATAAGCATCACTGCCAGCCGGTCTGATTTTGTCAGCCGGCTGGTGTTTTTTTGAAGGTAAGATGAACTTCATGAATCTATACCTTGTTCCCGTAGTTGTTTTTCTCTATAATGAAAGAAGCGTATATTACTGAAGGAGGATCATCGATGATCATTCATAACGTGGCTCTTGTCGGCCTCATCGTCGTTTCCGTTCTTCTCATCATCGTCGTTCTCTTGATGTCGGGCCGTACGGCTGGACTCGGAGCACTGACAGGTGGAGCAGAACAATTATTTGGTCGCCAAAAAGCCCGTGGCTTGGATGCGGTCCTAAACCGTGTAGCGTCTATCTTAGGGGCATTATTCTTTATTTTGGCGTTACTCGTCGCTTTTTATAAGTGAGTACTGAAACGACAGCCGTCCGATCGCGCTGTCGTTTTTTCGTATTTCTCGATTTCTAAATTTTCATTTTGGGGTATAGAGTTAGAGGGGGAATCATTTTATGAAAATCACATTACCAAAACCATTCTTTTTTGAAAGCGGCAACCGGGCTGTTCTGTTGTTACACGGCTTTACCGGATCAAGCGCCGATGTCCGGATGCTCGGACGTTACTTGCAAAAACACGGATATACTTCACTCGCACCACAATATAAGGGGCACGCTGCCCCACCCGAAGAGCTGACGAAGACCGGGCCAGCCGACTGGTGGCAAGATGTTCTCGACGGCTATGAAGAATTAAAAGCCAAAGGGTATGACGAGATTGCCGTCTGCGGACTGTCGCTCGGCGGAGTCATGTCACTTCGACTTTCAATGCACCGTCCAGTCAAAGCGGTCATTCCGATGTGCGCGCCGGCTTACATTAAAAGTGAAGAGGTCATGTATGCAGGAGTCACGGAGTATGCAAGAGAATTTAAGAAGCGAGAAGGAAAATCGGCGGAAGAAATCGAGCAGGAGATGGCAGTGTTCGAACCGATGCCGACCTTAAAGGATTTACAGGCCTTGCTGAAAGACACGCGCGATTCACTCGAAGATGTCTACGCACCGACGCTTGTCATCCAGGCCCGCAATGATCACATGATCAACACCGATTCAGCGAACATCATTCACGACGGTGTCAGTGCCTTACAAAAAGATTTGATCTGGTATGAGAACTCAGGTCATGTCATTACGCTCGACAAAGAAAAAGAAACGCTCCACCAAGATATCCATGAATTTCTGGACGGCTTGAACTGGAGCCACTAATTGGAGGTGTCACGTTGGAATTACGTGAACGAATACTAGAGGTCATCGCGGCGGACGAACGTCCGTTGTCGATTGATCAATTAACGAAAAAACTGGAATTAACAGATACGGCACAGTTCAAGGAACTGATCCGGACATTAAATGAGCTAGAAGATGAAGCACTCATCGCGCGGACCCGTTCGAACAAATACGGGACACTCGCGCAAATCGGGCAAGTCGCTGGGAAAATCTCGGTCCACCAACGCGGATTCGGATTCGTTTCACCGGAGGACGGTTCTGCAGGCGATATCTTCCTGCCGGCACCGGAACTCGGCAATGTCTATAACGGCGACCGTGTCCTCGTCAAAGTGTTTGCCGAATCAAACGGCGGCGACCGTCGTGAAGGCAAGCTGCTGAAGATTCTTTCACGCGGACCGGCTGATTTCGTCGGAACGTTCGTCAGTCCAAAAGGACGGATTGAGTCGATCGCTTACATCGAACCGGATGATTCGAAGCTGACGTTCTTACCAGTCGTCGCGGACGAAGATACGCTTGGTGCCGTCGACGGCCATAAAGTCCTCGCACGGATCACGAAGTATCCGGACGGCCGTTACGCCGGAACTGCCAAAGTCCTGCAAATCATCGGGCATAAAAACGATCCGGGTGTCGATATCCTGTCGATCGTCCACAAACACGGCATCAATGTCGACTTCTCGGACGCAGCGATTGCGGAAGCGAATAACATTCCCGATCAAATCGATGAGAAGGACCTTGTCGGCCGCGTCGACTTACGCAACGAAGTCACGGTCACGATTGACGGCGCGGACGCAAAAGACTTGGATGACGCCGTTCACGTCAAGAAACTTGCGAACGGTAACTACGAGCTCGGTGTTCACATCGCCGACGTCTCGCATTACGTTAAGGAAGATTCACCGCTCGACGAAGAAGCACGCGAACGCGGAACGAGTGTTTATCTCGTTGACCGCGTGATTCCGATGATTCCGCACCGTCTGTCAAACGGGATCTGTTCACTTAACCCGCACGTTGACCGGTTGACGCTGAGCTGTATCATGGAAATCAATCAAAACGGTGCTGTCGTTAACCATGAGATTTTACAGAGTGTCATTAAGACGGTGGAACGGATGACGTACACCGATGTCCGCAAAATCATCGAACGGGAAGACGAAGAAGTGGTTGCGAAATATCATGATCTCGTCGCGAACTTCGATCAGATGGCGGAACTGGCTGCGATTCTTCGCGAACGCCGCTCGCGCCGTGGCGCGATTAACTTCGACTTCCCGGAAGCGAAAGTCCTCGTCAACGAAGAGGGCAAGACAAGCGAAATCATCCTGCGCGAACGGTCCGTTGCCGAAAAGCTGATCGAAGAGTTCATGCTTGCTGCGAACGAAACGGTGGCGGAACACGTCCAGCACCAAAAACTGCCGTTCATGTACCGGATCCACGATGAGCCGAAAGCAGAACGTCTCGATACGTTCTTCAAGTTCATCGCGAACTTCGGGATCAACGTCGAACGCAAAGGTGAGTCGGTCACACCGAAGACGTTGCAATCGATCTTAAACGCGGTTGAAGGCGAACCGGAAGAAGCCGTCGTCAGTACGGTCATGTTACGGTCGCTCCAACAAGCGAAATATGACGTCGAACCGATTGGTCACTTTGGTCTGTCAACCGATTTCTACACGCACTTCACGTCACCGATCCGCCGCTATCCGGACTTGATGGTCCACCGTCTCCTGCGCGAGTACATCATCTTTAATGATAAATCGCAAAAGACACAAGACCGTTACGCTGCGATCCTGCCGGAAATCGCCGATCACGCCTCGAAACGGGAACGTCGTGCCGTTGACGCGGAACGCGAAACGAATGCGCTGAAGAAAGCCGAGTATATGGAACAGCACATTGGCGAAACGTTTGAAGGTGTCGTCAGTGGGGTGACCAACTTCGGTATGTTCGTCGAGTTGCCGAACACGATCGAAGGACTCGTTCACATCCAGGCGATGACGGATGACTTCTACCGTTACGACGAAGCGAACTATCAATTGATGGGTGAACGGACGAAACAACAGTTCCGGATCGGCGACGTCGTCGAAATCAAAGTCACCGGTGTCAACATCGATGAGAAGACGATTGACTTTGCTGTCGTCGGAATGCCGGAACGCCAACCGAAAAAACGCTTTGAGTCGAAGACGATCCGTTCAAGCGGCGGCCGTCCGGGACAAAAACGCGACGACAAGAAAGATGACCGTCGCGGGAAGTCGAAGCGTCCGAGTAAGCCGAACGAGCAATCAAAAGGTAAAGGCTTCGCCGGGAAAGACAAAAAGGATAAACCGCCGTTCCATAAAGCGGTCTCGAATAAAAAACGGAAGCGCAAATAAGCGCTTCTGTTTAGAAATGTGGTGGAAGAGAGATGCCAAAAGGTACAAGTTCAAAAGTATTAGCCAACAACAAACGGGCGTCGTTTGATTATGCGATTGAAGATACGATCGAAGCGGGTCTCGTCTTGACAGGAACCGAAATCAAATCGGTCCGTAAAGGAAAAATCAGTATCGGCGACGCGTTCGTCCGCTTTGACGGCGGGGAAGCAATTCTCTGGAACTCGAACATCGCCCACTTCGAACAAGGGAACCGGTACAACCACGAACAGCTCCGTCCGCGGAAACTGTTGCTGCACAAAAAACAGATTGCCAACTTGATGGGACTCGTCTCGCGCGACGGTTACACGATCGTGCCGCTGAAGGTCTACATCAAGAACGGCTACGCGAAATGTCTGATCGGACTCGGACGCGGGAAGAAGAAATTCGACAAACGCGACGATCTGAAGAAGAAGGATGCGAAGCGGGATATCGACCGTGCGTTACGCGACAAGCAAAAGTATTGAACCCGTAACACTTTTCTGCTATTATAATAGTATTCGGAAAGCCCCAATTTTATATCTTGGGGACGTTACGGATTCGACGGGGGTAGTTCGGTCTTCTGTGGCGTGTCGAGGGGTCGGCCTCGTTAAAACGCATCAGCCATAACTGGCAAAACTAACACACAACTCGCAGCAGCTTAATAGCTACTACGGATCCTAGCAGCCGTCGCCTGGTCGGCTGATTTCTAGGGTCTCACTTTAAACAGGCTACGCTTGGACCCTTCCGTCTGGAGGGAAAGAGAAGAGATGGAATCAGACTGGTCGGACGGACGCCTGTCAATTGGCAGCCTGACGACGAGATCCCAATAAATTGACTACACACGTAGAAGCTTAAGTATACGATGCCTTCGGACGTGGGTTCGACTCCCACCGTCTCCATACCCTGAAATCTTAGGATTTCAAAGAGTGAAAAACCCTTGTAAATCAAGGGTTTTTTTATTTAGTTTTTAGAGTTAAAATATTTATAAAACATTATTTGGTAATAATTATATATTTTGTGGAAACTTTATTCAGATTTAGTTATCGTTTATTTTTAAAGAATACTGCAGATAAATTATTATAATTATTTTTGATTTAAAATGTTATAATTACAATATCAACTAATAGAGGTGAATTATGACAAATCCAATTAATATGGAAGAATTTGATGGCGCGTTTGAAAAAGCATTTGAAAAAGAATCAGAAGAAATAAACGATCAGTTATCTCAAAAAATTTTATTAGCTTTAGTCGGAGATGTTAATTGTGGAAAATCTTCAACTATTAATAAACTTATGAATGAAGAAATAACTACAGTAGGAGCTAAGCCGGGTGAAACCGTTGAAATAAAAAAAATACCATACAAAGAAAATATTATTTTTGTTGATACACCTGGCTTAGATGATGTCCATAAAGATAATTCAGATATAACACTTGAATATTATAAAAATGCAGATATTATTTTATTTTTTTTAAATGCTGCCGGTACAGTACTATCAGATAATGAATTGAAAAATCTTACAGAAATATCTAAAAAAAATAAGGATATAGTAATCGTTCTAAATAAAATAGATGCAGCAGACGATGTTCCATCGTTAGTGCAATATATAAAAGACAAAACTTATAATCAGTATCCAATTGCAGCAATATCATCAAAAACAGGTGAAAATATTGAATTGCTACAAAAACACTTATTGGATATATTAAGAAAAAAATCAAAAGATATTCTACTGGGAAAGCATTTAAAAGATAAAAATTCTGTTGCTAATAAATGGATTGTTACAGCGGGAGTTTCAGCAGCAGCAGTAGGTGCTTCTCCTATTCCTGGATCTGATATTATACCTATTACAGGAATTCAAGTAGGCATGATGCTCAAACTAGCTACATTGTATGATAAGCCTTTATCAAAAGATAACGCAAAGGAGTTAATTTTAGCTACGATAGTTGGAAATGTTGGAAAGTCAGTATTTAGACAGGTTATTAAATTTGTTCCTGGGGCCGGTTCAGCGATAGGAGCAAGTGTCGCTGGTGCTACTACAATTGCTTTAGGTTACTCTATAAAGTATATGTATGAAAATGATATAGAAATTAATGCGGAACAATTAAAATCCATACACAGTATGTTTTTAGAAAAACAGAAAATCTAAAATAAATACGTGATTAAGGTCTAAGTCTATAAATATTTTTAAGGTAGTTATCTATTCAAAGTATACTAATAGTAATTTAAGATTTATAATTTCTTGCATGTGTATATCTTAAGGTACAAAAAAATTAAAACCCTTGTAAATCAAGGTTTTTTTCTGTAATAGTTTGTAAAAATAAGTGCAATACTTCTTCCGGGAAGACCTCGTATGAAGTTTTCCGGTTGGGACATTTTCTTTGTCTACCATTAATTTAGGCGAGCGCTTGAGCGAGTTCAGAGCGACTGACCTTACCAAAATACGTCCCCTTTAAGAAAAATTCAGGGAGAAGACCATTAGCGTTCTCGTTACTCCCACGTTTCCAAGAATAGTACGAATTAGCGAAGTACATCGGTAAACCTAACGCTTCGCGAATTCGTTCATGACTGCTAAACTCTTTTCTATGATTTGTCGTCGCGGTCTTGAACGATAGTCCTTCTTCTTGGAATAAACTTCCGACAATTTGTTCGGGGGACCACGTCTTATGTAACTTTTTGAGGATGAGAACTCCTTTTTCTAGCGTGAATTTCGTCCGCACGCCGCATTTATTTTTTCGTTCCACATAACTTTGGTCGGCATGGATAGCGCTGTAGTGTGGGTTCCGTCTCAATTTTCGTGAAACCGTAGAAGGTTGACGCCAAGGCATCCCGCAATCTTTCGGATGGAAAAGCCTAACTCGAGATACGTCTCTATTTTGACTCTTTCTGAAGTGGTAAGATGAACATAGCTCATAACAAATCCTCCGTTGAATGTGGTGTGGTAGCTTTATTCTACACGAGGTCGTTATGGGTTTTTTATGTTTTCTCCTAGGTGTTGCACTTAATATTATAATTCGTCAAATGTAAAAAATGACTATTTTTTCAAGTTGTTTATTTTAAAAAAATTAACGTATAATTTATTTTGTTAAAGTATGTAAATTAGACTGGAGTGGTAATCATAGAAACAAATACGATTAAAGATCAAATTAATTGGTCTAGATATAAACACGAATTTGTTGTATCCAAAATAGAGAATAATTACATGTTTAATGAACAAATTAATAAAATTAATAAATTAATTTTATTAAATAAATCGAATGAAGAAAGTTCATGTTTAGAAAATGACGATAAATTTAATCGTTTAATTGGAATTGCAGGTGAACGTGGAAGTGGAAAGAGTTCCCTTTTAAAAACATTAAAATTTCAATTAGAAAAAAAAACAGATTATGATAATTATCTTGTCTTACCAATTATTGATCCAAATAAAATCGATACCCAAATGGGGATTTTAGAAATAATTTTGTCGAATCTTTATTTAGCTGTAGAAAAAATGCGAGAAAAATCATACGAATCTATAAATGAATTTAATGAAATTTCAAGAAAGATAGTGAGTCAACTTGGTATTGTTTCTAAGTTATCATTTTCTAAGAGTGACTTTCGAAAAAATTTTTCAAATGAAGAAATATTAAATCAATATCATAAACGACTATTATTTGAAGATGATTTTCATAGTTTGTTTGCAGATGTATGGTCAATTTTAAAAGAGAAACCTAAAAAAAACTATAGAAGAGGATATCTAGTAATTTTAATTGATGATATAGATTTAGTAGATAATAGTCTTGTATATAAGATGCTTGAAGATGTTAAGAGTGTCTTAAGTAACAATGTAACAGTAATAGTGACATATAGACATACACAGCTTTTAAACTCAGTTTACGATAGTAAAATACAAGAAAATAATAATTTACTTGTATATAAGATTATCGATGATAGTGAAATCCGCTTGCAAACAGCCACATATATTGAAAAAATGTTTATGCAAAATAATATAATAAAAATGCCTATTAAAGAAGAAGTTATTTATTTACCCTTAAAAAAATTTTTTTCGGATGTGGAATTAAAACTTTTAGTTGAGAACGGCTTCGTATTACAAAATTCTATAATTAAAAATATATATGATGTGATTAAAAGGAAAACTTTGATTGATATATATAGTTTGGATATTAATGAACGAACCTTGTATGAGAGCAATCTTACATTAAGAGGAATTGTCCAAATACTCGAATTTTTATATGAAGATTTAGAGGACATAGTTAAACCATATGGAGAAAAAAAATTAAATAAAAAATACTTAGAGACGAATTTGAAAAAGTTGAAAAGTTATTTCTTAAGTGTTTCAGAGCAATTGCTAGATGTTACAGAAAAGAAAATATTAGAAAAATGGGATTTAGTTGATGAGCAATCTAAAAACTACATCGTGTACAAGGAGCTTTATATTCAACTTATGGCACAAAAAGATTTTAATAGCGATACAAATATTTCACAAGAAGAGTTTGGTAATCTCTTGGCCATAAATAGAATTGAGGCATACAATGTTTGCTTAGGTGATGTTATAGAAATTTTTAATGTATATAAAGATAACATTAGTTCGAATTTGTCTAAGTATCACTTTATATACACTTTAAAAATACTTTATTCTATTGAATTACTAACTTCTTTATTGATAGAAATTTTTTATGAAGATGATAATCAATATAATACTTTTTTTGAACTTAGTGATGAATCGAACTATTATTTTAAATCACGAGATAACAATTTAAGTAAAAAAAATATGTATTGGTACACAAAATATTATCATCTTACAAGATATAAAATAATTCCAGAAAACATCACCTGGTTATCAAAAAAATCAGATGTTCTAAAGATTAAATATATACAATTTATAAATAATAATGACTCAGAAGTAAAAATATATAAATTTTTAGATAAAATTTTATATACATCAGTTTCGACTTTTGGAGATGTGAAAGGTACGAGCAGAATAAGAGTTCGTGACTTAAATTCTAGTTCTTATTTATTAACTCAAGATCCACATAGATATAGATATAGATATAATTTTTTATTTAGATTCAATAGTGACAGTAAGCTACATGAGAGTGATGAAATTAGAAATAATGAATTGACATCATTCAGAAAAAGTGACTATTATTCCTTTGATCCATATTCGTACCTTGTAAAAGAGAATTATCTATCTAATGTTATTTATCATTACAATTATTTATTCTATTCGTTATTTGATATTGACATTATTTTAACTAAAAATCACGATAGCAAAAGTAAAAATAAAAGTGCTTACGTCAATCTTTTTAGTTCTGTTAATGAAATATATTCTGAGATTTTACAAAATGAAGAGTATAACCTTGGTAAATTTATAAGTTCAAATAAATCAAAAGAAGTAAGTATCTACTCTGAGTATGATTTAGAATATTTAGATGAATATACAATTGTGGAAGAAAAAGAAGCACAAGATAAAAATAACTTGAAATTAAGTCGATCTGAATTGAGATTACTTCAATATGACATAGAGAAAGAAGATTTAAGTAAAAGTTCAGTGCGAAGAAAAAAAGATTTTATAATGTATGCTAAGTCTATTCCAATTAGTAAAAATTCTCGCAGTGAATTTTATTATGATATTAAAGTCATACTTGAGACTGAAAATAAAGAAGATGCAATTCCAACTGAAAGGGAGCAACTAGCAATGAAAAGAATTATTCAAAGAATTAGAAAAAAATTGAATGGGACTAACTGAACTGGAATGAATTATTTATGAGACAAGCTGATCGGTTATTAAAAGCAATCTATCGTGAACCATTTATGAGAGTTACAAATGATCAATTCGAACGAGTAGACTTATTTAATTTTTCAGATGAGAATTTTCGAATGAAATGCAAAACAAATTATTTAAAATTGTATCCGCAAAATTATACTGGGGATGAACTTGACGAAATCTTAAATTATCAAAATGGAAGGTTAAAAAATTCGTATAAAAAAACTAATACTGCATATATGTTCCTTTATTATGCCCAAAAAATGTTTAAAATAAAAAACAAACAAATTATTGTTTCGTATGAGCATTTACTTGAGTGGGATGGATTTCAAAATAAAGTAGATGCTAATGTCTTTATCGGTGCGTATGCAGCAGCTAAATTAGACAAAAATTTAGTCTGTCAATCAAATATTGTGATTAATCATGATAATGATCGAGTTTATCAGATATTACGAAAGGGAGTTTGTGAAGGGCACATGCATTTAAAAGGCTCTGGATTAACAACTGAACTTTCATGGATTTCGTTTTTAGGCTCATCTTTTATTAGTACAGATGGTATATATAGCTTTGTTCAAAATAATAATAATTTTAGAGAGTATAAGAGTTATGGATACACAGAAAATGAAATAGTGCTATCGTTACAAAAAGTAAAGCTTGCAAGAATTATTCTTGATCAGGCGGAAGAGTTAGATAGTGAAATACTAAAAAAATTTAAAAAAATGATTTATATAAATGATTTAGAAATTTTTAAAGTTGAAGCATTATTAAATAAAGAAGATTTAGAAAAAAGTATAAATAGTTTTAATAAAAAATTACAAAAAGAAGAAAGATATTCTATTGTTTCTGAGCGTTTGTTTTATGAAAAAATGTTTCTTAATTTGACAAATAAAACAATGAGTACATTTTACTTGAACTTGTTTAACTTTTATATCTGGGGAGCCTCAGTTTTTAAATTTGAATTGAATCAAGATAACGTAGGAATGGGTTTTCAGAAATTTAAATATCAAGAAAATGTTAAAGATCAACTTATAAAAGATAATACACTGATATATAAAAGTGTGTTTGAAAAGTATTATGAGGAGGGTGTGATTCGAAAAATTGAGTTTCGAATTGCCCCTAAAAATATTAATGAAATTAAGAAATTGATTAAAAAATTAGATGAAATTAATAATGAAGTACACTGTATTTATTCTAAGAAAAAAAACACTAGAAATTATAATTTACCTTTAATTGAATATGGTTTAATCATTCACTACATCAAGAGAGATGATTTAGCGCAAAATCCGAATTCAGATAGAGCAGGTAGATATAAAAATTATATTGAAATAGTCAGAGAAGATGCTAGGAAAGTCGAAAAAGTACTAGAATGGGAAACTGAATTAGCTAGCAATCCATTATTGGCTGAGACGTTTAAAAGAAAAATTGTAGCTATAGATGCAGCTAATACAGAAATTGGATGTCCGCCAGAAATTTTTGGTGTCTCTTTTCGAAAACATCGCTACACCTGTGATCCTTTTGGTGGTATCAATTTTACTTTTCATGTAGGAGAAGAATTCAAAACACTTGAGAGTGGAATCCGAAATGTAGATGAAGCAATAGATTACTTAGAGTATCGGCGAGGTGATCGACTAGGACACGCATTGGCGCTTGGAATAGACGCGTCAGCTTATTTTAAAAGAAAAAGGTATAAGGTTGTTACGTCATTACAAGATTATATAGACAACATTGCTTGGTTGTACGGAATCTATTCGCAACCGTGCCACTTTAATGAGAAATATATTGCATTATTAACAGCTATGTATGATAAGCATAAGCATCATTTGTTTAAAGATTTCTTTGATTTTAGTTTTACTATTTCAGACTATATTCAAAGTATGAGATTAAGAAGTGACGACTCAGTTCAATACACAAATCGAGAAATAGTGAATTCAACAAGTAAAATGCTATATAGTAAACAAATGAGTAGAGAGACATTTCAATTTAATGACGGAAACCCTGATCACTCATCAGCATTTATGAATACAAAGGCACGCTTATTAAACTATCACTATATATATGATAGTAACTTTATATCTAATAGTCGAACTACAATTGAATACAAAATCGAAGATGAATGGATTAATCTTGTAAGTCATGTACAACTTATTTTAAGAGACAAATTAGTAGAAAGAGGAATTGTTGTTGAAGCAAATCCAAGTTCTAACCGTAAAATTTCATCAGTGCAGAACTTTAGTGAGTTACCATTTTTAGTTATGAACTCTTATCATCTTGAAGATAGTGATAAAAAGCATGTATCCATCACAATTAACACTGACGATAGTGCAATTTTTCAAACAAATTTATCTAATGAGTATAGTCTTATTGCACGTTCATTGGAACTCGAAGGATATCAACCAGAGCGAATTTATTCATATTTAGAATACTTACGTGAAGCATCATGTATTCATAACTTTGTAAATTAAATTTCATGGTAGTACTAGTTATTGTATTTTATTTATTTTTTATGTAGCTAATCTAAAATTAATGTTTGAAATTTTTAGGGGACGGAGCTGACAACTATGATACGACGTGCCACCTTGATGGACGGAAAAGCCTTATCGGACTTGATGCGACGAATTGATCGGGAAACGAAATATATGTTGTATGAGCCGGAAGAACGCAGCATGTCGACGGAGCAGGCGGAAGCGTTCATCGAATGGTTTGGTCAGGCGGCAAACTCGGATATCTTCGTTGTTGATGTCGATGAGCAACTTGTCGGCTATGTACTGGTCGTCGGTGGCAAACCAAGCCGAATCCGTCACCGGGCGAACCTTGTCATCGGCTTGCTGGATGCCTATACGGGGCGCGGGCTTGGTGCCGGATTACTCGAAGCAGTTGATGCCTTTGCCGTTGAAGCGGGACTTGTCCGGCTCGAACTGACAGTCCGGAAAGATAACCTGCGGGCAATCGAGCTTTATCATAAGTTCGGTTTCAACATCGAAGGAACACGGATTGCCTCGCTGTTCATTGACGGCGAGTACGTCGATGAACTGGCGATGTCGAAAATATTTACAGCAGAAGAAGTCTAAAAAAAGATGCTCGGTTGCCTCCTCTCAGATTGAGACGGGACAGACGAGCATCTTTTTTATTGCGATAATTTTGTTTGTTCGAACTCGACTTCGAGGACATTTTTGGCGTAATCCTTGCCCCAGTCGTACATCGCGTCCAAAATCGGCATCAGGCTGTAGCCGTGTGGCGTCAACGAATATTCGACCTTCGGCGGAACGACCGGATAGACTTCCCGGTGGATGATATGGTGATCTTCCAGCTCCCGTAACTGATTGACGAGCATCCGTTGGGTAATGCCGGGCATCAGGCTTTTCAGCTCTCCGAAGCGTTTAGTCCCTTCTTTCCCAAGGTGCCAAAGAATCAGCATCTTCCATTTCCCCCCGATGATCGAGAGGGTCAATTCTTTTTCACAGTTAAACTGCCGGTCTTCAAAATGTGGCATCGTCCCACCTCCTTTTTTAGTATAGCCCTCTTGTCATCGACAGTATACTTTTCCGCACTATGTATGAAAAACCGCACTATGTAAATTAAAAGTGCGTACTTCCCAAGTTCGTCTATGAGGATTATATTTAGTCATGTTCCTTCACGAACGTCAGAAGGAAGTGCCAGGATTCACAAATAGAGAGAAGAATGGGAGAGATAAATTATGAAATTACAATTAGCAATCGATTTAGTCGATACAGCAGGTGCCATCGCTTTAGTCAAAGAAATTGGCGAAGAAAACTTAGATATCGTTGAGATCGGGACACCGGTCGTCATCAACGAAGGGCTTCGTGCCGTTAAAGAAATGAAAGCGGCATTCCCGAACTTAACGGTTCTCGCCGACTTAAAAATCATGGATGCTGCCGGCTATGAAGTCAGCCAAGCTGTCGCACACGGTGCCGATATCGTGACGATTCTTGGAGCTGCCGAAGATATGTCGATCCAAGGTGCCGTTGAAGAAGCGAAAAAATCAGGCAAGAAGATTTTGGTGGATATGATCGCTGTCAAAGATATCGCGACACGTGCGAAAGAACTTGATGAACTCGGTGTTGACTACATCTGTGTCCACACAGGTTACGATCTTCAAGCCGTCGGTCAGAACTCGTTCGAGGATCTCGCAACAATCAAATCAGTTGTTAAAAATGCAAAAACAGCAGTTGCGGGCGGCATCAAGATGGAGACATTACCGGAAGTCATCGCAGCACGCCCAGACCTCATCATCGTCGGTGGCGGAATTACCGGACAAGACGACAAACAAGGAACAGCGTCAACGATGCGTCGGATGCTGCAAGAGGCGTAAATGACACATATTCAAACGATTTTACAAGAGCTGACGTCGACGGTCGAAGCGATTGATCAAGCCGAGACGACGCAACTCGCGGAAGCTGTTCTGAAGGCAGACCGGATCTTTCTCGCTGGAGCCGGTCGCTCCGGCTTGATGGGCAAAGCGTTTGTCATGCGCCTGATGCACATGAACTTCGATGCGTACGTCGTTGGTGAGACGGTCACCGCGAACTTGCGTGAAGGAGACTTGTTGATCATCGGATCAGGATCCGGTGAGACGAAAACACTCGTCCCGATCGTCGAGAAAGCGAAACACATCGGTGGAACCGTCGCGGTCGTCACGATTGAGCCGACATCGACACTAGCGAAGTTAGCAGACTTAACCGTCAAGCTACCGGGAGTGCCGAAAGAGCGGACAGCCATGGCAGACGAAACGGTTCAGCCGATGGGATCATTGTTTGAACAAACGATGTTGCTGTTTTACGACGCATTGATTCTTCACATCATGGCGGCGAAACAACTTGATTCAAAAACGATGTATGGCAAACATGCTAATCTAGAATAGAAGAAATCATAAGACCGGTAGACGTGTGTGACACGTTTGCCGGTCTTTTTGGTATAATTTTCAAAAAGGTATTCCCATTTGTGTGAGTTTATTCGGATAACAGAAAGAATCGACTTGTGATAATGAGAGAAACGAAGGGGTAGAAAGGAGGACGGGGAATGCGTTTTGTAAAGCCGATGACAACCATCGTATTGATCAGCAGCTGTCTGCTGTCGGGATGCATGACTGAGACGGAAGAACCTGCCGTGAAACCGTCTGCTGACGTTAAGTCAGTAAAACCAGTCAAAGAACAGAACGAGGTGGAGGAATTTTTAATCACAGATCCATCGAAAGATGCGGATACACCGGGAAAAGCGGCTGTTGAACAAATTCAGCTGACATTTAAAAATGGACAAACGGCTGTCCCGACGCAAGACGATATCTTATCGGAAGCGATTCTCGGTCAAAAAGCGGTTGTCAGTCTGCATGCACCGGAAGCACAGAATAATTATATCATCTTATTTTACGAACGGTCTAATCGCTGGACATTAACCGGGATTCTTCCAGTGGCAGGTCCAAGTAAGTCCGAACGTTCGAAATCACGTGGCTTGAATCTTCCGTTTCAAACGTTTAAGAAAAATGAAATGGTCTGGAATGAAGAAAAAGACGCTTCGACCACGTGGACGTTTACCGGGAAACAGTCTATTATCACAGTCTCGAAGCTGTCACAGCAGACGATCGACGATAAGCGGTCAGCAAGTGTGACATTATCAAATGGCATCACAGCATACACCCACGAGACGAGGCGGGAAGCCAGCTTGTCTTATCAGGATGGCGAACAGACGGTTCTCTTAGGTGGTAACGTCCCGCTTGCCAGTCTTAAAATACTTGCGGAATCATTGCCTTCCGTGAACTCAGGATTGTTTCCGTATCCTGAAGCAGAATAAAAAAATCGCCGTTTCCCGCAACTCCTGACAGAGTTGATGAAAACGAGCGATTCTTTTTTTACATATTTAATGTCTTACCACTTCATGTCAAAATCAGCCCCGACGTCTTTCGCCAAATGCGCATCTGATCCGTAAACGAGCGGAATCCCTAAAGACTGCGTGAGTTGCAGGAGTTCCGGGTAAGGATAGGAAAGACCGCATAACGGTTTGCGCAGGCCTGCCGTATTGAGATCGAGTGTAAAGTCGGCCTGGCGGATTTTCCGGACCGTCTCATCCAAGTTCGCCGGCGTCTGCTCGAGCGGATAGGCTTGGATGAATTTCGTCGGCAACGTCAGGTGACCGAGACGTTTTGGTTGATGTGTGCCGAGGTTCGTCATGACGAGCGCCTGGATGCCTTCGTAATAGCGTTCGTGAGCGGCTGTGACGCTGCCTGTCGCCGTAACGATCTCACCGAAACTTTCCTTGCTGAAGTCGACCATATAATACCGGTCCTCGATCCAGAGGTAATGCAGCGACAGGATGCCGTCCGTCAGCTCGGGACCATAACGGGCGATGATGTCCCGCGTGCCGTCGACGTCATGCTCCCAGTAATCAAACTCCATCCCGATCCGGATGTCGATATCGTTTTTGTATGTGTCGCGTAACGTCTTTAGTTCTTCAATGTAGCGTTCGGCGGTCGCAAACGACATCCCGGAATCGTTATCGGGTGCCGAATCGACGAGTCCTTCCGGCAGCGGGGCGTGCTCGGTGAAGCTGATCCGTTCGAGACCTTGTACCAGGGCGCGTTCGATATACGCTTCGAGTGGATCCTTTGTTCCGTGCGGACAATACGGGCTGTGGACGTGACCGTCCCATTTGATCAATTGCATGACAAAACCTCCAATATGTTTTTTTCAGTACGAAAACAGGCAAAAGGATTGACAATCGAACCACAAAAAAGGTATCTTATCGTTAAATAATTTAGCGTGGTACAGTGATAACAAGATAAAGGAGTGGCGACATGCAATCATTTTCTACGATTCGACTCAAAGACGGGGCAACGGACTACGTCGGGCAATCAGCTGAACGCCTGCAACGTGTCATCCGCCAACTCGAGGATGGGCTCGAACAATCTAACTATACCCGATTAATCACCCCTTTAATTGAAGAAGTCGGTGGTCGGGAACAAATTCGGATGGATTTTACGACAAGTGTCGCGCGGGCGCTCAGTGAGCGTGGCCGCGAACAATATAAACGCGTCTTTTACAGTGGTTCGGTCTTCCAGCCGGAAGAAAAGTTCCAAGTCGGTTTTGAAGAGCGGGGCGTCATTGCCGAGGTTGAAGCGATCCAACTCGGTGTCCGGTTGATCGAAGAATTGACCGGTAAAGAAGTGACGTTGTCGATCGGCGACGCCGGACTGATTGAACACTTGATTGAAACCCGGGTCGGTGATCACCATCTGCGGGATCAAGTGACACAGATGCTGCGGTTACGGAACGTCATCGAACTGAAACGGATTGCCCGGGAACTCGATGATGCCTTGCTCGCCAAACTCCCGCTCTTATTTGGTCGGGAAGGGGCGGAACAGATTTTGCCGTATGTCGACGAAACCCGCTTAAATGCCGTCATCGATTTAGCAGACGCCGTCAATGCCGATCTCGACTTTGGGCAGATGGGGCTGCAGACGTACTATGATGGCGTGACGATCCACGGTTTCATTGAAGGTGTGACCGAGCCGGTATTGGTCGGAGGACGATACGACCGGCTGTACGAACAATTTGGTCAGGAACAACAAGCGTTCGGGATCGGATTTTCCGTCGAACGACTCGCGGAGGTGCTCTAAATGCGGATTGGGATTACGAAAGGCCGGCTGTCGAAAACAACAGAACGGTATTTAAAAGAAGCAGGCGTCGAAACGTGGGGGGCGATCGAACGTGAATTGATCGTCAAGCGCGGCGAACATGAATTCGTCTTCATGAAAGGGTCGGATTTGATTCCGTACGTCGCCCAAGGCGTCCTCGACGTCGCGATCACCGGCAGCGACATCCTGCTCGAATCGGATCAGGAATTGTCGGAACTGGCAGAATTGCCATTCGGGATTTGCCGGATGTCGGTCTGTGCAAAAGAGCCGTTGCAGTTCGAAGGCGGACGCCGGGTCCGGATTGCGACCAAATATCCGGTCATCGCGAAACGTTACTTCAGTGAACTGGGTGTCGATGTCGATATCGTGCCGCTGAACGGTTCGGTTGAACTGGCACCATTGCTCGGTCTTGCCGATGCGATCGTCGATATCGTCGAAACGGGTGAAACACTCCGGGCGAACGGTCTTAATGAATATGAAAAAATCATCGATATCAACGCCCGATTCTTTACAAGCGAGTGGACGTTGAAACGCAAACGCGTCGAAGTGATTCAATTACTCGAACAGCTGACAGAAGGAGTGACTCGGTAATGGCAACGACAAAAAACTTCAGTGTCGACCGTGAGACGGAGCAAGCCGTCCGGTCGATTCTGGAACAAGTGGCAAACGACGGCGATGCAGCCGTCCGTCGCTATACAAGTGAATTTGACCGTGTTGATTTGACCGACTTCCGTTTGGATGAAGCGAAAATCCAAGAAGCGTTTGATCAAGCCGATCCGAATCTGGTCGACTCGTTAAAACTGATGGCGACTCGACTCGTCGAGTGGCACGAACAAGAATTGCCGTCCGACATCGAGCTCGTCGAAGCGGACGTCACCCGTCGCCAACGGTTTGTTCCGGTTGACTCGGTCGGGATTTATGTCCCGGGCGGAGCCGCAAGTTATCCGTCAACCGTCCTGATGAACGCGATTCCGGCTAAAGTCGCCGGTGTCGAGCGGGTCGTCATGGTGACACCGGTCACCGGACTCAGCACAGAAGTGTTGGTCGCTGCGAAAATCGCCGGTGTGACAGAAATCTATACAATCGGTGGCGCCCAAGCCGTCGCTGCCTTGACGTTCGGTACGGAATCGATTCAAGCAGTTGATTTGATCGTCGGACCGGGTAACCGGTTTGTTGCCGAAGCGAAACGTCAAGTCTACGGCATCGTCGGCATCGACTCAGTCGCCGGACCGTCAGAAGTCGTCGTCATCGCCGATGAGACGGCGCATCCGGACCGGATTGCCGCCGATCTCCTCGCACAAGCAGAACACGACCGTGACGCGGTCGCGATTGCCTTCGTCCCGACGGAAGCAATGAAAGCGGACGTCGATGCGAACATCGAACGCCGCTTGCAACAGTTACCGCGCCAGGAGATTGCACGCCGGGCGATGGAAAACGGCGGCGTCTTCGTTGCCTCACTCGATGAATCAATTGAAGAAGCAAACCGTTTGGCAGCCGAACACTTGGAGCTTGCCGTCGCGAACCCGCAAGAGGTCGTCAAGTTGATCCGTCACGCCGGGATGATTTTCCTCGGACACGAAACACCGGAAACACTCGGCGATTATGTCGCCGGGACGAACCACGTCTTACCGACATCCGGGACAGCCCGCTTTGCGTCCGGCTTATCGGCACGAACATTCTTACGTCACCAGACGATGCTCGAAGCGACACGGGAAGGTGTCGCTCGACTAGCGAATGCCGCGAAAACGGTCGCTCGGGTCGAAGGACTCGAAGCACACGCACAAGCGATAGAAGTGAGGGAAAACTGATGCGATTACACCAAAACGAACGATTCACGGCCCACAGCCGGACGGGAATCGAGACCATTAAACAACTGGTCGAGACGTTTCCGATCAATGAATATCCGGTCGAAGTCATCGATCAAGCCAAAGCATCTTACAGCGCCTATGCCGGTGTCCGTCCCACCCAACTTGTGGCCGGGAATGGCTCCGACGAACTGATTGGTTACCTCTGTGCCCGCTACGCTGGTCCAGAGTCACCGGTCATCGCCTCGCAACCGGATTTCGTCATGTATCAGTTTTATGCTGACCGCGCACGGGCCGACTTCAGTAAAGTCCCGTTGCTCGAAGGGATGGCGCTCGATGTCGATGGACTGCTCGCTGCACCGGGCAATATCATCTTCCTCAGTCACCCGCATAATCCGTCGGGGATCCTACGGAAGGAAGCGGATGTCCGCCGATTGCTCGATAGCGGAAAATATGTCGTGATTGACGAAGCCTACATCGACTTTGCCCTCGAACAATCGATGGTCGCTCTGCTCGACGAGTATCCGAACGCGATCATTCTCCGGACGTTGTCGAAAGCGTTTGGTCTCGCGTCCCTGCGGCTTGGATTCCTGATTGCCAGTGAACAGGTCGTTGCCGAAGTCGAATCAATCAAGTCGCCATATAACGTCTCCGGACTCTCGGCCGCCGTCGGAATCGCCATCATGGCCGAGCCGGAGCTGGATCTTGTGTTAGAAGAAACGTTTGCGAGCCGGGACACGATTGCCCGTCTGGTCGAACCGCTTGGCAGAACGTATCCGAGTGCTGCGAATTTTGTTTACGTTGAATACGACGAAGCTGAACGCTTCACTGAACGTTGTGCCAACGCCGGACTGCGGATCCGTTTGTTTGACGGAGCCTTCCGCGTCAGTTGCGGCTCGACGGAAGCGATGGAAATCTTAGAGAAATGTGTAGAGGAGGAACTGCAATGCGTCGTGGGACAAGTGAACGAGTAAGTTCAGAATCAGAAATCAAGGTGGCGGTCGACCTGAGTGGCGGACCGGTTGAGATCAAGACGGGCGTCGGCTTCTTTGATCACATGTTGACGTTGTTTGCCTTCCAGGCCCAGATTGGTCTAGTGATTGAAGCGAAGGGCGATCTCTGGATTGATGCCCACCATACGGTTGAAGATACGGCGATCGTTCTCGGAGCTGCCTTGACGGAAGCGTTAGGCGACAAAGCCGGTATCGAACGGTACGGCGAATCGCGTGTGCCGATGGACGAGACGCTTGCCTCGGTCGTTCTCGACTTCAGCGGTCGTCCGTATACGGTCTTCCTCGCCGAATTCAAAAATCCGAAGCTCGGTGATTTTGATACGGAACTGGCGGAAGAGTTTTTCCAAGGCTTGTCCCGCAGTGCCCGGATGACGATTCATGCCCAAGTCCTCTACGGTTCGAATACGCACCACATGATCGAAGGACTGTTCAAGGCGCTGGGTCGGGCTGTCCGTCAAGCGGTTGCCGTAACCGGTGACGGCGTCCCGTCGACGAAAGGACTGATTGACCAATGATCGCGATCGTAGATTATGGTGTCGGCAATATCGCCAATATCGAACGGGCGTTAAAAGAGCTCGGAGAAGCCGTCATCGTCACGAGTGATCTGGAATTGCTCGGACAGGCGGAAGCGCTCGTCTTACCGGGTGTCGGTGCCTATGCCCCGGCAATGGCCCGGTTAGAAGAGACGGGATTGATTGAGTTCTTACAGGAACAAGCGACGAAAAAACCTTTCCTCGGGATTTGTCTCGGGATGCAACTGTTGTTTGAATCAAGCGATGAAGACGGACAGACACAAGGGCTCGGTATTTTACCGGGAACGGTCGAAAAGTTACCGAGTGACGTCCGCTTGCCGCACATGGGCTGGCACCAGTTGACGAACCATGGAGAAGCCGTCTATTTCGTCCACTCGTACGGTGCTGTCTGTGAACCGGACTGGATCGTCGACTCGGTCGAATACGGACGACTCGTCCCGGCCATCGTCCAGAAGGACTTGGTGACAGGGATGCAATTCCACCCGGAGAAGAGTGGCGAAGTCGGATTGAAATTACTTAAGGAATGGAGAGAGACGACATGCAACTCTACCCAGCAATCGATTTAATGAGCGGACAGGCCGTCCGGCTCAAACAAGGTGATTTTCAACAGCAGACCTTTTTCGGGGATGCGTTGACGATCGCAAGACGGTTTAAAGAAGACGGTGCGACAGCGATTCACCTGATTGATCTCGATGGCGCAAAAGCCGGTGAACCCATTCACTTGAGCCTGATCGCGGACATCAAAAAAGAAACCGGTTTGTTCGTTGAAGCCGGCGGCGGCGTCCGCAACATCGAAACGGTCGAAGCGTACGTTGGCGCCGGGATTGATCGGATTTTGATTGGGACGGTTGCGCTCGAAGACGAAGCGTTGCTCGAACAGATGATTGAGCGGGCCGGTGATAAGCTGGCTGTGGCACTTGATGCCAAAGACGGCATCGTTCAGACACGCGGCTGGCTCGAAGCGAGTGACTGGACGCTCGAACGGGCAATCGAACACTTGATTCAAAAAGGCATCAAGACCTTTTTATATACGGACATCTCCCGCGACGGGATGATGCAGGGACCGGATGTTGACGGACTCGACCGCTTAAAACGGGACGGCGTTGAACTGATTGCGTCCGGTGGTGTGACGACGGTCGAAGACGTCGCCCGCTTAAAAGAAATCGGGATGGACGGTGCCGTCATCGGTCGTGCCTTGCTCGACGGTTCGTTGTCGTTGAAAGAGGTGCTTCGCGTATGTTGATGAAACGGATCATTCCTTGCCTCGATGTCAAGGAGGGGCGCGTCGTCAAAGGCGTGAAGTTTCAAAATCTGCGCGACCTCGGAGATCCCGTCGCCGTCGCGAAATACTATTACGAACAAGGTGCCGATGAGCTGGTGTTACTTGATATCTCAGCGACGCAGGAAGGACGCGACACGATGCTCGATATCGTCGAGCGGGTGGCGGAAGTCATCTACATGCCGTTTACGGTCGGCGGCGGCATCAAGACGCTGGAAGACGCGAAACGATTGATCCGTGCCGGTGCCGATAAAGTCTCCCTCAACTCATCGGCGTTACAGAACCCGCAACTGATTCAAGACATCAGCCGTCTGTTTGGTGTTCAGGCGACGGTCGTCGCGATCGATGCCAAGCGGACCGGTGATTCGTGGGGCGTCTTCTCGCACGGCGGCACACAAGCCGTCGGACGGGACGCAATCGAATGGGCGAAGGAAGCCGTCTCGCTTGGAGCCGGTGAACTGCTCGTCACGTCGATGGATGCCGACGGAACAAAGGATGGCTACGATTTGGAATTGATCCAACGCTTACGCGAAGTCGTCAATGTGCCGTTGATCGCCTCCGGTGGGGTCGGGACACTCGAACACTTGGCGGAAGGTCTCGAAGCGGGAGCCGATGCGGCACTGGCAGCATCGATTTTCCACGAAGCGACCTATACGATGCCGGAGACAAAAGACTACTTGAAGGCGAGAGGAGTCGACGTCCGATGATCGAATTGAATTTTTCAAAGGGACTCGTCGCGGCTGTCATCTTGGATGAAACGACAAACGATGTCCTGATGGTCGGTTTCATGGATCAGGCGGCTTACGACAAGACGCTTGCGACCGGACTCGTCACGTTTTTCTCGCGGACGAAAAACCGGCTTTGGACGAAGGGCGAGACGAGCGGGCATACGCTCGAACTACGCCGTATGTGGATTGACTGCGATCAGGACAGTCTGTTGATCACCGTTAAAGCGAACGGACCGACGTGCCATACCGGCAATCGGACATGTTTCTATACAGAAGTGGAGGTGCCGCATGCTACATGAACTTGAACGCACGGTAAAAGAAAAAATCGCGTCACAAGATGAGGCGTCTTATACGAACTACCTGGTTAAAGCCGGGCGGGAAAAAATCGCCAAGAAGTTTGGCGAAGAGGCGTTTGAAGTCGTCCTCGCGGGCGACGACACACTCGCGGAAGAGACAGCGGATCTGCTGTATCATCTGACGGTGTTGCTCGCTGATCGCGGAGTATCGTTTACGGACGTTGAAGCCGTTTTGAACGAACGTCACGGGACGAAGTCGACGTTCAAGGATCGACCGGATATCGAACAGTGGTAATCCACGGCTCTGCATTCCTCAAACGGGATGCAGAGTTTTTTTGCTGAAAAAAGTGGGAAAACAACAAAAGAAGTGTCATCAAATCGTCAGAACATTTTGATAGGCATTTAGTAGAAAGCGGGCGTATAATCAAGAGCATAGTCTGTTTGTCCAGAAAGTAGGTGTCATCTTGATCACGAAAAAAGAAATCACGAAAACGATCAAAGAACAGTCAAAAGAAACAATTGAAGAGTTGCTTGCGAAAGGCGACTCGCTTAAAGAAGAGGTGGCCAGTGCCATCACGCACGGACTCGGTGTCATCTTCAGCATCGTCGCTTTAGTATTGCTAATCCTGCAAGCCTCGAAGTCGGGCAGTGCCTGGAACATCACCGCCGTCAGTATCTTCGGCGCGACGATGATTTTACTCTATCTGTTCTCGACATTGATGCACTCACTCATGCATACGCGTGCCAATAAAGTGTTACAGATCCTTGATCACGCGGGAATCTACTTATTGATTGCCGGGAGCTATACACCGTTCGCCTTGATCACGTTGCGTGGACCACTCGGCTGGACGTTGCTTGGCATCGTCTGGGGTGTCGGGATACTCGGTATCATCTGGAAACTGTATTCGACCGGAAAACACGTCTGGATTTCGAACGCCTCGTATTTGATTCTCGGTTGGTGCTGTCTGTTTGCGATCAAACCGATGTATGAAGCGCTTGGCTTACAAGGATTTTTACTTCTGCTCGGTGGCGGTCTCGCCTATTCCCTTGGTGTCATCTTTTACGTCTGGGCCCGTTTGCCTTATAATCATGCGATTTGGCATCTGTTCGTCCTTGCCGGCAGTATCTTGATTTTCTTATCGATTTTCTATTACGTCGCTCCGGCACCGGCGCCGCTGTCTTGAAAAACTTAAAGTTACGGGACTGGCTCCCGTTTACCCTCTACATGCTGATTGGTGTTGGACTGCTCCTGTATTTCCGTTTATCGGGAATGATGGAGCAGTTTGATATTCAGGCCTTGTCTGACTGGATTCGTCAGCAGGGCGCCTTAGGCATGTTGCTGTACATATTGGCTTATACGATCCGTCCGCTCGTCTTTTTCCCGGCGAGCCTGTTGACGGTGTTTGGCGGTTATACCTACGGTCCGTGGATTGGGACGATTCTCGATGTCATCGGTGCGGGGACCGGCAGTTTATTAAGTTTTTGGATTGCCCGTCTGCTCGGTCGACGCGGCATCGAAAAGATCATCGGAACTGGTAAATTGACGGTTCTCGATGAACGGATCGCAACGAATGGATTCGTCGTCGTCTTGATTGTCCGGTTGATTCCACTGTTTCCGTTTGACGCGATCAGTTATGCATCCGGTCTGTCGAAAATTAAATTCCGGCAGTTTGCACTCGCCAGTTATCTCGGCATCATTCCGGGTGCCTTTGTTTACAACAATATCGGTGCGAGTCTCCGGGATCCGTTTTCCTGGCAGTTTTTCTTTGCGATCTTCTTATATCTCTTATTTTTTACCGTCGGTTTTTTTGCACAACGGATGTTACGGAAAAAACAAAACAATGAGCATATGTAAGCGCTTTATGTCATAATATGAATGCAGAGATGTGAACCGACATGGTAAAACAGCCTAGCATTTATTTAGGGGGAGTAATGAGTGATGGAACGAGTATTACGGGATGGTTTTATCTTTTTATCGCAAAATAAGACATTGAATGGTCTGGCGAAACGGTATGGTCTGAAATTCGGTGCGGGTCGCTTCGTCGCGGGGGATTCACTGGAAGCCTCAAAACGCGCGATTCAGGATTTGAACTCAAAAGGATTATGCGTCACGATGGATCACCTCGGTGAGTTCATCTCAACGGTCGGAGAAGCGGAAATGATGACGCAGGAATGTATTCGTGCAGTGGAAATGATTGCGGAAGAGAAACTAGACTCGCAACTTTCCCTGAAATTGACGTCACTTGGTCTTGATATCTCGGATGAATTGATCCGCTCGAACATGGAACGGATTTTGACACGGGCGAAGGAAGTAGGCGTCTTCGTCACGATCGACATGGAAGACGAGCCGCGTTGTGAAAAAACGATTCAACTGTTCGAAGAATTACGTCAATCATTTGATAACATCGGAACGGTCATCCAGTCGTACTTGTACCGGTCGGAAGACGATATCAAACGTGTCGGACGATTCGAGACGAACTTACGGATTGTCAAAGGCGCGTATAAAGAGCCGGCAACGGTCGCCTTCCCGGAAAAAGAAGATGTTGACCATAACTACATCAAGCTCGTCAAACTGCAACTCTCACTCGGTAACTATGCCGCAGTCGCGACGCATGACGATGCGATGATCGAACAGATTATCCGTTATGCGAAAGACAATGGTATCGGGAACGATAAGTTCGAATTCCAGATGCTGTACGGCATCCGTGTCGAGCGTCAGCTTGAACTCGTAAAGCTCGGCTATAAAGTCCGCGTCTACGTCCCGTACGGTCGTGACTGGTACGGTTACTTCATGCGCCGTTTGGCGGAACGTCCGGCGAACGTGGCATTTGTACTCAAAGGCATGGTCAAAGGTTAATAGGGAAATGCGAGATGGAGCTGTCATGGCTTCATCTTTTTGTTTTATCGTTTGAAAGATTTTTCTCTTCCCGTGCTTTCCTCGGGCGAGACCCGGCTCATTGACCCATCGGATCAATGAGCCGGGTCTCGCCTGTCTCTGACAGCGCAAAAACCGCGCTTTTTCCCGTAGGAGTCACGGGAAAAAATCTTTCTTCACTTACTACATATACTACATAGGAGGTATGGTCATGGATGTAACGGAACAGCAGTTGAAAATGCAGCTGCAACAAGAGGATACTATTATTTCGGAGGAACTGCTTGATCAGATGCTGCACCACATCGGCAGTTTGGATCCGGTCCTTCGCGATGACCTGATTTTTTCAAAACTAGCGGAATGGATCATGTCAGGAGAGTTCACGGTGACGTCTGCTAAACGAATTGTCTCGTTTGTACTCAGTCCGGACGGCTTGTTTTATAAAATGAAGACTTCCGATGATACAGCAGTCTTTACCCGTTCGTTTTCAGCGTTGCTTCTTGCAGTAGTACTTGAAAGAGACGTTGCGCATCCACAACTGAAGGAGAAGACATACGAACAGATATCTAATCAATTATTGGAATATCTGAGTAACGAAACCGACTTTACGGGGTTTGTTCCTGACTATGGTTGGACGCATAGTATTGCCCATATTGCCGATGCCTACGACGCTTGGTTCAAGCATCCCCGGTGTCAGGTCAAGAATGAGCAAGCGGCGATTGCCCGGTTCATCGAGATTTTGATGACACCAGACTATGTTTTTATCGATGAAGAACAGGAACGTGTCATCACAGCTTGGTTAGCGGAAAGAGAACGAGGAATGACAGACGAAATCTTTTTTACGACGATTGAGACATCAGTCCAAGCCTTGCTTGATCTACCGGTGAATTGGAGCGACGAACGATTTACTGTCCTCCGCAATACAAAACAATTACTACGGACACTGTACTTTCGGGTGAAATGGCAAGACAAGACATCTACGCTCCCGGAACTGATTGAACACTTGCTGTTTCAAATCCATCAACGCTATCAGTAAACAAAAACAGACGTGTCCACTCGACTTCTACGGGAAAAGGAAGCTTGCTTCCGTCAGGGACAGGCAAGACCCGATCATCGTTAGATGGGCGCGGCTTGCGTCCCGCCCGAGAAAAGCGGATGGACATACGTCTGTTTTAGAACTTATGATTTTGTGGTTCTTCAGCACTCAATCCATTTACTGCGTCCGAAAAGCAAACAAACAAGAAAACGCATGGGCCTGATCGAGTAACCGGTGTCCGGTCATGACGGCACCTTCTTTTTGAATGACAGCTTCGTCAAGCAACGTCCAGCCGAGTTCATCTGCCAGTTGGACGAGTTCCCACGGCATCATCGTATTGCCCATCGGTGCGTCTTCTCCGTGCAGGCGACGGTACGATAACGCTCGTGGTGCCGCCGTTGGTCCGAGCAGACTGATGACGACGAGTGGAGAAACGCGGCTGATCTCTTTAAGTACCGTGAGGGGACGCGTCGACCATTCGAGTGAATTGACGGCGAGGACGACGTCAAACGCATCATCCGCAAACGGTAATGTTTCGCCGGTTCCGACGACGAAGTCGAGTGCCGGTGATTTGTCACGGGCGATCCGGATCATCTCTTCCGACAAATCCAGTCCTGTGACCTGAAACGCGTCCGCGAGTAACCGGCAAGCCGCACCGTCACCGCATCCTAAGTCGAGTAAGTTGCCGGACGTAATGACGGACTTCAGAAACGGAATAATCGTTTTCCGGCTGCCCGACGTCCACATCATCTCCGAACGATCGGCCCAGTCGGTCGCTTTTTGATCCCATAATTGTTCTGTCGATTTCATGAGAACTCCCCCTTTTGATTTCAGTCTAACAGGAAAATTTGACCAATAGCTGATTTTTTATTGCTACTGAATGATAATTCATTTATGATGGAGATGTAGAAGGAAGCAGTGGAAAAACGGACGGCTTCTTTTTTTGTCAGAATAATGAATGGTTGTTCATTCAATTACGAATCAGGGGGTCTATCATGGCGAGTCAAATCGGTCAGCCGACCACAGTACACACGACGAAACATATTCAATTCGCCGTCATTATCGGTTCAGGGGTCATGGGTGCAGGGATTGCCGCACACCTCGCGAACGCGGGAATCCGGACATTGATGCTTGATATTGTACCAAAAGAATTAACGGCGCAGGAGACGAAACAAGGATTGACGCTTGATGATGCATCAGTTCGTTCACGGATTGCCCGCGACAACCGGCAAAAGTTGCTCAAACAAAATCCGGCACCACTGGCTTCGAAGCAGTTACTCGATTTAATTGAAGTCGGAAACCTCGAAGACGACTTGGAACGTCTCAAAGAAGCGGACTGGGTGATTGAAGTCATCGTCGAACGGCTTGACGTCAAACAACAGTTGTTTGCGACAATCGAACCGTTCTTACGCGAAGATGCGATCGTCAGTTCAAACACGTCAGGGATTTCAATCGAAGCGATGCGTCAAGGACGTTCGGATTCCTTTAACGCTCGGTTCCTCGGTACCCACTTCTTTAATCCGCCGCGTTACTTGAAGTTACTGGAACTGATTCCGACAAGTGACACGGATCCGGAAGTCGTCCGGTTCATGAAACAGTTTGCAGAAGAACGTCTCGGTAAAGGGGTCGTCATCGCAAAAGATACACCAAACTTCATCGGCAACCGGATCGGCACATACGGTCTGCTCGTCACACTGGATGAGATGAAGAAGGGCGGCTATTCGATCGGGGAGGTCGATTCCGTCACCGGACCATTACTTGGTCGTCCAAGCTCAGCGACGTTCCGGACGCTTGATGTCGTGGGGATCGACACATTCGTTCACGTTGCGAACAACGTCTACGACTTGTTACCGGACGGAGCGGAAAAAGACACGTTCGCCGTGCCGGCAGAAATGAAACGGTTGGTCGACGAAGGGTCACTCGGAGCGAAGTCGGGACAAGGATTCTACAAAAAAGTCGGTAAACAGATCCTGGAACTTGATCTTGCAACTTTTGAATACGTCGAAAAGAGAGCGCTTACTGAGCCGTCGATCGGCCAAGCAAAAGCTCTTCCGGGCGCCAAAAACAAACTGAAAGCCGTTGTCTTTGCGAAGGACCGTGTCGGTGCCTTATTGTGGCCGATCCATGCGAAGACGTTACTGTACTCGGCTCAACTGACACACGAAATCGCGGATGACATCAAAGCGATTGACGAAGCGATGAAATGGGGCTTCGGTTGGAAGATGGGACCGTTCGAGACATGGGATGCTCTCGGCGTCGAGAAGACGGTCGCGAAGATGAAGCAGGACGGCTATGACGTACCGGCTTGGGTCGACGAAATGCTCGCGTCAGGCGTAACCAGTTTCTACAACGAAGATGGTCAGTTCTATGATGCGCAGACACAAACGTATGTCGGCAGTGCCGTCAATCCGAAAGAAATCCGCTTACGCGACGTCCGCAAATCAAACGGCGTCTTACTTGAAAACAACGGTGCTCGCCTGCTTGATCTTGGTGACGATGTCGCAGTCCTTGAATTCACGTCGAAGAGTAACGCGATCGGCGTCGACATCATGCAGATGATCGAACAGTCGATTGATCTCGTTGAAAAAAATCACCGGGGTCTTGTCATCGCCAACGACGGCAAAAACTTCTGTGTCGGAGCGAACCTCGCGATGATGTTGATGGAAGCAGAGGATGAAAACTGGTTCGAACTCGACTGGATCATCAATAAGTTCCAGCAGTCGATTCAAAAAATCCGTTACGCGTCCCGTCCGATCGTCGTTGCACCGCAAGGGATGACGCTTGGCGGCGGAACGGAAATTTCGCTTCCGGCAGCCCGTCTGCAGGCAGGTCTTGAAACGTATATGGGACTGGTTGAAGTCGGTGTTGGTCTGATTCCAGGAGGCGGCGGAAACGTCAACACGTATCGTCGTCTGCTCGAAAATACACCGGACGGACTCGTCAACATCGAAAAAGCCGCGCAGAAGACGTTTGAGAACGTCGCGATGGCGAAGGTTTCGAAATCGGCCTTTGAAGCCCGGGAACTCGGGTATGTCCGGACCGTCGATCAAATTTCGATGAACCGTGATCACCTGACGCATGATGCGAAACAACTGATCCTTGAGCTCGACCGGACCGGTTACACGGCTCCAGCCCGTTCACGGATTCCAGTCGTTGGTCGTGCAGGGAAAGCGACGCTTGAACTTGCAACTCGCGAGATGTTCTACGGCGGCTATATCTCGGAACATGATTTAAAAATTGCAAGTAAACTCGCACACGTCATTGCCGGTGGGAACGTCTCGTTTGGCACACAAGTCGATGAGCAGTACATGCTCGATATCGAACGGGAAGCCTTCTTGAGCTTGATCGGTGAGATGAAAACACAACAACGGATGCAGCATATGCTTGTCAAAGGCAAGCCGCTCCGTAACTGATGACTGGGGGGATTCGAATGAAGGAAGCAGTAATCGTCGCTGGTGCACGGACACCAGTCGGCAAAGCCAAAAAAGGATCGTTTAAGTCGATGCGTTCTGATGAACTCGCAGGAATCGCCATCAAGGAAACATTGAAACGCGCGAACTACACCGGAGCAATCGATGACGTCATTCTCGGTTGTGCCTTACCGGAAGCTGAACAAGGGATGAACATCGCCCGGTATGCATCGGTCCTCGGAGGACTGTCGCATGAAGTGCCGGCGATCACGATCAACCGGTATTGCTCGTCCGGTCTCCAATCGATTGCCGATGCGTCGATGAAGATCATGACAGGACAAGCGACAGCTGTCATCGCCGGTGGACTCGAATCGATGAGCCAAATTCCGATGCCAGGACACGTCGTACGACCGAATCCATCAATCGTCGAGACGGCACCGGAATATTATATGAGCATGGGGCATACGGCAGAGCAAGTCGCTTCGACCTATCAAGTCTCACGCGAAGATCAAGATGCCTTTGCACTGAAAAGCCATCAAAAAGCAGCCGCTGCGATTGCGTCCGGCAAGTTCGTCGACGAAATCGTCCCGGTGACGGTCACGGAACAATACGTCAACGATGAGTTGAAGATTGAAGAAAAGACGTGGATCGTCGAACATGACGAAGGTGTCCGCGCCGATTCATCACCGGAAGGTCTCGCCAAGCTCCGTCCGGCATTCCGCCTCGGCGGAAGTGTCACAGCGGGCAACTCGTCTCAGACATCAGACGGTGCTGCTGCCGTCTTGATCATGGAACGCGAAGAAGCGGAACGCCAAGGACTGCCGATTCTCGGAAAGTTCAAATCGTTTGCCGTCGGTGGTGTCCGTCCGGAAGTCATGGGAATCGGACCGGTCGTCGCGATTCCAAAGGCACTTGAACTCGCTGGCATCACGCTCGAAGATGTCGGATTGATTGAATTAAACGAAGCCTTTGCATCCCAGTCACTCGGTGTCATCCGGGAACTCGGTCTGAACGAAGACATCGTCAACGTTAACGGCGGCGCGATTGCGCTTGGTCATCCGCTCGGTTGTACCGGAACGAAACTGACGTTAACACTTTTGCATGAAATGAAACGACGGAACGTCCAATACGGCGTCGTCTCGATGTGTATTGGCGGCGGCATGGGTGCTGCCGGTGTATTCGAACTAGTTGAAGGAGGAACAGGACAATGAGCCAAACAACAAACGAATTGATTAAAGGTGGAAGTTTTGTACTGGATGAGTTACAAGCGGATCGTCTCTTTACACCGGAAGATTTTTCGGAAGAACACAAAATGATTGGTGACATGACGGCGAAGTTCGTCGAAGACCGTGTCGTACCGGTTCTTGACCGGATTGAAAAACATGAGTTCGAATTGTCGGTCGGTCTCCTGCGCGAAGCAGGCGAGCTCGGCTTGCTCGGCGCTGATGTCCCGGAAGCATACGGCGGCTATCAGATGGATAAAATTTCGTCTTCGATCATCACGGAGAAGTTTGCCCGCGGTCGCTCGTTTGCCCTCAGTTATGGTGCTCACGTCGGGATTGGTTCATTGCCGATCGTCTTCTTCGGGAACGAAGAACAAAAACAAAAATATCTCCCGAAACTGTCTTCCGGTGAATGGATTGCGTCTTACGCGTTGACAGAACCGGGCTCAGGCTCGGATGCCCTCGGTGCGAAGACAACGGCAGTCTTGAATGAAGCCGGAACGCACTATATCTTGAACGGGGAAAAACAATGGATCACGAACGCCGGCTTCGCCAGTCTGTTCGTCGTCTACGCAAAAATCGACAGTGATAAATTCACAGCGTTCCTCGTCGAAGGTGAGTACCCGGGTGTCTCAACCGGACTCGAAGAACAAAAGATGGGGATCAAAGGATCGTCAACACGGACGCTGATTTTACAAGATGCGGAAGTGCCGGTCGAAAACGTCCTTGGTGAAATCGGGCGCGGACACGTCATCGCCTTCAACATCTTGAACGTCGGTCGTTATAAACTAGCAGTCGGTGCGGTCGGTTCATCAAAACGTGCGATTGATCTTGCGGTCCAGTATGCGAACGAACGCAAACAATTCAAAACACCAATCAGCTCGTTCCCGTTGATTCAGGAAAAGCTGGCGACGATGTCGGCGCAGACTTATGCGATGGAAAGTTCGGTCTATCGGACAGGCGGATTGTTCCAGGACAGTCTCGATCAGTTGTCGGAAGAAGAGAGCAAAGACGGCAAGAAAATCGCGGATGCGATTGCCGAATACGCGATTGAATGCTCAATGAACAAAGTCTTCGCTTCGGAAACGTTTGATTATGTCATCGACGAAGCGGTCCAGATTCACGGTGGTTACGGATTCATGGCCGAATACGAAGTCGAGAACATGTACCGTGATTCACGGATCAACCGGATCTTCGAAGGAACAAACGAAATCAACCGTCTGCTCGTACCGGGCACGTTGCTGAAAAAAGCAATGAAAGGCGACTTACCGCTCCTCGCAGAAGCGCAACGTCTGCAACAGGAAGTCATGAGCTTCATGCCGACGGAAGTCGGATCGGAACCTCTTGACCGTGAACGTCATTTGCTTGCGATGATGAAAAAGATCTTCCTGCTGACGGCTGGAACGGCCGTTCAGAAGTATCAGGACAAGCTCCAAGGCGAGCAGGAAATCCTCGCGAACACGGCTGACATCATGAGTGCAATCTATGCGCTGGAGTCGGCGATCGTCCGGACGGAAAAAGCGATTGCTGCAAAAGGCGTCGAGAAGAACGAACTGAAAATCCGTTATACGGAGGTCTTTGCACAACAAGCGTTTGAAGGCGTTGAGCGGGACGCGAAGGAAACATTGTACGCGGCAGCAAGCGGCGACGAGTTACGGATGCTTCTCTCGGCACTGAAGAAGTTCAGTCGGTACCAGCCGATCAACTCGATCGGAACAAAACGTTTGATTGCGAAACGTTTGATCGAAGCGAATAAATATACGGTCTAAGTCAGGTTTACCGATTCGCCTTTGCAGGGAAAATCTCTGTAAGGGCGAATTTTTTTACATTGAAGGAGGGAGCAGGCATGCGACAAGACGTAACAGAACTTCAATTTGCCGTCGATTACTATAAATCGTTGGAGCGACTTTCGGATGAAGAATGGCGGTTGCCGCTCGCAATCGATAAATGGACGGTCCAAGAATGTGTCAGTCATCTGTTTTTATGGGATCGGTATTACCTCGATCATGCGGTGTCGAAATTACCAGATGAACCGTTGACGCTGGTTGAAACCGACTACGATGAGTTCAATCGTCTGGCGGTCGAATATGCCCATCACATCGATGCACTCGTCTTGTTGAGAAAAGCGATTGCCGTGCGGCAGGAATTGATCGCGCAGCTCGATCGGTTGACGGACGAGCAATATGAGCGGACGTATGAAGGCACATTCCAGCCGAGATCGTTTGTTGCCTCCTTCATTGCACACGATCACCATCATCAAGATCAAATCGATGCAGCGCTTGCCCGCTTGAAACGGGGCTGACCAATCTGCTAGTCTGAAGACAGAGGTGAGGAAAAGATGGTAACTATGTATGGCTATCCAAAATGCAGTACGTGTGTCAAAGCAAAAAAGGCACTTGAGGCAAATGGCGTCGAGGTCGATTACAAACACATCGTCGAGGAGACACCAAGCGCCGAGACGATTCAGACACTTCATCAAAAGAGTGGCGAGACGTTGAAGAAGTTTTTTAACACGAGTGGTCAATCGTACCGTTCGCAAGGAATCAAGGACCGTTTGCCGGAACTTTCCGAACAGGAGCAATATGAACTGCTCGCAAGTGACGGCATGTTACTCAAACGACCGATCGTAACAGACGGGAAAGACGTGACGATTGGATTCAAAGAAGAACTCTATCACGGAAAATGGTATTAAGAAGGCTAGTTCATTTGGTATACTGAATGCGTTAGTCCACTATAGATCACAGGGGGAATCGCAAATGAGTCAAGTCAAAGACAATCTACGTTATTCGGAAGAGCATGAATGGGTCGAAGTAACAGGAAACAAGGCACGAATCGGGATTACGGATTTCGCGCAACACGAACTTGGCGATATCGTCTTCGTCGAATTACCAGAAGTCGGCGATACGATTTCTGCCAACGAGCCGTTTGGTTCAGTTGAATCGGTTAAAACGGTATCCGAATTGTACGCACCGATTTCAGGGAAAGTCGTTGCCATCAATGAGTCACTGTCTGATTCCCCGGAACTCGTCAACGAATCACCATTCGAAGGTGCTTGGATGGTTGATATCGAAATCGAAGATGATGCACAAGTAGAAGCGTTAATGGACGCAGCTGCTTACAAATCGATGATTAACGAGTAATACTTACGGAAAAGGCGGCAAGGAAACGATATCGTTTCCTCGTCGTCTTTTTTTCTGTATACTGGCACAAGATAAAACAAAACAGAGGGGGAGTGGAACGGATGAAAGAAGTCACACAAGTCCCGGAAAACGGTTTTTTGTATGTCTATGCACCGATGTGTGGGACATGCGCCATCGCCAGTCGGATGCTTGAGATCGTCGAAGCGACGAAAGAGGAAGAATGGATCGTGCAGGCAAACGGAAACTTCATTCCGGACTTTTTAGAGCAAGCTCAGGTCATGAGTGTGCCGGCATTGTTAAAAATTGAAGAGAATCAAGTCGTATCAAGGCTTTACGCTTTTCAATCGGTTCAAAATGTCTTCGCATTCTGTGCCGAGTAACAAGAGAAATCCGTCTGAGATTTCTCTTTACGCTAAATTGTCGGAATATTTACAATAATTCATTGACAATGCTAAATTACGAATGGTATATTCATATCAACTTCTAGAAATGCTTTTATAGGAAGTCTGGCAGAGATATGAGTTGGCTGTTGTTTTTCATTCCAGAACCGTTCAAAAAAATCCTGTGTTGTTTGCTTGTCTCCCCTTAAGTCGTCCCCCAAAGACGAAGCGGCGCAAGGAAACAATTCGGGATTCGAGCAGGAGATCTGTCATGGGAGTCCAGTTCAACTGATATGTCGAAAAGGCGCCGCCCTCTGATACGACGAACGAAGAAGTTCGTGTCAGAGCTGGGTTTTCCTTCGTGGCATTTCTAACCACATTATTCGTGTTGCCGGTTCTCCGGCAGCGCCTTTTTTTTGTTTTCAAAAGAATTTAAAGCAGTCGTCTTGCCATTCGTAAATGTCCCTGCTACAATGCGATTAAGGTAAATTACTTTAATTCATATCCGATTAGTCGGAATTAAAAGAGAGATACGGAGGACGAACAGGCATGACAGTACGTTTTATGGATGTTTTTACAGAGTGGGCGTCAACATACGACGACACGGTAACGGGGCATGATCCGGAGTACAAAGAAGTCTTTCGTCGTTATGAAGAAATATTAGATACGGTCGCAACGAAAGCTCTCTCACCGGTTGTTGAGTTTGGTGCAGGAACCGGTAACCTGACGCAACGGTTGCTGGAGCGACATGATCATGTCCTCGCCGTCGAACCGAGTCCGGAGATGCGGGATATTCTCATCAACAAGATTCCGGAACTTCCGGTGCAGGACGGACATTTCCTGTCGTTTACGGCAGATGATGCGAAAAGCTTTGTTTCGACGTATGCGTTTCATCATCTGACGGATGAGGAAAAGGGAGAAGCTGTTGATTTGATGGCGAAGATTTTGCCGCACGACGGAAAAATCGTTTATGCCGATACGATGTTTGTTTCAGAAGAAGCCCGCTTACAAACGATTGCTGAAGCGAAAGCACAAGGATTTAACGGACTGGCGGAAGATTTGGAACGTGAGTTTTATCCACTGATTCCGGTGATGGAACAGATTTTTGCGTCACGCGGGTTTGATGTTTCATTTACACAATACAATCACTTCGTCTGGCTCGTAGAAGCCGAGAAAATGGGGGAATAAATCATGACACTTAAAAAAATGAACGTAGAAAGCTTTAACCTGGATCATACGAAAGTCAAAGCACCATATATTCGCGTTGCCGGATACAAAGACGGTAAAGTCGATCAAGTCGTTAAATACGACATCCGCTTCACGCAACCAAACGTTGAGCAAATGCCGATGCGTGCAATGCATACACTCGAACATTTACTTGCGGAAAACATCCGCAACTACTCGGACGATGTCATCGATGTCTCGCCAATGGGATGCCAGACTGGTTTCTACATGGCGATGATGAACTTCGATTCGGTCGAAAAAATGAGCGAGCTTGTTGAGAAAACATTAAAAGACGTCTTAGCAGCAGAAGAAATTCCAGCGCAAAATGAAGTCCAATGCGGATTCGCAAGCGCCCACGACCTTAAAGGAGCGAAGCACTATGCCGAGAAAATGCTTGCCGGTCGTGATGAATGGGACATCGTCTTCGGATGATCGCGAAATCAGTCCGCGACCTCGTCGGAAATACGCCGCTCTACGAGATTACTTCATTCGATTTGCCTGCTGGTACGCGGATTTTGGCGAAGCTCGAATGGATGAACCCTGGGGGCAGCGTCAAAGACCGCCTTGGCATTCAACTCGTTGATGCCGCGATCGAACAGGGATATGTGACACCAGGTGGAACGATCATCGAACCGACTGCTGGGAATACCGGCATCGGTTTGGCGCTCGCCGCCAAAAAGTATGATTTACAGGTCATCTGTGTCGTTCCGGAAAAGTTCAGCCAGGAGAAACAGACGTTGATGCGGGCACTCGGCGCGACTGTCGTCAACACACCGACTGAGCTCGATATGCAGGGCGCGATCGATAAAGCCAAAGAACTCGGACAAACGATTCCGAACAGTTATGTTCCGCTTCAATTCGAAAACGAAGAAAATCCGGTCACGTATCAGCGGACACTTGGCCCTGAGCTGATGGCGGAACTGGATCAGATTGATTGGTTCGTTGCCGGATGCGGGTCAGGCGGAACGTTTGCCGGAACAGCGGCCTATTTAAAAGAACGTCTCGGGACGAAAGGTGCAATCGTCGAACCGGAAGGCTCGGTCCTCAACGGGGGACCAGCCGGACCGCATAAGACGGAAGGTATCGGAACGGCCAAATGGCCAAGCCTCGTCTCGCGTGACTTAGTAGATGAAATTCATACGATTTCAGATCATGATGCCTTCACGAAAGTCCATGAATTGGCGGCTCGTGAAGGATTGCTCGTCGGCAGTTCAGCCGGTGCAGCACTCGTAGCAGCACTTGATCTGGCACATCGTTTTCCCGGCAGTACCATCGTCACCGTCTTCGCCGACAGTGCCGAGCGGTATTTAAGCCAACAAATCTTTGAAAAGGTGGACGAGACACATGCGTAAAAAGACAGCATTGATTCATGGAGGAACAGGCGTCGATCGAGCAACTGGTGCCGTTACACCTCCGATTTATCAAACGAGTACGTACAAACAAGAGAAAATCGGTCAATTAAAAGAAGGCTACGAATACTCGCGGACAGCCAACCCGACACGGACAAGCATCGAACGATTGATCGCGGACCTTGAGGGCGGCGCACGTGGTTTTGCCTTCGGATCAGGAATGGCTGCGATTCATGCTGTTTTCAATCTGCTTGAGTCAGGAGACCATATCGTCATGACAGATGACGTCTACGGTGGTACATTCCGTCTGATGCAACGTGTCTTACCGAAATTCAACATCCAAGTGACATTCGTCGATACGACGGATCTTGCCGCAACGGAAGCTGCGGTTCAAGACAACACGAAGATGCTGTACGTCGAAACACCAACGAACCCGTTATTGAAAGTCACGGATATCGCGGCTGTCGCTGAAATCGCGAAGCGCAATAACCTGAAACTCGTCGTCGATAACACATTCGCGACACCATACTTGCAACAACCACTCGCACTCGGTGCAGATATCGTTCTGCACAGCGCGACAAAATACATCGGCGGTCACTCGGACGTCGTCGCAGGACTCGTCGTCGTCAACAGCGACGAGCTCGGAGAAGATCTTCACTTCATCCAAAACTCGACCGGCGGTATTCTTGGACCGCAGGACAGCTTCCTGCTCGTCCGTGGATTACGGACGCTTGGTATCCGGATGGATGCAATCGAAGAAACATCACATGATCTCGTTCAGTTCTTACAGGAACAAGACGTCGTCTCGAACATCTTTTATCCGGGACTTCCAACACATCCGGGACATGCGACACAACAGAAACAGGCGACTGGTTTTGGCGGCATGATCAGCTTTGATGTCGGTTCAGCAGAAAATGCGGAGAAACTCGTCGAAGCGACACATTTCTTCACGTTGGCTGAGAGTCTTGGAGCTGTTGAAAGCTTGATTTCTGTTCCGGCACGCATGACACATGCCTCGATTCCGGCAGAACGTCGTGCTGAGCTCGGCATCACGGATGGTCTTGTCCGGATTTCGGTTGGGCTTGAGGATGCAGAAGACTTGAAAGAAGATTTAGCACGTGCTTTCAGCCTGCTTCAGCCGGTTTCAGAAAAAACTGTTTGACAAGCAAAATAAGCCCTGCTAATATTCAGATTATATTAAAAATAACTAAATACCGATAACTCTTATCGAGAGTGGTGGAGGGACTGGCCCGATGAAACCCGGCAACCGCGGAATTTATTCCGAAGTGGTGCTAATTCCAGCAGACGAATGTCTGCAAGATGAGAGCAAATGGTTTTGTGTACTGAAAAAGTGCGCGCGTTTGCTCTAAAACGTGCGCACTTTTTTTATATTTAGGAGGGACCGTATTGATTCGCTTACAGGATGTAGGAAAGATTTATCGTTCGAAGCGCGGATCGGTTGAAGCCGTCGTCAATGTCGACTTATCAATCGAGCGCGGTGAAATTTTTGGAATAATCGGTTATTCGGGAGCAGGGAAATCAACCTTGATCCGATTGCTGAACATGCTCGAAGCACCGACGAGCGGATCGATTCAAATCGACGGTGTCGAAATGACGACGCTCAAACCGAAAGAATTACGCGGCGTCCGCAAAAACGTCTCAATGGTATTCCAGCACTTTAATCTGCTGTGGTCACGGACCGTTGAAGAAAACATCATGTTCCCGCTCGAACTCGGCGGTTATCCGAAAGCCCGTCGCAAAGAACGAGTTGCTGAACTGATTCAACTCGTCGGACTCGACGGACGCGAAGGTGCTTACCCGTCGCAACTGTCAGGTGGACAAAAACAACGGGTCGGGATTGCCCGGGCACTGGCATCCAACCCAGATGTCTTACTCTGTGACGAAGCGACCAGTGCGCTGGATCCGAAAACGACGGACTCGATCCTCGAGTTGCTTGTCGACATCAACAAAAAATTAAAATTGACAATCGTTTTGATTACACATGAGATGCACGTCATTCAGAAAATCTGTCACCGGGTTGCCGTCATGGAAGCCGGGAAAATCGTCGAACAGGGACCGGTCGCAGAAGTGTTTCGTCACCCGAAACAGGCGATGACAAAAGAGTTCGTCAAACAGTTGACGTCACCATCTGAAAACGAATTGACGTTTGCGAAATTACGCGAACGCTACCCGACCGGAAAAATCGTCCAGCTGACGTTCGTCGGTTCGACGGCGGAAAGTCCGATCCTGGCCGAAGTCATGAAAGACTCGAACTTATTATTCAATATCATCGGCGGAAACGTCGGACAGACGCAGGACGGGGCACTCGGAACGCTGTTCATTCAGCTGCTCGGGTCGGAACAGGAAGCACAAGCGGTCATCGCCAAACTTCAAGCGAGTGACGTTGAAGTGGAGGTGGATCACCGATGAGTACATTTTTTACAGATGTGGATTGGGATATGGTTTGGGAAGCAACCCGCAGTACCGTCTATATGACGGCTGTTGCAGGACTCGCGACGTTCGTCCTCGGACTGGCGATCGGTCTGTTGTTATATGCGACAAACGAAGATCTGTTGTTTAAGAACCGGGCACTGTATTCCGTGCTCAGCTTTTTAGTCAATATCTTCCGGTCGATCCCGTTTATTATCCTATTGATCCTGTTGATTCCGATTACGAAAATCATCGTCGGATCATTCTTAGGACCAACGGCTGCGCTACCTGCGTTAATTCTAGGTGCAGCACCGTTTTACGGCCGAATGGTCGAACTGGCTCTTCGTGAAGTCGATAAGGGTGTCATTGAAGCAGCTGAATCGATGGGTGCAACGAAGTTCCAAATCATCTATAAAGTCTTGATTCCGGAAGCTCTTCCGGCAATCGTATCCGGGATCACCGTCACACTCGTCGCACTCGTCGGTTACACGGCAATGGCCGGGTTAGCCGGTGGTGGTGGACTGGGCGATATGGCCTTCATTGAAGGATTCCAGCGCTCACAAAATAACATCACCGTCATCGCGACGTTGTTGATTCTCGTCATCGTCTTCATCATTCAAATTATTGGTGACCTGCTCGTCAAAGCCATCGATAAACGGTAAGACCTATTTTATTTAACTTGGGAGGAATCATTCATGAAACTTTGGAAAAAATTCGTCGGCACAGCAGCCGTATCGGTCTTAGCAATCAGCCTAGCGGCATGCGGAGAAGAATCTTCTTCGTCAGGCAGCGGTGACTCAAAAACACTCGTCATCGGGGCGTCAAACGTTCCCCACGCTGAAATTCTCGAGCACGTTCAAAAAGAATACGAAGCAAAAGGCTATAAACTCGAAATCAAGAAGTTCCAGGATTATGTTCTTCCGAACAAAGCATTGGCTGAAAAAGAAATCGATGCGAACTATTTCCAACACGTGCCGTACCTTGAGCAACAGGAAAAAGAAAACAAAGACTACAAATTTGCAAGTGCCGGCGGTGTTCACGTTGAACCACTCGGCGTTTATTCTAAAAAATACAAGTCGTTGGATGAATTGCCAAAAGGCGCAACAATCTTGACGAGCTCAAACGTCGCAGAACGAGGACGTGTCTTGACGTTCCTTCAAAACGAAGGACTGATCAAACTAAAAGACGGTAAAACAACCGATGCCCAGCTCAACGACATCGCAGAAAATCCGAAAAACATCAAGTTCAAAACAAACATCGAAGCATCACTCTTACCGCAAGCCTACAAAAACAACGAAGGCGATGCTGTCTTGATCAACACGAACTATGCGATCGATAACGGCTTAAACCCGTTGAAAGATACGATTGCACTTGAAGACGAGTCTTCACCGTACGTCAACATCATCGTCACACGTGACGGCGATGAAAAAGACAAACGTGTCACGACATTACTCGATATTCTCCACGAGAAAAAGAACCAAGATTGGATTACGAAAGAATACAAAGGGGCCGTCGTTCCGGTCAGTAAATAAGTTGCTTCATTCAATGCATTCTTCCTATATAATGGAAGGATGCATTGTTTTTTTGTGCGAAAGGGGGATTTCCATGCAACGTTTGAAACAGCTTCATCCATTGACGGTCGGGGTTTTGCTCGGGACATTTTTTGCCCGGCTCGGGACTTTCATCACGATGCCGTTTTTTGCGATTTACTTATCGGTCGTCCTGAAGTTCAGCCCGGTCGACGTCGGTTGGATTCTCAGTATTTCGGCCATCGCCAGTCTCGTCATGAGTTTCGTCGGCGGGACATTATCCGACCGCTATGGCCGGCGGACGATGATGCTCAGCGGAACGTTTGGTTTCGTGCTCGTCTTTATCGGACTGGCACAAGTCGAGACGTTTGGGGCGTTTTTCGTCTTAAGTGCTCTGAACGGAGTGTTCCGGTCCGTCTTCGAACCGTCGGCCCGGGCGTTGATCAGTGATACGACGGAGGAAGAGAACCGGTTGTTCGTCTTTAATATCCGTTATACGTGCATCAATATCGCAGCGGCGATTGGACCGGGGATTGCCTTGTTGCTCAGTGCGGGCAATACGTCGATTACCTTCTATATTACGGCGTTCGTTTACTTCGGCTACGGCGTCGCCATCTTCATCCTGTTTAAGCGGCATCCAATCACGGAAAGTCACGGCGGGAAAAAGGTGTCGTTCGGGGCAACGGTCCGTCTGCTGAAGACCGACGTCGCCTTTACGTTCGCGCTCGCCGGGATCATCTTCGGAGTCTTCGGATACAGTCAGTTCAACTCAACATTGCCGCAGTTTTTAACGACGACGACGCTATTGTCGGGCGGGACGAGTTTGTTTGCCTTGTTGATTACGATTAACGCGATCACGGTACTCGTCGTCCAGTACCCGATCATGAAGTTCGGTGTCAAGACGTCGCCGCTCGTATCGATCACGGTCGGCATTGCGACCGTCGCCGTCGGTTTATTCGTTATGGGAACAGCCGGTACGGTCTGGCTGATGATCGGCGCGATGTTCATCTTCACATGCGGGGAAGTGATGATGTTCACGATGACGGATATCTTGACCGACAGCTTTGCGAAGCCGGAATTACGGGGTAGTTATTTCGGGGCGATGGGCTTGACGTCAATCGGTCAATCAGTCGGACCGGTCGTCGGCGGTCAATTGTTACTTTATTTTGGTGTAAATCGACCACTGCCGATTTTTGGTGTCCTAGCCCTCTTGACATTGCTCGGTATCCCACTGCTCTTACTGTCACAGCGGGTTCACCGTCAGTCGAAACAAGAAGAAGAGAAGGAAGTCGTCTCACTTTAAAGTCATTCTCAGTAAAGACGCTTGTTTTGAGAAAAAACCATGAGCGATGACGCTTGAATAATGTGGTATGATTCATTAAGATTAGAATGATACTAAATTAGTAACTCTCGTGAACTGAATCGTCAGGCACGAAATGAATAGATGGAGGGATTCTACATGAAGGCTTCACACTTAAAGATTGAAGATTTACACGTTGCAATCGACGGCAAAGAAATCTTGAAAGGCGTCAACTTAGAAATCAAAGGCGGCGAAATCCACGCGGTCATGGGACCAAACGGGACTGGTAAATCAACACTCGCATCTGCATTGATGGGTCACCCGACTTACGAAGTGACATCAGGATCAGTCACACTCGACGGCGAAGACGTCCTCGAAATGGAAGTCAACGAACGTGCACAAGCAGGGATGTTCCTCGCGATGCAATACCCAAGCGAAATCAGTGGTGTGACGAACTCAGACTTCCTGCGTTCAGCGATCAACTCACGCCGCGAAGAAGGCGATGAAATCTCACTCATGAAATTCATCCGTCAACTCGACGCACAAATGGGTCTTCTCGAAATGCCGGGCGAAATGGCACACCGTTACCTCAACGAAGGTTTCTCGGGCGGAGAGAAGAAACGGAATGAAATTCTCCAAATGACGATGCTGAAACCAGCAATCGCGATCCTTGACGAAATCGATTCAGGTCTTGATATCGATGCACTTAAAGTCGTCGCAAAAGGGGTGAACGAAATGCGTTCACCTGAATTCGGCTGCTTAATCATCACGCACTATCAACGTCTCTTGAACTATATCGAGCCTGACTTCATCCACATCATGATGGGCGGAAAAATCGTCATGTCTGGTGGTAAAGAACTTGCTCACCGTCTCGAAGCAGAAGGTTATGACTGGGTTAAAAAAGAACTCGGCATTGAAGAAGTCGAAATCGAAACAAAAGCGTAAGACGAGGGAGGAAGCATGATGACTGTAGAACTGAATCTTGCCGTAAATCGCGAGGCAGTGGCAGAACGTGCGACTCGCTTAGGGGAACCGGCTTGGATGATTACCAAGCGTCAAGATGCACTTGATCTTGCCCCGACGCTCGCATTGCCAAAAGTAGAAAAAATCAAAATCGGTGGCTGGAACTTCACAGAAGGTACAGCGGATCTTGAGACAGTAACAGGTCTGACACCGGATATCGAAACATTGATCGGTGAAAACCGTGACCATATGCTGATCACGCGTAACGGACAACTCGTCCACGCGCAAAACAGTGAAGCGACGAACGGCGTCATCTTCACGACACTTGAAGACGCAATGAAGCACCATCCGGAGCTCGTCGAGAAGTACTTCATGACAGAAGGCGTCAACGTCAACGAAGATCGTCTCGCAGCACTCAACGCAGCACTCATGAATGGCGGTACGTTCCTTTATGTACCAAAAGGCTTGAAGTTGACGGTTCCGATGCAAGCGATCTATACGCTCGAACAAACAGGCGGTGCGCTCTATCACCATGCAATCATCATTGCCGATGCAGACAGTGAGTTGACGTATATCGAAAGCTTCGTCTCGTACGGAGAAGAAGCGCATAACGTCAATGTCGTGACGGAAGTTTTCGTTGAAAACAATGCGAAAGTTCTTTTCGGAGGCGTCGATACGCTTGCGAAAGGTGCTGTGACGTATATGAACCGTCGCGGTGTCGTCAAACAAGGCGCGAAGCTCGAATGGGCACTCGGTCACATGAATGACGGACACACGATCACGGAAACGAAAACACACCTTGTCGGTAACGATTCGTTCTCGGACACGAAAGCCGTAACGGTTGGTCGTGGCGAGCAAAAACAAAACTTCAACGTCCGGACAGACCATTTCGGTAAAGGTTCGGAAGGTTTCATCTTGATTCACGGTGTTCAGAAAGATTCAGCGACTTCGATCTTTAACGGAACATCAATGATTCATCATGGCGCTTCAAAATCAAACGGTGTTCAAACGGAACGTGTTCTCATGTTGTCTGAAAAGGCACGGGGAGACGCAAACCCGATCCTCTTGATTGACGAAGATGATGTCATGGCAGGACACGCGGCATCTGTCGGTCGTGTCGATGAACTTCAACTCTACTACTTGATGAGCCGTGGTCTTTCACGCAAAGAAGCAGAACGCCTTGTCGTTCACGGTTTCTTACAACCGGTTGTTTCGGAACTCGCGATTGACTCTGTTAAAGAACGCCTCGTGCAAGTGATCGAAGGGAAAGTAAACTAATATGGGAATCGATGCATCCATCCGCAATCAGTTTCCGATTCTTGACCAACAGGTTAATGACCGGAAACTCGTCTATTTAGATAGTGCGGCTTCGTCACAAAAGCCGCTCGTCGTCATTGAGGCGATTGAGAACTACTACAAGACGGTTCATTCGAATGTGCACCGTGGCGTCCATACGCTCGGAACACGAGCGACGGATGCGTACGAAGGTGCGCGTGAGAACGTACGTCGTTTCATCAAGGCGCAACACCATGAAGAGATTATCTTTACCCGCGGGACGACGACAGCGATCAATATCGTCGCCTCAAGTTACGGAATGGAGCATGTCGAAGAAGGGGACGAGATTGTCGTCACGTACCTCGAACATCATGCGAATCTCATTCCGTGGCAACAGGTCGCAAAAAAGAAAAAAGCGAAACTAAAATATGTTGATTTGACGGCAGACGGTCGTGTAACGATTGAAGCGGTCAAAGAACAAATTTCGGATCAGACGAAGATTGTGGCAATGGCCCACGTTTCGAACGTCCTTGGAACCATCAATCCGATTAAAGAAGTCACGCAACTTGCCCATGCTGCCGGCGCCGTCATGGTCGTCGATGCAGCGCAAAGCGCGCCGCATCAACAGATTGATGTTACGGATCTCGATTGTGATTTCCTGGCGTTTTCGGCACATAAGATGTGCGGACCAACCGGGATCGGCGTCCTTTACGGCAAAAAAGCATTACTCAATGCGATGGAGCCGGTTGAATTCGGCGGTGAGATGATTGATTACGTCGGGCTGGAAGAGTCGACGTTCAAACCTTCTCCGTACCGGTTCGAAGCAGGGACACCAATCATTGCCGGCGCAGTCGGCTTATCGGCAGCGATTGATTTCTTGGAACAAGTCGGACTCAGTAACATCGAAGCCCACGAACGTGAGCTCGCTCAGTATGCGATGGCACAAATGCGTGACATCAAAGGGCTGACGATTTACGGTCCGGAAGAACGTGTTGGTCTCGTCACCTTTAATCTCGGTGATGTCCACGCACACGATGTCGCGACGGTCCTCGATATGCAAGGTATCGCCGTCCGTGCCGGTCATCATTGCGCACAACCACTGATGCGCTGGCTTGGAGCCAGTTCTACGGCACGAGCGAGCTTCTACCTGTATAATACAAAGGAAGAAGTAGATGCATTAGTGACAGGACTTCGCCAAACGAAGGAGTATTTCAGTCATGGATTTTAACAATCTCGATCACTTGTACCGTCAAGTGATCATGGACCACTATAAAACGCCCCGCAATCGTGGTGCGATTGACGGTGGTGTGACAATCGATATGAACAATCCGACATGTGGTGACACAATCCGTCTGCAACTCGCGATCGAAGACGAAATCGTCAAAGATGCGAAGTTCGACGGCGAAGGATGTTCGATCAGTATGGCGTCTGCGTCGATGATGACACAGGCTGTCAAAGGAAAAACAGTCGAAGAAGCATTACAACTCGCCCAAGTCTTTTCCGAGATGGTTCAAGGAAAAGACTACGACGATGAGAAATTTGATCTCGGAGATGCCGAAGCACTGTCTGGTGTGACGAAATTCCCGGCACGAATCAAGTGTGCGACACTTGCCTGGAAGGCGCTCGAACGCGGCGTCGAAGAAGGGAAGTAAACTTCGGTCAGTAAGTAAGAGGAGGAAACGAACATGGCTAAGAACATGCCTGAAATTGGCGATTATAAATATGGTTTCCACGATCGCGATATCTCGATCTTCCGTTCTGGACGCGGCTTGACGACAGAAGTCGTCGAGACGATTTCTAAAATGAAGGAAGAACCGCAATGGATGCTTGATTTCCGTCTGAAATCACTTAAGATTTTCAACGAACAAGCGATGCCAGCATGGGGCGGTGATTTATCAGATCTTCGTTTTGATGACATCACGTATTACGTTAAACCATCAGAACGTGCTGAAAAATCGTGGGATGAAGTACCGGAAGAAATCAAACGTACGTTTGATAAACTCGGAATTCCGGAAGCGGAGCAAAAATACCTCGCAGGTGTTTCCGCGCAGTATGAATCAGAAGTCGTTTACCACAACATGAAGAGTGAACTGGAAGATCAAGGGATCGTCTTCAAAGATACAGATACAGCACTGAAAGAAAACGAAGATTTATTCCGTGAGTACTTCGGGAAATTGATTCCGCCGACAGATAACAAGTTCGCTGCCCTCAACACAGCGGTTTGGTCGGGTGGATCATTCATCTACGTACCAAAAGGTATCAAGATGGACACGCCGCTTCAAGCCTATTTCCGGATCAACTCGGAAAACATGGGTCAATTCGAGCGGACGTTGATCATCGTTGACGAAGAAGCATCGGTTCATTACGTCGAAGGATGTACAGCACCGGTCTACACGACGAACTCGCTTCACTCAGCAGTCGTTGAGATCTTCATCAACAAAAACGCGTACTGCCGTTACACGACGATCCAAAACTGGGCGAACAACGTCTACAACCTCGTTACGAAACGTGCGATTTGTGAAGCCGGCGCGACGATGGAATGGGTCGATGGCAACATCGGTTCGAAATTGACGATGAAATACCCTGCTGTCATCCTTAAAGGGGAAGGCTCACGCGGTATGACATTATCAATCGCCATCGCGGGTAAAGGACAACACCAGGACGCAGGTGCGAAAATGATTCACCTCGCACCAAACACGTCGTCTACAATCGTTTCGAAATCGATTTCGAAACATGGTGGTAAAGTAACGTACCGTGGGATTGTCCACTTTGGCCGTAAAGCAACCGGCGCACGTTCGAACATCGAATGTGACACGTTGATCATGGACAACCAGTCGACATCAGATACGATTCCGTACAACGAAATTCTCAACGATAACATTTCGCTTGAACACGAAGCGAAAGTATCGAAGGTCTCGGAAGAGCAATTGTTCTACCTGATGAGCCGCGGGATTTCACAAGAAGAAGCAACTGAAATGATCGTCATGGGCTTCATCGAGCCGTTCACAAAAGAATTGCCGATGGAATATGCGGTCGAAATGAACCGTCTCATCAAGTTCGAGATGGAAGGTTCAATCGGATAATTTGTTTCTCAATCTCTCATCTTCGGATGAGGGATTTTTTTGTACACAGGTAAAAGAGGGTAAAGGATTGAAAAAGGAGGGCGTCATCATGCGTAAACTCATCTATTCTTTTCAAGTCTCGCTCGACGGCTACATCGAGGATGCGTCGGGCAGCATCGCGTTTGCGTCACCGGACGCGGAACTGCATCAGTATTTCAATGACTATGAAAAAGCATTTGATACCCATGTCTACGGCCGTCTTCTGTATGAGATGATGCAATACTGGGAAACGGCCGATCAGGAAGATGAACCGATCATCGTCGAGTATGCGAGAACATGGCAGACACTTGAAAAAGTCGTCTTCTCGCAAACGTTGACGGCCGTTGAGGGGAATGCCCGTCTTGCGAACCGGTCGCTCGCTGAGGAACTCACGGCATTGAAGCAGGCGCCCGGCAAACAGATTGCAATCGGCGGAGCGACGCTCGCGGCAGAAGCCGTCCGTCTGGACTTGATCGACCGCTACCATATCGTCATCTATCCCGTCCTACTCGGAGGTGGCAAGCGGATGTTTCCGTTGTTTGAGCAACCGTTGTCCTTACGGCTCGTTGATCAGCAGACATTTGCTTCCGGCTGTATCGCCTTAACGTATGAACGGATCCGGAATGATTGATTCAAAAGGTGAGAAGGCTGATGAAATAGGCAGTCCATCCCCCTGATTTTTGCAGGAGTGGGAAGGATCTGCTTGTTTTTTATATGGAAAACCTGTGTCTTTTCCAAGACGAGCTTTGAAGAAGAAATTCCCGATTCCGCTATGCTATGATAAAAAATATGCAACGCACACAGATGAGGAGGGAGCAGGATGATTTATGTCGGCGTGACCGGTTGGGGCGATCACGACAGCCTCTATCCGACACCACAGGACCGGAAGGAAAAGCTTGCCGCCTATGCGGGCCACTTTCCAGCAGTCGAGGTCGATTCGACGTATTATGCGATTCAACCGGAACGGAATTATCAAAAATGGGTCGCGGAAACACCCGACGACTTTCGATTCATCGTCAAGGTCCACCGGGCGATGAGCGGTCATGACCGGGAGAACAAAGACCCGCTCGGTCCAATCTTTGAACAGTATCTCGCTTCGATTGAACCGATGCGGCAGAGTGGAAAGATTGCGGCGATTCTCGTCCAGCTTCCACCCTGGTTCGACGTCAGTAAAGTGCATCTTGAATATCTTCAGACAATCCGGAAATCGCTTGCCGGACTGCCTGTCGCGATTGAGTTTCGTAATCCGTCCTGGTATTCGGAGGCTTATCAGGAACGGACACTCCGGTTCTTAGCCGAGCATCAGTTCATCCATACGATTTGTGATGAGCCGCAGACGGAAGACGGATCGGTGCCGTTCGTCCCGGTCGTCACACAGGAGACGGCATTTGTCCGGCTGCACGGCCGGAATGTCGCCGGATGGCTGAAGAAGCCCGGACAAAGCAGCGAGGACTGGCGGAAGGTCCGGTGTCTATACCGCTATTCAGAAGAAGAATTACAAGAGTTGGCCCTACATATCCGTTCACTTGCCGAACAGGCAAAAGACGTGTATGTTTTCTTTAATAACAACTCAGCAGGAGATGCCGTACCCAATGCGAAACGTCTCATCGAGATTTTAGGTCTCGATTATGAATCGCTCGCGCCCCGGCAAATTTCACTGTTTTAATACCTGGAGGAGGCTTATGCGTGAAGTTACACGTCATTCATTATAACGATCTGCATTCACACTTTGATATGTGGCCTCGCTATATGTCGTTTATGAAAGAACACCGGACATATGACTCCCTCGTCTTTGACTTGGGGGACCATGCCGACCGGGTTGCCCCGGCAACGGAAGCGACGCAAGGAAAAATTAACACCCATCTCTTAAACGAATTATCGCCGACGGCTGTCACGATTGGAAACAATGAAGGCATCACATTTCCGCATGACTGGCTGGCGGAACTATACAGCGATGCGACGTTCCCGGTGCTTGTCTCGAACTTGTCGGCCCCATTCGCCAAAGCCGGGATGATTCAGGAATTACCGACTGGGAAAGTCGGTATTTTTGGACTGACGGCGCCGTATTATGAATTGTACGAGTTACTTGGTTGGTCGATTGAGAATCCGTTTGAAGCAGCGGCCCGCGAAATCGAAGCCTTGCGGGATCAGGTCGATGTGCTGATCTGTCTGAGTCATCTTGGTTTTTATCAGGATGAAGACTTGGCGGAACGGTTCCCGGAACTGGACTTGATCATTGGATCGCATACGCATCATGTTCTCGATGATGGTGTCGTCCGAAACGGTGTACTGATTGCCCAGGCAGGAAAACACGGACAATATGCGGGTGAGATTTATCTGAATACGGATACGGGCGAAAAAGAAGCGGTTCTTCATGCGCTCGAATCCTATCCGGAAGATGAAGCGACAGCCGTTCTGCTTGATAAGGAACAGTATTTGGCAGAACGTCAGATGAAACAACCGATTGGCCGGACATCAGGTCTAGCGAATGACTGGTTTAATCCATCGCCGTTCACACAACTGCTTGCTGATACGATGCGGGACTGGTGTCAGGCGGATCTTGCCTGTGTGCCGGCCGGTATGCTGCTTGGTTCGTTGTCCCCGGGACCGGTTTCGTCTTACGATTTACACCGGCTTTGTCCGCATCCGATCAATCCGTGTAAAGTGACGATGACCGGAAACGAATTAAAACAATTCATCGCCGAAGTCGATACGAACCGCTTTGAACAGTTAAAAGTCCGCGGACTCGGCTTCCGGGGAAAGCTGATGGGCAAGATGCATTATGCCGGAAACCGGCAACATCTGGACGATGCGAAACATTACACCGTGGTCCTTCCGGATATGTTTACATTTGGTCCTTTATTTCCGGAAATCAAAGAAATGCCGAAAGAATATTTCATGCCGGAATTGTTACGGGATCTGCTCTTTGATCGCCTATCGGAGCAGTCAGAATTTGGTGAATTACCCATCCGCAAACACTGAATATTTGTTATACTGTAACAGAAATCAGGTCAGTTTTTTACGGATAAAGGGGGAAACCGATTCATGGGACGCAGAGAGATACAACGTAAACCAGAATGGCTGAAAATCAAGCTGAACACGAATGAGACTTACACAGAACTCAAAAGTATGATGCGTGAAAAAAAGCTTCACACGGTATGTGAGGAAGCAAAATGTCCGAACATTCACGAGTGTTGGGCTGTGCGCCGGACGGCGACATTCATGATTCTTGGAAGCATCTGTACACGTGCCTGCCGTTTTTGTGCCGTGACGACAGGACGTCCAAATGAACTTGACTTAGAAGAACCGAAACGCGTTGCGGAATCCGTTCGTCTGATGAATCTGAAGCATGCTGTCATCACAGCAGTTGCGCGTGATGACTTAAATGATTTCGGGGCAGGGGTATATGCAGAGACGGTACGGGAAGTCCGTCGCATGAACCCGGAAACATCAATTGAAGTCTTACCGTCCGACATGGGTGGGAACTTCGAAGCGTTGCAGACGCTGATCGAAGCCAAGCCGGACATCATGAACCATAACATTGAGACAGTTCGTCGTCTGACACCGACCGTCCGGGCGAAAGCAACATACGATCGGACACTTGAATTCCTGCGCCGTTCAAAAGAACTGGCTCCTGAAATTCCGACGAAATCGAGTCTGATGTTAGGTCTTGGGGAGACATGGGAAGAAATCTTACAGACGATGGATGACTTACGGGCGAATGATGTCGACATCATGACGATTGGTCAATATCTCCAACCGACGAAAAAGCACTTGGATGTCATCAAGTACTACACGCCGCAAGAGTTTGCCGAACTCAAGCAGATTGCGCTCGGAAAAGGGTTCTCGCATTGTGAAGCCGGTCCGCTTGTCCGTTCGTCTTATCACGCCGACGAACAGGTCAATGCTGCGAAAAAAAATAAAGCTGCTCTACCGATTGATTGATACTGACAGACCGTCCGCGCCATCTGCGAGGACGGTTTTCTGCTGTCTGACGATTCGTTTTCAATCATGATTATGGTAAGATAAAAGAAGCAGGGGGTGGAAAAATGATACAAGTCAATCGTGAAAGATATGAAATCGTCGAAGAAAAACGGGAAGGATTCCACGAAGAAGCCTTCATCGGCCGCTTTAGCGATGTGCTCGAAAAATATGACTACATCGTCGGAGACTGGGGACACGGACAATTGCGGCTCCGTGGTTTCTATGAAGATAACCATGAAAAAGCAACGTTCGATACAAAAATCTCCCATGTGGCGGATTATTTGTACGAATACTGCAATTTCGGCTGTGCCTATTTTATCGTCAAACGGATGGAATTCGTAGAAGGAGAAGAAGCACCACCTCGCTTCGACGGATCTTCAGCGAATACGTTAAAACTGAAACGGAAGTTTTCGGCGGCGAAAGAAGAGACGGAAGAAGAGCAGTAATCAAAATGACATCTGAAAAGACGTTTCTGAATGGGTGATTTCGGCTAATAGTATAGTATCACGCACCTATAGGGGGAACTATCCATGAGAATCGTCGGAATCTACCATTCAGTACCAGAAGTCGTCAGTGCTGTTCATGATTTACGTGTCGCAGGTGTTGTATCAACGGATTTAAAAGTCATTGCCCATGATCGATATGATTTGGAACAAATCGAGGAATTGGCAGATTTGAATAATCATCAAACATCAACACGTCTGTCGCAAGAAGAACACATGAATCTGTGGCAGGAGATCAAAGGGATCTTTAAAAAAGACAGTGCCGGTTCTTTACACAGTGATGTTCTCGAAGCAAGCGGCTTGACGAAAGATGATGTCAACCGTGCCAACAAAGCAGCGGAAGAGGGACAATTCGTCTTACTCGTCGGCGACGAAGCGGATCAACATTCTGAACGTAAAGCCCACGATGAATCAGATAATACTAACGTCTTTAGCGGTCCTAACACACTCAATGAGCGGAACGACCGGTTACTGTAACAGTAAAAAACAGCCAACTCCCTCGGGAATTGGCTGTTCTTTTGCTTACAGACCGATATAGTCGCGTAAGTATCCTTCAAGTTCATCCGCCGCTTCATCCTCTAAATCAAAGGCATGAGCGATATAGCCGGGTTCATCAAAGTCATCCGTACCGATGATGGCAAACCGGTTCGATAAGAGATTCAACACTAAAATCTTTCCGAAAAAATGTTCGGAATGGGTGATCGCTAAATCAAACCGGCTCGTCTCTCCGATCCAGCAAACGAATCGGGTTTTCGTCTGTTCGACGTCATCATATAAAAAATCACGTTCTTGCATCATCTGTCAGTTCCCTCATTTCCTTCATCTCTGCTTAGATTAAAGGGTTTGGGGAACCTTTTGCAAGTACGGTTTACGTGAAAGGCTGTGTTCTGCGATGACTTTCCGGATTGTCCGTGTTTTTGAGCGCATGACGAGTGATGTCGTCTCAACGATATCATCGGTCAAGAAACGGACTCCGTCGAGCATTTCGCCGGTTGTGACGCCGGTTGCAGCAAAGATGCAGTCGTCACTTTTAATCAGGTCATCGAGTGTCAACAATTGCAGCGGATCGGCAAGACCCATCCGGATGACACGTGCCGTTTCTTCCTCATTCATCGGGTGCAGACGGGCCTGCATGTCGCCCCCCATCGCCTTGACGGCCGCTGCCGTGATGACGCCTTCCGGTGCCCCACCGGTTCCGATGAAGATATCGATTCCTGTCGATGGCGAAAGCGGAGCGATTCCTGCTGACACATCGCCGTCTTCAAACAGACGGACACGGGCACCGACACGCATCGCGGCTTCCCGGAAGTGGTCATGGCGTGGACGGTCCTGCATGATGACGGTGACGTCTTCAATCCGTTTATGATTCAATTCCGCTGCTTTTTGAATGATGAATTCAAGCGGATCGTCAAGTGAGACATGGCCTTTTAAGTTCGGTCCGACGGTCAGTTTATCCATATACATATCCGGTGCGTGTAACAAGGCACCTTGATCGGCGACCGCGATGACGACCATCGCATTACCGAGACCTTTGGCAACGATGTTCGTCCCTTCGAGTGGATCGACTGCGATATCGACGATTGGTCCGTTTGACGTCCCGACTTTTTCGCCGATGAATAACATCGGTGCTTCGTCGAGTTCTCCTTCACCGATGACGACCGTTCCTGCCATGTTGACGGTGTTTAAGACTTCGCGCATGGCCGTTGTTGCCGCATCATCGGCTTCGTTCTTTTTCCCCCGGCCAATCCATTTGGCGGATGCCAGTGCAGCTGCTTCTGTTGCTCGGACGATTTCTAGTGCTAATTCGCGTTCCATCTATGAATAACCTCCAAGTCACTTAATGTGACATACTATTTTCGTAAAAATCTAAATTGAGGATAACACATTGGACAATGTGATGCAAACAGCCTTTCTGCTTTTCATGTTTCGCCGATAGAGCTAAAATGAAGGATGTGAGGGGGAATGTAAGGTGTATTTTGTAAATCGTGAAAAGATTGAACAAACCGTTGTTTGTTTTGAAACGGCATTGCGTCAAAGCAAAGAGTTAACGGGGGATGCTTTGACAGTTTCACTTGCGTGGGAACGGATCGGGTTTTTAGTGATTGAAAGTATCATCGATATCGGGAACAGTATGATTGATGGTTTCATCATGCGTGATCCGGGAAGTTATGAAGATATCGTCATGATTTTAGAAGATGAACGGGTCATCGATGCGTCACTTGCGACGAGCTTAAAACGGATCGTTGCATTGCGGACACGAATCGTCCGTGAATTTACGACATTGAGTACGGCAGAGATCCGGACTGTTCTTTTTGAGGAAGAAACGCAATTGCGTCGTTTTCCGGACGCCGTCCGACATTATTTAGAGACAGAACTCGGACCCGTCTCTGCATTTTTACCAAATGAGGAGTGAGCCAGGATGAAAGCACAAGGATATTTATTTGATTTAGACGGTACGATGTATAACGGGACAGAACCGGTCAAAGAAGCAGTCGATTTCGTGAACCGGTTGCAGGAAGAAGGCGTACCGTATCTGTTCGTCACGAACAATGCTTCGATGACGGCAGAAGCGGTCGCGGAAAAATTACGCGGCATGGGTGTCCACTCGAACGCGGAACACGTCTTAACAAGTGCGATGGCGACAGGTCGCTACATCGCAGAACTCGATCCGGGTGCGAAGGTCTATGCAATCGGAGAAGGCGGGCTGATTGATGCTCTTGAGCGTCAAGGCTTACAGGTCGTCGCAGACCAGCATGCCGACTATGTCGTCATCGGTCTTGACCGTCAGATTACGTATGAGAAGTTAGCGGTCGGAGCCCTCGCGATTCGGAGCGGAGCTCGTTTTATCTCGACGAACGGAGATATCGCGATTCCGACAGAACGCGGATTCTTACCGGGGAACGGCGCATTAACATCCGTTTTACGCGTGACGACAGAAAAAGAACCGTTTTATATCGGGAAACCGGAACCGGTCATGGTCAATATCGCAGCAGAAATGATTGGACTTGCGAAAGAAGACCTCATCATGGTCGGGGACAACTACCATACGGACATCTTGTTCGGCATCAATGGTGGCATCCGGACGATGCATGTCAATTCCGGCGTCCATACACCGGTCTTCATTCAAGGACAAGACGCGCAACCGACCTATATGGTCGATACGCTGGCGGAATGGATTCTCTAAACAAAAAAATCCCCATTGACGGATGTCAGTGGGGATTTTACTGATTAGAAAACTTGTTCGACTTCAACGACGCCGGCTACTTCTTCAAGCAGGGCACGTTCGATACCAGCCTTCAGTGTGATTGTTGAACTTGGGCAGCTGCCGCAAGCACCCATCAAACGGAGTTTGACGATACCATCTTCTACATCTACGAGTTCAACGTCTCCTCCGTCACGAAGAAGGAACGGACGCAATTTTTCGAGTACTTCGTTTACTTGATCAAACATTTCCATGCGTAAACACATCCTTTCTTATAGAATCATTGTAACAGGGTTGAAAAATGTTCTCAATCTGGAAAACTTGTATACTGAAAAAGAAGTGTAGAAAGAAAAGGGGGATATGGGATGGAAATCAAGGTATACGGGGCTGCGAAGACTTGTCCGAGCTGTGTCGGAGCACCGAGTTCCGAAGAGACGTACAGCTGGCTGCAAGCCGTTCTCGGACGAAAATACGGGACGACATTAACATTTGAATACGTCGATTTTGAAGATGAACCGTTTGAAGATGAGTGGGTGACAGCCTTAAAGGACGATGTCTATTTTTATCCGCTCGTCCTGCTCGATGGTGAAATGGTTGATGAAGGATACGTTCAACTGAAGAAAATCACCCAAGCGATTGATCAAAGAATCGAAAAAACGGCGCCGAAATGACCGGCGCCGTTTTTCTTATTTAATCTTTTTGTGTTTCCAAAGGACACCGGACTTCAGAAGACGCGGAACTTTTCCTGTCAAGGCTTGTTTCCCCATGACGATTCCGAAACCATCTGATTTTCCGAGTGACCCGAGCATCCCACGTAACTTGATCTCCGGCAGTTTCGGTAACTTCTTTCCAGCCCATTTCGCCTGCAGGACATCGACGACTTGATCGGCTTGATGTTCGGCGAGCTGACCGCTTGGTGCGTACGGCAGGCTGGCGCAATCCCCGATGACAAACACATTTTCATGTTCCGGCACATGGTGGTGTTCCGTCAGCTTGATCCGTCCGCCGCTGTCGGCTTCAAAACCGAGATCACGGACGACTTTGACCGGTTGTGTCCCGGCCGTCCAAATCGTCAAATTCGATGGATAGGCATCATCACCGTTTTGAACATCATCTGCCGTGACGAATGTGACGTTGGAGTTATTGATGACCTCGACATCATGCTCCTCGAACCACTCCTGGACGTAGGTCGAGACCTTATCCGAAAGGAACGACAAGACAGACGGTCCGCGGTCAAATAAGCGGATTTTTAAATCTTTCCGGCTTTCGTGCAGTTCACTGGCAAGTTCGACTCCGGATAGACCGGCTCCGACGATTGAGACAACCGCACCGGGAGAAAGTCCGCAAATCGCTTGTTGTGTTTTGCGCGACTCTTCAAGTGTCTGGATGCTGTACGTAAACTCTTGTGCGCCCGGTATGTTATGGTATTTATCTTCACACCCTAACGCGATGACTAAATCATCATAAAAAAGTTCCGTACCGTCTTGCAGATGGACGGAGTTCGTCTCGGGTGAAATCTTGATGACATGTCCATACTTATATGAGAGATGTTCTCCTTCCGGAAACGCAATCCGGACATCCCGGTCCGATAATGTTCCGGCAGCAAGTGCATAGTATTCTGTTTTTAACGCGTGATATGGTAAACGATCGACGAGCGTCACAGCCACGTCCTCATCCTTGAATCGTTCACAGATCCGCATACCGCCATATCCGCCACCTAAAACAACTAGTTGCTTCATAACTTAAAATCCCCCTTAGTTCCCCTAAATCAGTCTGACCTTGTATAATACGACATGAGGAAAGATAATTCCTGCCTGAAGGAGGAAAAAAAGTGAATCCGATTATTGAATTTTGTATCAGTAACTTAGCGACAGGGACCCAGGTCGTCATGCAACAACTCGAACGGGACCCGAATGTCGATGTTGTCGAATATGGTTGTCTTGGTTATTGCGGCATCTGCTCCCTCGATCATTTCTGTCTGGTTGACGGGGAAACCGTTGTCGGCGAGACGCCGGAAGAACTGCTTGAAAAGATTTATCAGAAAATCGAAGAGAATGAACTTTAAAAAAATCCCCGTGTCTCAGATGAGACCGGGGATTCGTGTCTGTCAGCGGGCGCAGCTTCGGACTTAGACAGTTTGTTGACGGCGCGTCATCCATGGCTTCAGTTTCAGGAACAGCGGAATGAAGAGTGCTGAGATGAACATCGCCTTGATGATGTTAAACGGCAGAATACCAGCCGTGATCGTCGTCCACTTGACGGCAGGGTCAAGCATGTAGTCCATACCGAAGAACCAAGCGTACGCTGGAAGAATCAAGATATAGTTGAGGATTGCAAGACCGAGTGCCATCGTGATTGTACCAGCGACAAGACCGGTTGCAAGACCTTTTGTAGATTTCTTTTTATGGTAGAACCAACTGACCGGAAGAATGAAAGCAACGCCAGCTGCGAAGTTGGCAAGTTCACCGACCGGAACACCACTTCCGCGGAAGATGTAGTACAGGACGTTTTTGAGTGCTTCGACGATGACGCCGGCTACCGGTGAGAACATGATGGCAGCAATCAAAGCAGGAACGTCACTGAAGTCAATCTTCAAGTAGTTCGGTAAAAAAGGAAGCGGGAAATTCAGTAGCATAAGAACAAACGAAATTGAACCTAACATGGATAATGTGACCATTTTTTGTGTGCGTTTCATACGAGTATAATCTCCTTTTGCTCGTTCCTCTCGATGAAGTATTGGCATGTCTGCGTCCAAAATAAACCCCCATCGAAGTGTTCGATAGGGGAGAAGTCCGCAGTAAACTAAACCTGACCGATTTTTGCAAAAACCGGTTCAAGAAAGAAACATGCCGCCATCTTCTCCCATCCAGACTATACTGTCGGCTCCTGAGTCACACAGAATCAGCAAATAGCGCCCTATTCGCTCGCGGGCTTCAGACGAATCGCCTGTTTACCGCCGGTCGGGAATTTCACCCTGCCCTGAAGATGGAACGATTTAATTTTTTTTGATACAACTCCTTTATACAACGAATTCAAGATTGTTTCAAGCAACTAGGTTTCGATTCCCCTTAAAATTGCGTATACTAATAAAAAAGGGAAGGTGATGACATGATTCATTTAACAGAAGCGGCCGCACTCCAAGTCAAAGAGATGATGTTGCAGGCGCCGGACGATGAACAAAATCTGCGCATGCTCGTTCAAGGTGGCGGATGCAGTGGTCTCTCCTACGGCATGGGCTTTGACAGTGAAAAAGAAACGGACTTAACTTTTGAGCAACACGGGGTTAAAGTCATCGTTGATCAAAAAGATTATCCGGTCGTCAAGGGACTGGAAGTAGACTATAAACAATCGATGCTCGGCGGCGGATTCACGATTACGAATCCGAATGCGATCGCGACATGCGGTTGCGGGACGTCGTTCCGGACGGCTACAAATGCCGGGACACCCGGTGGTTGCTAATCAAAAAACTTTTATCGCAGACGATGCCGTCTGCGTTTTTTTTGTTTTCAGCGCAAAGCGACAGGACTTTTTAAGGCACGTGGAGAAGAATTAACAAGAACGTTAGCACGCTATGACGAGGGAGGACTATCGATGCGAAAGGTACTGATTTTCGGTGGAACACGCTACTTTGGTCGACGGTTGGCATTACGGCTCACGGAATCGGGGGATGATGTGACGATTGTCACGCGTGGGGAACATACGCCGCCTGTCGCGAAGGGCTTGACATTTTTTAAAGGGGACCGGACATCAAGCAGTACAATGAAGGATCTTGGAAGTCAAAACTGGGATATCATCTATGACAATATCTGCTTTAATCCGTATCAGGCGAAGCTTGCTGTTGATGCATTCGAGGGGAAAGTCGGTCGTTACATTCTGACGTCGACGATGTCGGTCTATGAGCAGGGCGGGACAAATGTTTCCGAACGGTCCTATAATCCGTTTCCCGGGAAATACGACCTCGAAAAAGAACATGATTACGGCGAAGGAAAGCGTCAGGCGGAAAGTTATTTCTTCCAACGGGCGACTTTCCCCGTCATTGCCGTCCGTTTCCCGGTTGTCCTCGGACCGGATGATTACACGGAACGGCTGGTCTTTCATGTCAAACGCGCTTTGGCCGATCAGCCGATCGTTGCTGAAAACTTGTATGCGAAGGTGGGGTACATCTCAAGTTATGAAGCTGCAGCCTTCCTTGAATGGTGCGGCCGTTCGACAATGACCGGACCGATAAATGCCGCGAGTGACGGCGTGTTGTCGATTCAAGATTTGATGGATAAAATTGATCACGTGGCAGGAACGACATCGCGTTTTGAGACGGCAGGCGAAGAGCCGTCACCGCTTGCACCGGCACATGATTTCTATATGGATACGACAGCAGCCAAGCAGGCCGGTTATATCTTCCAACATGTCGACGACTGGCTCGATCGACTGATTGAAGAGGAGGTCCGTAACCACAAATGATTACGTTGATCAAACCAACGATACGCTTAGAACCGGAGTACCTCGAGTATTTGTTAGAATGGCAAGAATCCGGTGAATCCATCGTTCCGAGCGTCGTCAGTAAAACCTTCTTACCATTGGAAATTTTTTTAGAAGAACAGGAACAGGAGGAACGGATCGCGCCCGCTAATTGGGTGACCCATTCGACGTATTGGTTATATGACGGGGGAACGATCCTCGGGGCAGTAAATTTCCGACATGATTTAAACGATCAATTGCAACAAGTCGGCGGTCATATCGGATACGGGATTCGACCGAGTGAGCGGAACAAGGGATACGCGACAGAAGGATTACGCCAAGCACTGGGCGTGGCAAAGGAGCGGGGACTTAGCTCGGTCTTGATCACCTGCAGTTCAGAGAATGCCGCATCCGGCCGTGTAATCCTGGCAAACGGCGGTCAAGAGATTGAATCCTTTATCAAAGAAGACGGGACAACGGTCCGGCGTTTCGTCATTCCGTTATGAAATCAGGACCTGTGACGATCCGGCGTGCCGTTATGGAAGATGCTGGCGCGATTGCGCGGATTCAGATTAAATCTTGGCAGGAAACGTACCGGAAAATCATTCCGGATGCGTATTTTGATCAATTGTCACAGGAGAAGCGGGAACCGGGTTGGCGGAAAAGCCTTGCCGAAGGTCCGGTTTTCGTCGCGCTTGATCAGACAAACGAAATCGTCGTTTTTGCGAACGGTGGACCAAACAGGGAAAATGATGCGACGGAAGGAGAACTGTACGCGCTCTATCTTTTGAAAAGCCATCAGGGGCAAGGAACCGGTAAACGGTTGTTTGATCACGTGTTGGAAGATCTCGGACGGAAAGGCTTCCCGTCCTGTATTGTAAGTGTGCTGGCAGATAACCCGTCCCGTCACTTTTACGAACGTTTCGGCGGACGACTCGTTTCCGAACAATCAATCGCGCGGGGCGGGAAACAACTGGTCGAGTATACGTATCGGATTCTATTTGAATCATCATCCGACAGTTGAGTCAAAAAAAACAGCGTCCCTTCGATCCTGAAATCGAGGTGGCGCTGTTGTTGGTTATACCTTAATGATTTTTAACTTTTTCAAACAGACTTGTCGAGTGCTGCGGATGACGTGCCGATGGATCGACAAGCAACTTCGCTTGGTTGACGGCAATCGGCGCTTCACCGAAACCGGTCGCGATCAATTTGACACGACCGTCATAGGTCGCGATATCGCCGCAGGCGAAAACACCGGGAATCGCTGTTTCCATCTTCGAGTTGACACGGATCGAGTTCCGTTCGAATTCGACTTCCCACTCCTTGAGCGGACCGAGTGATGAGACGAAACCGAAGTTGCAGACGACATCATCGGCACCGACGACGATGACTTCATCCGTCTCGGCGTGTTTGAATGTCAACGTTTCGATGCTGTCTTCACCGGTAACCGATTCGAGTGTATACGGTGTCATGACATTGACGGACGAGTTATGCAACAATTCGACCGTATGTTCATGGGCACGGAACTTATCACGTCGGTGGACGAGGGTAACTGATTTTGCAATCGGCTCAAGCATCAGTGACCAGTCGACGGCAGAATCGCCGCCGCCGAGCAAGACGACTTGACGGTCCTTAAAGCGGTCCATCTCGTTGACGAAATAGTGTAAGTTGCTTTCTTCGAACCGTTCGGCATCGGCGACACCGAGCGGGCGGGCAGCAAACGAACCGTTTCCGGCTGTCAGAATGACGGTTCTCGTATAGTGTTCACCTTTGTTCGTGACGAGACGGATCAGTCCGTCATCAAGTCGTTCATAAGCAAGGACGGTTTCGCCGAGCACATACGTCGGATCAAATTCATTTGCCTGTTCCAGCAGACGGTCGACCAGGTCCTGGGCTTTGACTTTCGGGAAGCCGGCAATATCGTATATATATTTTTCAGGGTAGAGCGTCGCCAGCTGTCCGCCGAGTTGCGGCAGACTTTCAATGACTTTCGTCTTCATTTGACGCATGCCTGAATAAAACGCGGTGAACAGCCCGACCGGACCGCCCCCGATAATCGTGACATCATATGGTTGGTGCATCTGAGTCCCTCCTAAAATTGGATACCTCTATTATATAGGAAGTAGGGTTCGATGTTGCAAGTACGGGACATCTCACATTTTTTTTGGTTTGCATAATTTCCCTTTGCAATCTATGATAGAAAATGGTTCAATAAACGTATAGACGTGTGAACATTATTTGAACAAAGTTTTTGAGCATTTATCTGCAATTGAATGTGAAGAAAATCACAACAAAACTATTATGCGTAAGGGGTATCAGAACATGAACACACCAAACATTGTTATTCTTGGAGCCGGCTACGGTGGATTGATCACAGCAGTCAACCTTCAAAAAAAACTTGGCGTCGACCAAGCCAACATCACATTAATCAATAAACACGATTATCACTATCAAACAACGTGGCTACATGAACCAGCAGCAGGTACGATGTCTGCTGAACAAGCACGTATCTATATCAACGATGTCATCAACCCTTCACGCGTCAAGCTTGTTAAAGGAATCGTCGAAAAAGTCGATACAGCAAGCAACACAGTGAAGCTCGTCGACGGTGGAACAGTTCCTTACGATTATGTCGTCGTGGCACTCGGTGGAGTTCCTGAAACATTCGGCATTAAAGGATTGAAAGAGAACGCTCTAACAATCAGTTCATTGAACAGTGTCCGTAAAATCAAAGAGCACATCGACTACTCATTCGCAGAGTATAAAACGACAGGTTCAACAAACCGTTCACTCTTGACAATCGTCGTCGGTGGTGCCGGGTTTACAGGTATCGAGTTCATGGGTGAGCTCGTCAACCGGATTCCTGAACTGTGCAAACAATATGACATCCCGCGCGAACTCGTTCGTGTCGTCAATATCGAAGCTGCACCGACTGTTCTTCCGGGATTCGATGCAGATCTCGTAAACTACGCACACAAATGGCTTGAGCGCCAAGGCATCGAGTTTAAACTCGGTAACGGCATCAAGGAATGTGGACCGGGCAGCGTTACATTCGGACCGCTCCAAGGGGATACGACAGAAACAATCGAAGCAAACACAATCATCTGGACTGGTGGCGTCAGCGGTAACCCTGTTGTTGCAGCGTCTGGTTTTGAAGCAATGCGTAACCGTGTTGTCGTCGAAGAAGACCTCCGCGTTCCTGGACATGAAAATGTCTTCATGATTGGTGACTGTTCAGCTGTTATGGATCCGGCTTCAAACCGTCCATACCCGCCGACAGCACAAATCGCAACACAACAGGCACATAAAGTGGCTGAAAACATTGCAGCACTCATCGGTGGACGTCAAACATCGACATTCACATACGAAAACAAAGGAACTGTCGCTTCACTTGGTCATAAAGATGGAATCGGAATGGTCTTCGGTAAGAAGATTTACGGCCGTAATGCATCGTTCATGAAAAAAGTCATCGACAACAAACATTTCCTTGAGCTTAAAAAGATTGGTCTTGCCATCAAAAAAGGTAAATTCTAAGTTCACGTTTTAGGCAAATGTACACTCGTGCATTTGCCTTTTTTGTCGGTTATACTAAAAGAGATTTAAAGGGGGAACATTATGCATATCATTCAAGCCGTGATCGGGAGTGTTCTGTATCTCGTCATGTTCTTTAGTATCGGTTTTATCTTAAACATGTTGTTACGCAGTACGTGGATCATGCTTGTCCTGTATCCGATCATCATCATCATGATGATTGATAATCAGTCGACACTGGATTATTTCACGAATGCGCGTGAAGCGATCCCGAAACTTGGGGAACGCATCATGGGTCTGCAGACGGCGGATATCACGATGTTCGTTGCCGGACTTGCCGGAATCATCATCGCCGGGATGTCGATTCGCTTCCTGCGTAAGAGCGGTTACCAAATGTTTTAAAGTCTACTTGAGTGAGTAGGCTTTTTTAGTATGTGAAAACACGTTATAATAAAATCAGTGTCTTTTAAAAAATGTGTAAGAGCAGATAGGGTTGAGAGCGAATGGATAAACAAATGTACCGCGTTATCAAAGTCTTAAATAATAATGTCGTCATTTGTTCGACTGGTGCCAACCAGGAAGTCATTATCCTCGCAAAAGGGATTGGCTTCGGTCGGAAGCCAGGCGATCAACTAACGGATCTTGAAAAGCTAGAAAAAGTATATACGTTAAAAGATAAAGATGAACAAGCGCAGTACAAGGCGCTTGTCGGACACGTTGATGAAAATTTCATCGCCTTGATGAATGAGATCGTTTCTATGATCGAAACGCGATTCGGAAAACGGGTCGACGAGCACATTCACATCGGACTGACGGACCATTTGACGTTTACGTTCAAGCGGCTCGAACAGGGAATGGAAGTCACGAATCCGTTTCTTGCGGAAACGGAAGCGTTATATCCGGAAGAGTATGCGCTCGCGGAAGAAATCGTCGAATTCATCAGTGCCGAGATGAACTTTTATTTACCGCCGGCCGAAACGGGATTTATCGCCCTTCATATTCATTCGGCGACGAACTTCAAAGATGTGCTCGAAGTCAACCGGCATCATCAATTGGTCGGATTGATCGCCAGTCATATTGAACAACGATTACAAATTAAAATCGACCGGAAATCACTGGATTACAAGCGTTTAATTCGGCACTTGCGTTCAGCGATTGAAAGGGTTTCCAATGGGGAGTACCTAGAGGCGCCAGAAAAAGTAGAAAAGCTATTGCGCGAAGAATATCCGCTGTGCTATGATACTGCTTGGGAGCTGATGTCCATCATGGAACGTCAGTTGAAGAAAGCGGTACCGCGCGGTGAAGCGACGTATCTTACGATGCATCTGCAACGCTTAGTGCAGTACGATTTAGGTAAATGACCGCACGGACTACGTGTTACTGATACGATCAGGCATGAGTGGGATGTCGGGCAAGATGATTTATTTCCGTTTCTATTTTTACGGGATAAGTGTATTTTGTCTACAATCCGCTCGTGCCTGATTTTTTTCTGTAAAAATCGGTCAGATGTCTGACTTTTTTCGACCTGTCATTGGTATTATTCCTTATTCTTAGCTCGTACATCAAAAGGAGGAAACACACATGTTCAAACAGATTTTTGCTGTTCTTCAACGTGTCGGTAAAGCGTTGATGCTTCCTGTTGCGATTTTGCCTGCTGCCGGGATCTTACTTGGATTCGGTAACGCGATGCAAAATCCGAACTTGACGTCAAAACTCGAGTTCTTAAAAAATGATGCAATCATCAAGGTTGCAAAATTGATGGAAGCAGCCGGGGATATCATCTTCGGTAACTTAGCACTCTTATTCGCGGTCGGTGTCGCGATCGGATTAGCAGGAGACGGCGCTGCCGGACTTGCTGCCATCGTCGGATTCCTGATCATGAACAAAACAATGAGCGTTTGGCTCGGCGTTACACCAGAAATGGTTGCTAACGGACAAGGATACGCAAACGTACTCGGTATCCCGACACTTCAAACAGGTGTTTTCGGTGGTATCATCATCGGTTTAATCGCAGCCTGGGCATACGGGAAGTATCATAATCTCGAATTGCCGCAATTCCTCGGATTCTTCGCAGGAAAACGTTTTGTTCCAATCGTTACAGCAGTTGTTTCATTATTTGCAGGTCTTGTACTTGTTTTCGTTTGGCCGTTCGCTCAAGACGGGTTGAACACATTCTCCCACTTCATGATGGAGAAAAACCCAACACTTGCAGCATTCGTCTTTGGTCTCATTGAACGTTCATTGATTCCATTTGGTCTTCACCACATCTTCTACGCACCATTCTGGTTCGAGTTCGGTTCATACACGAACAAAGCCGGTACAGTTGTTCACGGTGACCAAGCGATCTTCTTCGCTCAGTTAAAAGATAACGTTGCCTTGACAGCTGGTACATTCATGACTGGTAAATTCCCGTTCATGATGTTCGGTCTTCCGGCAGCAGCACTTGCTATGTACCATGAAGCACGCCCAGAGCGTCGCGCAATCGTTGGTGGTCTTCTTGGATCAGCAGCACTTACAGCATTCTTGACAGGTATCACAGAGCCAATCGAATTCGCATTCTTATTCGTTGCTCCAATCTTGTTCGCAGTTCACGCAGTCTTCGCAGGTCTTTCGTTCATGACAATGCAACTCTTGAACGTTAAAATCGGTATGACATTCTCAGGTGGATTGATTGACTTCCTTCTCTTCGGTGTCCTTCCAGGACGCACGCAGTGGTGGCTCGTCATCGTCGTCGGTCTTGTTCTTGCAGTTGTTTACTACGTCGGATTCCGTTTCGCAATCCGCAAGTTCAACTTGAAAACACCGGGTCGTGAAGACGAAGTTCAAGAGACATCAATGGCACAAGGTTCTGAACTCGCAGCAGGTATTCTTGATGCACTTGGTTCTGAATCAAACATTAAACACCTGGACGCATGTATCACACGTCTTCGTGTTGAAGTCCTTGATAAATCAAAAGTTGACAAAAATGAATTGAAAAAATTAGGTGCTGCAGGAGTTCTTGAAGTTGGTAACAACGTTCAAGCGATCTACGGACCGAAATCAGATAACATTAAATCTGAAATTCAAGCTGTCATCGCATCACGTAAACAAGAAAAATCAGTCTAATGAGTAAAAGAGCTTTCCCGATTTGGGAAGGCTCTTTTTTTGTGGAAAGAAACATGAAGGAAATAGTTTTGTGTAAGAAACATTAAGGGTATGAAGTAAGTAGTTTGGTCAAAAAAAGGAGGGAAATCACTGATGTGGAAAAACGTGTTCGGTGTATTGCAACGGATCGGTAAAGCGCTGATGTTACCGGTCGCAATCCTACCGGCAGCGGGGCTGCTCCTGGCGTTTGGTACGGCGTTTCAAAACCCGAACCTGACGCAGTATCTTCCGTTTCTCGAAAATGATGCACTAGTGGTCATTTGGCGGGTCATGCAAGATGCAGGGGACATCATCTTTGCCAATTTAGGATTACTGTTTGCCGTCGGGGTTGCGATTGGCCTTGCGAATGGTGAAGGGGTCGCCGGGTTAGCTGCGATTGTCGGATTTTTGATCATGAACAAAGTTATCAGCTCATTTTTACAGATTACACCTGAAAAGATTGCAGAAGCACAAAAGTCGAGTGATTTATCGTATGCCACCGTGTTAGGGATACCGACCCTGCAAATGGGGGTATTCGGAGGGATCATCGCCGGATTGATTGCGGCGTACAGCTATAATAAATTCTTTAAGATTAAACTTCCGGATTTCCTTGGATTCTTTGCCGGTAAACGATTTGTACCAATTGCTACAGCGCTATTCAGTTTAGTCGCTGGTTTTGCACTGTCTTATATTTGGCCACCAATCGGGACAGGAATCAACACGTTCTCGAAAACCATCATCGAATCAAACGAAACGTTATCTGCCTTCATTTTTGGATTAGTCGAACGTTCCCTCATTCCGTTTGGTCTCCACCATATTTGGTATTCAAGTTTCTGGTTCCAGTTCGGTGAATACACCGATAAAGCCGGTAATCTCGTCAACGGGGATCAGCGGATCTTCTTCGCCCAGTTAAAAGATGGTGTTCCATTTACAGCCGGAACGTATATGACGGGAAAATATCCGTTCATGATGTTTGGACTTCCTGCTGCCTGTCTTGCGATGTATCATACGGTTGCGAAAGATCGCCGAAAAGCAGTTGAAGGGTTATATTTCTCGGCTGCCCTGACTTCTTTCCTGACAGGGATCACTGAACCTGTTGAGTTTTCGTTCGTATTCGTTGCACCGTTATTGTTTGCAGTCCATGCTTTGTTTGCCGGATTGTCGTTCATGATCATGGACATCTTAAACGTCAAGATCGGGATGACCTTCTCCGGAGGATTGATTGACTATACGTTGTTCGGTATTTTACCAAACCGGACTTCCTGGTGGCTCGTCATTCCGGTAGGTCTCGTCTTCGCGGTCATTTATTACTTTGGTTTCCGTTTCGTCATCAAGAAATTTGATTTGAAGATTCCTGGACGCGAAGCGATTCAGGAAGGTGCAGCAACAGCCGGTGCGACAGCTGGTGAATTGCCGTATGAAATTCTCCAAGCGTTTGGTGGACCCGCGAATATCAAACACTTGGACGCTTGTATCACACGACTCCGGATTACCGTCAATGATAAATCAGGGGTCAACAAAGAGCGCTTGAAACAACTCGGTGCTGCCGGTGTCCTCGAAGTAGGGGATAACGTCCAGGCAATCTTTGGTCCGAAGTCGGATGGCATCAAGACCGAAATGGCAGAAATTATGAACGACCCGAACTATCAACCGCCGGCTAAGCCGGAAGCTGATCCGATTCCACAAGTGCCAACAGGAGCGGAAGCGCGGACGGATGACCGCTCTGACTTAGCCGGTAAAGATGGAGCCTATGTACCGGTTGAAGGATATGTTTCGCCACTGAGCGGTGTGATTCGTTCACTTGATGACGTACCGGATCAGGTTTTCTCTGGACGGATGATGGGTGACGGTTATGCGATTGAGCCGACAGAAGGATATGTCGTTTCTCCTGTATCCGGTGAAATCACGACGTTCTTCCCGACGAAACACGCGATTGGCATCCTTGCTGATAATGGAGACGAAATTTTAATTCATATCGGAATCGATACCGTCTCGCTTGAAGGAAAAGGATTCGAAGCACTCGCCAAAGCCGGCGATAGGGTCGAACCGGGATCACCATTATTAAATGTTGATCTAGAACAAATCCGGCCACTTGTTCCATCGTTACTCACGCCAATCATCGTCACGAACAGCGGCGACCGGAAAGTCTCGGTCGATGTTGGAAAAACAGTCGAAGCCGGTGAAAAGATTTCGTATGACATTAAATAATGAGCGGTACGATGAACACGATTCCGTTTTTGGAATCGTGTTTTTTTATATGCAGCGAACATTTAACAGTGAGATTTTGCACATACGATGATACAATGAATAAGCTATTATGAAGATTAGCTATTTTTTTGAAAAGAAAGAGGTGAGTCGATGGCTACGACTTCGACAAAAACACGCTATGTCGTGTTAGGGTTATTAATCGGGATTTTGGTAGCGGCAATGGATAATACCATCGTTGCAACAGCAATGCCGACAATCGTCAGTGAATTAAACGGCTTTGATCAATATGCATGGGTCACATCGGCCTACATGATTGCGACTGTGGCCGGGATGCCGATTTTTGGTAAATTGAGTGACATGTATGGTCGGAAACGATTCTTCTTATTTGGAATGTTACTGTTTATCGCAGGAAGTATTCTTTGCGGAATGGCCGACTCGATCGTGGAACTATCCGTATATCGTGCCGTTCAAGGTCTTGGCGGCGGTGCTTTAATGCCAATCGCCTTTACGATTATTTTTGATATTTTTCCACCGGAAAAACGGGGGAAAGTCAGCGGATTGTTTGGGGCCGTCTTCGGAATTTCAAGTATCTTTGGTCCGTTGCTTGGTGCCGTCTTAACGGATGCCATCAATTGGCGCTGGGTCTTCTATATCAATATTCCATTAGGGATTTTGGCGTTAACACTCGTTTCACTGTTTTACAAGGAGTCACCGGTTCACCGGACACAAAAAATCGATTATGCCGGAGCGGTGACGTTGGTTGCCGGACTTGTCCTATTCCTGCTGGCACTTGAAATGGGCGGAAAAGATTATGCGTGGAACTCACCGCAAATCCTCGGTTTGTTTGGAGCAGCACTTGTTGCCTTCATCGTCTTTGGCTTCATCGAACGCCGGGCAGCTGATCCGGTCATCACGTTCAGCTTATTTAGACGGCAATTGTTTGCGGCGACACAAGGCGTAGCCTTCTTCTATGGCTTTGTCTTTATCTCCGCCAGTGTCTTTATTCCGATTTTTGTCCAAGGTGTGTTTGGTGGCAGCGCGACCAATTCGGGTCTGATCTTGATGCCGATGTTGATTGCATCCGTCGTTTCGGCCCAACTCGGTGGACGTCTACCGAATAAATACGGATTCCGGAATGTCATGCTCGTTTCAGCTGTTTTCTTCTTATTAGGCGTTTATCTCTTGAGTACGATGTCGCTTGAAACATCAAGAACAGCCATCACGATCTATATGATCATTTTAGGGTTTGGTGTCGGATTCAGTTTCTCGTTACTCAACCTGGCGAGTATCAACGGAATTGAGATGCAACGGCGCGGTGCTGCCACATCGATGGGATCGACGTTCCGGACCATCGGAATGACGCTCGGGGTAACAGTTCTTGGTATTGTCCAGTCGCGGACATTCTCATCGACAATCAGTGAACAGTTGCCAAATGGCAATGCACCGGATGGCGGACAATTCCCGACGGCTTCGGCCCTTGCGAAGATGCCGCCGGAAGTAGCGAATGCCATCAAGTCATCACTTGCCGAATCGATTTCATCCGTCTACCTGTGGGCTTTGATTCCAGCAGTACTCGGTGTCATCTTTGTGTTCCTGATGGGGAATGAACGTCCGACGTTAAAAGAAGGACAAGGCGAACGACCAAAAGCAAAACAAGCATAATGTGTAGTTAAAGCGATTTAGATAAACATTAACAGACGAGAGGAAAGTGGATGTCAAAATCCGCTTTCTTTTTTGTTGTTCGAAATCATTCAATGCACGAGACTCCTGCAGGAAAAAGCGCAAGTGCAAACTGCGCTGTCAGAGACAAACAAGACCCGCTTTTCTGCCCACACGGGGCAGGAAAACTGGCTTGTGTCTCGCCTGAGAAAAGCGAGTACAAAGAGGAATGATTTCGACGTAGGATAATCCGATTTCCCGCACAAAGTAAAGGGAAAGGGGATACTTTGTTAACGAGACAAAAAAACACGCCCCGAGACGGGACGTGTCTGAAAAACCTTATTTTTTGATATCGAATGTTGTGCTGAGGAAGTTAACGACATCTTCCGCTGTATCCATATCGAGTACTTGTTCAACGACTGCTTCACATTCTGCTTTGTTCAAGCGCGTCATTAAGCTGCGTGCACGAAGGACGGAAGAAGCTGACATTGAGAATTCGTCGAGTCCGAGTCCGAGAAGGATTGGAAGCGCGAGTTCTTCTCCAGCCATCTCACCACACATGCCGACCCATTTGCCTGCTTTGTGTGCTTCTGTGATGACGTTGTTTAAGAGGTTCAAGATGGCCGGGTTGAACGGTTGGTAGAGATATGAAACTTTCTCATTCATCCGGTCAGCTGCCATCGTGTATTGAATCAAGTCGTTTGTTCCGACTGAGAAGAAGTCGACTTCTTTCGCGAATTGTTTCGCCATGACAGCTGTTGATGGAATCTCGACCATCATACCAACTTCGATGTCTTCAGAAACCGTCACGCCTTCTGCTTGAAGGTTTGCTTTTTCTTCCAAGAGAAGCGCTTTTGCTGCACGGAATTCTTCGAGTGTCGCGATCATCGGGAACATGACAGCAAGTTTTCCGTACGCGCTTGCCCGGAGAAGGGCACGGAGCTGTGTCCGGAAGAGATCTGTTTGGTCCAGGCAAAGACGGATTGCACGGTAGCCGAGGAACGGGTTCATCTCATGCGGGAGATCGAGGTAAGACAACTCTTTGTCGCCGCCGATATCGAGTGTCCGGATGACAACTTTTTTATCGCCCATCGATTCGAGAACCGTTTTGTAAGCCGTGAATTGCTCGTCTTCCGTCGGGAACGTTTCAGCGTCCATGTAAAGGAACTCTGTCCGGTATAATCCGACTGCTTCCGCACCATTCTCGAGAACGCCTTTTACATCGTTTGGTGTTCCGATGTTCGCTGCGAGCTCGACGTGATGACCGTCTGCTGTAACTGTTTTTTCGTTTTTTAGTTTTTTCCACTCTTCTTTTTGAGCGATATACGCTGAACGTTTTTCTTCATACTCTGCGATTTGTTCGCTTGAAGGGTTGACGATGACGTCACCCTCTGTACCGTCAAGAATCAAGAAATCACCGTGTTTGACTTCCGTCAAGACGACTTTTGTTCCGACGACAGCCGGAATTTCAAGAGAACGGGACATGATCGCCGAGTGCGAAGTCCGTCCACCGATGTTCGTAGCAAATCCTTTTGCATACTTCCGGTTGAGTTGTGCTGTATCTGAAGGTGTTAAATCTTCTGCAATGATGATGACTTCTTCATTGATCTGAGCCGGTGTGACGAACGTGATGCCGAGCAAGTGGGCCATCGTCCGTTTTGTAACGTCACGGACATCGGCTGCACGCTCACGCATGTATTCGTTATCCATGGATTCAAAAATCATGACCATCATCTGTGACACTTCATCGAGTGCTTGGGCTGCATTGGTCTTCTCATCGTCAATTTTTGCGTTGACTTGGCTGACGATTTCCGGGTCTTCCAAGATCAAGAGGTGAGCTGAGAAGATTTCCGCTTTGTCTGCACCGAGTTCTTTTAATGTGTTTTCACGGATGATTTCAAGTTCACCCTTCGACTTAACGATGGCGGCTTGGAAACGTTCCTTTTCTGCTGCCGAGTCCTCGATTTTATTCGTTGGAATGTCAAAGACAGGTGTTTCCATTACGAATGCCTTTGCAATCGCAATCCCTGCAGAAGCGCCAATTCCTTTGATGTGCTGTGCCATGTGCATTACCCTCTTTTCAGTAAGTTTTTTCGCCGCAGCGACGTCATTTCTTTGCTATCTATAGATACCCATAAACGCATCTCTCTTAACGGGTCGCTTGCGGACTCTCCCTTTGAATGAAAACGTAGACATTTCTGTCGTTGCCAAATGACCGTTAAAATAGAAGTGCCTGTCCTTTTCACCTGTTTAATCCTATCATATTGTGAAACAGGCAACAATTGTTTGAAACGCTTCAAATCGACAAATTAAAGAACGTCTTCTTTGAGAACGGTTTCATTTGCCTCGGAGGCTATCAGTTGGAAAATTGGATTAAACACTTCATACTAATATGTATCACTAAAGGGGGATTTGAATATGCGATGGAATCAAGTAGATCCACAAGCTCATGTCGAAGTACTCGTTGTCGGTATTTCAGGAAACCAGCCGGTCGAGGAACGGATCCGGTCACTTTATCCGGATCGTTTGGATGAATGGGTACGCCGAGGGGATATCTCAACGAAACAAGGAGAACTCCGCTTGTTGCCGACACTGACGGGAACCGTGGAACGTGTGTTGTTCGTCGGTCTTGGGAAAGCCGAAGGACTTACGACAGACAGCCTTCGCCGATTATTCGGAAAAGCAGCTCAGTTCTTGAAAGCACGCCAGTTATCCAAAGTGACGATTGATGCAACGACTTTCCCGGGTCAACCGGTCGAACTGATTGCTGAGACGTTTGGCTTATCTACATATGAAGTCAAACATTATAAAACAAACACGCGGGTCACATATGATCTGGATTTAACAATCTGGTCAGACGCGGGAGATCAGGATGTTGTACGTGGGGAAGCACTTGCGCAAGCGACGAATCTCGCGCGCCGTCTCGTCACGATGCCGGGTAACCTGTTGACTGCACCTGCTTTGGCGGATGAAGCCCGCTTTATTGCCGAGCGTCACGGGCATGATTTGAAGATTCTTGAAAAAACAGATATGGAAGCGCTCGGGATGGGTGCATTGCTTGCCGTCAATCAAGGGTCAACAATTCCACCGAAACTGATTGTCCTTGAATACAAAGGAGCAGGCGACGAGGCTCCGATTGCCGTCGTCGGAAAAGGTGTGACTTTCGATACAGGCGGTTACTCGATTAAACCAAAAGACGGAATCGTCGGGATGAAAGGGGATATGGGAGGAGCCGCAGCCGTCCTCGGATTGTTTGAAGTCCTCGGTCAGCTTAAACCGAATGTAAACGTCTTGGGAGTCATTCCGGCGACGGATAACATGATTTCCGGTGATGCTTTTAAACCGGATGATGTCATCACGTCAATGGCAGGAAAAACGATTGAAATCCTGAACACCGATGCGGAAGGACGCCTTGTCCTGGCAGATGCCGTCACCTACGCCAAAGAATACAAGCCGAAGATGATCATTGACCTTGCGACGCTGACAGGCGGAGTCTTAGTGGCACTTGGAACAGAAATCACAGGGGCATTGACGAATGATACTGATCTGTACGAACGATTTGAAGCCGTGACACAAGAGACAAACGAAATGGTCTGGCAGATGCCGTACGTTGATCAGTTCATCAAGCAGGTCCGACGCTCGGACGTCGCAGACTTAAATAACTCACCGGGACGGATGGGACATATGATTTTCGGTGGTGCGTTTGTCGGTGAATTTGTCGGTGAGACCCCGTGGCTCCACCTTGATATCGCCGGAACATCCGAACAAAAAGCCGCGACGGAACTTGGTCCAAAAGGGGCGACCGGTGTCATGGTCCGCAGTCTGTATCATTTCGTAGAACGCGAAAAATGATGCGCGTCAACAGCGTCCTCATTTTAATGACAATCGTTAGTATCGTCTGGTACCTGGATGCACGGGAACAGATTTCTTTAGCGGCAGCGACTTTTTTTGGTGTCTTTACGATTTTATCGCTCCTTAAGAGTCTGCGGGAGAAGTCCAATGGACGTCACCGGAATTGATGCGGCGAAAGCCGGATGGGTGGCTGTATCGATTCAAGACGGTCAGTTTTCCTGGACGGTCGCTCCGTCACTCGACGAAATCGAATGCGGAACCCGGACCTATATCGATATGCCGATTGGACTGGAAGAAGACAAACGCCGGGCAGTCGATCAGTTGTTACGGGAAGAATTGAAGCCTGGCCGAACGAGCAGTGTCTTTAATGCCCCGTTGCGTGCAGCACTGGAGCAAGCCGGTTATCCGGAAGCAAACGAGTATTCGAAGCAGCAGGCAGGTTTCGGTCTCTCCAAACAAGCGTGGTATCTGTTACCGAAAATCCAACAGGTACGGAACTGTTATCGACCGGGCATGGTGGAATCCCATCCGGAAGTCTGTTTTGCCCGCCTGACCGGTCATCCGGCACGTCACAGTAAACGGACGGTCGAGGGAATGGCAGAGCGGGCAGAACTGTTGCGACGGTACGGTTGTCCGGCTTACTGGGAACTAAATGTGCGCGGTGTCGCAACAGACGACTGGATCGATGCCTGTCTTCTGGCAGTCGCCGCCACGTTACCGGCAGTTTATGTGCCGGATGATCGCCCGGTTGATTCGATGGAATTTCCGTTATATGCCGCATTACCGAAAAAAATCACCTTCACCGAAATGGTGTAGGTGATCCTTTGATAAAGTCCCAAAGATAATGAAAAATCCTCGCGTTGTGTAACGCTTTGATGATGACCGCAATCAAGGGACCTAAAATCAATCCGAAGACGCCGAAAAATTGAATACCGACGAACAAGGCAATTAAGGCGGTGATCGGTTGAATACCGATGTTATCGCCGACGATTTTAGGTTCCATGATATTGCGTTGTAAGATGACGATTCCGTAAAGGATCGCAAGACCGATGGCAAGACCCGTATCTCCCGTAATGATGGAATAGGCAATCCAAGGCAAAAAGACGGAGCCGGTTCCAAGATAGGGTAAGATGTCAAAAAATGCCGCGATAAAGGCGATCGCAAACGGATGCTCGACTCCGATGATCAACAGTCCGATCAGGACGATGAAAAATGTAATCGTAATCAATGTCAGTTGCGCTTTGATGTAACCGAACAAAGCGGACCGGAGACTCGTGACGACCGATTCGGCACGGGCGAACCATGGTAACATTTCGTATTGCTTCAATCTGATTTCGTACTTGTGCCAGTCTTTTGAGATGAAGAACCAGGCGAGCAAGACGATGACTAAAATCAACGCGATGGAGGGTAATGTCGCTAAAATCGTCTGCAACATCCCGGCGACACTTTTGGAGCCTTCACCAATTGCACTGGCAAGGGAACTGCCGAGGGACTGGATACTGTTTTGGACCGTGTTTTGTTGTGACGGTTCAAGCGAGCGAAGGGCTTCCGACGCATCGTTCCAAATCGGTGCCAGCTTTTCGTTGTAGAGTTTTTGGAAATAAAGACTCAGCTCCTGGATTTGTGCCGGCAGCTGATTGGCGACAAACACAAGTCCACGAATCAACTGCATGATGATCAAGACGAGCGAGCCGATCAATAAACCGCTCATTAAAATGATGGACAGCAGAGCACCCCAACCGCGGTTGATCCGAAGTCGTTTTTGGAAAAAGTCGACGAGCGGCCGACTGAATAAAGCCAATAGAAAAGCAAAGACGAACGGGTACATGAAAGAAGACAAGCGAACGATCAGCCAACCGGTGAAAAAGATGGCAAGGATGACGCCAATGAAACGGGCTAATTGCCACAAACGTTCAGTCGACATAAGCAACACCTCTTACTATGTATGGAATGTCATCATCATATCATGTTTGTCAGACGAACGTATCGTTCAAAAGGGGAGGAATTCAGATGAAACGAAAAGAAATGGGATTACTCGTCTCGCTCGCCGTTGCGAGCGGACTGGCTGTTCGGGAATGGCGGAAGAACCAACAGTTCACGAAACGATTTAAGGAACAATCGGAAGACCGGCTTGTGAAGGGACTGGCGGAGGTGCAGGACGATGCAGGAGATGATTCTTCTTCAACAAAAGGTTGATGAAACGATTCGAGCGCTCGGAGGATATTTTCGCCCGTTATCTGGATTAGCCCGTTTGATTGAGGAGGTCGGTGAAGTCGGGGAGGCGCTCGAAACCGGAGACGAGTCGTCGTTTCAAGCGGAACTGGTCGATGTCCTGATGATTTCGACCTGTCTTGCGAATCAATACGTGACGGATTTGGCACAGCAACATCAACAGCTCGAGACGATCGAAGACGAGGTGCAAGGTTCGTTTTACCGCCTTGTTCATGAAACGGGGCAGGTCGCTCGTGTCATGAACGGATATGAAGGTGACAAGCCGCCGAAAAAGACGGAAGACGTCATTCCGATCGGGACATCGCTCGCCCGTCTCCAGCGTGAACTGTTCCGGTTGGCCCGTCCCCTCGGAATCAACCTCCTGAAAGAAATCGACCGGACAAACGAGAAGAATCTGAATCGTGACCGTAAACGGTTTGCTTTGACACGTGATCCGGTGACAGAAGCGACGATTGATCACTTCCGAAGCGCAACGGGCAATACGGAACGTCTCTGGGGTGCACCCGTCCATGAAAGCGGCCTCTCGCTCGAGGCGCATATTCGGGCGTCACTACCGTCGTTACGCCGGTTCCTGCGTTGTGCCCAGATTGAAGGCATTGATGGATTCGTCATCGAGGCTCCGATCGAGCGGACTGACAGTTTACGAAGTGTCAAAGATCAGGCTGATGAAATCGGACGAATCATTAAGGAACAGACACCGCTGTCGTTTAAAGAAGCACCGTACCGGATTGATGTCTATGCCCCTCAACTCGGTCCGGTGTCGCCGTATCATGCGGAAGATGACCACCGGATGTTTATCGTCCTGCATGTTGATGAGTAACTAAAAAAGAGGGGACTGACTCAAAAAAGAATCACTCGTCTTTCACGCCCTTTCCTCAGGCGAGACACAAGCCCGCTTTCCTGCCTCATTTAGGCAGGAAAGCGGGTCTTATTTGTCTCTGGCAGCGCAAAAATGCGCTTTTTCCTGTAGGAGTTGCGTGTAGCGAGTGATTCTTTTTTTACGAGATAAGGGTGGCAGATTATGATTCTGCCACCCTTATCTTTGTAGAGACTGACTGTTGAGTCAGCCCCTTCTTTTGGTGTAAATCATCTTGAGGGATTTGATAGTTCGACCTGTTTCTGATTCAAGTGTTGCATGAAACGGTTGATCCGGTGAATCGCCTGTTGGAGCTGTTCGACCGAACTGGCATAACTGGCCCGGACATAACCTTCTCCACTTGCACCGAATACAGAACCGGGGACGACCGCGACGCGTTCCGCAAGCAACAGTTGCTCTGCGAATTCCTCGCTCGTCAAACCGGTTCCGCCGATGTACGGGAAGGCATAGAACGCCCCACCCGGTGAATGGGTCGGCAGTCCGGCGTCATTTAACGCTTTGACGAAATAGTTCCGCCGTTGCCGGTAACTGCGGACCATATCCGGAACTGTCTTATGACGCGAACGTAAGGCTTCGATTCCGGCGAACTGAACGAGCGTCGGGGCACACATCATGCCATACTGATGAACTTTCAGCATCGCCTGGCTGATAGCGGGCGGGGCACAGGTAAAACCGAGCCGCCAACCGGTCATCGCAAAGGCTTTAGAAAACCCGTTGATGACAATCGTCCGTTCCCGCATATCGGGAAGGGTCGCAAAACAAGTCGGCTCGTCTTCATAAGAAAGTTCAGCATAAATTTCATCGCTGATGACATAAAGATCATGTTTCTTGGCAAGCAACGCGAGATCGGCCAATTGATCGCGTGTCATGACGGAACCGGTCGGATTGGACGGGAAACAAAAGATGATCGCTTTTGTCCGGTCTGTGATGACCGCTTCAATCGTTTCCGGCTGAATCGTAAATCCGTCTTCTGCACGACAGGCTGCCGCGACAGGAATACCGCCTGCCAGTTCAATCAATGGAGCATACGAGACGAAGGCCGGTTCAACGACGATGACTTCGTCTCCCGGATTGATCAACGTCCGAAAGGCTAAATCGAGTCCTTCCGAAGCACCGGTCGTGACGATGATTTCGTCCGCGACCTGATAGTCAATCGAAAATTTTTCTTGCATGTACAAACGGATCTCCTGGCGTAATTCGACTAATCCGGCATTGGCACTGTATGCCGTATAACCTTGTTCGAGCGCAGCGAAACTGGCTTCCCGGACATTCCAGGGGGTGACAAAATCGGGTTCGCCGACACCAAGCGAGATGACATCTTCCATCGAACCGGCTAAATCAAAAAACCGCCGGATACCGGAAGGGGCCAATCGTTCGACACGTTCAGATAAATGTTTCATGGAGACACCTTCAATCGTTTGTCCCCGTCATCCTGGCTGAATAAAACGCCGTCATGTTTATACGTTTTGAGACGGAAATGGGTTGTCGTCGAAATGACAGAATCGAGTGTCGATAATTTTTCTGAGACGAACTGTGATACTTCCTGCAGGGATTTTCCGTCAAGGACGACTTGTAAATCGTATGCTCCTGACATCAAATAGAGTGACGTCACTTCCGGGAAGCGGTGGATGCGTTCTGCGACCTCATCAAAGCCGCGTCCCCGTTTCGGTGTCACTTTGACATCGATGAAAGCGGTCACGCCATGGTGAGCATGGATTTTTTGCCAGTCGATAACGGCTGTATAACCGAGCAGGACCCCGTCTTGTTTAAACGTCTCTAGTGAAGATGACACCTCTTCCTCTGTCAAATTAAGCATTTGAGCAGCTAAGACAGGATCGACCGGTCCATTCTGCGTCAATAATTCCAGTAGTTCTAGTTGTTTGTCTGTGTACACAATCATCACTCGCTTTCTGTCAGGTTGCCATGGAACGTCCGGCGTGTCTCGCGTAGCCGGGAGCGACGTTCCTCTTGTACGATGTGGAAATTTTTCATATCAGTTGTCGGGAGATGATGCTTTTCGACGAGTCGGTCAAAATAGACGCGACGCGACGCATCCTGCTTAGCCGATTGGTGGTTGCCCGCAGGATTAAACGCATACAGGACGGTTGCCCGGGCCGGGTGCAGAACGAGATGATCCTGTCCGACACGCAAAATCCAGTCCCAATCCCAATAGTTGAAGACGTCTTCATCAAATAAACCAAGTTTTTCATGAAGTGACTTGCGATAGAGGGAACCGGACGGGATATAGGTCGAATCCTCTTTCATCGCTTCCCGGTCATACGGATAAGCAAAAGGTTCCGTCGTTTTTACGACACGCCGGTCCTGTTGCCACTCGTAAGTGAACAGTTCGGCATCGACGTACGTCAAGTCCGCACCGGCCTCAAGATCGCCGACAACTTCCTCGATATGTGAAGGCAACAATAAATCGTCGTCGTCGTGGAGAAGGATATACTTTCCTGTTGCTAACGAGACACCGTGATTTCGTGCCCGGACATGGTGGTTTTCCGGCAAATCGATTGACGTGATTGTCAGTTTATCCTGAAAGTCAGTCAGGACAGGAGTCAGCGGCTCGCCGTTATTGTTTAAGATGATGACTTCAAAATCCTGATAGATTTGTTTTGTCAGTGCGGTCAGTGCTTCGCGCAACTCACGCAATCTGTTATATGTGGGGATGATGACTGAGACCATCGGCATTTAAGTCGTCTCCTTAGAACAAAGACACCCTTGAAATTCAGGTGTCCTTGTGAGATATTTACATTTTTTCTTCGATTGTCGGAAGTAAGTCATTCCATTCAGCGTCAGCTTCTTTTGTGACGGTGACGAAATCACCGTATGCAAATAGATTATCGATGCCGTCAATCGTAATGAGTGATGCGAGCAAAGCATCTTCCGGTGTATCCCCTTTTTTGACGCTGGTGCTCTTGGCACCGAAACGGTCTCCGTCGAGGGTGATTTTTACTGAGTTCGGGTTAGGCGTGTAGTCAACTTGCATAATCAGTCTCCTTTCAAAGTTCACACGAAGCTTCACATAAAAGTAAGTTCGTTGCGAGTAAAATCAATTCCTGCTGATCCGGTCGTTCATCAAATGATTCTTCAAAAACGCTCCCGATTGCTTCCGCAAGCGGGCTTATTTGATCATGAACCGTCAGTAAGCTTAGTATAGCAGACATTTCCGTCGGATAATTTCCTTCTCCTAGGTGAAATGGATCATATTTTTTTAAAAGTTCTTCTGAACTCATAATCACTAAAACTCCTTATCTCAATATATCTCAAAAGGCGGTAGTCCGCCTTTTCAAATTTGTTTGACCTGAATTTCAATGCAAGGGCTTATTTTTCCGGCATTTAGTGATAACCTATATCTTGTAGATAAATAGGTTTAAAAATGCCTGAAACGTCTATATATAGAGTGAAGATTGAATAACACTTTCTATATGTAGGGCGTCTTTTTTTAGTTTAGCGCATTTTTTACGGCAACGGAACCTATTTTAAAGTTAGAGAATGGGAGTGGTTCATAGTGGCATCTCCACTGAATACAGCACGCATCTATCAAGGTGCAATGACAATAGAAGATGTATATACGGTCATCCGTCAGATTACAGCATCATACTCGGAGCTCGACGTCGAGCGTTACACAGAACGGGCGATTCGGGCACTCGAAGGGAAGACGTTACAGGCGGATCAAGTCTATGAACTCTTAACCATGCATGCACTTGATATGTTAAAAGCAGAAGAACCGAACTGGACGTTTGTTGCGACAGCAACGTACTTGAACCGGTTGTATCTGGAAGCGAGCGAAAACCGCGGTTATGCAGCGGACGAACGGTACGGCTCGCTGTATCACTTGATTGAAAAATTAACGGAGATCGGCATCTTTACACCGCATCTCTTAGACACGTATACAAAAGAAGAAGTCGAGGAACTTGCGGCATCAATCGATCCGTCACGTGATCATCTGTTCACGTATATCGGACTCCGGACATTATCCGACCGTTACTTAGCGCGCGACCACGTCAAGAAATTATACGAATTACCGCAGGAACGTTTTATGATCATCGCGATGACACTCATGCAGACAGAACCAAAAGACCGCCGGATCGAGCTCGTCAAAGAGTCTTACTGGGCACTTTCGAATCTCTACATGACTGTTGCGACACCGACTTTATCGAATGCCGGTAAATCATACGGACAACTGTCATCATGCTTCATCGATACAGTCGATGATTCGTTGCGGGGTATCTATGATTCGAATACCGATGTTGCGACACTGTCAAAAGGCGGCGGCGGAATCGGTGTCTACATGGGGAAAATCCGTTCACGCGGGTCAGACATTAAAGGATTTAAAGGAGTTTCAAGCGGTGTCATTCCGTGGATGAAACAGTTGAACAACACAGCGGTCAGCGTCGATCAGCTCGGTATGCGCCAAGGTTCAATCGCCGTTTATCTCGATATTTGGCATAAAGATATTCTTGAGTTCCTCGATGCGAAATTGAACAACGGGGACGAACGGTTGCGGACACATGACTTGTTCACAGGCGTCAGCTTACCGGACCATTTCATGCGGACGGTCGAAGCGCGCGGTGACTGGTACTTGTTCGATCCGCACGAAATTCGGACGGTGATGGGCTTCAGCCTGGAAGATTCGTTTGATGAAACGGAACAAGGCGGCAGCTTCACGGAGAAATACACAGCGTGTGTCAATGAACCGCGTCTGAGCCGGACGAAAGTACCGGCGATTGATCTCGTCAAACGCTATATGCGTTCGCAGCTCGAAACAGGCACACCGTACATGTTCTTCCGTGATGCAGTAAACCGTGCCAACCCGAACAAACATGCGGGAATGATTTATTCGTCTAACCTCTGTTCGGAAATCATGCAAAACATGAGCCCGACGACTGTCACAGAAGAGTACACGGAAGACGGCAAAATCATCATCACGAAAACACCGGGCGATTTCGTTGTCTGTAACTTATCTTCGATTGCGCTTGCGCGTGCTGTCCGTGAAAATGTATTGGAACGGTTGATTCCGATTCAAATGCGGATGCTTGATAACGTCATCGATTTAAATACGATTGACGTGCCGCAAGCACAGATTACGAATCAAAAATACCGCGCCGTCGGTCTCGGAACATTCGGCTGGCATCATCTGCTCGCTCTCGAAGGCATCCGCTGGGAGTCGGTCGAGGCTGTTCAGTATGCCGATCGTCTTTACGAAAAAATTGCGTACTTGACGATTGATGCGTCGATGCAACTGGCGAAAGAAAAAGGCGCTTACCGTCTCTTTGAAGGATCGGAATGGCAGACAGGGGAATACATCGCCCGCCGTCACTACAAAACAACGGCTGAACTGAACTGGGATCGTCTGCAAGCCGACATCACAGAACACGGTATGCGAAATGCCTATCTGATGGCAGTCGCCCCGAACTCGTCGACGGCAATCATCGCCGGAAGTACGGCTTCGATCGATCCGATTTACAAGAAGGTTTATGCGGAAGAGAAGAAAAACTACAAGATTCCAGTCACAGTGCCCGATTTGACACCGGAAACGAACTGGTTCTATAAATCAGCGTTTGAGATTGATCAGCTTTGGAGCATCCGTCAAAATGCCTCACGCCAACGTCATATTGACCAAGCAATCAGCTTTAATCTCTACGTCAAAAACAGTGTCAAAGCAAAAGAGTTACTCGAGATGCACATGGAGGCATGGCAGCTGGGGATGAAGACGATTTACTACACACGTTCGACGACCGTCGAAATCGATGAATGTGAGTCGTGTTCATCATAAGAGAAGGAGGACGATATCATGAAGGCAGCAATCGTATATGCGTCAATGAGCGGAAATACAGAGGAGGTTGCGGAACTGATTGCAAAAGCATGTTCCGAAATGCAGGTCGAACCGACGATGATCTTTGCCGATGATGTGACGACGTATCAGCTGGTCCCTTATGATATCGTCTATTTTGGTTCGTACACCTGGGGAGACGGACAATTGCCGGATGAGATGCGGGATTGTCTGAAGCTGGTCTTAAAGGAAAGTCCGCACGCGATTCCGCAGGCGGCTGTCTTCGGGACGGGCGATAAGATGTTCGTCAAATATTGCCGCGCCGTCGATGAGATGGCGTATCATCTCGCGAAGTTCGGGGTACCGCTCGCAGGTGAATTACTCAAAATCGAACAATCGCCGCGAAACCGGCCGCATGCGGTCAAAGAGTGGACACGCCGAACACTACTGCAATTACAGCAAGAGGGAGCCGAACAACATGGAACAACTACAAAAAATCAAACTGCTTGATGCCCGTCATCCGAATCGTGCGACAGCGATCATCGGTGGCGAGACAAGCTCGATCGTCAACTGGAACGACATCGCATATCCACAGTTTTATTCGATCTATAAACAACTGTTATCGAACTTCTGGATTCCGGACGAAATTTCGATGTCAAAAGACATGCAACAGTGGAATCAATTGAGCGAGCGGGAACAGGATGCGTTTAAGCGGATCATCGGTCTGTTATCGATTCTTGACTCTGTCCAGACCCGCTATATCCTGGAGTCGGCAATGTTTACGTCAGACGCCTCGATTCATGCGATCCTCGCGATTGTGGCCCAACAGGAAGTCGTGCATAACCAATCGTACAGTTACGTGCTGTCAAGCCTCGTACCGTTGTCAGAACAAAACCGGATCTTCGACATCGCCAAAGATGATGACATGGTCATGAAGCGGAATGCTTTTATTCTGGATCTGTATGAAGATTTCCAAAACGACCGGACACCGGAAAACTTCGCGAAATCACTCGTCGCCTCAATCGTTCTTGAAGGAATCAACTTCTACTCCGGATTTGCGTTCTTTTATAACCTGGCGCGTCACCAAAAAATGGTCGGAACTTCGACGATGATCAGTTATATCCAACGCGACGAGTTGCAACACTCGTACTTCATCAGTCAGCTGTTACGTGCCGTCTTGACAGAACATCCGCAAATCGATGCCGACAGTTCATTCACGAAGTTCGTCTATGCCACATTCGAGCGTGCTGTTGATCTCGAAATCGAGTGGAGTGAATACGTGTTACGTGACTTGGACGGACTTGATGTCAGCGAGATGCGTGACTATGTCAAATACCTCGCCAACAAACGTCTCCGTGTCATCGGGCTCGACGATCTGTATGAAGGACATGATGAAGACGTCATGCCATGGATCCGGGCGTATTCCGACGACTCGATGAATGCGACGAAATCCGATTTCTTCGAGCAAAAATCACGGTCATATGCGAAAGTGACGGATGCAAACGGATTTGACGATTTGTAAGCCATTCCCGAATCTTTATTTTTTGATTGCTTCACCGTGAAATTTCCATTACGCTAGGACAGGTGAGGTCATGCTCGACTCCTGCGGAAATACAAGTCAATCCTGACCCTGGAAGATGCATTGCATCTGAAGCGGCATGATGGCTTGTCCGCGGAAAGCGGGCAGACCGGACCTGTCCTTTTTGCGTGAAAAAGTAAGTTGAAACAAAAAAAGGGCCGGACTCGAAAAGTCCGGCAGAATCAGGGGGAATACTTGAAGTCTTGCTACTAATTTGTTCCCTGGTAAAATAAAAAATAAACAATTTGAAAAATATTTTTTACCATCCGTAAAAAGTATGTTATTATAAGTTGATGAATTTAGTTAGGGAGTGTATAAACTATGGCAAACTTTGAAAAAGACCAAGTCGTTACTGGTAAAGTAACTGGTATTCAAAACTTCGGTGCTTTCGTAGCACTTGACGAGCAAACACAAGGTCTCGTCCACATCTCAGAAATCTCACACGATTACGTAAAAGACATCAACGATTACGTAAAAGTTGGCGATGAAGTAACTGTTAAAGTTCTCGACATCGACGAAGCTAACAAAAAAATGAAGCTTTCGATTAAAGCAACACAGGAAGCTCCAAAACGCGAAGCACGCGCTAAAGGCCCACGCAAAAACACTGGCCGTCGCGATGCAGGTCCTGCTTTCAAACAAGAAGAAGCTCCTGGCTTCAACGTGTTAAAAGGCAAATTGGAAGAATGGATTGAAAAATCAAACTTCCAAAAATAAGATTTTGAAAGGGAATCGACATCGGTCGGTTCTCTTTTTTTGCGTTATAAGCATTAAAATAGATGCAAAAGGGGAATGTGTGGATAATGTAAGGTGTTCATTACTTATCAAGGGGGCAACACACAATGGAAAACTTCGAATATCGTAATCCAACGAAACTTATTTTTGGTGACGGTCAAGTCAACAAAATCAAAGACGAATTGAAAGCTTTAGATGCTAAAAAAGTCATGCTCGTATTTGGCGGCGGCAGTATCAAACGTAATGGTGTCTATGATGACGTCACGCGCGAACTCAATGCGGCAGGAATCGAATACGTCGAATGCGACGGCGTCGAACCAAATCCACGCATCGAGACAGCAGAACGCGGTATTAAAATCGCACGTGAAGCTGGCGTTGACGCATTGCTCGCTCTTGGTGGCGGTTCTGTCATCGACTGCACGAAATTGATCGCTGCAGGTATCCCTTACGAGGGTGAAGCATGGGATCTCGTCATCGGTAAAGCGACACCAGAAACAGTGATCCCGTTTGGAACAGTCTTGACGCTCGCTGCGACAGGTTCAGAAATGAACTCAGGTTCTGTTATCACGAACTGGAAGACACAAGAGAAATACGGTTGGGGCAGCCCGTTGACGTTCCCGACATTCTCAATCCTTGATCCAAAGTACACTGTCAGCGTTCCGAAAGATCAAACGATTTACGGAATCGTCGACATGATGAGCCATTGCCTCGAGCAATATTTCCACACGGCGCATGCACCGGTTCAAGAGCGGATGACGGAAGGTGTCATGAAAGCAGTCGTTGAAGCTGCACCGAAACTTGTCAACGATCTTGAAAACGTTGAACTCCGCGGTACGATTCTGTTTGCCGGTACGATGGCACTCAACGGTGTTCTTCAAATGGGCGCACGCGGCGACTGGGCGTCACACAACATTGAGCACGCGGTCTCAGCGGTTCACGACATCCCGCATGCAGGCGGTCTGGCGATTCTCTTCCCGAACTGGATGCGTCATGTTCTTGATGAGTCAAACGCACACCGTTTCGTTACGCTCGGTGAGAACGTCTTTGACGTCGATACGACAGGTAAATCAGAAATGGAAGCAGCACACGCTACAATCGATGCAATCAGTGCGTTCTGGACATCACTTGGTGCACCAAACCGCCTTGCGGATTATGACATCAAAGAAGAAACGGTCGATTCAATCGTGAAGTCAGCGATGACACGTGGAGACTTTGGTAACTTCAAATCACTTGGCAACGAAGATGTTCGTCAAATCGTAACAGCTGCTTTGTAAGCGTCATAACATTTGCTAATCTTTTCACAAAAGACTTGAACGACCTTCCTTCTTGCGTTTTAATGAAAAGGAAGGTCGCATTTGTTTGCGAATGAATAAGGAGGACGAGTGAATGACAACGGTACGTTTTGATTATTCGAAGGCCCTACAATTCGTAGGACAACATGAAGTGGACTATATGGCGGATACGGTAAAAACATTACACGGAGCAATCCACAACGGCACAGGTGCCGGCAGCGATTTCTTAGGATGGGTCGATTTACCGACAAACTATGACAAAGCGGAATTTGAAAAAATTCAGGCGGCGGCTGAAAAAATCAAGTCGGATTCAGATGTCTTGTTAGTCGTCGGGATCGGCGGATCGTATCTCGGAGCACGTGCTGCAATTGAGATGCTCGGTCATTCGTTCCACAACTTACTGTCAAAAGACGAGCGGAAAGCACCGCAAATCATTTATGCCGGACATAACATTTCTTCGACGTACTTACACGATTTGTTCCAAGTACTTGAAGGAAAAGATGTTTCGGTCAACATCATCTCAAAATCAGGGACAACGACGGAACCAGCGATTTCATTCCGTCTCCTGAAAACATTTATGGAAGACAAGTACGGTAAAGCCGGAGCGAAGGACCGGATTTATGCGACGACAGATAAAGCACGTGGTGCCCTGAAGACACTTGCTGACTCGGAAGGATACCAGACGTTTGTGATTCCGGATGACGTTGGCGGTCGTTTCTCTGTCTTGACACCGGTTGGTTTATTACCGATTGCAGCTGCCGGCATTTCGATTGAAGACTTGATGGCAGGTGCGCGTGATGCGCAAGTTCAGTTCTCAAATGAGAACTTGGCGGAAAACGAAGCGTACCAGTACGCGGTCGTTCGAAACGCATTATATGCGAAAGGAAAAACAATCGAGTTGCTCGTCAACTATGAACCTGCTTTACACTATGTGTCGGAGTGGTGGAAACAGTTGTACGGAGAGTCAGAAGGAAAAGACTTTAAAGGGATCTTCCCGGCAGCAGTCGACTTCTCAACGGATCTTCACTCGATGGGACAATACGTTCAAGAAGGACGTCGTGATTTGTTCGAAACGGTCATCAAAGTCGGACAAGCGCGTCATACCTTGACGATTGAAAAAGATGCACAGGATTTGGACGGCTTAAACTTCCTTGAAGGCAAGTCGATTCAATTCGTCAACGACAAGGCAGCAGAAGGAACGTTGCTTGCCCACACAGATGGACAAGTTCCGAACTTGACAGTTGAGTTGCCGGAGATGACACCGTATCATCTCGGATTCTTGTTCTACTTCTTTGAAAAGGCATGTGCAATGAGTGGATACCTGCTTGGTGTCAACCCATTCGATCAGCCGGGTGTTGAAGCGTACAAGAAAAACATGTTTGCCTTGCTTGGTAAACCTGGATTTGAAGCAGAAAAAGCAGAGCTTGAAGCTCGCTTGAAATAAGAAGCCGGACATCTCTCGATTCAGAGGGATGTCTTTTTTTGTCATTCTGGCAAATTCCTACGCACTTTCACTTTTAGAATGCTTTCGAAACAGGTAAAGTGAAGAGAGAAGAAGAAATGAGGTGCACGCACGTGATTACGTTTTTAGATTATTATCAAAATCGGGTTGAACTGAGTTTTGAGGACCATCCGTTTTCAGTCCATCCGCTTCATGTCTGGGTCATTGCCGTGTACGAAGGGAAATGGTTACTGACACATCATAAGCAACGGGGCTACGAATTTCCGGGTGGAAAGGTCGAACCGGGGGAAACGGCCGAGGAAGCAGCGCACCGGGAAGTCATGGAAGAGACAGGGGGACATATCGAACGTCTCCAGTACATCGGACAATACCGGGTTGAAGGTCGGGGGGATACGATCATCAAGAATATCTACTTCGCCGAAATCGCATCCTTGGTGCCGCATCTTGCTGTCGATGAGACGGACGGTGCCTATTTACTAGACGATATCCCGAAACGTTTAGATACGAACCGCCAATACAGCTTCATGATGAAGGACCGTGTCCTTCCGGAGACTCTTCGTGTACTCGCCGAACGCCGACTGGTTTGAACTCCCCCGCCAGGGACCGTTTCGTACCTTTCGGGTCTTTTATGAAACATCCGACGGAGAACGGGTCGGGGCGTACATCATCTTACCGGTTCGGGCGAACGGACAAGGTCTCTTGTATTTACGTGGTGGGACACGTAATATCGGCATGGTTCGGCCGACCCGCTTAATGCAGTTCGCGCAAGCCGGTTATTTGGTCATGGCTCCTTTTTACCGCGGTAACTTAGGGGGGACCGGAAAAGAAGATTTTGGACAACGGGATATCCTTGACGCCATCAGTGCTTTTGATTGGCTCGATCAATATGTCGAGCGGACATCGGTATTTGGCTTTTCCCGCGGCGGTCAGATGGCGCTTTTACTGGCGCATCATCGTGAAGTCGCCCGGACAGTTTCCTGGGCCGGCGTGACGAATTTGATTTGGACGTATGAAGAACAACGGACGATGCAAAAAATGCTCAGACGATTTACCGGTGGCGTTCCAGAGCAACGGCTGGAGGCATATCGCGTCCGGTCACCACTCTATTTTCCGCCGCAAGGAGACGTCTTGTTGATTCATGGATTGTACGATCAAAACGTTCGGTTGCGGCATGCGACGAACTATGCAGCCCGCTATCCGGAAAAGACCCGTTTATTGGTATATCAATATGCGCATCAATTTCCAATCCATCAAAAAATGCTTGTGACGAAACAAGTCATCGATTGGATGTTATCCAAGTAAAAGGATTCGTGAAAACATCTCAGTGCCTCGCATTGAGATGTTTTTTTCTCCAAATGATGGGAACATTGATATGTTTTAAAAAAGAGATTTTTTAAGGGGAAACGATATTTGATATACTAGAACATATAAAATAAGCCAGATTAACGGATTTAGAAGGGATATATGAGATGGAAATCTTACTTGCGCGACAACCGATTGTAGACCGGTTTGGTTCGATTGACGCTTTTGAACTGCTCTATCGTTCCGTTGAAACACCTGCAGTGTTTGATGGTGACTTGGCAACGATGGATGTATTGACGAATACACTGATTCATTTGGGAGTAGACCGTGTAGCAGAAGGGAAACGATTATTCATTAATTTCACAGGCGATCTGTTACAGTCTGAGCTGATCGATCACTTGGATCCGACCCGATTCGTGATTGAAGTGTTAGAGACGGTTCACATTGATGCTGCTATGCTCCTGACGTTGCAGAAGTGGAAAGAAGCAGGCTTCGTATTGGCACTGGATGATTTCGTAACCGATCTGTTGCGTCATCATGGGGCAGAGCTGTTTGATCTGATTGATTTGATTAAAATTGATATCGAAGCCATCAACCCACGCGAACAAAGTGCAATCTTACATATTTTAAAGCGGAATTATCCGCATATGCGCTTTTTGGCAGAACGGGTCGAAACACATGAAGATCATACGCGAAGCCTTGAGATGGGATATGACTGGTTTCAAGGATACTTTTATGCCAAACCGATGCTGATGAAAGGGAAGGCGGTTCCTCCGCAAGTACCTGTCCTGTTGAAGATGCTGAAGTGGTTGGATACAGACGATCATTATGAGGACGTCGTCGATGAAATCGAAGGAAATCCTTACATCAGTGTACAAGTACTGCAATTAATCAATTCTCCGGGAATCGGTCTTCGGAACACCGTCAGTTCCGTCCGACAAGCGATTTCCTTACTTGGATTTTCGCAATTAAAGAGCTGGATTTCGTTAATCGTTTTGCGTGAAATGAAACTCGCAAGTCCGTACAGGTGGTCGGATGAATTGTTACGTTCATCTTTGCATTGTGCAAAGCTGTGTGAACTGTTTGCGACGGAAACGAAGACCTTGAAAGCAGAGAGCGCTTATATGATTGGATTACTGTCTCATATTGATGCATTACTCTCAGTCGATATTGATGAAATCATTGATCAGCTTCCGATTGAACCGGCTTTGAAAAACGTCTTACAAGGTGATGATCATCCGTTTCGGGATTGCCTGCTCCTTGCGATCAGCGCAGACCGGGGAGAGTTCGAACGGTTCGAGATGCTGAGCAATCGATTCGGGATTGCGAAGCGCCGCGCTTATGAATTATTAAAAGAAAGCCAAGTTTGGCTTTCTCAAAAAGAGCTTCATTTACAAGATAAGACAGATTCAATCGTCTAACATAAAAGGTTGAGCATCCATTAAGGAGCTCAACCTTTTTAGTATCATCAATCATTTTTAAACGCGGGGACCGGCTGCTTTGATGGCATCCGTCGCACTTTCGAAACGTGCAAAGTTCTGCGTGAACTTTTGCGCGAGTGCAGTCGCTTGTTGTTCGTAAACAGATGAATCCGCCCATACCTTGACCGGATTGAGTAAATCAGTCGGAACACCGGGTACTTCAATCGGCATATGCAGACCGAAAATCGGATGTTCTTCTGTCGGGATGTCTGCGAGCAGGCCGTTGACGGCTGCATTGACCATCGTCCGTGTATACGAAAGTTTCATCCGGCTGCCGGTACCATAAGCCCCACCGGTCCAACCGGTGTTGACGAGATAAACGGTGACGCCGTGGCGATCAATCAGTTCCCCGAGCATCGTCGCATATTTTTCTGGAATCAACGGCAGGAACGGGGAACCGAAGCAGGTCGAAAACGTTGCTTCCGGTTCCGTGACACCACGCTCTGTGCCGGCAAGTTTAGATGTATAACCTGACAAGAAGTGATACATCGCTTGTTCTTTTGTCAGTTTACTGATCGGAGGCAGTACACCGTAAGCATCTGCTGTCAGGAAGACAATCGTTTTCGGATGACCGGCGCGTGACGGGATGGCGATATTCTCGATTGCTGTGATCGGGTAAGCCGCACGCGTATTTTCCGTCAGTGAGGTATCATCATAATCCGGAATCCGGGTGTCGTCGAGGACGACGTTTTCAAGAACGGTTCCGAAGCGGATGGCGTCAAAGATTTGTGGTTCTTTTTCGCGTGACAAGTTGACCGTTTTCGCATAGCAGCCACCTTCGATGTTGAAGACACCGTCATGGGACCAACCGTGTTCATCGTCGCCGATCAATTGACGGCTCTCATCTGCAGACAGTGTGGTCTTACCAGTCCCGGATAGTCCGAAGAATAACGCGACATCCCCTTCGTGTCCAACGTTGGCGGAACAGTGCATCGACAACACTTCTTGTTGTGGTAAGAGATAGTTCATGACCGAGAAAATTGATTTTTTAATTTCTCCGGCGTACTCTGTACCACCGATCAAGACAATACGGTGTTCGAAAGACATCGCGATGAATGTCTCCGAGTTTGTTCCGTCGACCGCCGGATCCGCTTTAAAATGTGGTGCGTAGACGACCGTAAATGGTTCAAAGGCCGCAACCGTAGGATATTCGCGTAAGAATAGCTGTTTCGCAAACAAATTATGCCAAGCATATTCGGTTACGACGCGCACTGGAAGGGTGAAATGCGTATCGGCACCAGCAGCAGCTTCTGTGTAGTAAAGTTGATCTGCTTCGTTCATATAACGAAGAACTTTTTGTAACAGTTGCTCGAATTTGTCCGATTCCATTGGTTGATTGACATGACCCCAATCGATATGCATCTCACACGATTGATCACGGACGATGAACTTGTCTTTCGGTGAACGACCTGTAAATTTCCCCGTTTCTACAGACAAAGCACCATTTTCTGCAAGAACTCCTTCTTTGTTGCGAATCGCATGTTCGACTAGTTCAGCAACGGACAGTTGTTTGAACACATGCTCCTTCTTGAGTAGCTCTTCGATATTCAGGACCGTCATCGGCATCCTGACCCCACCTTTCCCCTACGTTGGTTTTAGCTCTACTATTAGTATGACACATTTATTATATATGACATACTAATGATAGGGCAATCATTTTCCTGCGCTGATTTCTATTTATCTGGAAACGCTTTCAGCATTAACAGTTTAACATCTCTTCTGAAATTTTTCGACTAGAAATTAAAACGTTGCTTGACAGAGTGAGCACAAGTTTATATCATGTAATTCGTAACGGATACTCTTATTCTGAGCAGGTGGAGGGAACAAGGCCCGAAGAAACCCGGCAACCGTCTTATATTAATTTCATCATTAATGTAGGAAAAGGTGCTCTCCTGAAGCGAAGTAAACACTTCGAACGATAAGAGGGTAAAGGAAGAACGCACAACCTTTCCCTGACCATTTTTGGACATGGAAAGGTTTTTTTCATTTTACCGTCCCACTCAACTAGGGGAAATGAGTACACCGTCAAATTCTTTTTTGGGAGGGTCAAACATGACAAACCTTAATCGCCGACTATTTACGTCGGAATCAGTAACTGAAGGTCACCCGGATAAAATCTGTGACCAGATTTCGGATTCAATTTTGGATGCAATTCTTGCAGCCGATCCAAACGCACGTGTTGCGGCAGAAACTTCTGTCACGACAGGACTCGTATTAGTAGCTGGAGAAATCACGACATCAACTTACGTGGATATCCCGAAAGTCGTTCGTGAAACTATTCGTGAAATCGGCTATACACGCGCTAAATACGGTTTCGATGCAGACACTTGTGCTGTATTGACATCAATCGATGAGCAGTCAGCAGACATCGCTCTCGGTGTGGACCAAGCGCTTGAAGCACGCGAAGGAAACATGTCCGATGAAGAAATCGATGCGATCGGAGCAGGAGACCAAGGTCTGATGTTCGGTTATGCAACGAAAGAAACACCGGAACTCATGCCACTTCCAATCTCGCTTTCACACAAACTGGCTCGTCGTTTGGCAGAGGTCCGCAAAACGGGGCAACTCGATTACCTCCGTCCGGATGGTAAAACGCAAGTTACGGTTGAATACAACGAGAACAATGAACCTGTTCGCGTCGATACAATCGTCATCTCGACACAACATGCAGAAGAAGTGACGCTTGAGCAAATTCAAGCTGATCTGAAAGAACATGTCATCGCACCGGTCATCCCGGCAGAGTACATCGATGCAGACACAAAATTCTTCATCAACCCGACTGGTCGTTTCGTCATCGGCGGACCACAAGGAGATGCAGGGTTGACAGGTCGTAAAATCATCGTTGATACGTATGGCGGATATGCACGTCACGGCGGTGGAGCGTTCTCTGGTAAAGATCCAACGAAAGTCGACCGTTCAGCTGCTTACGCAGCACGTTATGTCGCGAAAAACCTGGTTGCATCTGGTCTTGCGGACAAAGCAGAAGTTCAACTTGCTTACGCAATCGGTGTGGCGCACCCGGTTTCAATCGCAGTCGATACGTTCGGTACAGGAAAACTTCCTGAAGCGCAACTCGTTGAATTAATCGCAGAAAACTTTGATCTCCGTCCTGCAGGGATCATCAAGATGCTTGATCTCCGCCGTCCGATTTATCGTCAGACAGCAGCTTATGGTCACTTCGGTCGTACAGACATCGAATTACCATGGGAGCAAACAGATAAAGCCGCTACTCTTGAAGAGCAGGCAAAACGTTTCGCATAATCCTGAGTTCAGAAACTCCCTTTTAAGGGTGTTTCTGAACTTTTTTTGTTTCTCCGGAACTTTGCAGGGAAACGACTGAAATTTCTAGAAAAGGGTAAAAGAACATGAGCCTGTAAAAGGAAAAGGGGGATTTCGGTATGGAGATACGCGAAGCAGTTCCGGCTGATGCAGCACGCATTCATGATATTGCGCTCACGTCCTGGATGGACACATATGAGGAAATCTATTCAGAGCGTTCGAAAGCCCATTTCGTACAAGAAGCGTACCCGCAGGAAGAAGTGGTCCGAGCAATCCGGACAGCGGAAGAAGCACGTGGAGAATACTTCAATGTCGGACTGATCGACGGGGAAATCGTCGGTTTTATCCACGCCATCGATGTGGATGGAACGTGGGAAATCGTCCGGCTGTATGTCTTGCCGAAATACCAGCAAAACGGAATCGGACGCCGGCTGATCCGCGAACTGGAATTGCAAGGGGCGTCTCCGATTGAAGTGTATGTTGAATCCCGAAACTATAAAGCCCGTCACTTTTTGACTTCATACGGATTTAAGGAAATCAGCGAGACGACAGAGGAAGTCTTCGGACAGGTGGAACCTGTGACGCGACTACAACGTATATATTAAAGAAACGGAATCCGACTTAAGGCGGTTTGGCTGAAGTCGGATTTGTTGCATACTAAACAGATATTGAATGAAGAGGTGAGTTTGTGGTAGAACAACCAACCGGAGTGATCGTTCTTGTATATCCACTCCAATTACGTGCCCGGCCAAGTGAAGCACTGATTCGTGTCTTAGAGCACGAATATGAGGTCCTCTTGGTCGACGCACCCCGTCGTGTATCGTTTGAAGAACATCAACAGTTATTAAAAGAAGCACTACGCGAAGCCGGTAAGCGGAAATTACCGATTCATATCATTGCCTGCAGTATGGGAGCGCTTGTCGTCAACCGACTGCTTCAAGAATATGAGTTGCCGATGGCGAGCCTGACGTTTATCTCGCCGTTATTTGATTGGCACAATTCCAAGCAATTGGGAGGCGTCAAACAAGTCTTCGCGAGTGCCTTCGACCGGTTCCGTCCGGATGCTCCGCTTGGGACATTACCGTTCGGACAAAATAATGAAGATGCTGCTCGTCTCGGTGAACTGACGTACGCTGAATATCGTGAGATTGAAGAAGAAATTGTCATCCATGATGAAGAACGTAAGAAACTGCCGCGGGTCCAACTCGCTTGTTTTTATGCGCCGGACGATCAGTTTGCTGACGTCAAGTTGACGCTTGAGGTATGCCGGAAAATGGGTGGGGACCAGATTTATCTGCAACGTCTGCACGGGTTCCCGCACTTCAGTTTCGAACGCTTGAACACACGGTTTGCTGAAAAGTTGTTGCTGTTCCTGAAATTAGTGGAAGATTAATATGTTTTAAAAAGAGGAGTGCCGTCGCATACGACGGCACTCCTCTGTTGTTTAATCGAGTATTTGTTTTTTTAATTTTTTTTCAATCGCAACGATGAACGGCGGATTATTTTGCTGATTCAAGAAACGGTACTGCAAGACGGCATAATCCTGCTGGGGGAGCGATGAAACATGCTCAAGCACTGCATCACGTTCGCGGCGTCCCTCCAAGTGACCGTGATAAATCACGAGGACAACCAGACCACCGGGGACGAGGACCGGAAGAAGGGCCCGGAGTGCCTCTAGCGTTTCTTCTCCTGTCGTCGTGACGGATTTATCGCTTCCCGGTAAGTAACCAAGATTAAAGACTCCGGCACGAATCGGACGTTGTTCAGCAAATAACCGAGCGCCGACATGGATATGACTTTCGTGATACAAATCGACCCAATCGAAGACGTGAGCCGCCTGCAACCGACGGGTCGTTTCTTCGATTGCCTGCTCCTGGACATCAAAAGCGATGACCCGTCCGCCCGGTCCGACCTGTTCAGCAAGGAAATGCGTATCATGACCGTTCCCCGCAGTCATATCGACGACGCAATCCCCTTCATGGATGACTGATTCCAACAATTCTTTGGCATAAGGTAACACACGTGCAAGTGACATGGCAAAAACTCCTCTTTTTGATTGATATGCTCTATTTTTTTCTAAGTACCCGCAAAATCGACCCTTTAGTTAATTGTATCATTTTTCCGATTGTTCGTTTAAATCGAAGTTCCTTGACAGACGACAGAATAATTTCGTAAAGTGGCAAGGTTGGAAACTACATTGGAGGATACTTACCATGCCGAAATTACCTCGCGCGGTCTGGATTCTGGTATTGGCGATGGCAATCAATACGACAGGGTCCTCTTTTTTATGGCCGTTTAATACATTATACATTCATGACTATTTAGGGGAGTCGATGACGAAGGCCGGAATGGCCTTATTCGTCAACTCGGCTCTCGCCATCATCGGGAACTACATTGGTGGAAAAGCATTTGATCGGTTAGGTGGGAAACGCACACTTGTCATCAGTGTCATCGGACTCGTCCTTGCCTCAATCGGACTTTGGATGTTCCATCAGACTTTCACCGGTTATGTTCTGATGCTGGGATTAATCGGATTCGTCGGCGGAATGGTTTTTCCGACCATCTATGCTATGACCGGTGTGATCTGGCCGGAAGGCGGGAGACGGGCGTTTAACGCAATCTATGTTGCTCAAAACGTCGGTGTGGCGCTCGGAACTGCTATCAGTGGGCAAATTGCGGCGATTGATATCCAATTCATCTTCATCGCAAATCTGATACTGTACTTGTTGTTTGCTGTGGTTCTGTTGGTAGGATTGAATTGGATTCAGGTCCATCCAATCAGACGTCAATCGATGTCGGCAAGCGAGGAAGTGCGGGAACCGCTCTCACGGAGTTCTGTCCGGACGATGTTGTATGTCTCGATTGGTTATGCACTGTTATGGTTTGTGTATGTTCAATGGCAGGGAACGTTTGCCGTGCATACAAAGTCACTTGGAGTAACAATTTCCGAGTATTCGATTTTATGGACGATCAACGGGGCGCTGATTGTGTTTGCACAACCGTTATTGACACCCGTCTTACGATGGTTTGGTGACGATTTGAAACGTCAGTTACTGACGGGGACAGGGATTTTTCTTTTATCCTATGCCATCGTTCCCTTTGCGGGAGGATTCAAAATGTTTTTAGTGGCGATGATCATCTTGACGATTGGTGAGATGTTCATTTGGCCGGCAGTTCCTGCAATGGCAGCGCGCTTAGCTCCGATTGGTAAAGAAGGTGAGTTTCAGGGATACGTCAATATCGCCGCTTCGGCAGGCCGGATGATCAGTCCGACCGTCGGGGGACTGATTTATGATTTATCCGGTATGAATGCCGTGTTCCTGACGTTGATCGGATTGATTCTGGTGGCAGGATTCACATTCATTCGTGCTATACCAAGTAAGGCGATAAAATAAGTTCGAAAGACAGACGCGGTCGTTTGATGCCGCCATCTGTCTTTTTTTGAGGACGCATAATAAACATGTAAAATGGGTATTCAATTAAAAGGAAAATATTAATTGATTAACCAAATTAAAGAAAAAATATGTTTGACGTGTCGTGTGCCGGAGGTGTAAAAGATGAGGCAATGTATTTTCGTTGAAGATCAGCTGACTTGGACATCACTTGTCGAAAATAAATCACTTGATATTTTTTATAGCTATGAATACGTCCGTTTAAATGCACGGGCCGATGAAACGGCGGGACTGGTTTATTTTCAAGGTGCGTCAGGCGAACTATTTTATCCTTTTTTGAAGAGGCGTATTTTCGACACCGAGTATTTTGATATGATTACACCTTATGGTTATGGAGGTCCGGAAGTTGTTGGTGAACTGACGTTGGAAGAACTGGCAGATGCCAAGCGTTCTTTTCGGCAATGGGCCATGCGTCACAAAATTGTCTCGGAGCTGATTCGGTTTAATCCATTGACGGAAAATCAAAAACGGATAGCGGATTGGACGAAAACGGAATTCATCCGCCACACGACGAGCATCGATCTTCGGCCAACCGTGGAAGAAATCATGCAAACGTTTCATAAGAAAAACCGGAGTATGATCCGGAAGTCATTGGCGTCAGAGCTGACAGTCCGTCGGGGATCAAAAGAAGATTTGCCAACTTTTATCCGTCTTTATTACCAAACGATGGACCGGAAAGATGCCTCTTCCCATTACTATTTTACACCTGAATACTTTGAACAACTGTTTCAGCCGACACAGCTGTGTGAACCGTTATTGTTGATTGCCGAGTGGAGAGGGGAAGCCGTCGGTGGTTATTTCGTATTGCTTGGACAAGAGTATGCACACGGACATTTGATTGGATGTCAACGGGATGAACATAAACTGTTTCCGAATCAGCGACTGGAATATGAGGCGATCTTACATTCCAAGACGGCAGGGATGGTCGAACAACATTTAGGCGGCGGATATAAGGAACGGGACAGTCTGTTTGAAAGCAAGTGCCGTTACACAGGATACCGGATGTTTGAATACCACCAAGGAAAAACGATTCTTCTGCCTCATGTCTATGAAAAATTGTGCCAACGCTATGGAAGTGATCAAGACGTAGACTATTTCCCGGAATACCGCTACCAAGAGACGGTTTTAGCGACATGAATCCACCTGATCGTCTGCGGATGATCAGGTTTTTTGGTAGGCTGATAGCAGGAGGGGAAAAAATGAAAAAAACAGGTCTGATTTTTGATATGGATGGTGTCATTCTCGACAGTGAAATTCAATATTTTAAAGTCCACCAACACATGTTTAAGACGTTATCTATCCCGCTCGATCATACGCAGTATGCGACATTCATGGGGAAAACAGGAGACGAGATGTGGGAAGAACTGATTACACAACATGAGTTACCTCACTCTACGGAAGCATTACTGGCACTCGAACATGAATTATTCCAGCAACACGCGAAGCCGGAAGCATGCGGCCTAAAAGACGGAGTCAAAGAATTGATGGAACTGGCCCGCATGGAAGGATACCGGATTGCGATTGCTTCTTCCAGTTCACTTGAAAAAATCACACGCGTCATCACGCATTATGGATTGACGGTCGATGCGTACACGAGCGGATTTGAAGTCCCGCGGTCGAAGCCGGATCCGGCGATTTTCCGCTTGGCGGCGCAACGGATTGATCAAGCACCGGAGGCTTGTATCGTGATTGAAGATGCAGCGAACGGGATGATCGGGGCGAAGGAAGCAGGAATGGAAGTCATCGCCTTGCTGGATGAACGGATGCCGGCACAAATCCTGCATCACGCGGACCACGTCGTCTCGTCGCATGCGGCAATCGGAGAAATTTTACGGAACCGTTGACGATAAGGGAAGATTCAGCTTACACTAACACATAGATAGTCCATTGCGACGAACTGAAGTAGTAAGGGAGTCATTCCGTTTAGAGAGCTGGTGATCGGTGCAAACCAGTCGGAATCGTCCGTGAACTCGTCAGGGAGCATGATTCGTGAAATCAAGTAGCGAACTCCGGTCCTTCACACCGTTATCCGTGAATCAAGTGGTCTGCTTCAGCAGACAACGTGGGTGGTACCGCGGGAGACAAACCGGTCTTTCGTCCCTATTCCTAGGGGCGGAGACCGGTTTTTTGTATATTCAGAGGAGGAATAGAGATGCCGTACAATCATCGTGAAATCGAACCGAAATGGCAAGCGCGCTGGGAACAGGACAATGCGTTCGTCACAACAGAAGATCCGGAAAAAGAAGGTTTTTATGCGTTAGACATGTTTCCTTATCCATCGGGAGCAGGACTCCATGTCGGACACCCAGAAGGATACACGGCAACGGATATCCTCGCACGGATGAAACGGATGCAGGGGTACAACGTCCTTCATCCGATGGGATGGGATGCGTTTGGACTTCCAGCGGAACAGTATGCCCTTGATACAGGGAATGATCCGCGGGAGTTTACAGCGCAAAACATCGAGACGTTCAAACGTCAGTTAAAAGATTTAGGATTCTCATATGATTGGGATCGTGAAATCAATACGACGGATCCAAATTATTACAAATGGACACAGTGGATCTTTACGAAATTGTATGAACAAGGACTTGCTTTCGTTGACGAAGTCGCGGTTAACTGGTGTCCGGCGCTTGGAACAGTCCTTGCGAACGAGGAAGTCATCGACGGACTGTCGGAGCGTGGCAATCATCCCGTCGTCCGTGTTCCGATGCGGCAGTGGGTCTTAAAAATCACAGAGTATGCGGACCGTTTACTCGAAGATTTAGATGAACTCGACTGGCCAGAATCGGTGAAAGAAATGCAACGGAACTGGATCGGAAAATCGGAAGGGGCAGAAATCGACTTTACGATTGACGGTCATAAAAAACAAGTGACGGTCTTTACGACACGTCCGGATACAGTTTTCGGGGCAACTTACCTTGTTCTTGCACCGGAGCATCCGTTCGTCGCGGACATCACGACAGCCGATCATGAAGAAGCTGTTAAAACGTATATCGCATCTGTTCAGACGAAATCAGACTTGGAGCGGACAGATCTTGCGAAAGAAAAAACAGGCGTCTTCACGGGAGCTTTTGCCGTCAATCCGATTTCCGGAGAACGTCTGCCGATCTGGATCGCCGATTATGTCCTCGCGACATATGGGACAGGCGCCATCATGGCCGTACCGGCACATGACGAGCGAGATCATGAATTTGCGAAACAGTTTGACCTGCCAATCATCGAAGTCGTAACAGGCGGTAACGTCGACGAAGCAGCGTACACGGGTGAAGGAGAGCACGTCAATTCACAGATGCTCGACGGACTATCAAAACAAGAAGCGATTGAGACAATCATCGCTGAACTTGAGACGAATCAAGTCGGACGCAAAAAAATCACTTTCCGGTTGCGTGACTGGTTATTCAGCCGTCAACGGTACTGGGGTGAGCCGATTCCGGTCGTCCACATGGAAGACGGAACGATGAAGACGCTCGATAAATCAGAACTTCCGCTTGAATTGCCGATGATTCCGGAAATCAAGCCGTCGGGAACGGGTGAATCTCCACTCGCTCTTGCTGAAGACTGGCTCGATTACACGGATCCGGTCACAGGACTTAAAGGGCGTCGTGAGACGAATACGATGCCACAATGGGGCGGCAGCTGCTGGTATTACCTTCGCTTCATCGATCCGCACAATGAAGAAGCGATTGCCGATCCGGAAAAATTAAAATACTGGCTCCCGGTTGATATTTACATCGGAGGGGCTGAACATGCCGTACTTCATTTACTCTACGCCCGCTTCTGGCACAAAGTCTTGTATGATATCGGTGTCGTACCGACGAAAGAACCATTCCAAAAGTTATATAACCAAGGGATGATTCTCGGAGAAAACAACGAAAAAATGTCGAAATCACGCGGAAACGTCATCAATCCGGATGAAATCGTCAAATCGCACGGTGCGGATACGCTCCGTTTATATGAGATGTTCATGGGACCACTGGATGCTTCAGTTTCCTGGTCGGAGAACGGTCTAGACGGAGCACGTCGTTTCCTTGACCGCGTCTGGCGTCTGTTTGAACGGACAGCGGACATTCAAGACGTGACGACAGTCGATGCGGACTTTGAACGTGTCTACCACCAGACGGTTAAGAAAGTAACGGAAGATTTCACGAATATTCAGTTCAACACCGGCATTTCGCAGTTGATGGTCTTCGTCAACGAAGCAAACAAACAACCGGTCTTGCCACGCCATTTCCTTCGTGGATTCATTCAATTATTGACTCCGGTTGCTCCGCACTTAGGGGAAGAGTTATGGGAACAACTTGGCTTTGACGACACCTTGACATATGCGGTATGGCCGACATTCGATGAAACGAAACTCGTCAGCGATACAATGGAATTCGTCATTCAAGTCAACGGCAAAGTCCGTTCGAAGCTCGTCATCAGCATCGACGCAACGAAAGAAGAAATTGAAGCTCTTGCGTTTGCAGATGAAAAAACACAAGAGTGGATTGGTGATAAAACGGTTCGAAAAGTCATCGTCGTCCCGAAAAAACTGATCAACATCGTAGCAAACTAAGCTGAAACCCCTCATCTGATTTAATCAGATCGAGGGGTTTTCGATTATCTCCGTCGCAAGTCCGCTTTTTTTTTAGGGCGCCTTCTGCTAAACTGAATCAGAAACCGAGACAGAAAGGCGATTTGTGTAAATGAAACGAACTTATATAGTCTATACAACGATTTTTGCCGTCGTCTCCGGTCTGATCCTTTGTGTGGCCCTCGTCTTTTCGAGACCTGAGACCGTAGCACAAATTCAAGAGACGTTTGCAAAAATTGAGACACAATCCAAACACCAAGCAGCTGTGAAACAAGTACCACCGAAAACGCCGTCCTCGATTCCAAATCCGGAAGAACCGTTGATCAAGAATGTCCAACAGATGTTGTATGATGATTCGATTGGTTCTTATCTTGTTGTAACGGAAGATTATCACTTTTTTGAAATCAGTGGGACAGGAGAACGTATCAATGCTTCATTCCAAATCGAGGATGAAGGCAAGTTGATGTTATCGGGACTTGACGGAATGACGCTCGTTGACGGCGAGACCGTCGCCTTATTGACATCCAATCAAATTCTCGTGACAGTCAAACGGGAAGAGGGCGTCTGGAAAGAAGACAAACGAGAGCGGGTAGCAGGTACGACAATCCGTGACAGCTTTCACGGACTCGGTTACGATGCCAAGAAAAAACAATTTTATACGATCAATCACATTCGCTCGTTAGCACGAAGTGAACTGACGTATTTTGCGATGAAACAAGATGAAATCAAGATTGATAAAGAGGCGACTGCGAAGGAAAAGCGTGCCTTGAAGAAAAAACAAAAACCACCGTATTTGACGATCGTGGCACGAAAACGGATCGACACGGCCAGTGGCATGCGCAGTGATGCGAAAAAAGCCTTCACGGAAAACTTCCGTCCGATCGGTCTGGCCGAGCGGCAAGGGCGGATTTATACATTGGATTCGGAAGCGTTATTCCTGTATTCGATTGATACGAAAGATGTGACAATCACGGGGGAATCAGCGAGTCCGAAAGTGTACGGGGCAGAAGGAATATTTGTTCAGGACAATGAGTTGTTTGCACTCATCCAAACGGATAAATTCTCGAGCCGTTCGTTTACGCCAATCGACTAAAAGGCTAGCTCCGTGTAGGAACTAGCCTTTTTGTCATAATGCGGTCAAGGCAGCATTCGTTCCGGCACAATGTCCGGTCACGAAAGCGGCTGTGATGTTGTAACCGCCTGTATAGCCGTGAATGTCGAGGATTTCGCCGGCGAAAAAGAGACCGTCTGCTTTTTTCGACATCATCGTTTTCGGCTGGATTTCCTTAATCGAAACGCCACCTCCGGTGACGAATGCCTTATCAAAGTCGAGTGTTCCTACTGCTTGAAGGGGGAACCGTTTGAGCGTTGCTAACAATTGGGTGAAGTCCTGCTTCTTAATTTGCGTACACACTTCATCACCGAAACCGATTTTAGCAAATAACAGGTCGAGTAACCGTTCCGGAACAAATCCTTTTAACGCATTACGGACTGTCTTTTTCGGATTAGCGGCAAGGGCGGCTTGGAATCGTTCCGTCAACGCACCGATTGATTCATCCGGGAACAAATCGATCGAGAGATGGACGACTCGCTCACCTGATCGTTTTCTTTCTTTGATCGTGTACTGACTGCACCGTAACGCAATCGGACCACTCAGACCGAAATGCGTGAACAGGAGGTCACCGGTATGCGTTTTAATCGGTTTGTCTTTTTTGCCATGGACGGTCAGAGCAACGTCACGTAAGGAAAGACCTTGTAATGTCTTTTCCTGAATGAACGTGTCGTTCAGTAAAATCGGGACTTCCGTCGGAAAGAGTTCCGTGATCGTATGGCCGGCTTTACGTGCCCAAGGATAGCCGTCACCGGTTGAACCAGTGTGGGGAACCGATTGTCCGCCGACAGCGACGACACAACTTTTGGCTTCAAGGCGGGTTCCGTCAGCGAGCAAGACGGCTGCAAACGAACCATCCGGATGAAAGTCGAGGGTTGCGACTTCGGCATTGATTTGGATTTCGGCGCCGTGTTGACGAATTTGATCAATCAACACACGAACGACATCGGCCGCTTTATCGGAAACAGGGAACATCCGTCCGTTGTCCTCTTCTTTTAGGGCGACACCAAACCCTTCGAACAGTTCAATGATCGATTCGTTATTGAACTGCGAAAAGGCGCTATAGAGAAAACGGCCGTTTCCCGGAATCGATTGAACCAACTCTTCCAGTGGTTTGCGATTTGTGACGTTACACCGACCGCCCCCTGAAATCGCCAGTTTTCGTCCAAGTTTACTTCCTTTATCGAGCAAAAGCGTCTTCGCGCCTGCTTGTAACGAGGCGAGCGTTGCCATTAAACCGCTTGGGCCGCCTCCGATTACGATTACATCATACATGTGGTCACCTCATTTGTTGGATTCTGCTTGTTTCACTTTAGCAGAAGTTTGTACTGTAAACAAACCGTCTCTTTCTTTTATGGAAGCTGAGCGGTATAATGATTTGCAATTGTGCAAGAGAGAACTTGTATATTGAGACGTTTATTGAGTTAAGAAAAAATAGAAAGTGCGAGGAAGGTTATCCATGTCGACTGTGAGCAAAAAGCAAGAAACTTCATCCAGTAATACCGGATTCGTTCGTGGAACGATGTTGTTATCCGGTGCATCACTCATTTCCCGTGCCCTTGGTCTGATTTATCTGTTTCCGTTTCAGTTCATGGTCGGAGCGACGGGAATCATGTTCTACACGTATGCCTATAATTATTATGCCATCATGATTGGTCTCGCAACAGCCGGTATTCCGGTCGCCGTTTCGAAGTTCGTCGCAAAGTATAATGCGATGGGGGAATACGACACAAGCGAACGATTATACCGATCCGGATTAAAAATCATGTCCATCACCGGTGTAGTTTCCTTTCTGGCCTTATTTTTACTGGCTCCGTATTTGGCTCACCGGGCAATACCCGGAGGAGATGTCGATTCGGCTTCATATGTCGATGCTGTCACGATGACGATCCGTGGTGTCAGCTTTGCCTTGATTCTGATTCCGGCGATGAGTATGACACGGGGTTATTTTCAAGGGTATCAATCGATGGGACCGACAGCGATTTCGCAGATCCTGGAGCAAATCGTGCGAATCATCTTTTTACTGGCCGGCGTCAGCATCGCGATTTATCTGTTTGACACGGATGCAGCGTGGGCAGCAACGATTGCGACGTTCAGTGCCTTCATCGGGGCAATCGGCAGTGTTGTCGTACTCGTTTATTATTTCCGAAAACGTGCACCCGGTTTAAAAGCCTTACGCGATGGTCAGACGACGATATCGCCGGATCGTCCGTTAGCAGGACTGTACAAAGAATTGTTGACGTATGCGATCCCAATCGTCATGGTCGGGTTATCAACACCGCTTTATCAGGTCATTGATCAAAACACGATGAATGCGGCTTTACAAAGTATTGGTTACACGCTGGAAGCAGCGGGGAATGCAACGGCCTATCTGATTGCAGATAGTCATAAGATTGTCCTGATTCCGGTTTCGGTCGCGACGGGGTTATCCTTATCCGCGACACCATTGTTGACGGCCTCGTTTACACAAGGGGATATGCGGAAAGTCCGGAAACAAATCTCGCAAATTTATCAACTGGCCTTTTTCGTAACAATTCCAGCGGTCGTCGGTATGATTTTGCTGAGTGAAGAGACGTTCCATGTCTTATTCCCGAAAGATCAGGCTGCCTGGGTCTATTTATTGAGTTATGCACCAAGTGCGCTGTTCCTTGCGCTGTATTCCGTCACGGCCGCTGTATTACAAGGCATCAACCGGCAGTATTTCACGATTGTTGCGACATTGGCAGGATTGCTGACGAAATATCTGTTGAATGCTCCCCTGATTCACTGGACAGGAGACGGAACGGGTGCCGGATATGCAACGATTCTCGGATACGTCGTCGCGACGGGATTGATGTTCTTCCGGATTACGCAAACGGTTCAGTTTCCGTTCAGTACGGTCTTACGCCGGACGTCACTGATCATGATCATCAGTGCCATCATGGGTGCGAGCGTCGCGCTGGTGAAATGGGGATTATCGGTCATGTTACCCGCTACGACGGTCGGTTCGCTCGTCATTTTAATCGTCGGAGCAGGAATTGGAATCGTCGTCTTTGCAGGTCTTGCCATTTGGAGCGGATTAGCGGAAGCTGTATTAGGAAGAAAATTTTCAATGAAACGAGGACGAGGAAATGCGTCTAGATAAATTACTCTCAAACATGGGAGCCGGATCGCGGAAAGAAGTAAAACAATTACTCAAATCCGGTGCGATTCAAGTTGACGGAGAAATCGTGTATGATCCGAAGCAACATGTTGATACCGAACAGCAACACGTACTTTTATACGGGGAACCGGTCACGTATCAAAAGTTCATCTACTTGATGATGAACAAACCGCCGGGCGTAATCAGTGCGACTGAAGATAAGCGGGATCAAACCGTCATTGATTTACTGTTTGAAGATGTGACGTACTTTAAACCCTTTCCGGTCGGACGACTCGACAAGGATACGGAAGGATTGTTGCTGTTGACAAATGACGGATCCTTTAATCATGCGTTGATGTCACCGAAGAAACACGTTGAAAAAGTCTACTATGCGGAAGTCATCGGTACGCTGACGGAAGAGGACGTGGAAGAAGTTGCAGAAGGGGTCACGCTTGAAGACGGGTATAAAACAAAACCGGGAAAGCTGGTCATCCTGGAAGCGACGGATGAAACGTCTACACTCGAGCTGACGATTACCGAAGGGAAGTTCCATCAAGTCAAACGGATGATGTTGGCTCTCGGAAAAGAAGTGACGTATTTGAAACGCTTGTCGATTGGACAACTGCCGCTCGATTCGACACTCGAAGCAGGCGAATACCGGGAACTCACACGTGGTGAATTAGCCCTGTTCGACTGGAAACCGGAATAAGTAAAGACCCTCGAAACGAAAAAAGTTTCGAGGGTCTTTACTTATTTAAAGCCGAGTTATGTCCCAGCCTCTTTGTCGATTACTGGTTACGAAGGGCTTCCGCAATCGGGAAGGGACCACTGAGTACTTCAAACTGACGTGTTTGAGTCGGATGATCAATCAATGTGACGAACAGAGCCGCAATATCATCTCGTGAGACTTCGCGTCCTTCATATGAATCAAAATGTTCTTGTGTCTCGATCGAGCCGCTCGGCTCATCGTAACTGAGTGGACCCGGCCGAACAATCGTATAATCGAGGCCACTGTCTTTTAAATGACGGTCCGCCGCACCCTTAGATTCCAGATAAACTTTCAAATCACCTTGCGGGTGATCAGCGCCAACTGAACTGAGCATCAAGAAACGCTCAATTCCGCTTGCTTTAGCCGCATCGATGACTTTGATTGCGCCATCCTGGTCAACGGCACGTGTCAATTCTTCGGAAGCGCCACCGGCACCAGCAGCGAAAATGACAACATCGGCATCTTTGACGACGTCCGTGACATCTTTCGTTAAATCACCAAGGCGGACTTCAGATGCTCCAAGTGCAATCAAGTCATTGATCTGGTTTTCTTCCCGGACTACAGCGATGGCTTGATGCTGACCTTGCTTGCCGATCAGCTCAACCATTTTCCGCCCGGTTGTTCCGTTTGCTCCAATAATTAAAATATTCATCTCATCATCTCCTTCTCAAACTAGATATACCCTGCCTGAAAAAAAAATAACAAAAAAAAGACGCGAAGGATTCGCGTCGTAACAGAAAATAGTCTGATGAAACATCTTAATCAGCCGGCTTGTCGTTGTTTTTTACTTGATGTCCAAGTACCGCGTCTTGGGCTTACAATGAGGTTGTTGTATTCAAGCACATTCAAGTCACGCTGGACGGTCCTTGAAGTAATGCCGAACTCTTCAACCAAGTCTGCTGTCGTAGTAGCTCCGTTCTCATTGATATAGAGATAAATCGATTTAATCCGGGTCAACATACGGTCTGTAGAATCTTTCATTGGTATAACCACTCCCCCAATGGATAGAATAGTGTTCTAAAGCTTCGGGTGACAAAAGACGATGATTAATTAAGTTGTTTCGCCTTTAGTATAACTCTTTTAGTATAGAATGCAAGTAATTTAACCGAACGTTTGCAAAAAAAACACAAACTTTCAACACCCAATAGCGAATGAAAGATGTTTTTTATCTTTCAATGTTCGTTAAAAACGTAATAACAAAAGATTTGGTATTTTGGATGTTCGTAATTGTCAAATTTTCGCTATACTTAAAGGTGAACGAATCAGCGGATAAGGGAGAGAAGTCATATGGTCAATTGGAAAGAAGAAGTCATGGCACGACGCGAAGATCTTTTAGTTGATTTAAAGGAATTGTTACGCATACCTAGTATTCTCGATGAAACAACGATTCAGGAAGGAGCTCCATTCGGAACCGAAGTCAAACGTGCGCTCGATTGGATGCTCGCGCTCGGGAACCGCGATGGATTCATCACGAAAAACGTTGATGGGTATGCCGGTCACCTTGAATATGGTCAAGGAGATGAATTGCTCGGTATTCTTTGCCACTTGGACGTCGTCCCAGCGGGCGGGGATAACTGGACGTACGGCCCATTTAATCCGACATTGGCTGACGGAAAATTGATTGCGCGGGGTGCGATTGATGACAAAGGACCGACGATGGCAGCATATTATGCCTTAAAAATCGTTAAAGAGTTGGGACTTCCGCTTTCAAAACGAATTCGTCTGATTGCCGGCGGGGACGAAGAAAGTGAATGGCGGTGTGTGAATCATTACTTCAAGCATGAAGAAATGCCGACGCTTGGATTTGCACCGGATGCTGATTTTCCAATCATCAATGCAGAAAAAGGATTGTACGATGGTCTGCTGACTCAAGGTAAACCGGTTAAAGCCGCAGATACAGGCTACCAACTGATTCGCTTCGAAGGCGGAGAACGTCCGAATATGGTACCGGGTCACGCGACAGCGACGGTACATGTCGCTGAGCGGGGAACGGTTGAAGAAGATTTCCACCAGTATTTAGAAAAGCAAGGTGTGACAGGGACAATCAAGGAGACGGCAGAAGGCCTCATTTTTGATGTGATTGGCGTCGCCGCCCATGCGATGGAACCGGACAACGGGAAAAATGCCGCCCTTCATCTGGCGCGTTTCTTGCATACGCTCCACTTGGATTACAGCGGCCGCCGTTATCTTGAAATGATCGTGCACATGTTCCGCGACTCACGCGGTGTTGCACTCGGAGTGGCGGCATCTGATGAAACAGGCGACCTGACGATCAACGGTGGAGTGTTCCGTTACGAAAACGGACAAGGGACAGCTTCAATCAATATCCGTTACCCTTACAGTGCCGATTTCACAGAACGGTTGCAATTGATTAAAGAAGCCGCGATTGCATACGGATTCGAACTTCAAACACGGACGCATATGCCACCGCATCACGTCGATCCGAACCATGAACTGATCCGGACGCTCAGTGCGGTTTACGAACGGCAAACGAATCAAAAGGCCGACTTAATTGCGATCGGCGGCGGAACCTATGCCCGTTCATTGACAGCAGGTGTCGCATTTGGACCTGTTTTCCCTGGTGGACCGGAAGTCGCGCACCAGGTGGATGAGTATGTTGATTTTGAAGAACTCTTATTAGCCGTTGCCATCTATGCAGAGGCGATTTACGAATTGGCGAAATAAGCATCAGTGCATCTTAAAAAAATAGTATAACGAAATGAATCCCCCAAATCCGTTGTGATAGGGGGATTGATTCTTGAAGGAGACTCAGTTGTGATCCATCGTCAAAAATATCATTTTCAAGCCCTTTATTTTTTCATCTTCTTTGGGCAAGGTGCACTTATTCCATACTTGGCACTCTATTTTTCCAATGATGCCTTTCAATTATCGGCATCCGAAATCGGAACGATTGTTGCAGTAGGTCCAGTGTTATCAATTGTTTTACAACCGGTTTGGGGCATGGCGGCAGACCGCTTCGGACGACCGAAACGTCTGTTGTTAGTGGCTTTACTCGCTGCGGGGCTCTTAACGCTCAGTTATTTATTGACGTCTGTCTACTTATTCCTGTTATTAATTTCTTCACTTTGGGCATTGTTCCAGTGTGCACATATTCCGCTTGTCGATACGTTGGCCATCGAATTTTCAAAAAGAAAATCAGTCGACTACGGAGCATTACGCTTATTTGGTTCCGCCGGTTTTGCACTGGCTGTCTTTATCCTTGGACAGGTAACGGAACAAGGATCACTCGGTGCGATTTTTTATGCTAGCGGAGCTGCGCTTGTTCTTGGATTTCTTGTGTTGATCGGAATTGAAGAAACGCCGGTTTCGACCGTCGAGCGTGAACATATTCCGCTGAAATCGTTATTTTCAAACAAACGTTTTTTACTATTTTTAGCAGGTGGAAGTTTAGTATTCGGACCAATTTTTGCGAATAACTATTACTTTGGAAGTTATGTGACGATTCGTGGGGAATCAACAGCACTCGTCGGAACACTTTTTTTTGTCGCTGTCTTATGCGAAATACCGTTCATGCGGGTTGCGACGCGTGTCATGATGCGGTTTGGACCGATTCCTGTCCTGGTGTTCATCTCTGTTTTATCCGCGGTACGGACAGGGATACTGGCGCTTGAGCCGCCGATTTTTACACTCTGGATATTGGCAGCATTACAAGGATTCATCATCGGTCTGTTGATTCCGGTCGCACTTGAATATGTTCGCTCGCTCGTTCCACCTTCGACAGTGGCGACGGCAGTCAGTACATATATGGCGACGACGACCGGTCTTGCGACGGCATTGTTTAATTTAATGAGTGGGATTGTTTTTGATCAATGGACCATCTATGCCGTATTTTGGGTATATACAGGTAGTAGCTTGTTAGGTGCTTGTTTGTATCTGGTCAGCTCAAAAATCAAGGAGTGATCCGTATGCAAAAACACTACTTCATCGCTATCCCGGTTGCTGACGAGATGTTGACGCGATTCGCGGCTCCTCTAGCGCTTGGCCGTTATTACAAAACGGTGTACGAATCAGGCGAGTATCATCTGACGCTACGTTTTTTAGGAACGTTAACAGAGGACGAGTTGAGAAATTGGCGACGTCAACTGACGGAAATTGCTCAGCTCACTTTTGCTTTTACCTTGAAATTAGATCACCTTGAACGGTTTGGATCAGCCGAGAGGCCTCGTGTCTTTGCCGTCGGACCGGCATATGAGGAAAAACTGTTTCAGCTTGCCCGACGGATTGATCCGGATCCGGCTAAACCGTTTGTTCCGCACATTACTCTTGCGAAGAAGTGGAATCAAGAAGTGGCGCTCCATCCACCCGAACAAACACCTGGCGGCAGCTTGAATGTCAATGAAATCGTTCTGTATCAGATTTGCCCCGACGATCAGCCGCGGTATCAGGCAGACACACGATTTCCATTTGGGAAGAAATAACGAGGTGATATGATTGGCATTATTGATGAAACTTTATGATTTAGAAAGCCGATATGAACGAAATCCGTTGGAAGCTTCGAAGCGTTTCAAAGAACAACAGCTGGTGGATTATGCGAATGTCCTTAAAAAATGGGAGTCGGGTGAACTGTTTCCGGGTGAGACGATCATTCGGCCGAAAAAATGGTGGCAGCCTTTTAAAAAACCAGAGAGGTTTCAGGTGCCGGGAAAACAAATCTCAAAGCCGGCGTTTGATAAATGGTATAAAAAGCGAGTAGAAGTCCAAAAATTAATTTACGTGGCAGGCGGAGCGACGGAAGAAGACATCTGGCGCTTGCCTTTAAGACGCCATCTTGACTTTTATCAAATGTTGCATCTCTTGAACGATCAATTCGGCATGTTTTATCGTGCCGTCATTCAATACCAGCAAGGAGAGGTTGAACTCAGTCCGTTTGTCGTAGGACCTTCTGCCATCTATATACTGGACTGGTTAGACGGGGAAGAAAGTATCTATCATATCAAGCGAAATAAACTGTGGCGGGAACAACCCTTTAAAGCCCCGCCAAAGAATATCGTCAATCCATTAATCAGCTTAAAGCGGACGGAGGATATTCTGCGATTGATTCTAGGTTCCGAATTCATATTACCAATCGAACGTGTTGTCATTGCATCGCAAGGTTACTTCGATCAAATTCCGAAAGAGACAACGACGACATATGTCAGTAAGGTGGACTTCACGGATTGGCTACGGAAAATGAATTTGTCGGCTGTGCATACAAAAGCTTCTCAAATGCGGGTATGCGAACAGATCTTAAAAGAAACGGTTTCGGTGACCTTTCAAATGGCGCTGAACAGTCAAGAAAACGGGCGGATTCAAAAATAGGGAGGGAAGCGGCAAGATGTTTGATTGTCGCGTAAACAGATGGTAAATAATGAATCGGAAACGCAGCAAGTCGGATTGTGTTCAGTTGAGTTCGTGACATTTCAAACCATTCTAATGGAGACGACGACACCGGTTGAACAAGGTGAGTTTTTGCTCGTCTGTGATGGTCAGCCGATGAACTATTTCATTGAACGTCGAGAAGATACGGACGGAACAATCAAATTGACACTGCTGCTCGACCGGGCGGTTGAAGTAGAACGGTGTTATGAAATCATCTTACCCGATCAGGAACGAGTCCGTGTATTGCCGAACCGGATTGTCCAAACGGCGGGATTCGACCACAAATACAGTTATGAAGGACCTTTAGGTGCCGTCTATGACACGGAAATGATTTCTTTATACGTCTGGTCACCGCTGGCAGAGAGGTTGGAGTGTATTCGCTACGATCAAGCCGGTGTCGAAATCGACAGCCGGGACTTCGAACGGCAAGAACGTGGGGCGTATCGTTTAGTAGTTCCCCGAACATGGGAAAACAGCCTTTACCGTTACCGGGTCACGACGTATCGGGGAACACATGAAGTCGTCGATCCTTATGCAAAGGCAGTCAGCGTAAATGGACAGTTTGCTGTTTTGCTTGATGTCGAGCAAGAAATTAACCGGCAGTTTCCGCATCGACAAAAACGGCCGCTGTTGATCAAACCGACAGATGCCATCATTTATGAAGCGCATATCCGGGATTTTACGATTGATTCGTCTTCCGGCTCGCATCATCCCGGACAATACATGGGGATGACGGAAACAGGAACCGTTTCACCGGAAGGACGTTCGACAGGCATTGATTATTTACTTGAGTTGGGGGTGACCCATCTTCAATTGTTACCGGTTCACCTGTTTACGACGACAGAGGAAGTCAGTCGTCTTCCTTATAACTGGGGATATGATCCTGTTCAATGGTTTTCACTGACCGGATGTTATGCCAGTAACCCGACTGATCCGAAAGTCCGGATTCTTGAATATGTCGAGATGATCGAACAGTTGCACGCGGCAGGAATTCGGGTGACGTTTGATGTTGTCATGAATCATGTCTATATTCGGGAGCAATCCGCACTCGAACATCTGGTACCGGGTTACTATTTCCGTTACGAAGTGGACGGGACACTTGCCAACGGAACAGGTGTCGGGAATGATACGGCATCGGAACGGTTTATGATGAGACGGATGATTGTTGATTGCCTGACGTATTTTGCGGACATTTTTCAGGTGGATGCTTTTCGCTTTGACCTGATGGGGATTCATGATGTTGAGACGATGAACCATGTCCGGGCAGCATTGGATCATATCGATCCGACCATTCTTGTTTATGGAGAAGGCTGGGACTTGGCGACACCTTTACCGCAACGTCAAAAGGCCATCAGTTCAGTTGCTTCGCAAATGCCTCGGATTGGTCATTTTAACGATGTTTTCCGGGATGCGTTAAAAGGCTCGACGTTCAATGAAACGGATTGTGGTTTTGTATCGGGTAATGGTTGGTGGGAAGGGGAAGTGCGAAACGGGATGGCCGGGAGTATCACATTGGACGGTCAAACGACCGGGCGTTTTCCTGAGCCGACGTATTCGATCAATTATGTCGAAGCACATGACAACCATACCTTGTATGATAAGTTAGCGCTCGCCCGACCGGATTTGGATGAAGTGACACGGTTACAAATGAGTCGACTGGCTCAGACGATTATTTTCTTAGCGGCCGGTATTCCGTTTATTCACGCCGGACAGGAGTTCGGACGGACAAAACAAGGGGTCGAGAACAGTTACAATGCACCTGATACGATCAATCGGATGGATTGGACGTTACGCGATCGCCATGCGCATATGGTCGATTATTTAAAAAATATCTTACAAATCCGTCGAATGCACGGAGGATTCCGATTACACCGAGCCAACCAGGTGCAAGAACTGATGCATTTTTTGCCGATGCATCCGGGTGTCATCGCCTACGAAGTAGGGGCCGTTCATTCATATGATGCCTGGCAACGGACGCTTGTCGTTCATAATGTGACGTTTGAAAAAATTGAAATTGTGCTCGATCATCCGAGATGGAATGTACATGTCCACGGCAACGAAGCATCCGTTACGCCACTTGAAAAGGGTGTTTCGCAGATCACGGTCCTTCCGTTGTCAACAACGATCGCCACATGTTAAGATAATCATTGTGCCTTAAGGCAAATCTACTAAAAAGTTGAGCGGATTATAATGGAATTAGATATTTTAGATGCGCTTGGCGAAGGCTGGACCCTTACGCCAGCAGGCGGAATCACGGGAGAAGCATATATTGCCTCGACAGGGCAGTCAAAACTCTTTTTAAAACGAAACTCCTCGCCATTTTTGGCGATTTTATCAGCGGATGGAATCGTACCGAAGCTGCTTTGGACGAAGCGGATTTATAGCGGAGATGTCATCAGTGCCCAACAATTCATTGAGGGGCAAGAACTGGAACCGGAAATGATGGAACGGCCGGAAGTCGCAAGGTTGCTCGGAAAAATTCATGACTCGAAGGAATTGCTGTTCATGTTACAACAACTGGATCAGCGTCCGATCGAACCGGATGAACTTTTACGGCAATGCCGGCTGTATTTTCAACCTGCTGAACTGGAACAACCGGAATTGATTGAACAGGCAATCGACTATCTGTCAGAACAATTACCTTTTGTTAGAACGGACGAGCAAGTCGTTTGTCACTCGGATTTGAATCATAATAACTGGTTGGTCGGAACAGATGGACATCTGTATCTTAATGATTGGGATGATGCCATCATTGCGGATCGTGCTTATGATCTTGGAATGATGTTATACAGTTATGTCGACGAAGAGTGTTGGCCGGAATGGTTTGCGAATTACGGACATCCGTTGACGGCAGATCTGAAGCAGCGGATGTATTGGTATGTCGTGGCTCAGGCGGTACTCTCAATTTATTGGTATGAAGATACCGTGCATCCGGATGCAGCAGAGAGTTATCTTTTCTTGGCCCAACTGCTTGAGATGGAGCAGGAAGATTAAATCAGCGCTGGGTACTTTCGATATAACGAGCTTTAAAGGCTAAAAAAATGTGCGGACACAGAATCATTCTGTGTCCGCACATTTTTTTAGCCTTCAGCAATTTGTATTTCTTTTTCGATATCGTGACTTTCGAGATCCGCTTGACGATAAGCTTCTGTCGTCGGCAAACGTAAATCCAGCCTTGGTTTTTCTTCAAACGTGACCGTCACGTCCTGTACCGTATAGTCGAAAACATGTCCTCCACCGCTTCGTTCCTGGTCGATGAAATGAAGATGATAACCTGCGACTGCGATTCCATGACCGAACCGGGGTGTGAAGTAACCGGCCAGCGTCCCGTCAATTTGTTCGAATGTCCGGGCACTTTGTGTCGCGACGGCTTCAGTAATCGGACGGAAGGGTTTTTCCTGTCGGACGACGGTCCGTGTCTTGACCTCGGAAAATCGTCCTTCAATCCGTACCGCGTAAAAGCTGTTGACTGTACTCAGCTGCTCACTTAACCAGTGTTCGAAATCAGCTTTCGTCATCGTTTGCTTCACGGACAACGACTGTTCCGGAACAAATCGTGTCAGAGAACAGAACGGCGTCGTCGTCTCCGGATCGAGTGGACGGGCACTGCCGTCCGACCGTAATTGATAAAAGAAACCATCAAAACCGATCATTTCCCCGTCGAGATGATCAAATGTTCCGATCCCGAAATCATGTCCGGGAAGAATAGACTCGTAGCGTGTCTCACTTTCGAACACGCCGTCGAGTAAAGCCATCATTGTCGAAATCTGAAGTAACGTATCCTCGTGTTGCATCGCTTCCATCTCCTTATCAGTTCAGTTGATCCAAGTGTACCTCTTTGCCGAGTGTAATGTTATCGCTGTAGTCAATCGGGACATCAACGATTACAGGACCGTCTGTTTGCCATGCTTCTTCCATGACCGAGATGAGCTCTGACGGATGATTGACACGAAGTCCTTTTGCACCAAAACTTTCAGCATATTTCACTAAATCGACTTCACCGAACGATGTACCGGATTTTCGGTTGTACTTCATTTCCTGCTGGAATGCTACCATATCAAAGCCGCTGTCACGCCAGACGAAATGGACGAGCGGGGCATTCAGACGGACTGCCGTCTCCAGTTCCATTGCAGAAAAGAGGAAGCCGCCATCTCCGGAAATCGAGACGGCTTTTTTACCGGGACGAACGAGTGTCGCCGCAATCGCCCATGGTAATGCAACACCAAGCGTCTGCATCCCGTTACTGAATAGAAGGTGACGTGGTTCATACGAACGGAAGTGACGCGCCATCCAAATATAATGTGAACCGACATCGACTGTGACCGTCACATCGTCAGCAATTTGTTCGCGTAACGTTTTCATAAAGTAAAGCGGATGAGTGAGTGGCGAGTCTTTGACGATTGGCGGGATGTCCCGTTCTTCCAACCGTTGTTGAAGACCACGTAAAAACTCAGTTGAACTTTCTGGAAGTGTCAATGCGTTTAACCGTTCTGATAAAGCATTGATGGTTGCTGCGACATCACCGACAAGCTCGCGGTCAGGACGATAGAAATGATCAATTTCAGCCCGCATTTGATCGAGGTGGATTAATATCCGCTCCTGAGACGGTTGATTCCAGAATTTCGGATCGTACCCAATTGGATCGTATCCGATCGACAAGACAAGATCGGCTTCAGCAAGCAAAGCATCTCCCGGTTGGTTACGGAAAAGACCGACTCGGCCATAAAAATTGGATTCAAGCTCGCGCGACAGTGTGCCGGCCGCTTGGAATGTCTGAACGACTGGAATCGAAACGCGTGTTAACAAAGCACGGATTGCTTCGACGACACGGGGTTGACTGGAACGCATACCAAGTAATAAGACCGGTAATTTCGCTTGTTCGATTAAGGTAGCTGTCTCATCGATCCATTCTTCCGGTGCAATTCCGAGTTTAGGGGTTTGGACGGCTTTAAACGAAGTGACGTTTGCTTCATTTAATCCGACATCTTGCGGAATGCTGACGAACGCAGCACCTGATGTCGTTTCGGCCGTCCGGAAAGCATTGGATAACACTTCGGGAATGTTGTCGGCATCTTGAACTTCAGCACTGAAGTTCGTGATCGGTTTGAACAGTGCTTGGTTATCCATCGATTGATGTGTTCGTTTCAAACGATCAGCTCTTGTGACGGCGCCGGCAATCGCGACGACAGGATCGCCTTCAGAGTTTGCCGTGACAAGACCGGTCGCAAGATTCGAAGCACCTGGTCCTGACGTGACAAGAACCACACCGGATTTATCCGTCAAGCGACCGATCGCCTGCGCCATGAAAGCAGCGTTCTGCTCATGACGTGCGACGATCAGTTCTGGTCCGCGGTCTTGCAAAACGTTAAAGACAGAATCAATTTTAGCTCCAGGAATTCCGAAAATGTAATCGACACCCTGTTCGATGAGAGTATCCACGACCAAATCGGCCCCTGTTTTCTTCTGTACTAATTCTTCTGATTCGCTGTTTTGTTTTTCAATCATTACAATTCTCCTTTTCTACCAGTAGTTTTGGTTGTTCGATAGCTGTAATATAAAAACTGTTTCGTGAAAAGTATACATCTGTTTTAGTGAGAAACCAAGGTGAATCGTTCAGAAACTAAAAAAGACACCTTGTGATCTACACAAGATGTCTGACACGTCAGCATTATTCCGCATTAACTTTCCCGAATGTCGCCCAAACAAAAAGGGCTGCTACACCCATGACAAGGACGATCGGAGAACCCCAGGCAATTAAGAAGTCATCCATCATTAAAACCTCCTTCAAGAAACTTTGTACTGTAAGTGTAGTAGATTGCTCAGTTATTCTCAAGTGACGATCTGCTGAACTTTCTTTTTGGCGTCAATCAAGAACATCTTATATATTTACCCGAATCATGATAAACTTATCTGCGGATAATTTAAGAATCGAAAGGATGAACAATATGCGTTTACGCCACAAACCATGGGCGCTGGATTATATGAAAGAGCAATCCTCCATCTATATAGCAGACCCGTCGACTTTAAAAGGAAACTGGTCGAATGAATTTAAAAATGAAAATCCGATTTACATCGAAGTCGGGTCAGGCAAAGGGGCCTTCATCACAGGGATGGCAAAACAGTATCCGGAGGTCAACTTTATCGCGATCGAGTTGTTTGAAAGCGTTGCGGTCGCAATCGTTCAAAAGATGGTGGAAGAACCACTTGAAAACGTTCGTGTCTTGACGGTTGATGCAAAAGATTTGCGTGACTTCTTTGAAAAAGGAGAGGTTGCCCGTGTTTATTTGAACTTCTCCGATCCTTGGCCGAAATCACGCCATGCCAAACGCCGCTTGACGTACAAAACGTTTTTAGCGACGTATGAAGATATTTTACCGGAAAAAGGGCAGATTCATTTTAAGACGGATAACCGGAAATTATTTGAATCCAGTCTGATGACGATGTCTGCTTACGGCATGACATTCGATTGGATGTCGCTTGATTTACATGCCAATGAGCCGGAAAATAACGTCAGAACGGAATACGAAGAACGTTTTTCAGCACTGGGTCAACCGATTTATCGGATGGAAGCAACATATACGAAATAATTTAGACAAAAAGTTTTCTTATTTTCCTAGCATTTCTTTCACACTTTTTTCTTATTAATTGGTACAATGTTGTTGACTGAAGAACTGTATTTACAGGTAAAGGGGGAAATTGGGGATGTGGCAAAAAAGCTTAGCCTTCGTAACGGCACTCTTTCTCGCATTGAGTATCGGACAATCGGTATTCGCTGCGATTGATACGTCATCTATGCAAAAAGCACTTGACGAGGATTTGAAGAGTACACATTACGACTATAAAAAAGGTTCTGTAGAAATTGAAGATCCAAAAACATTCACTGGTGAAAAAGGTGAACAGATTATCGGCGGAATCGCGGTAATCGAGACTGTTCGTGATGGAATCTTCATCACGATCAAACGTGAAATCCATTTCTTTAACGCAGACAGCGGTAAATTACTTACAAGCGCAGATGCGGCTAAAGTAGACGGCGTCAAAGAATACATTGACAGCAACTCGGATAACCTGCACCAAAAAGTAGTCTACTGGTTGCCGATGTTACTCATGATCTTATTAATTGCTGTACCAGCTATCATGCTATACGTTGTTGTACCGCGTCTGTACTCTACTACGGAATACATGAACCCGATCTACGAGCGTAATGATAACCCGCGTTAATCTTTTTTAAACAAATGAAAATCCCTTGTCTGACCCGATTCGTCGGGACGGACAAGGGATTTTTTTTAGATAAATAAAACGAGTAAAAAAGCGATGATGGCTGGAAGTCCTTGTTTGAAAAGAATCGAGACATTTGCAGTAGCTGCACCGTAAAGGGCAGCAACGATGACGCATCCGAGGAAATACAACTGAACAGCCGGGGAATCAAGAATCAGTCCGAAGATCAGACCGGCGGCAAGAAAACCGTTGTAAAGACCTTGATTGGCGAATAATGTCCGGATTTGCGGATTTGAGACCGCTTCTTCGGTCAGTCCGAATGTACGTTTGGCAGACTTAGATGATAGAAGAAACATTTCAAGTACCATGATATAAAAATGTTCCACAGCGACTAGCAGTACAAAGAAGATAGCGAGTAAAGACATGTCGAGACTCCTTTCTTTTAAAAGACCATACTTCGTCGATCGAAGTATGGTCCGTCTATTATGCGTATTCGAGTAAAGCACCTGTTTCCGCATCAACTGTGAATTGATACGTTTTTTCATCGTCACCTTCAAGGACCGAGATGCCACCTTTGTAGCTTTGGTAGTCACGTGACTCGTATGCGTACGCCTCTGGTGTTGCAGAGATCCATGCACCTTGGACACGTCCTTTTGCTGAAAATGTGCGTTTCGTGATTTCGAGCGCTTCCTCGGCAGAGAGTTGTTTGTTGTCGACAGCCTTCTTGACTGCGAAAGCGGCAACGACCGCTGCTGCGAGACCGATAATCCAATAGCGTTTTTTCATTAAAATTCCCCTCCTTACAGGTTCTATTCCTACTGTACCAAATAATTCGTCCAGTGAGAAACAAAAGGTTAAGTGATTGAAGCAAAATTTTGTATAATGAATGAACAGGGGGCGATACATATGAATGAAAAAACAAGAGACTTGTTTCGAACGTTGACAGAATTAAATGGTGCACCTGGATTTGAACACGATGTCAGACGCTTTGTCAAAGAACGCATTACACCGGTGACGGATGAAATCGTCATGGACGGTCTCGGTTCGATTTTTGGCAAACGGACGGGACAGGAAAATGGTCCGAAGGTTATGGTTGCCGGTCATATGGACGAAGTGGCCTTCATGGTAACGCAGATTACGAAAAACGGCATGCTCCGGATTCAACCGCTCGGCGGTTGGTGGAGTCAGGTACTGCTCGCACAACGGTTCTCGATTTGTGGGGATAACGGCATCATTCCCGGTGTCATTGCCTCGATACCACCACATTTATTGACGGATGAAGTCCGGAATAAGCCGATGGCAATCAAAGATATGTTCATCGATGTCGGGGCAGACTCAAAAGAAGAAGCGGAATCTTTCGGCATCCGTCCGGGTATTCCGGCTGTTCCGTTCTTCCCGTTCACACCGATGGCCAATCCTAAAAAAATCATGGCGAAAGCATGGGATAACCGGTACGGCGTCGGTATGGCGATCGAGTTGTTGGAAGAGACGACAGCGTCGGATCATCCAAACATCTTATTCTCAGGAGCGACGGTTCAAGAAGAGGTCGGCTTACGCGGCGCACAAACAGCAACGAATCTGATCGATCCGGATGTTGCCTTTGTCGTCGACGCCTCACCGGCCAACGATGCTTCAGGTGATAAAACAGAATTTGGTCAGCTCGGTCAAGGACCGTTGTTACGGATTAAGGACAGCGTCATGATTTTATCGAAAGAAATGACAGATTATGTTCTCGATACGGCAGAATCGAACAAGATTCCGTATCAATACTATGTTGGTGCAGGCGGAACGGACGGGGGAGTCATTCATCGTTCAAACAACGGTATTCCGACGACGGTTGTCGGTCTTCCGGCACGTTATATTCATACGCATGCCTCGATCATGCACACGGATGACTACGATGCGGCAAAAGAATTGCTCAAGAAACTTGTCACGCAACTCGATGCGACGACGCTCGCAACATTACAAATCAAATGAAGATAATGGAGGATGCCTTTGTGCATCCTCTTTTTACATCCCGACTGTCTTGTCACATGAAAAACAAATGTATGACCTTTTTTGGGGGTTTGTTATAATGAATCTGATTTCAAACAGAAGGAAGTGGCATCTTGTTAAAAAGAAAAGGGATTTTACTTAGTCCGAAAGTATATTTTATTACAGTGCTCAGCTATATGGCATTAGGGTTATTCAGTTCTTTGATTATGGGATTAATTTTAAAGACGATAGGTGAAGGATTGATTGAAAGAGGTATTGAAGCGGGAATGCTCGTTACGGTCGGAGAACAGGCAATCGCGCTGACGGGTCCGGCAATCGGAGTGGCTGTCGCGTTTGCACTTGAAGCGCCACCACTTGTTTTGTTTTCTGCCGTTGCTGTCGGTGCATTTGGTTATGAAGCAGGAGGCCCTGCCGGAAGTTATGTCGCAGCGGTCATTGCTACCGAAATCGGAAAATTGATTTCAAAGACGACGCGTCTTGATATCATCTTGACGCCATTGATCACGTTGCTCGTCGGTTTTGTGAGTGGTAAGTACGTCGGAGCTTGGATTGGAACATTGATGACCGATTTAGGAGAAGTCATCCGGTGGGGAACAGAAAGAGAACCCTTGATCATGGGGATTTTTGTCGCGACCGTCATGGGTCTCGCCTTAACAGCTCCGATTTCAAGTGCTGCCCTCGGTATCATGTTAGGTCTTGACGGACTGGCGGCCGGTGCTGCAACGATTGGCTGTGCGGCACAGATGATCGGATTTGGTGTCATCAGTTACAGGGATAACGGGATTGGTGGATTCATTGCCCAAGGAATCGGCACGTCGATGTTACAAGTGGGTAATATCATTCGAAATCCATGGACGATTGTCCCGCCGACACTGGCGGGAGCACTGCTCGCACCGTTCGCGACCGTCTTGTTGACACTCGAAAGTAATCCTGAAGGATCGGGTATGGGGACAAGCGGACTTGTCGGTCCGCTGATGATGTTAAAAACGATGGGATTTGAAGCGGAGTATTATTTAGCTGTCTTTGTTTTATGTTTTCTGGCACCAGCGCTGCTGAGTTATTTGATTTATCGGGCCCTTCATCGCATGGGACGGATTAAAGACGGAGATTTGAAAATCGAGTACTAATGAGAATATGCTTGTTCATTGGCTTTTTGAAAGAGGCAAAGAAAGAGAAACAGGCGGTGGATGCGCATCCACCGCCTGTTTCTCTTTACATACGTATACTTACAGGGAAAAACCAAACGAGCTGGAGTAAAAACTTGTGAAAAAGACATACAAGTACAATAGATAGAGCGGAATCAAGTAACGCATCCGAACGATTGGTAATTTTCTGGCGAGCCGTTTCCCGATGGCTTCGAGTAACATGATGATGGCGAATCCGACCACAAGAAAAATAAGAATTTGAGGCAGGCTACGCTCGGAATCGATGAACGAATATCCATATCGGAGACAACTTGTCATGCCGACAAAACCTACAAATCGTTCGAAAGGATGTTTAACAGGTTGATCAGTCATAATAATTTCCTTTCAGGACATTTTCTAGTTGCAGTATAGCAAACAGAGCGCCAAAACGCACAGAAACATTCGAATATGCTATGATGAACCCAATGAAAAAGCAAGTATTGAGGGAGTGTAACAGATGGAAAAATTAGAATCAAAAGAACAATTTGACCAAGCAAAAAAAGAAAAATCGATTTTCCTTTTCTCGGCGGATTGGTGCCCGGATTGCCGGTTTTTAGATCCGTTCATGCCGGAGATGGAACAGACGTTTAATGAATTCAATTTTTATTACGTCGATCGCGATCAGCACATTGAAATTGCCCAGGAAATGGACATCTTCGGAATCCCGAGTTTCGTCGCGTATCGTGAAAATGAAGAGACAGGTCGTTATGTCGGGAAAGAACGAAAAACACCTGAACAGGTTACAGCCTTTTTAGAAACAGTCTGAGACAAAAGCGAGTGCTGACTCGCTTTTTTTAATAGGAAAGGATGAAATGGATTCATGGAACTACAACAAATTCGTCGCCTTGTTACTGAGGCATTTGATACAACCCACTATACAACGTATTTCGATCGTGAAAAATCGGTGCTTCGCATCGAACGGAAAAAAGATCGTACAGGAGTCGATCTGGGATTAAATCCACTTGTAGCGAAAGCGAAGCGTCGCGGTGTCATCGCAGTCGAAGAGACAATCGAATACATCAAAGCCGTTTTGGAACAGACGGAACCGGTTTCTTTAATTGGTCATGAGCAACAAGTCTTTCCGGTCATTCGGGCAAAATCTTTTGCGGATGAAACGAAAGATGGTAAGAAAATCATCAGCACCCCCCATACCGGTGAAACGAAAATCATGTACGCGCTTGATTTAGGTGCCACGTACCGGTTGATTGACGAAGAATTGTTACATCAGGCAGGGTGGACGACCGAACATTTGTCAGAAGCAGCCCGCTTTAATTTAAAAACACTGGAAGCCCCCTTTAAAATGGACGAAGTAGCCGGGAACATCTTTTACTTCCTGAGTACGGGTGATGGATATGAAGCAAGTCGTGTCTTAAATAAACAATTATTGAGCGATTACGCTGAAAAAATGACAGGTGAGTTTGCTGTCGGGATTCCGCATCAGGATGTGCTGATTTTTGCCGATATCCGAAATGATTCAGGATACGATGTTTTACAACAATTGATGTTCGATTTCTTCACGAACGGACGGGTTCCGGTAACGGCGCTTCCGTTCATGTATGAAGAAGGTAAACTGGAACCTGTCTTCGTTCTTGCAAAAAACAAGCATCCGAAAAGTTGAATAATCTGCTACAATAGGCATTGTGAGAAAGTTTGAAGGGAGTCATGGATTGCATGAATGTTTTTTATAATAAAGAAGGTGTCGGGGACGTCCTGATGGTCATCTTGGCAGATGCACCACGCGCTGAAATCACTGCCGAAAGAAAAGGCGATGTAGCAACGATTTTCCATGGCGAAGACGTCATTGGCTATAACATCTTCGAAGCATCAAAGCAGTTTGCATTGAACGCTGTAGGACCGGTCGAATTGACACCGGAACTTGTTGAAACGGTTCAACGCGTACTAGGAGAAAACGGAGTCGATTTCGAAGCACGTGAAATTGATTATTCCCCTAAATTCGTAGTCGGATTCGTAGCATCTGCTGAAAAACATCCAGATGCGGACAAGTTGTCGGTCTGTCAAGTAGAGGTGGATGGTCAGACATTGCAAATCGTCTGTGGAGCACCAAACGTTGCTGCCGGACAAAAAGTAGTGGTCGCTAAACCTGGCGCAGTCATGCCGTCCGGATTAATCATTCGTCCGTCCGCGTTACGTGGAGTGGCTTCGAGCGGAATGCTTTGTTCTGCACGGGAACTCGCATTGCCGGATGCACCGCAGGAAAAAGGAATTCTTGTCCTTGAGGATACGGCGAAAACGGGAGAAGCATTTTTAATCGGTCGATAATTCGGCCGATTTTTTAACAAGATGGAGGGGTGAGGGAATGAGCAATCGTTATGAACAGTCGTTAAAGGAACAGGCAGCACGAATTCGACGTGAATTAGCAGGCGAAAAAGAAACAAAACCCGTTGAACGGCCTAAAAAAGAAGAGCGTGAAGATCGTTTCGTGTTGACGGATGTTCCATCGCCTATTTACGGATTCCAACGACCTAGAAAGCAACGGTCGATCCAAGAGGAAATCCATTCTGACGAATCTGAAGTCGATGTTTCAAGTGTACAGGAAGAGGAAAAATCAGAAGAGTCGCTTGAACATGAGACATCAGAATTGAACGAAGAGTCGCGGATCGAGACGATGGAACAGACGGATCTAACCGAAGCGGATGCTGGCTTAGTGCCGACGACAGATGCAGACATCCTCGTTCCAGAACCGACAATCGAAGAAAATTCTCCGTCAGATGTTTCGGAAGAACAAGTCGAAGCAGAAGTGACGACGGAAAGTTCTCTTCCTGCAGCAGACGATATTGTTGAAGTAAACGATACCGTTCAAGCGTTAGAAAATCCTGCTACAGAAGAAATGAGTAAAGAAGAGACGATGGAAGAATTAACCGAAGAGAGTCCTGTGGAAGAAAAGTCTGAAATGACTTTGAAAGAGCACGCTGTTCACGGAGAAGATGCGGAACCTGTCCAGTTATCAACAGGTACTTTACACGTTGATCACAAAACGGAGGAACCGGTCACACAGGTAGAAGAACTGCCCTCTGCTGAAAACGATTTAGTCGCTGAAATCAAAGTAGAAAATAGTGGGGCAGAAAAGGTACCTACAGACCAGTCGGTTCAAATTAAAAAACCGGTCGGACCACCGGTAAACGTCGTGATGACGACGAAAGACTTGATGGCCATGTATCGTGCACGTCGGGAACAAAATAATTTAAATGGTAAATAATAAGTCGGTTTGCTATAATGGTACAGGTTTTGTACCCAAGCCCGATGGTACGGACCGGAACGTGAATTGGAGGGCTCATATATGACAAATTATCATTTTGTAGGGATTAAAGGGACAGGGATGAGTGCACTCGCCCAAGTACTGCATGAAATGAATCATCAAGTACAAGGTTCTGATATTGACAAGCATATTTTTACAGAAGATGCCTTGCGGGCAAAAGGAATTCCGTTTTTCCCGTTCAGTGCGGACAACATTAAAGAAAATCAAGTCATCATCCAAGGAAATGCTTTTGGAGATGATCATCCAGAAATTGCTCGGGCAAAGGAACTGGATTTAACGATTTATCATTATTATGATTTCTTAGGCTATTTAGCAGATGAGTACCGGTCTGTCGCCATTACCGGTTCGCATGGTAAAACATCGACGACCGGGTTACTGTCACATGTCTTGAGTGGAATTACACCAACGGCATTTTTGATTGGTGATGGAACCGGTGCCGGTGTAGAAGATGCGAAAGCATTTGTTTTTGAAGCGTGTGAATACAAACGCCACTTCCTGTATTACAAACCGGACTATGCCATCATGACGAATATTGACTTTGATCATTCCGATTACTTTACAGGCATTGATGACGTCGTATCTGCATTCCAGGAGATGGCGATGCAGGTCAAACAAGCAATCGTAGCTTGTGGAGATGACGAACATCTTCAAAACCTTCAGGCGAATGTTCCGATTCTGTATTACGGTTTTGGCGAAAATAATGATTTCCGTGCAGAAAATGCAACGTCGACTCCAGATGGAACATCGTTTGACGTATATCTCCGGGATGACTTCTACGGGACATTCCTGATTCCTGGATTTGGTCGCCACCATGTCTTGAATGCACTGTCTGTCATCGCAATCTGCCAGTATGAAGGATTGAACAAAGAAGAGGTAGCGGCGCGTCTGTCTACATTCGGCGGAGTGAAACGCCGTTTTAGTGAATCTAACTTCGGTTCGCAGATTCTTGTTGACGATTATGCACACCATCCGAAAGAAATCAGTGCGACGATTGAGTCTGCACGCAAGAAATATCCGGATCGTGAAGTCGTAGCGATTTTTCAACCGCATACGTATACTCGCTTGAAGTCATTCATGGATGATTTTGCGACATCGTTACGCGAGGCAGATGCCACATATCTGTGTGAAATCTTTGGATCGGCACGTGAGCAGGAAGGCCAGGTCCGGGTAGAAGACTTACAAGAAAAAGTGCCGGGCTCGGATATTTTGACACGGGACAATGTATCACTCTTAAGTAAACACGAAAATGCCGTATTGCTCTTTATGGGAGCAGGAGACATTCAAACGTATCAACACCAGTACGAAAACACGAAATAACATCCTGAGTAAGAACGGGCACTGACATTCATTTGTCAGTGTCTTTTTTGTCGGTTTCATGAAACAAAAAAAACTGAAGTGATTTTGAGGTAGGTTGTTGTAAATTTTTGATTGCATCTTGAATTAATTTTTGGAATAGTGGGGGTATGTTATTTAGAAAGGAAAGACGTCATGGGACAAATCTTACTCATCTTACTGTTACAGCTGATTTACGTACCTGTTTTGACATTACGTACCATCATGCTCGTCAAAGGAAGAACAATCATTGCAGGTGTGTTAGGAACGGTTGAAACGTTGATTTATATCTTTGCGCTCGGTATCGTATTCCGTGACTTGACGACAGTCGGAATGATTGTCTATGCGCTTGGATTCGGTCTTGGTATTCTGATTGGAGGATTCGTCGAACGGAAGCTGGCGATTGGATACAATATGATTCAAGTTCACACACAAGAGTTTCCGGCAGAATTGATTCAAGTTATCCGGGATAACGGATTCGGAGTCACACATTATCAAGGTCAGGGTCGTGATGGAATTCGTTATCGACTGGATGTACTGGCAGCCCGGACAAGAATGAAAGTATTGCGTAACCTGGTCGAGGAGTATGAACCGAAAGCGTTTCTTGTCGCTTTTGATTCGGTGGATTTCAAAGGCGGTTATATGCTCAAAGGATTGAAACGGTCTCAGTAAGAAATTTTTTACTGCATGCTCGAAGAATCTCTCATGAAATCATGTTTAAGTTTTGTTATTTAAGGATAAAGATGAAATAGAACAAAACATAGTTTTATGAGAGGAGAAATCGATAATGATTAGTAATCATGCTAAGACGGCTTTAAATCAACAGGTGGCAAACTATGGTGTCCTGTTTGTAAAACTCCATAACTACCACTGGTACATTAAAGGTCCTGATTTCTTGACGTTACATGTAAAGCTTGAAGAATTATACACATGGGTTTCGGAACAGTACGATGTCGTGGCAGAACGTCTGTTGATGAACAACGGAATGCCTTCTGCAACACTGAAGGAATATTTGGAGCAAACGACGCTTGAAGAAGCTAAACCAGGCTTATCAGCAGATGAGATGGTCGAGTCGGTCATCAGTGACTTCCAACAGATTCGTAAGGAAATGCTGGATGCAATCGTCCATCTTGAATCGCAGGATGTGACGGTTGAAGACGATTTATTGGCACAAGCAAAAGAAATTGAAAAACAAATTTGGATGTTGCGTGCAACATTAAAAAAATAAGTCAAAAAAAACGGATGGCTGCATCCTCTATGGAATGAGCCGTCCGTTTTTCCTTACTTTAAGTTTTCAGGATTCAAGACATCGAGTTCAGGTAAGACGAATCGACCGTCTTTACGAATCAAGACATCATCAAACCAAATTTCTCCGCCACCGTAATCAGGACGTTGGATGTTCACGAGATCCCAATGGATGGATGAGTCATTTCCGTTGTACGCCTCGGCATATGCTTGACCGGGTGTAAAGTGGAAACTACCATCAATCTTTTCATCAAACAAGATATCCTTCATCGGATGTTGGATGAACGGATTAACACCGATTGCGAATTCGCCGACAAAACGTGCTCCGGCATCTGTATCAAATACTTGATTGATCCGTTCCGTATCGTTTGCTGTTGCTTCTACGATTTTACCGTCTTTAAATGTCAGTTTGACGTTCTCGAAGGTAAAGCCCTGGTAAGGGGAAGGCGTATTGTATGAAATCGTTCCGTTGATCGAATCTTTGACAGGCGCCGTAAAGACTTCTCCGTCCGGAATATTGGCATTGCCGGCACACTTGATGGCTGGAATGTCCTTGATTGAGAAAGTCAGGTCTGTTCCGGGACCGACGAGACGAACGCGATCAGTTTTATTCATCAAATCGACGAGGGGCGTCATGGCTTCACCCATCTTCGCGTAGTTAAGCGTACAGACATCGAAGTAAAAATCTTCGAAAGCTTCTGTCGACTGGTTCGCCAGTTGTGCCATTGAAGTCGTCGGGAAGCGTAACACGACCCATTTCGTGCCTTTGACACGATCTTCGGTATGCATTTTACCGAGCGTTTTACCGTACAGCTTCATTTTGTCAGACGGGACATCGGAAAGTTCATTGATATTGTCTCCGGCACGCAGACCGATATAAGCATCCATCGCCTGCATTTGTTTTTGTTCGATGTCTGCCATTAACTGAAGTTGTTCTTCCGACGCATTGCGGTACAATTTCCGTAACACACGGTTATCCTTTAAGAGGACGAATGGAAGACCACCGGCTTCATAAGCGGCATCAACGAGTGCTTCGACAAGTTCACGTTCGATTCCGAAATTCTCGATCAAGACTTTTTCACCAGGAGCAAGTGCTACTGAATAATTGATAAGATTCGTTGCGAGTTGTGTTAGGCGCGGGTCACGCATGAAAAGTTCCTCCTCAAAATGATGTATGTAGGTTTCATTTATCATTGTAACGGAAATAAACCATTTGGAGTAGCAGGAACAACTGCCCCGACGTCGAACTACCAACTAGACACTAGCAAAAGAAATTGGAGGCACGAACCATGGAAATTACATTAGGCGGAATTGCCGGACTGGTTGCTGCGATTGCATTCGTAGTACTCGTCATCTTCCTCGCACGCGTATTGAGCGCAGCAGGTAAGACACTTAACAACGTAGCGGATACGACAGCAGGGCTCGAGCGTCAATTAGACGGCATCATGATGGAGACGACAGCGTTGTTACACAAAACGAATCGTCTTGTCGATACGATTGAAGAAAAAACAGAATTGCTTGCACCGGTTGCGAACTCAATCGAAGAACTCGGAACATCGCTCAATAAAGTAACTGATTCAGTTCGGACTGTGTCTGACACGGTCGCAGGTGCTGCGGATACAAACAAAGAACAAATCGCACAAGCCGTCCGTTGGGGATCAGTCGCGGTGGAACTCTTTAAGAAAAATAAGCCTGAACCAGGCCAAGACGTGACTTCTTCGACAACAGCTACAACAACAGTCGAAAAGAAACCGCGTCGTCGCTTCCGTAAAAAAGCAGAAACACCGGTTACACCGGAAATCGTTTCTGTTCCGGATGTCGAAAGTATTCCAGATGAGTTGAAGGGAGATCGTTCATAATGACAAAACAACATCCATACCAAACACAAGATACTTCTAAAAGTGGCGGATTCCTTGCCGGCATCATCGTCGGTGGCCTAATCGGCGCAGCAGCCGCTTTATTATCAAGTCCGAAATCAGGCCGTGAAATGCGCGGAATGCTCGATGAGCGGACAGCGCCAGCACGCCAACGTTTAAACGAACAGACACAAGTCGTTCGCGAAAAAGCAGAACCACTCGTCGGCGAATGGATTCAATTAGCAAAAGATAAAGCAGCACCTGTCATTGAAAAAGCGAAAAAGAATCCGACGGTCCAGGAAGCGGCACAATATGCCGGTTTTGAAAAAGACCAATCGAGCATCGATGCTGCACTTGCAGAAGCGGAACAATTGGTCCGTGATATCGAACGAGAAATCGGTGACGAAGTGGACGGGGCTCCGGTAGCAGAACAACTTGATACTGAAACGGTTGCTGAGCTATCTGAATTACGTGAAGATCTCGAAGGAGAAGAGAACGAAGAAGATACAGAAGATGAGGACAATGATCCCCAGGCAAAGTTAAGTCATGAAAAACAACCTAAAAAATAAGCAACGTTTTAGCGTACTCACTGACTTTAAATAGTGAGTACGCTTTATTTATGTACAATTTCACAAGAGTTCGCTATAATTAGTTGCTATTACGAGCTATATGCTGATTAGGGAGTGGTAGAAGAATGGATCAACATGCAGAATTGAAACGTTTACGGGATGAACTTGATTTAGTAAACGCTGAGTTACTGGCGTTAATCAATAAACGAGGGGAAATAGCGGTTGAAATCGGTGAAGTCAAACGTGCCCAGGGAATCGATCGGTATGATCCGGTCCGTGAACGTCAGATGCTTGAATCGATTGCAGCGAGCAATCATGGTCCATTTGAAACAGGACGCCTACAGCACGTATTTAAAGAAATTTTCAAAGCTTCACTTGAACTTCAAGGGGAGGATCGGACACGGAAGTTGTTGGTCTCCCGAAAACAAAAACCGACGAATACGATCATTCGCATCGGGGATGATGTGATTGGTGACGGTTCCCAACAATTGATTGCAGGACCGTGTGCGGTCGAAAGTGAAGAACAGGTCTTTGAGGTGGCAGAACAACTGGCAAAGCATGGTGTACGCTTCATGCGTGGCGGTGCTTACAAACCGCGGACATCACCATATGATTTCCAAGGTCTTGGATTAGACGGATTAAAGATGTTGAAAAAAGCAGCTGATGCGCACGGTCTTCATGTCATTACTGAAATCATGACACCAAGCGCAGTTGAATCAGCTCTGCCTTACGTGGACATCATTCAAGTCGGTGCCCGCAACATGCAAAACTTCGACTTGTTGAAAGAAGTAGGGCGAACGAACAAGCCGGTTCTGTTGAAACGGGGTTTGTCTGCTACACTTGAAGAGTTCATGTACGCTGCGGAATACATCATGGCAAGCGGGAATGAACAGGTCATCTTATGCGAACGCGGAATTCGGACGTATGAACGGGCGACCCGCAATACACTCGATATCTCTGCCGTTCCGATTCTCAAACAAGAAACACATCTTCCGGTCATGGTCGATGTAACCCATTCGACGGGCCGTAAAGATTTACTTCTTCCGACTGCAAAAGCAGCGTATGCGATCGGAGCAGATGCTGTTATGGTAGAAGTACATCCGTTTCCGGCGCTTGCGTTATCGGATGCAAACCAACAATTAGATTTTAATGAGTTCGATTCGTTCATCGAGAATCTGACTTCTACTTTTCCGGCACTAAACGTTCAATGATTTTCTAAAAAGACTGTTCTTTAGCGAATGAAAACGTTTTACAATGAGGGAAGAATGGGAAAAGAAAGTTATCTTTTCCTGTCTTCCTTTCGTGTTGCCTAAAAATGAAAACAAGAATGAAAACAAAAAGGTTGTCTAAAATAAGGAGGAATTTGTTTTGAACAGTAATATAACGATTTATGATGTCGCACGGGAAGCCGCGGTCTCCATGGCGACCGTCTCGCGTGTAGTGAATGGAAATCCGAATGTCAAACCGTCGACGCGGAAAAAAGTACAGGATGCCATCGACCAACTCGGCTACCGTCCGAACGCCGTCGCACGAGGTCTTGCCAGTAAGAAAACGACGACTGTCGGCGTCATCGTACCGGATATTTCAAATATCTTTTTTGCAGATTTAGCACGGGGAATTGAAGACGTTGCAACGATGTATAAGTACAATATCATCCTATGTAACTCAGACCAAAATCCTGAAAAAGAAATTCATTTGTTGAATACGTTACTTGGTAAACAAGTCGATGGAATCATCTTCATGGGTGGGCGCCTTCATGAAGATCTTGTCCGTGAATTTAAAACATCACCTGTTCCAATCGTATTGGCGGCTACTTTAAACCAAGATTATGATCTTCCGGCCGTTAATATTGATTACGAAAGTGCTGCACATGATGCTGTAAAATCTCTGATTGACAATGGTCATAAGCGGATTGGATTCATTACTGGACCACTTGAACAACAGATTAATGGAGAAAAGAAATTTGCCGGCTACCGGAGTGCGTTGGAAGAAGCCAATTTACCGTTTGATGAGCAAAATGTTGTCCTTGGAAACTACACGTACGATTCAGGCATGAAAGCGATGAACCAATTACTTGAACTTGGCGATGCTTGTCCACGTGCGATTTTTGCAGGGACAGATGAAATGGCGCTTGGTGTCATTCATGCTCTTCAAGACGCTGGTCATCAAGTTCCGGCAGACTTCGAAGTCATCGGTCATGATAACACGCGTCTTGCAACGATGATTCGTCCAAAACTGACGACGGTCGTTCAACCGATGTATGATATCGGAGCCGTTTCAATGCGTTTGTTGACGAAAATCCTCAACAAAGAAGAAATCGAGACAAACGATGTGACCTTACCACACCGAATCGAACAACGGGATTCTACCCGTTCTTGATCAAAAAAAAGTCTGTTCTTTTTCCAACCGGAAAAGAAACAGACTTTTTTTCATCGTTTAACGACTATCGTTTGGTCTTGGTGATGGTGTAATTGATCGTTCTCGACATGAAGTCGGACGATGGTCTCTCCTGGATGTGTCAACGAGACTTCACCTACGTATTGATCCGATTTTTTAGTGAGCGGCAGATACGTATGTTTTTCGACACCGGGTTCGATGACTTCAATTTGAACATCTGCCTTGAGTGGTGTGCCGTTTAGAAAGACATGAAAGGAGACGGGGAATTTTGCCCCGGTCTTCACTGTTTTAGCGCCCATATAATGAACGGATAATCCTTCAACGGTAGCGTGTTTGTGTGTATGTTCAGTCGTGTTCTTTTTCGCGTCTTCGTGCGAGTGATCCATGACGACGAATGAGATTTTATCCATATGGTGAAGTCCGTTTTTATCATTGATATGATAAAGTCCTTCGTATTCGCCTTCAGCAAGCTTGGCTTCGGCTTGATAAGTACCTGTCTTTTTCAATGCCGCTTTAAACTTTTGATGAACCGCTTCTTTTTCATCCGCTTTCCAGACTTCGAAAGCTACGTTTTCCAGATTAACAGCCTTTTTATTTTCAAGTGCTGTCGCTTGGAAAACCACTTTTTGATTTTCCATCGTCTTCGCCGGTACATCAACCTTAACGTCGACTGTTTTTTTTCCGGATCCTTGCATTGTATCGTGATCCATTGCTTGTTTGTCATTCGCGCATCCGGCAAGCAAAAGTCCTGTCGCGAAAAACATCCCCATGAAGCCTATTGTTTTTTTCTTCAACACGGATTCCCCCAATTTTCGTTTACTAAATAAAGTAATGAAAGCTTATTCAGTATAACAAGAACTTGTGAAATGCCCACGAAGTAATTGTGAAAAGAACAAGACATTTTTAATCATTTGAATAAGGGGAGGAGAACGATAAGTGTTCTTTTTTAGAATCATCGACGAACGGCCACAGTAATCGTTTAACGGTCTCCCAGTTTTTTTCTTCGATTTCCGGACGACGAGGAATCATCGGATACAGCGGAACAGGATCGGCCCATGTCACCGGAACATTCGGACTCTCTTTCTGCCATCGCTTAATCCATTCTTCCGGAAGATTCCCATGGAAGGGAGATTGATTCGTTAAAGCAGCAAATACTTGACTCCAGGCGCGAGGGACGACGCGGTACCAGTCGTAACCGCCACCACCTAAAGCTACAATCCGGCCGCCTGTGTACCGGTCAGCAGCCTCAACAGCGATTTGAGGAATCTGTTCGTAGCTCTCCATCGTTAACGACAGATGGGTCAACGGGTCAAGGGCATGTGCGTCGGCGCCATTTTGAGTAATGATCAAATCCGGCTTAAAGAGTTCACATGCTTCAAACAGGACAGTCCGGTAGGCATGTAAAAAAGAAGCGTCTTCCGTAAAGGCGTCAAAGGGAACGTTCCAGCTCCAACCATAACCTTCTTCTGCTCCACGCTCCGTCACCATTCCGGTTCCGGGAAATAAGTAACGTCCGGTTTCGTGAAGTGACAACGTCATGACATCCGCCCGGTTGTAAAACGCCCATTGAACACCATCGCCGTGATGGGCATCGGTATCGACATATAAAATCCGGCAATCGTATTTTTGAATCATGGCTGCCATCGCGACGGCAGTGTCGTTGTAGATACAAAAACCGGAAGCCCGTCCGCGAAAGCCGTGATGCAGACCTCCTCCGATATGGAATGTCCGCCGGTATTGACCGGACAGGACAAGCTCGCATGCTTCAATCGTTCCGCCGACGAGCAAGGCTGCACTTTCATGCATCTGGTCAAAAAGAGGGGTGTCTTCGGTTCCTAATCCGTACATTTGCGCCTTCATCGGAGAAAGTTCGCCGTGTCCTGCGAGTTTCACCGCCTGTATGTAATCCGGATCGTGAATCAACGATAATTCCTCGTCTGTTGCCGGACGGGGGACGATGCAGTCGATATTCTCGAGGGCACCGGTTGCTTCCAATAAGGACAGGGTTAATTCGAGTCGAATCGGATTAAACGGATGGGAGTCGGAGAAGCGGTAGGCAGCCTCTTCTTTGCTGTATACATAAGCAAACTCTTTCATCGGCTCATATCAGGACCAACCACATCAAATCCTTCCTTTCGTAATTTTTCGATGACGCGAATCGGGTTCATCGTTTGGACACGAAAAGCAACGATCCGAACGTATGGATCATCTGTAGGATAGACTAAGACGTTTAAAATATTGACGTTTGTTTTCGCCAGGAGTCCAGCGATTTTAGCGAGTGTTCCTGCCGTGTTTTCGACACGGACTTCGATTTGTGAACTCGGTTCTAGTGCACCGGTTAATTGGACGAAGGTCCGGAGCAAATCCGTTTCTGTTATTAAACCGACTAAGCGACGTCCCCGAACAATCGGAAGACAGGAGAGGCGATGTTCATAAAATAAGACAGCCGCATCTTCGATGAAATCAAGAGGGTGAGCCATGATTGGTATTCGTTGCATGATGCTTGATACCGCATTTTGTTGATCCTTTAAAAAAGTTTCCGGGTGAAACACACTGCTGGCACTTTGTATCTCCTGCAGACCAATTAAGCCTAACAGTTCCTGTCGGGCATTTATCACAGGCAAATGCCGAATTTGGTGACGGCGCATCAACTCGGCGGCGTGAGCAATCGAGTTTGTAGGTTGAATCGTAATACAATGTGTCTTCATGATTTGTTCGATTAACATGCGAGCCCTCCTTAATCGTACATGAAGCGACGACGGAGCCGTAATGCATCAAAATGCGCGACGACTTCAGGTGCGACATGTTTACCGATTCGTGCCATCAAACAGTTGGCAGGGTGCGAGGCGATTTCTGGATCATCCGTCGGGAAAAAGACCAACCCACCGTGGTTCATCATTTTTTCCATGATTTTACGGTAATCCCAAACAGACAAACCACTTCCTTTTAAATCCCAGTGCCAATAATATTCTGTCGTTAAAATTAAATATTGTTCCATCGCTGGATCAAGCATCGAAACTTCTAAGAGTTTTTTTCCGATTTGTTGTCCCCGGAAGCGGGCCGCTACTTCGATGGCACCGAGTTCCAATATATACGGATTATTCCCCTCGCTCCATGTCTCATAAGGATCGGGATACAGAAACGTTACATAGCCAATGATGTCATTTCCTTGTCGGGCGATGATGATACGTCCTTCTTCCAAAGCGGCGATTTCAACGAGTGCTTCATGCTGTTCCGCAGGTTGTCGAAAAGCTGTTAGGCCTGGATCAAGTGTATAAGCAGCAAGTACCTGGCTTGTGACTGGTCCTTCGATTTCTACTGGACCAAGCGATGTTTCATGAGTACGATGATTGAATTGTTTTTCAAACATGTAAGCGTCACCACCTTCCTGTTCATTATAATCGAAAGCAGAGAAAGAAAGAGAGGGATTTTTTAACAAATTGACGGCAAATTGATTGAACTACAGGCTAACTAGCTTATAATGTAGGAGAGAACAGCGAAGGGGAGGAACGAGACATGAAAGTTTTGAAAGCGCTTCCGGGTAAGCATTGGTTATCCGAATATGATGGTTCAGATTCATACGATTGGCAAGAAGCGGAACAATATTTTTCGTGGTCGACGACGGGGAAAGTCAACATGGCCTACGAAGCAATCGATCGTCATGCAGAAGGTGAACGTGCCAATAAGACGGCGCTGATTTATTTTGACGGGACAACGGAACAAACGTTTACGTATGCTGATATGAAACGAATGACAAATAAAGCGGCCAACGTCTTAAAAGATGCGGGTATCGAAGCTGGAGATCGGATTTTCATTTTCATGCCACGTTCGCCGGAATTGTATTTTGCTTTACTCGGTGCGTTGAAAGTCGGTGCGATCGTCGGCCCGTTATTTGAAGCTTTCATGGAACAAGCAGTCCGGGATCGCTTGTTGGATTCGGAAGCAAAAATGTTGATTACGACAAAAGCATTATTACCACGCGTCCCTGTTGATGAACTGACATCACTCGAACAGATTCTCTTAGTTGATGAAGACGTAGAGGAAGATGATAAAATCAAGGATTTCCGACAAGCGTTCAATCAAGCATCTGAATCATTTGAACCGGTCTGGTTAGACCGGGAAGATGGTTTAATCCTTCATTATACATCGGGCTCGACCGGTAAACCGAAAGGCGTCTTACATGTTCAGAACGCAATGATTCAACATATGATGACAGGACGTTGGGTCCTCGACTTACAAGAAGAAGATGTTTATTGGTGTACAGCTGATCCAGGTTGGGTCACAGGAACAAGCTACGGTATCTTTGCACCTTTTTTGAACGGTGCGACGAATGTTGTCGTTGGCGGTCGATTTAATCCTGACTTCTGGTACAGTGTCATCGAGAAATATAAAGTGACTGTGTGGTACAGTGCACCAACAGCTTTCCGGATGTTGATGGGTGCTGGGGCGGAAATTGCAAATACACATGATCTGTCCAGTTTACGGCATGTCCTTTCGGTCGGAGAACCACTTAACCCGGAAGTCATCCGGTGGGGAAAAGAAGCTTTCGATCAACGCATTCACGATACATGGTGGATGACGGAGACGGGTGCTATGATGATCTGTAACTACAAATCAATGGATATCAAACCAGGATCGATGGGGAAACCGATTCCGGGAACGCAAGCAGCGATTGTAGATGATCAAGGAAACGAGTTGCCTCCTTTCCGGATGGGGAATTTAGCGTTAAAAACACCATGGCCTTCGATGATGCGTCAAATTTGGAACAATCCACAAAAATACGAGTCGTATTTCTTCAAAGGATGGTATGTATCAGGTGATTCGGCCTATATGGACGATGAAGGCTACTTCTGGTTCCAAGGTCGTGTCGATGATGTGATCATGACTGCCGGAGAACGTGTTGGACCATTCGAAGTAGAAAGTCGCTTGGTTGAGCATCCGGCTGTTGCAGAAGCGGGTGTCATCGGGAAACCGGATCCGGTTCGTGGTGAAATCATCAAAGCTTTCATTTCGCTAAGAGATGGATATGAGCCGACAGAAGAACTTAAACAAGAAATCCAAAAATTCGTTAAAGAGGGGCTGGCAGCCCACGCGGCTCCTCGCGAAATCGACTTCCGCGATAAACTGCCTAAAACACGCAGCGGTAAAATCATGCGCCGTGTCTTAAAGGCTTGGGAATTGAATCTTGAAACAGGAGATCTTTCGACGATGGAAGACTAAGTTTATCTTATAAAAACAGACCACTTATTTCCGGAGAAAGCGGAAGTAGGTGGTCTTGTTTTTTTGTTTTGAACGGAAACTAAAAAAACACCGACTCTTTTAGAGTCGATGCTTTAGTGACGGAACTTAGATTACTCAGCGTTTTTCTGCTTTTCATCCGCTTTGCGTTTGGCATCCGCGTCGGCTTTCGCTTTTGCTTCATCTGCTTTGCGTTTGGCATCCGCGTCGGCTTTCGCTTTTGCTTCGTCTGCTTTGCGTTTGGCATCCGCGTCGGCTTTCGCTTTTGCTTCGTCTGCTTTGCGTTTGGCATCCGCATCAGCTTTCGCTTTTGCTTCGTCTGCTTTCTGTTTAGCATCCGCGTCGGCATTGGCTTTTGTATCGTCCGCTTTCTGTTTGGCATCCGCTTCCGCTTTGGCTTTTGCTTCATCCGCTTTCTTTTTATCTTGTTCGGCTTGTTTTTTCTTTTCTGCTTCTGCTTCTGCTTTTTTCTTTGCTTCCGCTTCTTTTTTCTTTTGGTCTTCCTCTTTGAAACGACCGGTGTTTTTGAAGTCATCTGCACTGACAGAGGCCGGCTGATTGAATCGGGCACCTGACTTAAAGTAACTGCTGTTTGCGTTATACGTCAGATTCGCCATTTGAGCCCAAAGATTTTGTGTCCGTTGATAGTACGTGGTTGCACCCATCAATGAGTTGTTTTGGTCATGTCCGGTCCAAACGGCAAGGGTGACACCAGGTGTTGAACCGACCAGGTACGAGTCTTTGATTTCATTGGTCGTCCCGGTTTTACCTGCCCAATCACCAGGTACCTTGAGTAATGAATTGGCATATTGCGCCGTTCCTTTATCAAAGACACCCCGCATCATATCAAGCGTCAAATAAGCGGTACGATCTTGGTAGATACGCTTTTTCTTTGATTTTGCTTTATAGATGTTTTTACCGTCTTTCGTAATCTTCGAAATGACATACGGTTTGACGTATTCACCGTAGTTGGCAAGCGTTGCATAAGCTCCGGCAAGTTCAACTGGTGTAATTTCCATCGTTCCTAAAGCGGCAGATGGGGCATAGCGGATATTATCCGGAATTTCAATTCCCATATCGACTAATTTTTGAATCGAATTCGACATATTCATCTTCTCGTACGTTTTAACGGCAGGAACGTTTAGAGACAGTTCCAATGCTTCGCGTACGGTGACGTTTCCACGGTAACGTCCGCCTTCATTGTTGATTGGATTATCACCGGGTTGACGCGGAACGGTCTGGTAATAATACTCTTCGTCATTAATGGTCGATGCCGGTGTGATTAATCCATTTTCAATTCCGTTCGAATAAACAAGAATTGGTTTAGCAGTCGAACCGATTTGACGTTTCGCCTGGAAAGCACGGTTGAAGTCATCGGCTGTTCCATCCGTATAACGTCCACCAACAAATCCTAAAATCCGACCTGTTTCATTTTGAACCATGACAGCAGCGGTTTCTTCCGGATCTTTTTTCGTGACTGTCTTTTTCGTGTTTGGATTGACGACTTGTTTGTATTGCGGCGCACTCGGGAAGTTCGACGCATTTTTAGCCGGTGTTTGCATCGCTTCGTGAATCTTTTTATCCAGTGTCAAATGAATTTTATATCCACCTTGTCGCATCGCAATCAATGCCTGATCCCGATAATTGGCTTTGACTTCGGCAAGTTCAGAAGGTTTAACCTCATCTTCTTTGATCCCGTCCTGTTTCATGAAATAGCTTGTCATGATTTTAAGTGCTTCTTTTTCAGCTAAATCATAGACATACGGATACGTATCACGTGAACGTTTTGATGTTTTAGAAAAATCTTTTGTAATATCGTATTTTACAGCTTTCTCATATTGTGCTTTTGTAATGCTTTTCGCGACATACATTCGCTTTAAGACCGTTTTCATCCGGTTGGTACTCGGCGTCAAATCTTTTTTGACCACTCCACCTTGAAGGTAAGGTGTGTAGTAGTAAGGATTTTTTGGAATACCTGCGAGGAAAGCAGCTTGTGGTAACGTCAGTTTTTTGGCCGGTTTGTTAAACACACCACGTGACGCAGCTTCGATTCCGGCGATATTTCGTCCCAGTGAATTTCGACCAAACGAAACGACATTCAGATAAGCTTGCAGGATCTCATCTTTTGTCATCGCATTTTCGAGACGCAGAGCCAAAATGATTTCTTTGGCTTTCCGTTCAAACGAGACTTCATTCGTGAGGATTTGGTTTTTGATCAACTGTTGTGTCAACGTACTTCCGCCTGTCCGGGAAGACGAGTTCGTCACCTCTTGTAAGACGGCACGTAATGTAGCTTTTGGTACGACTCCATCATGCTCGTAAAAATCAACATCTTCTGTCGATAGGACAGCATCGAGCAGATAAGGAGAAATTTCCTTAATATTGACAGGTTGACGTTCTTCGTCCGTGGCAATGTTCGTCAGCTTTTCGCCACTTCCCCAATAAATCTCACTCGTAATGGCATAACTGTTTACTTGTTGTTTCATTTCTGTCAGTTTCGGTGCTTTTGTATCTTTGACAAGCGAAGCGAAATAACCGCCCGCTGCTCCGACAGAAAAACTTCCGACTAACAAGACCCCTATGATGAGGAATAAAATGATATTCCAAGATACGTCGTATGTGATATTCGACCAGTGCCGAACGGCTTTCGTCCGGGGATGATTCCAAAACTTGAACCAGTTCTCGCGCATAAATGATCTCCTTTACATCTTAAACTTGGGTGTAAATTAACATTAAATCACAGATAGACGTATTATACCATAACTGAAGTATTAGAAAATGGCTTGACAGTGGATTCTGCTTCAACGTATCATGGAAACATCTTAATCAAACGTATAGTAGAATCAGCTGTGATTGGAAAAAAGTAATGAACCGCTCCCTGTATCAGAGACCTAGTGGTGCTGCGAACTAGGACATAGCGCTTCATGAATTACGCTTCCAGGAGCTTCTTGAGAAATCAGGCGGTCTGCCCCGTTATCGGCAATCTAAGTGGCATGAGGTTCATGCAATTAGGGTGGTACCACGGAATATTCCGTCCCTTCGTTCAGACGAGGGGACGGTTTTTTTTAGACTATTTTAGGGGGAAGACAGATGACGTTACTGGAAGATTTAGAGTTTCGCGGATTGATCAGTCAAATGACGGACGAAGAAGGAATTAAAGAATTACTTGAAAGTCCGACGACACTATACACTGGATTTGATCCAACAGCAGATTCACTCCACATCGGACACTTATTGCCGATTCTTGTGTTAAAACGTTTCCAACAAGCGGGACACCATGCGATTGGATTAGTCGGAGGGGCAACGGGAATGATTGGTGATCCGAGTGGCCGCTCGACAGAACGTTCATTGAATACATCGGATATCGTCGAAGAATTCGCCAACCGGATTAAAGGACAATTGTCACGCTTTTTGCCGCTTGATGGCGAAAATCCCGTAACGATTGCAAACAATCTTGACTGGACAAAGGATTTGACAATCATTGATTTCTTGCGCGACATCGGGAAACATTTCCCGATCAGCTACATGTTGGCGAAAGACTCCGTTGACTCACGTCTGCAAAACGGAATCTCGTTCACGGAGTTCTCCTACATGTTGCTTCAATCGTTCGATTTCTTGAAGCTGTACGAAAATGAAGGATGTCGCCTGCAGGTCGGTGGAAGTGATCAGTGGGGAAACATCACGGCAGGAATGGAATTGATTCGCCGCGTCGGTCATGACCAAAAGGCTTTCGGAATCACAGTGCCGCTCGTTACGAAATCGGATGGTCAAAAATTCGGGAAAACGGCCGGTGGAGCAGTTTGGCTCGATGCTGATAAAACGACACCGTACGAGTTTTACCAGTTTTGGTTCAACGTCGATGACCTTGATGTCATCAAGTTCTTAAAATATTTTACGTTCCTGACACCTGACGAAATCAACGCCCTTCAACAGGAAGTCGAGACGGCACCTGAAAAACGAGTTGCACAACGCCGGTTGGCAGAAGAAATGACAGTTCTCGTTCATGGCGCAGAGGCACTCGAACAAGCGGAACGGATTACAAAAGCATTGTTCAGCGGTGAAATCAAATCGTTGAAAGCAGAAGATATTGCCGATGCCTTCAAAGGAATGCCACGTTTCGCACTGGGAGAGGCAACAAACCTGGTCGACATCCTTGTCGAAGCCCAAATCAGTCCGTCGAAGCGTCAAGCACGCGAAGATGTGACAAACGGTGCGATTTACATCAATGGGGACCGAGAACAGGAATTGACAAAAGAGATTACGAAACAAGATGCGATTGGTGATTTCACGATCATCCGTCGTGGGAAAAAGAAATACTTCGTGCTCGAGCACGCTTGAAGCGAATAAAAAACAACGCTGGCGATTTCGTCAGCGTTGTTTTTTTTGTTTAAGCGACACGGAACAGGCGAAGGGGAAGCAAACGGACGGCGATCGTTGTTGCGAGCAACGCTTTTAGGACATCACCGAGAATAAACGGAATGTTGATTGTCAGGGCATCGAGGAACGACAGATGCAAGACGGCCATCAAACCGAACGTGCCGAGCAGATAAACGAGTCCGAGTCCAAACACGAGCATCCCGATGAATAGCGGAATGAAACGGCGTGTCCTTTCAGCGACGAGACCGATGAAGAAACCGGCAATCGGGAACGCAATCAGATAACCGACGGTCGGACCGACGAATGGGGCAAGTCCTCCTTTTCCACCAAGTAAGGGAAGACCGGCAGCGGCAAGCAATAAGAAGATCAGGACAGCCAGTCCACCGCGTTTGGCACCGAGAATGGCACTGACCGTCATGATGGCGAGCATTTGAAGCGTGATTGGTACCGGACCGACGAGTTGAAGTTGCGGCAGTAAACTGACCGCAGAAATGATGGCAGCACCTAAAGCGATAAATGTAAGATCTTTTGTTTTCATAAGATGACACGTCCTCTATGTTTTGTGTTAACCAATATAAAATAAAGGTTAACACAAAACGTGAAAAAGGGAAACAAAAAAAGCACCCACCGGAGTGGATGCTTGAAACAACTGATTAACGTGAGTAGTACTCAACGACGAGTTGTTCTTGGATTTGATCGTTCAATTCAGAACGCTCTGGAAGACGGACGAACGTTCCTTCGAGCTTCTCAGCATCGAAAGTAACGAAGTCTTTAGTTGCTGGTGCAACTTCGAGTGCTTCTTTGATAACGACAAAGTTCTTTGATTTTTCGCGAACTGAGATCGTTTGACCTGGTTTCACGCGGAACGACGGGATGTCGACGCGAGCGCCATCAACTTGGATGTGACCGTGGTTGACGAGCTGACGAGCAGCACGACGTGTACGAGCCATACCCATACGGTAAACAACGTTGTCAAGACGTGCTTCAAGTAAGAACATGAAGTTCTCACCGTGGATACCAGGCATTTTGCCAGCATCGTTGAAGATACGGTTGAATTGGCGTTCGTTTACTCCGTACATGTGACGAAGCGTTTGCTTCGCTTGAAGTTGGAGACCGTACTCAGACATTTTGCGACGGCTGTTACCGTGTTGTCCTGGAGCGTACGGACGTTTTGCGATTTCTTTTCCTGTTTCAGTAAGTGAGATACCGAGACGACGTGAAAGTTTCCAAGCTGGACCTGTATAGCGAGCCATAATAAGACTCCTCCTTAGTGTTCGTTATTATTTGCATAAAAATAATAACGCCATCAAACCCACGTTACGCCCATTTCATGATGTGGCACCCTCGCTTGATAGCAAAGTTACACGATGCCCCTCCGGCAAAGCCGAGTCATGAAATGTGATACGTAAGCGATTTGACCGCTATCGTTATCATTTCTGCACTTTTACAAGTATACGTCTGCTGATTCCTGCTGTCAATCAAATATGGCGAAGAAGAATTTCGCTGAATGCTTCAAGACCGGCTTGATCCGTTTCGTCGAAGCGGTTGAGTTCAGGACTGTCGATGTCGAGGACGCCGATCGTTTTTCCGTCTTTGATCAACGGCACGACGATTTCCGAATTAGTTGCTGCGTCACAGGCGATATGTCCCGGGAACGCATGGACATCCATGACGAGTTGTGTTGTTTGATCCTGAGCGGCTGTTCCGCAAACTCCCCGTCCGAGCGGAATCCGGACACACGCCGGCAGTCCCTGGAATGGACCAAGGACCAACTCGTTTTGTTCCGGGTCCATTAAATAGAACCCGACCCAGTTCGTCCGGTCGAGAAATTGACCGAGTAAGGCACTTGCATTTGAAAGGTTGGCAATCTGATTCGTTTCCCCAGTCAGTAACGCATCAAGCTGTTTATTCAGCATTTCGTATTGTTTTGTCCGGTCACCATCATAAGTCGTTGTCTCAAACATATAGAATTCCTCCTGAAAAATCATATTTTAATCATCTTATCGGGTTTTCACACGACTGACAAACAATTGATTTCAAGAAACCCGGCTAAAAATTCGGAAGAAATTAGTAAAAGCCCGAGTAAATCTATGCAAATCGGTTGCGCTATACTATTATAAGGATAAGATTAAAGCGAATTTCTCAAAATATAAAGTCGCTTGATAGGGTGGAGGTCGTAGCAAATGTGGGCATGGGTGATTGGTGTCATCGTCATCGTATTACTCGTCATGCTGTTTAGCATGATCAGTCGGAAAAAATATTATACGAAAATCGATGAACTTGATCTTCGGAAACAAGGAATCATCAGCGCGTCGATTCCGAAGGAGTTGCAAGAACTGAAGGAACTCCCGATGGCGGGTGAGACGGAGACGAAATTCACTTCCTGGCATCAGGCATGGGAGGAGTTAGTGACAGTCCACGTCGCACAAATCGATGAGACATTATATCGAGCGGAAGAAGGGCTGGATCGTTACCGGTTTGTTGCGGTTAAAAATGATCTGGAGGTAACAGAACAATTAATTGCCGAACTCGAGGGATTAATTGATGGGATGCTGGTAGACATGTCGACGTTCAAGACAAATCAATCGGTCTTGGCGGAGCTTAAGGCACAAGGCGAAACAAACTCCAGTCAAATTCGTAAATCGTTATTGTTGCAGGCGACGTCATTCGGACCTGCGTTACCTAAATTGGAAGAACAGGCGGAACAGATTGACCAGTTACGGATTGAGATGGTTGCCTTTGAAGAAGCGGGTGAAGTGACGAAAGCCTATGAGACAAGTTTGTTACTTGAAACAAAAGTAGAAGAAACACGTCAACTCGTCGAAGTGATTCCACAGCAGTGGAAGACACTCGCTCACGAATTGAGACAGCGCATTGATCAGCTCGGAGCCGGCTATAAAGAGATGACATTAGATGGGTATCCGCTTGAACCACTCGGTATGCAATCTGATATCAAACGATTTGAAGAACAACGTTTGAGTCTCGTCAAGAAGCTCGAATTCCTTGAAATTAACGGACTTGAAGAGCAGGTGCAGCAACTTGCTTCAGATATCGACCAAATGTACGATACGTTCCGTCGTGAAGTCGATGCCCGGCACCATGTGAAAAAAGAAAATCAATCATTGAAGCAAAAAGCATTACGGATGCGTGAAAAGGTTCATCAATTGGCACAAGAATTCAGCATGTTGCGGGAAAACTATGAGATTTCGGCAGATTTAGGAGAACATTACGAATCGATTCAACGGGATGAAGAAATATTATTTGGAGCAGCGAAAGATTTGGATGAATCGATTGCAAGCCGGATCATCCCCTTCAGTATGCTGGAAGATCAAATGCGGGATGCTGTCCGATTGGAAGAACAATTGATGCTTCAATACGAACGATTCGCGGTTGAATTGCAGGCGTTACGGAAAGAAGAAACAGAAGTCCGTCAACGTGTTGCCGAATGGCGACAATTGTTATCGACCATCCGCTTGCGCTTAAAACGACTCGGTCTTCCGAAAATCCCTGCAGACGTCGAAGAAGCTTTACAAGCATCAAGTCGTTCGCTGCAGACGCTTGAAACACGGCTCGAAGAGTTACCGTTTAACGTCCATTACATCGTTTCCCAAAGCGAAGATGTCAACGGAACGTTTAAAACATTGCAAGAACGGATAGATAAAGTAGTATTCGAAGTCACTTATGCAGAACGGCTCGTTCAATACGCCAATCGATTCCGCCGACAAGATAACGAGATACATATGTCGTTGACGATTGCTGAGACGAAGTTCCTTGCAGGAGACTATGAACGGACGATTGCGTTAGGAGAACAAGTACTGCAACAATTTGATCCTAATTCGATTGAACGTATTCGAAAAGCATGTGGTCAACCGGAAACGATGCATGCATAATCATCACTGACAATTCAGGGTGGCCGTCCAGGTCACCCTGTTTTTGTAAAAAAAGGGAGCGATTGAGATGGGGAAACTGTACGTAAACGGAATCATTCGAACGATGACGCACGAAACAGATATTCACTCGGCGATGTTCATTGAAGGAGAACGGATCATTGCCATGGGTGAAGAAAGCAAGTTACGACGGCGGTTTGGAAGACGGATTCTGTCGATCGTTGATTTGAACGGGAAAGCGGTTTATCCGGCTTTCACCGATGCACATATTCATTTGATCGGATACGGTGAAGCCATCGGACGTGTGGATGCGTCGCGTTATGCCACGTTAGCGGAATTGGGAAAAGCATTCGTCGAGGCAGAAGCCGTTAACGGATTACATGTGGCAGAAGGATACGATGAAACGAAGCTTGACCGGGCACCGACGAAAGCATGGTTAAATCAGCTCTTTCCGACAGAACCGGCCTTGTTGAAGCGGACGGATCGGCATACCGTACTCGTCAACGATGTTTTGTTCAAACAGTTGGGATACAAATCGTCAACCGTCATTGAAGGTGGGAAAATCGGGTTACTCGAATCGGGAGAAGCGGACGGATTTCTTTATGATGCGGCGATCGAACCGTTGTATGCCCTGCAATCGGGCTCAGTCGAGCGGAATAAATCCTCGTTGCGGTCAGCCATTAAAGATTTGTACCGTCATGGTATTGTTGCTGCGCATACGGAAGATTTGGCGTATCATGGCGATTTAGAAGAAGTCTTGCAAGCATACCGGGAAGTGACGGAAGAAACGGGATTCCATGCTCATCTGCTCGTTCATCATTTAGTCATTGATCAACTTATTCAACTGAATCCCGTCCTGCCGCCGACGTTGTCGACCGGTGCGATGAAACTGTTCGTCGACGGGGCGCTCGGAGGACGGACGGCACTGCTTGGCAGAGGATATTCGGATGATGCGACGACACGCGGCATCGAAGTCCATTCTCCGGAACAGTTGGAACAACTCGTCAAACGGGCCCGGAGTTACGGCTTTACGGTAGCGGCACACGTCATCGGGGACTTGGCGATCGAACGTTTCGTAGCCGTCCTTGAAAAATACCCGGCTCCAAAAGGGACACGGGACCGAATCATTCATGCAACGGTCGTACGTCCGGAGTTGTTGGCACGAATTCGAAAATTGCCGGTCTTGATCGATGTCCAACCGGTCTTCCTGCTCGATGATGCTGATTTTGCGCAAGACCGACTCGGGTTGAATCGCTTGGACTGGGCCTATCGGCTGAAATCTCTTGCGGATACGGGAGCGCTTCTGTGCGGTGGATCCGATGCGCCGATTTCAAGTCCGGATGTCCGGCGTGCCTTGTATGCTGCGACGACGGGGACAGCAGGTAACATCAATAAGACGGACGAAGTATTATCAATGTATGAAGCCCTGCTGTTGTTCACGAAAAATCCACATATCGCAACCGATACACATGGACGAAAAGGAATGTTGCTTCCGGGATACGATGCAGACTTCGTCATCTTTGAACAGGATTTCTACATGTTAAGCGGGGAAGCTGTCTTAACCAACCGGTTGCTGGAGACTGTTCAAGCAGGAAGAACTGTTTTTGAGGCGACGCCAGTCATGAATTAAAATAAAAAAACTGCCAATCGGCAGTTTTTTTGTTTTACAGGAAAGAACGTTGGATTTTATGCCAAAATGTATTATTCGTTAATTTAACGGTCTTGAGTTCTTTTTCCGATAATTGAATATCGACGGAATCTGTCCGTTTTAAACTGAGCGCTTCATTGTCCATTCCGATGATCGGATAGTCGTTGCCATCTTCGATGATGCGTAAAGACAACTTACGACCGCGATTCAAGAGGAATGCCGATCCGAGTGTCCGGTACCGGTTGTTGTTGACGGAAGCAATCTCACTGACTTGAAGACAATGGATTAATGGATCAACGATTGCCCCTGATAATGATTTGTTGTAAGCCGTTGAACCGGTTGGTGTCGAGATGACCATACCGTCCCCGCGGAATGTCTCAAACAGGAACCCGTCGATATAGACCTCAATTGCCAGCGACTTGATGATGCTCGACTTAACGGAACATTCATTTAGACACAACATACCCGGTCCACCGTTAATTGAAGCTTCGAGGAGCGGATAGCGACGGACTTCAATTTCACCTTCAGAAGCACGGCTTCCGGTTTCCTTGAATATGGCTTCAACCGAAGAGAGATCGTTGATATCGAAGTCACAATAAAATGAGTTCGGTCCTTCGGCAAACCCGACATAAATCGCATCTTCCCGGAATCCTGTAAAGCGTGCCGCTTGAAGGAAGGCACCGTCTCCGCCGATCGAGACAATGATGTTGGCTTGTTTGTGGTCCTGAACGACATTCAGTCCATACCGATTTCCTACTTCAATCAGTTTACGTACCTGCGTCTCGTGTCTTTGTTTGTTACGGTAATACAGGTAGACATTGTTTCGAGCCATGGTCAATTCCCCCTTGAAAGCGTTTCATGAACTCCTTTATTATACCCGTCTTTGACAAAAATCGGTACTGCCAGCTCGAAGTGCGGGCAGAAATCTTGTGTTACCGTGGTGGCATTTCTATAGTAGAATGGAAAACGACATATGAATCTATCGGGAAATGGGGAATTTACATGGCAACATTTAAAGGGAACGCAATCACATTAATCGGAACACCTGTTGAAATCGGACAAGAGGCACCGGATTTCGAAGTGTTAGCAAACGATCTTTCACCGGTGACACGCGATACGTATGAAGGAGTTCGAATCATCAGTGTCGTACCATCAATCGATACAGGTGTCTGTGATGCCCAAACACGTAAATTCAACGAAGAAGCAGCGGCTATTGAAGGTGTAACAGTCTTGACGATTTCAAACGACTTACCGTTTGCACAACGTCGTTGGTGTGCGGCGAGTGGACTCGACAACGTCGTGACGCTGTCAGATCACCGTGATCTTTCGTTCGGTACACAGTACGGAGTCGCAATCGAAGAACTTCGTTTACTGGCTCGTTCGGTCTTCGTCATCGACGCAGCAAATGAAGTCGTTTATGCAGAATATCTAGAAGAGTCAACGAATGAAGTTGATTTTGAATCAGCACTTGCGGCTGCCAAAGGAGCCAAAACAACGAAGTAAGAATGGTTTACAAACGGCGTAAAACCGCTACAATGAAAGTAATGAGAAAGAACGGCTCCCAAGAAGTGCGGGGGCCGTTTCGTTTTGAAAGGATGGAACACACATGGAATCACTAGAAAAATTATATAAAGAATTGACACAGCAAACGCGTAAATTAGAACGTGATTTAGACATGCCGTACCTTGAAGGTCTGACGGAAGTCATCGACCGTTTGAATGAACGGCATACGGAAAACGTAGAACCGGAAACCGTCCGAAAAGCCGTATCACTTGCCATTCTCGAAGGAATGAAACAGGCACAACCGAATCACTTGCCGACACCGGACAGCGTCGCATTGTTTGCGGGTTATTTAATCGGGAAACTAATCAAGAAGGAGGATGTCCGTCTGCTGGATCTTGGCAGCGGGACAGGCGGTATGTTGCATGCTGTCCTCAGTCAACTTCCGAAAGATACGGTTGCCGAAGCCGTTGAGGTGGATGAAACATTAATTCGACTGTCGGCATCTGTTTCTGAACTCATGGATTATCCGGTCAACTATACGCATCAGGATGCTTTGCGTCCGCTTTTGCTTGATCCGGTCGATTTAGCGATGGCAGATTTGCCGATCGGCTATTATCCGGATGAAGAAGTCTCGAAAACATACGTTTTAAAACGGGATGAAGGTATGAGTTACAGCCATTTCCTGTTGATCGAACAAGCAATGAATTATGTGAAACCGGGCGGGTTTGGAGTGTTTGTCATTCCGAACGGACTCTTTCAACATGATACAGAAGGTAAGCTGAAGCAATATTTCGAAACAAAAGCCCATGTCGTCGGAATCCTCCAGTTACCGTTGACGATGTTCAAGCAGGAACAAGCAGCTAAAAGTTATTTGATTGTCCGGAACCACTTGGCGGGTATGACGATGCCAAAACAGGCATTGTTGGCCGAGTTGCCATCGTTTACCGACGCCCGTGCCTTCGGCGGGATGGTGAAACAGATTGATGAATGGATTAACACAGAATTAAAATGAAATGCGCAAAGTGATTGAAATCTGTCGTTAATTTGACTATTCTAGTGTAGAACAGAAAAAGAGCAAGACTCATACAGATGTGAATGTCGATCGATTTGAATGGAAAAGGGGAAATAAATCATGGCAAAGATTATGGCAGTAAACGCCGGTAGTTCGTCACTGAAGTTCCAATTACTTGAGATGCCGAATGAAACGATGATTGCAGTTGGTTTAGTAGAGCGCGTCGGAAAAGACGATGCCATCTTTACGATTAAATATGGCGAAGGACAGAAATACACGGATGTTCTTCCGCTTGCGACACATAAAGAAGCAGTTGAATTATCACTTGAGAAACTCATGGAATTCGGCATCATCTCATCGTATGATGAGATCAAAGGTGTCGGACACCGTGTGTTACACGGTAAAGAAAAATATGCGGACTCTGTTGTCATTACAGAAGAAGTCATGCAAGACATCGAATCTTACACGGAGCTCGGTCCGTTACACATTCCGCCAAACTTGATCGGAATTCGTGCGTTCCAAGCGATTTTACCGGAAGTACCGCAAGTCGCTGTTTTTGATACAGCTTTCCACCAAACAATGCCGGAAGAAAACTTCCTGTACAGTCTTCCGTACGAATACTACACAGAGTACGGCATCCGGAAGTACGGTTTCCACGGAACAAGCCATAAATATGTCACGGAACGTGCTTCTGAATTGTTGGGCCGTCCATTACAAGACTTGCGTCTGATTTCATGTCACCTCGGTAGCGGAGCATCGATCGCAGCTGTCGCAGGCGGAGAATCACTTGATACAACAATGGGCTTCACACCACTCGAAGGAATCACGATGGGAACGCGCTCTGGTTCGCTTGACCCAGCCTTGATCCCATTCTTGATGGAGAAAACCGGCAAGACAGCAGAAGACGTTCTAAATGTCATGAACAAAGAGTCAGGCATCTACGGTCTTTCTGGTCTTTCAAGTGACCTGCGTGATGTTGAATCTGCAGCGACAGAAGGAAATCACCGTTCGGAAATGGCGTTACGAATCTTCGCTAACCGGATTCATGGCTATATCGGTCAGTATGCAGCAGAGATGAATGGCGTCGATGCCATCATCTTTACAGCAGGTGTCGGTGAAAACTCGGATTCGATCCGTGAGCGTGTCTTACGTGGCCTTGAATTCATGGGCGTTTATTGGGATCCTTCACTCAACAACGGTGCACGCGGAGAAGAATTGTTCATCAACTATCCGCATTCACCGGTCAAAGTCATCATCATTCCGACGAATGAAGAATTGATGATTGCCCGTGACACGGTTCGTATCGGTGGATTGGTCGAGCAAAACGCATAATTAAATCTTTTTGAGCAAACGTCTGGATCACAACGAAAGTTGTATTCAGGCGTTTTTTTGTTTGAAGAAAATCATCTCAACGGAGTGAAAACAGGTGAGATGATTTCTCGTAATAAAAACGTTTGTTACAAGGTTTGTCATATAAAAAACGTGAAAACGAAAGTTAAACCGATTATTGTCGAAAAAACGGTTTGAAACCGATAAAAATGAGACTTTTGTAATATAAAAGTAACAATGACGTCATCTTTTTGTGGTCTATATGTAACGGCACAGCTTCATTTTGTCATGTATATTAATGTAAGTTACAAAACAGGGACAATTATGGAGGAGAGATTACATGATGATGAAACGAATAATCGCTAGTGTTTTAGCAGTCTTGTTAGCACTCAGTTCGTTTGCAGGTCTTCAAGCGGAAGCTGCAACTAAAAAAAATGTCAAGTCGTCGGTCGATAGTCTGATTGTTCGCCAGAAAGCTACCACAGCGTCCAAGAAACTCGGTCTTCTATATAAGAATCAAACGTTACCGTACAAAGCTAAAACAGGAAACTGGTATAAAGTAAGTTATAAAGGAAAAACGGCGTACCTCAGTGCCCGTTATTCGAAAGTCGTCACATCAAGCGGATCGAAAAAACAATCAACAGGTGGTTGGAAAACAATCACAAACGTAAGTGCAACAGCTTATACACCATACGATCCAGGTAGCGGTAATTTAACGGCAATCGGCTGGAACATCAAGAGCTCGAAAAAGAAAGTCGTAGCAGTTGATCCACGTGTGATTCCGCTTCGTTCAACAGTCAAAGTGTATTACAAAGGGAAATTAAAAGGGACATATACAGCAGCAGATACAGGTGGTGCCATCAAAGGCAAGAAGATGGACATTTTGTACTACTCACGTACCGAAGCATTTAACTGGGGTCGTCGTAACGTCACTGTTAAATACAAATAAGTCATTTCAATCAATCGTACATTGGTGCGATTGATTTTTTTTGTCCAAAAAAGCACTTCCTCTTGAAAGAGAAAGTGCTCAAAATGAGTTCAATTAAAGACGGACAATCAAGACATCACACTTCGCGTAACGTGTGATACTTTCTGAAACGCTACCGATAAAGAAACGTTCAACAGCGTTTAAGCCGGTTGCTCCACAGATAATCAAATCGACATTATGGTTGGGTGCAAGTTTTTTGGCGATGGTTACTTTCGGGGAACCGTATTCAATAGCGACTTCAACATCTTTTACACCACGCTCCTGAGCTGTCTTGACGTAATCATCGAGCAGTTCTTTTGCATAGGATTCGGCACGTTCAGTAATCGTCCGATCGTAGGCCTCGACAGTTGCGAAAGTCCGTGTATCGATGACGTGAGCAATGACGAGTTTGGCATTGTTTCGAAGTGAGACGTCAATCGCCGTTTCAAAAGCACGTTCTGCCTCTTTTGATCCGTCGACTGCTACTAAAATGTTATGATATACGATTGCCATCTTGTATCCATCCCTTCGTCTTCCTCTGATTTTACACCCTTATTATACCATTCCCTCAAGTAGAAGGTGAGGAACATTTAAGGAGATTTTAAAATTGTTCTTCGCCAGCGGAACCCGTAAGATGGAAAGAGATGAAAGGAGGCGATGCCAAGATGAGGCACGCGTTAATTACAGCAGGAACAAAAGGACTCGGTGAAATGGTGACCCGTCGTTTACTCGAGGAGGGGTGGCACGTCACTGCGCTTCACCGCTCGGAGCCGACGTTTGTTCACGAACGACTTCATTTGATTAAAGCGGACGTCACGCAGCAAAATCAATTGATGGATGCGGTTGAACAAACGATGACTGCCCACGGTCGGATTGACGCGTTAATTTTAAACGCGGGACCGTATATCTTCGAACGGAAATCGCTTGTCGACTATTCGGATGAAGAGTGGAATGAAGTAGTGACCGGTAACCTGACAGCCAGTTTTTGGTTATTGCGAAAAATCCTTCCGATTATGCGCGAACAACAATACGGACGTATCATTACATACGGTTTTCCGGAGAGTGCATCTGCACCCGGGTGGGTGGAGCGAGCTGCATTCGCCGCTGCGAAAAGCGGTATGGTCAGTTTGACGAAAAGTGTAGCGCTTGAAGAGGCGGAATACGGAATTACGGTAAACATGGTCAATCCCGGTAATATTGTGGGCGACAATAAGTCAAAACGGATTGAAGAGGCGACGGCGGATGAACAGACGCCGGTCGGACGGACAGGTGTCGGAGAAGATATCGCGCGGACGATTTCGTTTTTAGTAGCGGAAGAATCCAGTCTGATTACAGGGGCGATTCTTGATGTGACCGGTGGTGTCAATGTTGTGCATCAATCACGACCGTGATTTTTCGGAAGAAGGATTAACAGCTGGATTTGGCTGTGTATACAAATCAGGTGGGCGGAATTCGAATTCCGTCCACCTGATTTTTGTTTTTATTAGATTCTGATTTCGTTTACTGTACGGCTGTTACCGGTAAGGATTGGAGGTGCTTCGGATAGCGGGTCAGTGCTTCCGGTCCGCTCTCGGTTAAATGAATGTCATCTTCAATACGGACACCGCCGACGTTCGGGACATAGATCCCTGGCTCCAGTGTATATACGATTCCAGACTCCGCTGTCAGCAAGTTGTTCGATGCGAGTGACGGGAATTCATGGACATCGATGCCGAGACCGTGTCCAACACGATGGGTGAAATAGTCACCGTAACCGGCTTGTTCAATCACCTTCCGGGCAGCTTGATCTAATGTACCAAGAGTCACGCCGACCCGGCTGGCTTCCGTTGCTGCTTCAAGTGCTTGAAGAACTGTTTGATAAATAGTTTGTTGTTCTTCACTGGCTTCCCCGTAAACGAACGTCCGAGTAATGTCTGAGCAATATCCTTTCCAAACGACACCAAGGTCGAACAGAACGAAATCGCCTTCTTGAATGACTCGGTCACCGGGCACACCATGCGGATCGGCACTGTTTGCTCCGAATAAAACCAATGTATCGAACGACATCTCACGGACGCCCTTCTTTTTCATTTCGAACTCGATTGTTGAAATGACTTCCATTTCCGTGACGCCGGGACGAATCGCCTGTTTGCCGATTTCGATCGCTTCGTCAGCTAATGCTGCTGCTTCGCGGAGAATTGCAATTTCTTGAGCGTCTTTTTTTAGGCGAAGTGCTTGCAAGGGTTGACCGATATCAAGAATTGCCGCATTTTCCTGACGGGCTTCCAACTCTTTAAACCGGCTGAAAGTCATGTGTTCGCCTTCAATTCCAATTCGGTTATTGGAAATCGAAAATGTCTTCAGGGTTTCGCTAATTTTGTCAAATGGATGCTCGTGGTCCGCATACGTAATGACTTCGCCGTCCCATGGACTTGCAGCGACGATGTTGGCTTCGAGGGCTGGGCAGAAGAGGGCACGTTTTCCGTTAGCATCTACGATGACAGCCATCACACGTTCATGAGGTTCCGCATAGACACCTGAAAAATAAAACACACTCGCTTTTGACGTAATCAATGCAACGTCGATTCCTGATTCCTGTAATACACGACTAATCTGATTTGTCCGTTCTAACATATCGCTTCCACCTCTCTGTTCGTTTCAGGATTCAGTATACCATCGTTAGAAACGGAAAACATTTCTCGCAAATCGGGACTAGTACACTTTTCATTCGTTGGAGTGGTACAGTATAATGACAGAAGAGTAGAATATAGGAAAAAGAAGGGATACAGCATGCCTACAAAACATGAACAGATCATCCGGCACATTGAGGATCTCGATGTGGGCGCCAAAATATCCGTCCGGCAAATCGCAAAGGACTTAACGGTATCCGAAGGTACGGCATATCGTGCCATCAAAGAAGCGGAAAATTTAGGGTTCGTCTCAACGATTGAACGTGTCGGGACGATTCGCATTAAAAAGAAACAAAAAGAAAATATTGAAAAACTGACGTTTGCGGAAGTCGTCAATATCGTCGATGGACAGGTTCTCGGAGGACGTGACGGACTTCATAAGACATTGACGAAGTTTGTCATCGGCGCGATGAAGTTAGAAGCGATGATGCGTTATATCGATGTCGACAGTCTCGTCATCATCGGAAACCGGGAAAAAGCACATGAGCTGGTCTTGGATGCAGGAGCAGCAGTTTTAATTACCGGTGGTTTTGACACGACGGAAGACGCAAAACGATTGGCAGACGAAATGGAGTTGCCGATCATTTCCACGTCTTACGATACGTTCACTGTCGCGACGATGATCAACCGGGCCATCTATGACCGACTGATCAAAAAAGAAATTTTACTGGTCTCCGATATCTTAATTCCTTTACACGATACGTTTTATTTGCAAACGAACGACCCGATTGCCAGATGGCATGAACTTAATGAGCAGACAAAACATAACCGTTATCCGGTCATTGATGAACAGATGAAGGTTGTCGGTGTCGTGACGGCGAAGGATATCATTGACCGTCCACATGACTGGCCGGTCGAAAAAGTCATGACCCGTCACCCGATCACGGTCGGAATCCGGACAAGCGTGACGAACTCCGCGCACCAGATGGTATGGGAAGGGATTGAGATGTTACCGGTCATCGATCAGTACGGACGTCTGCTTGGCATCATCAGCCGGCAAGATGTCTTGAAAGCCCTGCAACTGGCGAACCGTCAACCGCAAGTCGGCGAAACGTTTGATGACTTGATCACAGGACAGATCAAAGCGGCAGAAGATGCGAGAGGACCTTACCTTTCACTCGAAGTCTCACCGCAGATGACGAACTTCATGGGGACGGCTTCGAGTGGTGTCTTGACGACCTTGCTCGTCGAAGGAGCGACACGGATGTTGCGTCATATGAAAAAGGGTGACCTCGTCATCGAAAATGTCAGCATTTATTTCATCAAACCTGTTCAAATCGAGAGTACGATTACGATTCGAGCCAATGTGTTTGATGTCGGACGGAAGTTCGGAAAAGTGGATGTCGAGATGTATCAAGGTACACAAATCGTGGCGAAAGCACTCGTGACGTCACAACTAATCGATCGATGACAGGGACTGGACACAAAAAAAGACGGTAGCTACCGTCTTTTTTACGATTGTTCCGACTGTTCCATTTCACGGACGACATACGGATAGATTTTCTTATAGCGGATGAAACCTGCGATAAATGAAGCGACACCGATGACAATTAGAATCGAACAGACGACTTTTCCGATCGTCGTCGTCAATCCGTCACCAGACACAAATTGGTTAACGGCAAAAAGAATGACGAACAAGCTGAGCCAGATGCTCGCTTGCGTATTGAATAAAAATTTCCGGTTCGTGCTTTTCGTATGAAACGCACGTCGTTTTGCAAGTAAATATCCACCAAGAGACAAGACGATTAACAGAATGAGAACAAACTGCATATGGATGACCTCCTTTTCTTTCTATATCTGTTTGTATCATATCAATATTTAGAGGAGCTGTGCACTGTGAAAGAACAAATCAGACAATTGATTGAACAAGCATCGACAATCATCATTCATCGGCATGAACGTCCGGACCCTGATGCGCTAGGCAGTCAGTTTGGATTACAGCTGGTTTTACAAAAGCGATTTCCCGATAAAACAATAAAGGCAGTGGGCGAGATGGCGACCTCCCTTTCATTCATGGGAGAGCTCGATGCTGTAGAAGCAGCAGAGTACGCGCATGCACTCGTCATCGTCCTGGATACCGCCAATCAAGGACGGATCGATGGAGCGGAAGCCTTAAACGGTCAACACACGATTAAAATCGACCACCATCCGGACGAAGATCCATACGCCGACGTTCAACTTGTAGATACAACCGTCAGTTCGACGTCAGAATTATTGGTTCACCTCTTAAATGAATGGGAGTACGAGATTCCGGCAACGGCGGCGATTCAATTTTATGCAGGAATTGTCGGTGATACAGGCCGCTTCCAATTCAGAGGCACGACAAGCCGGACATTTTCCGTCGCAGCGCAACTGCTGGATACAGGAATCGATACGGATTGGCTCTACCGCAACATGTATCAGACGGAACTGGTTGCTTTACAGTTACAAGGCTATGTCTTGCAACATATCCAGTTGACGAAAGCCGGCGTCGGGTATGTCGTGTTGACACAGGATACATTGGCGACATTCGATGCGACCGTTGAACAAGCGTCCCTCCTCGTCAATAGCTTCGCAGGTCTGAAAGGCTTAAAAGCATGGGCATTATTCCTCGAAACTGATAAGGAAGTTCGTGTCCGCCTGCGTTCGAAAGGGCCGGTCATCAATGAGGTAGCCAAAGAATTTAATGGTGGCGGACATCCGATGGCATCAGGTGCGACGATCAAAGATTTGACGGAAGTGGATACGGTCGTCTCCCGTTTGAATGAAGTGGCAGAAGCCTTTACGTTCTAATAAAAAAAGGCTGCTCGCCATCATCCTGTTTCGGATACATGGCGAACAGCTTTTTTTAGCATCAATGAGTGGAAGCCTCTTCTTGAGGGATGAACCAAGTTCCCCGTTCTGTGTGATCTTCAATGACGTTTAATTCAAGTTCTTTAACGGACTTCCGGATTTTTTCAGCGATTTCTTCAGTCTCGGTAAATGCGGTTACCCCTAATTTCAGTTGTTCTACTTTTTCGCGGGCAATTTGGCTACGGTTTAAAATCATGGCAAACTCTCCTTCCTTGCAAGTCATGATGTTCTCTTTTTATTGTAGCGAAAAATGATGGGGATGGCGAGACTCAGAAACGCATAGATATGAAACTTCTGAAAACGTTTCATTTATGGAAGGAATAAAAGCAGATGAGAATGGAGGAAAAAGAATGATCCAACTAAATGTCCGTACAGCATACAGTCCTTTGCAAAGTACGATTCGGATGGATCGTTATCTGGATGAGGTCAAACGACGCGGCTTTTCAGCTGCAGCCATCTGTGAAACGTCCTTGACCGGCGTGCCGGCGTTCATGGCAGGTTGTGCGCAACGGGAACTGACTCCGATCATCGGACTAGAACAAGTCATAGAACCGGATGAACTCACGATTTTGTGGTATGCGAAGACGAGTCATGGACTAAAAGCACTCTACCGGCTTGCCAGTGAGATGCCTGTTGAAGACTATTCACAATTGATCGCTGTCCTGGAACCAAAACGCCAAGCACCGGAAGATGACTCGCGCTTACGGCGTCTCATCGCCCACTGGATGGGATCAGCGCACAAAGCGAAGATTTTTCTCGGCGTCAAGGCGGTCCGGTCGACCGTTGAGCGCGACAGCAGGGAACAGTACCGTCAAGCGGCAAATGAGCTCGGAATCGAAACGATTCCCATCGATCCTGTTCGTTATCTGTTTCGGGAAGAGGCGGAAGCGTTTCAAGCTTTGCGTGCGATTGACGAAGGGTCGACGTTCGCTGATCAAAAAGTCAGTCGGACGGCTCACTTTAAACTAATGGAGGAGTTGCACGAGCAGTATACTGATCGGGAACTGCGGTTGCTGAAACAATGGGGAGAGTCGCAGGAAACATTGACGTTGCCGTTTCAATCACGTCCTCTCCCGCAAGTATCGGATGATTCGAATCATGCATTGAACCGTTTGGCGCATGATGGCTTGCTCGCACATGGACATGTCGAGGAAGAAGCGACAAAACGGTTGCAGTATGAACTGAAAGTCATTGAAAAAACGGGATTTGCTGATTACTTTCTGATCGTCGAAGATTTAGTGCGCCATGCGAAGGTAAAAGGCATCCGTGTAGGACCGGGACGGGGCTCGGCCGCAGGGTCGCTCGTCAGTTATGCTCTCGGGATTACGACGGTAGACCCACTGAAATACGGGTTGTTATTTGAACGGTTCTTAAATCCGGAGCGGATCTCGATGCCCGATATCGATATTGATATCGAAGATGAGCGGCGGGAAGAAGTGCTTGAGTACCTGGTCGAACGGTACGGGAAGCAACATGTCGGTCAGATCGGAACGTTATCGACTCTTGGAGCGAAAGCAGCATTACGCGATGTTGCACGGGTGTTGGAGTTTTCTAAAGATGAAACAGATGCGGCAGCGAAACAGTTGGGAAAAGTGACGACATTACAAGGCCTTGAACAACAGGCTTCCATTTACCGCTGGTTCTCGGGCAGTGAAAAACGACGCCAATTACTGCAGCTTGCTCAAGCAATTGAAGGATTACCACGCCAACGTTCCATTCATGCTGCCGGTGTCATCATCGGATCAGATGAGTTGATCGAGACGACACCGGTTGATTTGAATGCCAGCGGACGGTTCGTTACACAATATCTAATGAAGGCCATCGAACAACAAGGATTGCTGAAGATTGACTTATTGGGGTTACGGAATTTAACACGACTGCGGCAGATGGAACAATTGATTCAACATACGTACCCCGATTTCTTGGTGGAACGGATACCGGACGAGGACAAAGCGACGTTACGATTGTTCGCCAAAGGGGAGACGGATCACATCTTCCAATTTGAGTCGGCCGGAATGAAACAGACGTTACGGGAGGTCAAGCCCAATCAGTTCGAGGATCTGGTCGCGACGATGTCACTGTTCCGTCCGGGACCGATGAAATTCATCGATCTCTATGCGAAACGAAAAGCCGGTCAACCCTATCAAATGGTCCATCCGATTTTAGAAGAGATTTTAACCGCGACGTACGGCGTCATCGTCTACCAAGAACAAATCATGGAGATTACACGCCGGGTCGCCGGATTCACCTTGGCGCAAGCTGATTTATTACGGCGGGCAATCTCGAAAAAAAGCAGTCAGTCTGTAGAGGCGGAAAAACAACGATTTATTGAAGGGGCGCTGCAAAACGGTTTTGATTTAACGGTCGCCGAAACGTTGTACGATCAAATTGAACGGTTTGCCGGATACGGATTTAACCGTAGTCATGCCGTGGCGTATACGAAAATCAGTTATGCCCTCGGATACATGAAGGCCCATTATCCACAAATCTTTTCATTGGTATCGATCGATCAACCGGAACGTCTCGTGCGTGTCATGCGGGAAAAACGTCTTCCGGTACTGCCGCCTGATATTTGGATGTCGGATTACCGTTCGACATTAGAAGGTAAAGGAATCCGGCTCGGCGTTCAAACACTTCGGGGAATCACGGAAAAAGATTTTCAGACGTTACGGGAAGCGGCCAAAACCTCGCAAACGATTACACAATTATTGTCAGCAGTTGGTTGGGGGAAAAAAGAACGGGCTAAGATTGAACTTTTGTTATACAGCGGAGCGCTCGATCGGGCAACTCATGGAGACCGTGGGCTAGCGGAACAGGAAGTCCTTGACTACTTTACGATGGCTTCGAATACACTTCTTCCGGATGAACTCGCAAGTCTCGGGCGAAGAAAGACAACGGCACAAACGAACCGGACAGCAACGGACTGGGCACGCCTTGAGCGTGAATCACTCGGATTTTGGTTGACCTATTCCCCATTGATGACCGCGATGAAGCCGCCGGTTGAAACGACGCATTTTCAAACGGTTTCCCTTGAAGGCAATCAAACCAATTACCTGGTCTGTTATATTGAGCAAATCCGTGAATTTAAGACAAAACGCGCCCAAACGATGGCGGTCATGCATGCCGTTGATGGGTATTCGACGGAAGAAGTTGTCGTTTTTCCGCAACAGTATGCAGCGTTTAAACGTTCGTTGTATATCGGAAACGTCTTGTTGATTGAAGTGAAGGTGCAGGAACGCGAAGGGAACCGGCAATTCGTCCTGGAGCGGTTACGTCCTTTAGGGCAAGATGTGTTATTCGTCAAACTACCGTCCAAAAATGATCTCGCGGTTCTTGAGCGGATGCTCGAGACCGTCCCCGGGGATATTCCGGTCGTCGTTCGTTATGCCGATACGAATGAGACCAAATCACTGCCGGGAATGTATGCCATCCAACAGGAAGAAGAATTGATGGCGCAACTCCGGATTCGATTCGGGGAAACGAATATCATCTTGAAAAATGTCCCTCGTTCGAACTAGTAGTAGGTAATAAGATTTGTTATAATAAGGGGTAATTGGTCTGACCAATGACCGCCGGAATAAGGAAATGACGCATGCGTCAGGAAGGTGGTGCTGTACAAATGGAGAAAAAGCGGAATGCTTTTGAAATGAATATTTCAGCAATCAAAACGATGATCGAACAGGATGGTTTTGTGCCGGGAGATCGAATTCCATCAGAACGTGAATTGGCAGAACGACTGTCAATTAGTCGTCCGTCCGTCCGGGAAGCACTTCGGACGTTAGCTTATCTCGGAATCATCGAGACGAGGCACGGCGGAGGTAGTTTTCTTTTAAACCGTGATGACCATACCTATATTCAAATCATCGCACAATTTTTAGTGACCGGCGATTCAAAGTTTGAAGATCTGGCAGGAACACTTCGTTTGCTTGAACAAGCAGCATTTGTTCAACTCGCAGACGCGTCCATTCTAGAAGTGCACGTCGATTCCGATGCGGCTTTTCGGGAAACGCTGATCGCTACAATCGATAACGATTTGTTTGAGCGGATTTGGCGGCAAGTGAATGCCTTCTATCAAAGTTTTGGTCAAGGGGAGCTCTATACGCGAGCGGAACGGGAAGCTTTTCTAAAACGCTCGTAGGAACCACAAGGGGGAACTAACGTGCAAGCATTTTTTCGAAAACCTAAAAAATTTGTCACTTTGACATCAAAAGAACAACGGGTCGATGTACCGGTTGGTTTAATGACGAAATGTCCGAAGTGCAAACTGATTCAATATACGAAACAACTCGAAGCCAATTTAAAAGTCTGTGTCTGTGGCTACCATCATCCGTTAACTGCTACCGAACGATTTGAACAATTGTTTGATGCGGGAACGATTACGTATTTCGATTTACCGGCAGTGAAGGCAGATCCACTCGATTTTCAGGATTATCCGGAAAAGCTGAAAGGAGATCAAGTACGGACAGGACTTGAAGAAGCGATTGTCTGCGGTGTTGGTCAAGTGAATGGATATCCGCTTGTAGCCTGTGTCATGGATGCACGTTTTCGGATGGGCTCAATGGGAGCGGCAGTCGGAGCTGCGATTGCAGAAGCCATCCGTTATGCAACGAAAGAACGGTTGCCTGTAACGATCTTTTCGGCTTCCGGTGGAGCACGGATGCAAGAGGGAATGGTCAGCCTGATGCAGATGGCGAAATCGAGCTTATTCCTGAAACAACATTCGGATGCCGGATTATTGTACGTTTCATGTATGACACACCCGACGACAGGTGGCGTGTCAGCCAGTTTTGCCATGTTAGGTGATTTTAATATTGCAGAACCCGGTGCCTTGATCGGCTTTGCCGGTCGCCGGATCATTGAACAGACGATTCGTGAAAAATTACCGGAAGACTTCCAAACGTCAGAGTTTTTATTGCAGGCGGGACAACTCGACGATGTCGTATCGCGACACGACTTGAAAACCTACTACACACGTATTCTGATGATGCACTCGGAGGGAACCAATCATGCAACCATTTGATCAACCAGTAATCGCATTGCGCGAAAAAATATTAGAACTGCACGATATGGCAGAGACACAAGGGCTCGATTTTAAAGAAGAGCTGAATTTATTGGAAGAACGGCTACGTCGATTAGAACTCGATATTTACGGGAATATGAAAGCGTGGAACCGTGTCCAACTGGCACGGCATCCGGAGCGTCCGACGACACTTGATTATGTTCGTCTGATCTGTGACGATTTCATTGAATTACATGGTGACCGGCACGGTTACGATGATGCAGCAATCGTCGGAGGAATTGCGATGCTGAATGGTCAAGCCGTGACAATCATTGGTCATCAGCGAGGAAAAGATACGAAAGAAAATATCCGCCGGAATTTCGGTATGCCGCATCCTGAAGGCTATCGAAAAGCTTTACGATTGATGCAACAAGCGGTGAAGTTCAATCGTCCGATCATCACGTTCATTGATACGAAAGGCGCGTATCCCGGCCGGGCAGCGGAAGAACGGGGACAAAGCGAAGCAATCGCGAAGAATCTCTTTGAAATGGCCGGAATGCCGGTCCCGATTATTTCGATCGTCATCGGTGAAGGCGGATCAGGTGGAGCACTTGGAATCGGTGTCTGTGATCAGTTGTTGATGTTGGAGAACTCCACGTATTCCGTCATTTCACCTGAAGGTGCAGCTGCCCTTCTTTGGAAAGATGCGAGTCTTGCTGAAAAAGCGGCAGAGTCAATGCAAATTACGGCGCCGGACTTACTTCGACTTGGAATCGCGGATGGAATCATCCCGGAAGTCATCGGTGGAGCGCATTTAGATGTTTCATTACAGGCCGACAAAGTAAAATCTGTTCTAGAACAAAGACTTGCCCAACTGACCCGTTTGACACCAGAGCAGTTAATCGAGAAGCGCACAGAAAAATATCACCAAATTGGCACATAACCTGCATGTAATCGCTATCATGATTGGCATTCCTTATTTCGTGATAGGATGAACAAACTGCTGTAGAAAGTTTATGCAGTCTGCCCTGTTGTAAAACAACAAAACTACGTGCTATTTTAGACTAAGATTAATGGAGAGGTGATTAACGTGAGTTTGAAACGGATTGCTGTTTTAACAAGTGGAGGCGACGCACCCGGCATGAACGCTGCAGTGCGTGCTGTAACACGTAAGGCGATTTTTCATGGACTGGAAGTATTTGGCGTCTATAACGGATATCAAGGTCTGATTAACGGAGATCTCGTCCAATTGAACCTTGGTTCAGTCGGTGACATCATTCAACGAGGCGGAACATTCCTTCGTTCTGCACGTTGCCCAGAGTTCCGGACAGAAGAAGGACGTGCGAAAGCTGTCGTCAATCTGAAGAAATTCGAAATTGATGCACTCGTTGTCGTTGGTGGTGACGGGTCTTATCGTGGTGCCCAAAAATTGACGGGACTTGGTTTCCCGACAATCGGTCTCCCTGGAACGATCGATAACGATATTCCAGGTACGGATTACACGATTGGTTTCGATACAGCACTCAACACGGCACTGGAAGCGATCGATAAGATTCGTGATACAGCGTCGTCGCATGAGCGGACGTATGTCATCGAAGTCATGGGACGCGACGCAGGGGATATCGCTCTTTATGCTGGATTAGCCGGCGGAGCGGAATCAATCCTGGTCCCAGAGCGACCAGAAGATTTAAAAGAAGTCCTAAACCGGATTCAAAGCGGTGTCAATCGTGGTAAAAAACACTCGATCGTCATCGTGGCAGAAGGTGCCGGACGCGCGCAGGATGTGGGAGACGAGATCGCCAAAGAAACAGGACTTGATACACGTGTCACAGTATTAGGTCATGTTCAACGCGGTGGTGCGCCGACAGCTGCTGACCGTGTATTGGCAAGCCGGATGGGTGCTTATGCAATCGACATCTTGCTTGAAGGTAAGCAAGGACGTGTCGTTGGGGTACGCGGTGGCAAGATGATTGATCTTGATATCGATGAGGCATTGGACGAAAACAAACACGAACTGGATCTTGGAATCTTAGAGTTGTCAAAACAACTATCAATTTAAGATCGACCGATATCAGTCGGAGTAGAATAGGTTTTATTGGCATTGTGATTGAACAGCCAAACATTGTAGGAGGTTTATGGAATATGCGCAGAACTAAAATTGTATGTACGATTGGACCGGCGTCAGAAAAACGTCTTCCAGAAATGATTGAAGCGGGTATGAACGTCGCTCGTTTGAACTTCTCACACGGTGACTATGAAGAACATGGTGCCCGTATTACGGACATCCGCCGTGCAGCAGAAGAAGCAAATAAATTAGTTACGATTCTTTTAGATACAAAAGGTCCTGAAATCCGTACGCATACATTTGAAGAAGGCAAAGCTCTTCTCGTACGCGGCAAACAAGTCATCGTCGTCAGTGGTGACGCGAACGAAATCGTCGGAACAGCAGACAAGTTCTCTGTCACGTACGATGGTTTATATGATGATGTCGAGGTCGGTTCGATGATCATGTTAGATGACGGATTAATCGGACTTCGTGTCGCAGAAAAACTCGAAAACCGTGAACTCCTTTGTGACATCGAAAACGAAGGAATCATCAAAACGAAAAAAGGCGTTAACTTACCAAACGTAAAAGTTAACTTACCTGCTTTGACAGACAAAGATATCGCAGACATCGAGTTCGGAATCAAAAGCGACATCGATTTGATTGCTGCTTCATTCGTTCGTCGCGCATCTGATGTCGTTGCGATTCGTCAATTGCTCGAAAAACACAATGCAAGTCATATCAAAATCTTCCCGAAAATTGAAAACCAAGAAGGTGTCGACAACATCGAAGAAATCATCGCGATTTCAGACGGTTTGATGGTCGCACGTGGTGATCTTGGAATCGAGATTCCGACGGAAGAAGTTACACCAACACAAAAAGATCTCATCAAAATTTGTAATGACTACGGTAAACCGGTCATCACAGCAACGCAAATGCTTGACTCGATGCAACGTTTCCCACGTCCGACACGTGCCGAAGCATCAGACGTCGCAAACGCGATTCTTGATGGAACAGATGCGATCATGCTTTCAGGTGAAACAGCAGCCGGGGACTACCCAATTGAGTCTGTTCAAATGATGCATACGATTGCGAAGCGCACAGAAAAAATGCTTGACTACAAAATGCTCTTGAAAGATCGTCAAACACGCAGTGAGCACACTGTGACGGATGCAATCGCTCAAGCAGTTACGCATACAGCGATCAACCTGGACGCTAAAGCAATCTTGACACCGACTCAGTCTGGTTACACAGCTGCCCGGATTTCAAAATACCGTCCAGAGCCAAACATCGTTGCCGTTACACCGAGCGCGCGTGTTGCACGTCAACTCAATATCGTTTGGGGTGTTTACCCGATCGTTGTCGATCATTTGTCAGACAACACGGATGACATGTTGACACTTGCTGCTGATACAGCAAAAGAAGCAGGATTCGTTACAGACGGTGACCTCGTCGTCATCTCTGCAGGTATCCCGGCTCTTACGGCAGGTACGACAAACATGTTGAAAATCCATATCGTCGGTAAAGAGATCACAAACGGTCGCGGAATCGGTGAGCGTGGTGTCGTTGGCGAAGTCGTCATCGCTCATACAGCTGAAGAAGCAAACGCAAAAGCAAAACCAGGTATGATTCTGATCACGAACTCAACGGATCGCGATATGATGCCTGCAATCGAGATGGCTGCAGCAATGGTCACAGTAGACGGCGGATTGACAAGCCATGCTGGAATCGTTGGTCCTTCACTCGGTAAACCGGTTATCGTCGGTGTTGAAAATGCCATGACAATCTTCACGGATGGTCAACGTATTTCAATCGATCCTTTAACAGGTAAATTGTACAACGCATAATCAATGAAACGGATGTGGCGAAAGCCATGTCCGTTTTTTCAAATCGGGGGTTTGAACATGGAAGCCTATCTTTTTTTGATTGGTCTCGTGTTGATTGGTGTCATCGCTCAAAATAAATCGTTGATCATTGCGGCCGCATTTTTACTCATCATCAAAGCAATCGGGCTCGACGGTCGCCTGTTCCCGTCGTTACAGGCGAAAGGCATCACATGGGGGGTCACGTTGATCACGGCGGCGATTTTAGTACCGATTGCAACGGGAGACATCGGATTTAGAGAATTACTGAACAGTATCCGGGGACATATCGGGATCATTTCATTTTTAGCAGGGATTTTTGTAGCCATCATTGCAGCCCACGGCGTTGGTCTGATGAAGGAAGATCCACTCGTCACGACAGCACTGCTTGCCGGAACGATTCTTGCAGTTGGACTGTTCCGCGGTGTACCGGTTGGTCCTTTGATCGGAGCAGGAATTGCAGCTCTTGTCATCGGAATGTGGGATATCATCGTTAAAACAATCAGTGGTTAAATTATGTAACAATAGTGAACTGAATTAATTTTTTGATAATAGTATGCAAGTTCGTTCACTTTTTGGTTAATTTTGTTTATACTAAGAACAGAAACAAGATGGTCTATTCAAGAGCAAACGGTTCAGAGTGGGGAACGACTCTTGCGTAGACGTCTTTTTTTCAATACGGAAATGAAAGCGTTTTAAATTTCTGGGGGAAAAAAAGGGGGATTTTTGTATGACACAAACAAAAGGTTTAGAAGGAATCGTCGCGACAGCATCGAAGATCAGTTCGATCATTGATGGTCAGTTGACGTATGGTGGGTATACAATTGATGATTTGGCGGAGCACGCCTCATTTGAAGAAGTGGTCTTTTTACTTTGGAATGACCGCTTACCAAAAGAAGACGAACTGAAGCAACTGTCAGAAGCTTTGATTGCTGAAGCAACGGTCGCACCAGCAGTTCTCGAGACATTAAAAGTGGCGCCGAAAACCGCCAACGCGATGTCAGCCATTCGCACGGCTTTATCACAACTCGCATTATATGATGAATCGGCTGAAGATATGTCGACAGAGGCGAATTACGCTAAAGCCATCAAACTCCAGGCGCAGATTGCGACACTCGTAACAGCGTATGCACGAATCAAAAAAGACCAAGAGCCGGTTGCACCGAAAGCAGGTCTTTCTTATGCGGCAAACTTCCTCTACATGCTGACAGGCGAAGAACCGACAGAAGTAGCAGAAAAAGCCTTTAACCAAGCACTCGTCTTGCATGCCGATCACGAACTGAACGCTTCAACATTTACAGCACGTGTCTGTGTTGCAACCCTGTCAGATGTCTATTCAGGCGTCACAGCTGCCATGGGTGCTTTGAAAGGTCCGCTTCACGGTGGAGCGAACGAAGCGGTCATGAACATGTTGCTTGAAATTGATTCAGTTGAAAAGGTTGACGAGTATGTTCATAATAAACTTAAGAACAAGGAAAAAATCATGGGCTTCGGTCACCGTGTCTACAAAGACGGCGACCCGCGTGCGAAGCACCTCCAGGAGATGAGCCGTCAATTGACAGCTCAAATCGGAGAACCGAAATGGTACGAGATGTCAGTCAAGATTGACCAAATCGTCCAATCGGAAAAAGGATTGAAACCCAACGTCGATTTCTATTCCGCTTCCACATACCATGCACTTGGACTTGATACGGAATTGTTTACGCCAATCTTTGCCGTCAGTCGTATGTCAGGTTGGTTAGCGCACATTTTAGAGCAGTATAGTGACAACCGCCTCATTCGTCCACGCGCCGATTATATTGGTGAAACACACCGGACATACGTGTCCATGAACGAACGTTAAAAAAGACGGAGAGGAGAAATCCTCTCCTGCTTTTTGATGACATCAATCATATTCAAGGGGGATTTTACAAATGGCTACAATTCAAGGCGAAAACATCACGGTAACAAACGGCACACTTAACGTACCAAACGCTCCAATCATTCCGTTCATCATCGGTGATGGCACTGGACCTGATATCTGGAATGCTGCAGTTCGTGTCTTTGATGCTGCTGTCGAAAAAGCATACAACGGTGAAAAAAAGATTGAATGGAAAGAAGTGTACGCTGGAGAAAAAGCATTCAACAAAACAGGAAACTGGCTTCCAGAAGAAACACTTGACCTGATCCGCGAACACATCATCGCGATCAAAGGACCACTCACGACACCAGTCGGCGGCGGAATCCGTTCGTTAAACGTTGCGCTTCGTCAAGAACTTGATTTATATACATGTCTTCGCCCGGTCCGTTACTTCACAGGTGTTCCTTCACCGGTTAAACGCCCAGAAGATACAGACATGGTCATCTTCCGCGAAAACACAGAAGATATCTACGCTGGGATCGAATATGCTTCAGGCAGCGAAGAAGCACAAAAATTACTTAACTTCCTGCAAACAGAGATGGGTGTCAACAAAATCCGTTTCCCTGAAACGTCTGGTCTCGGGATCAAACCGATCTCAAAAGAAGGAACAGAACGTCTTGTCCGTGCAGCGATTGAATATGCACTCGAAAACAAACGTGCTTCATTGACGCTCGTTCACAAAGGGAACATCATGAAGTTCACAGAAGGTGCATTCAAAAACTGGGGTTATGAACTCGCAGAACGTGAATATGCAGAACACGTCTTCACATGGAACCAGTATGACCGCATCAAGGATGAAGAAGGCGCTGATGCAGCGAACAAAGCACAATCTGAAGCAGAAGCAGCTGGCAAGTTGATCGTCAAAGATTCGATTGCTGATATCTTCTTACAACAAATCTTGACGCGTCCAAAAGAATTCGATGTCGTTGCAACGATGAACTTGAATGGTGATTACATTTCTGATGCGCTTGCAGCACAAGTCGGCGGAATCGGGATTGCACCTGGTGCTAACATCAACTACATGACAGGTCACGCGATCTTCGAGGCGACTCACGGTACAGCACCGAAATATGCGGGACTTGATAAGGTAAATCCATCTTCTGTCATTCTTTCAGGAGAAATGATGTTCCGTCACCTTGGATGGAATGAAGTTGCAGACTTGATCATTCAATCAATGGAAAAATCAATTGAAAATAAAGTCGTCACATATGACTTCGCACGTCTCATGGATGGTGCGACAGAAGTGAAATGTTCTGAATTCGCAGATGAACTCATCAAGAATATGTAATCTTGAATAGGGGGACGGGGCAATGAATCGACGAAAAAAGATTTCGGTCATCGGGAGCGGATTCACAGGGGCAACAACAGCACTGTACCTCGCTCAAAAAGAGTTAGGGGATATCGTGCTCGTTGATATGCCGCAACAGGAAAACGCGACCAAAGGAAAAGCACTTGATATGCAGGAAACAGCACCGATTCAAGGTTTTGATGCCTGGATCAACGGGACATCTGATTATCAAGACATTCAAGATTCTGACATCGTCGTCATTACGGCGGGGATTGCCAGAAAACCGGGGATGAGTCGTGAAGATCTTGTCAGCACGAATGCAAACGTCATGAAAGCCGTCACGAAAGAAATCGTGACCCATGCACCGGAATCGATCATCATCGTGTTGACGAACCCTGTCGATGCGATGACGTATACCGTCTTTCAAGCATCCGGTTTTCCGAAAGAACGCGTCATCGGTCAGTCCGGTGTGCTCGATACGGCGCGTTTCCGGACGTTCGTCGCAATGGAACTCAATGTCTCCGTTAAGGATATCTCCGGATTCGTGCTCGGTGGGCATGGCGACGATATGGTACCGTTGTTACGTTATTCCTACGCGGGCGGAATTCCGCTGGAGAAACTGCTGACACCGGAACGATTAGCTGCCATCGTCGAACGGACACGCAAAGGCGGCGGTGAAATCGTTCAGTTACTCGGGAACGGTTCGGCCTATTACGCACCGGCAGCTGCCATCGTCGAGATGGTGGAAGCAATTCTAAAAGATCAGCGGCGAATTTTGCCGGCGATTGCCTATCTCGAAGGAGAATACGGGTATGAGGACTTGTATCTCGGTGTTCCGACCATTCTTGGTGGGAACGGCGTGGAACGGGTACTGGAGTTGGACTTGACGTCAGAAGAAAAGCAAGGGCTGGATCAATCCGTTTCAACGGTCCGTTCTGTGTTGGAAATGCTCTGACTTCAATTTTAGTAAACAAGGCATCCAATCAAAAGATTGGGTGTCTTTTTGTATTGGATTAAAAAATCCTCTTTTTGTAAGAAACATGTAACATGAATGCTTGTTTTTTAGGGTAAACCTTTACAGTATACCTGTTTTTTAAAACTTTAAAGGGGGAAATTTCATGCGCGCCGTTACGTATCAAGGTACAAAAAATGTCGAAGTGAAAGATGTTCAGGATCCGTCGATTGAGAAAAACGATGATATCATCGTCAAAATTACGTCAACTGCCATCTGTGGGTCAGATTTGCACATCTATCAAGGAAATATGCCGGCAAAAAAAGATTATGTCATTGGACATGAGCCGATGGGAATCGTTGAAGAAGTTGGTCCGGATGTAACGAAGGTCAAGCGCGGAGACCGAGTTGTCCTGCCGTTCAACGTCGCGTGTGGACATTGTTTCTTTTGTGAACATGATATGGAGAGTCAATGCGACAATTCGAACGGGAATCCGCACGTCGATACAGGCGGATACTTCGGATTTACGGAAGAATTTGGAGGACATCCGGGCGGTCAGGCAGAGTACTTAAAAGTCCCGTTTGGAAACTTCATGCCACTCGTTGTTCCGGAGTCTTGTGAACTGGAAGATGAAGCCTTACTGTTCCTGTCCGATGTCATTCCGACAGCTTACTGGAGTGTTTTGAATGCCGGCGTTAAAAAAGGGGATACGGTCGTCATTCTCGGATCGGGGCCGGTCGGATTGATGACACAGAAATTTGCCTGGATGCAAGGAGCAAAACGGGTCATTGCCGTTGATCAGCAAGTATACCGGTTAAATCATGCCAAGATGACGAACCGCGTCGAAACGGTCAATTTGCAGGATCACAAAGAGACCGGTCAATATCTGAAGGAACTGACTCAGGGCGGCGCAGATGTCGTCATTGATTGTGTCGGACTGGACGGTAAGATGTCGGCTGTTGAAAAAGTGGAACAAAAAATCGGTTTGCAAGGTGGAACGTTGAGTGCCATCAATATCGCGAAAGATGCTGTTCGGAAATTTGGAACGGTCCAATTGACAGGTGTCTATGCCAAAAAATACAATCAATTCCCGCTCGGAGATTTCTTTACGCGGAACATCACGCTAAAGATGGGACAGGCTCCGGTCGTTCATCTGATGCCCGAATTGTTCCAAAAAATCATCAATCAGGAGTTTGATCCAACCGATATCATTACGCACAAAATTGATTTGGAACAGGCAGCCCATGCCTACCAAACGTTTAACGATCATGAGGACGGGTGCATTAAAGTCATCTTAAAACCATAACGCAACCAGCATAAAGACCGCTTCTGACATCCGAAGCGGTCTTTTGTGTGAAAAATTATATCTGATGTACCGTGTGGGCGTCATGATTAAAAGAACAAGACGGGCCAAAGGAAACCTACGGCAAGACCAAGCAGAAGACCCACGAAGACCTGAAACTCGGTGTGTCCGACCAGTTCATTGAGCAGAGGTGTCTTGTGCCGGATTCCTTTGAAATAATCATTTAACAGCTTAGCCTGTAACCCGACGGCTTGGCGAACGCCGGTCGCATCGTACATGATGATGACAGCGAAAATGGCGGCAAGTGCGAACAGGGAAGAACTAAAGCCTTCTTGAAAACCAATCACGACAGCCAGTGCGACGACAGTCGAACTATGTGAACTCGGCATGCCGCCTGAAGCAAACATGATTTCAAGGTCAAATTTTTTTGTTTTGATTAAACCGGTGACGAGTTTGGCGGCTTGTGCGATAAACCAGGCCGTAATTGCTGCAAACAACGGGTGATTCCATTCCATATTCATTCCTCCACATAATCACGATATGTAACTGTTTCCCCAATTCCGTCATTTCAACACGGGAAACTACTGGAAGAAAGTGTCCGACCTTAAAGATTATGTAAAGAAAGACCAGAAAGATTTGTGGTTTAGTAGCGAAAGTCGTTAAGATGAAGACAGAAGAAGCGGATTCCACGGAATTCCTCATTCAAAGATGAAATGTGCTGAGGAGGCTAACTGTCTTGAAAGATAAAATAATCGTTGTTGATGATGAACTCTCGATTGCCACACTTTTAAAATTTAATTTAGAGCAAGCCGGTTTTGTTGTTGAAACGGCCCATGATGGAATGACAGGGTTGAAGTTAGCGGAGAAACAAGATGCAGCGTTAATTGTCCTGGATCTCATGTTACCGGAACTGGATGGACTGGAAGTCTGCAAGCGACTACGCCAACAAAAAATCAATACCCCGATTTTAATGCTGACGGCAAAAGATGATGAGTTTGACAAAGTGCTCGGACTGGAACTCGGAGCAGATGATTATTTGACGAAGCCGTTCAGTCCGCGTGAAGTCGTCGCCCGTGTTAAAGCCATCCTGCGCCGAATGAACCAGCAGAATGTCGCGGAAGAAGTGACGGATGGAACGATCCTGATTGGAGACGTCAAAATCGTACCGGATAACTACGAAGCATTCAAGGCGGAAGAGCGACTCGAATTGACACCAAAGGAATTTGAGCTGTTAGTATATCTCGCAAAAAACAAAGGACGTGTTTTGACGCGGGACCAATTGTTGTCCGCCATCTGGAATTATGACTTCGTTGGGGATACGCGAATCGTTGATGTGCACATCAGTCATGTTCGAGAAAAAATTGAACCGAATACGAAAAAGCCGATCTACATTAAAACGATTCGCGGATTAGGTTACAAAATGGAGGAGCCGAAAGCGGAATGAGTAAATACCGCAAACGATTCATTCTGAAAATGTTGTCTTTCATCAGCCTGGTCTTAATCGCACTGGGCTTTTTGCTTGGACAATCATTTAAAGATTTTTATATCAATAATGAAAAAGAAAAATTAGTGGATGAAACTTCACTTGTGGAGTCCATTTTACGGGAGCGGACAGTGCCGGATATGGCAGCCTACGTCGATAAGATGTATGCTGAATCGAATTTCGACATGATTTTATTTAACGGTCGCGGGGAAATCATTGCCGGAACCCCGGTCGATGTCACGAAGCTAAACGTTAGGGCCATTAATTTTTCTGCCATCCCAAACGATGGCACATTCGAATCGAAAGTCGATGAAACGAGTCTTCAATATACGAAACCCGTCCTGACGGCTGACGGTGGGGAAGTCTACATCAGTTTCATCCGCTATACAAAAGATTTGAACATGATTTATTCGCGAATTTGGACCGTCATCATCTTATCTCTTCTGACTTCGCTTTGTATTATTTTCTTCGCTGTCTACAGTTCGACAAAACGTTTTTTACGACCGATTGCGGAAGCGACAGAAGTCTTATACGAGTTGTCACACGGGAACTATAAATCACGTGTCTACGAATTGACGGCACCGGATGAATCGAGAGATCTCGGGAAATCCATTAATCTGTTGGCCCGGAACCTAGAGAATGCGTCTTCCGGCGAAGCGATGCAACGGGCGCGACTTGAGTCACTGATTGAATACATGGGTGCCGGCTTGATGTTGATTGATGAAAAAGGCTATGTCTTGCTTGTCAATCGAACGTACCGGGAAATGTTCAATATCTATGGTCAATCAAATGGACAATTGTACTACCGGGTCTTACCAAATGAAAAGATGAGTCAAGTGATTGAAGATGTCTACTTGACGGAAAAACCAAACCGGAAACAATCAAGTGTCCGATTTGGTTTAAACAGTCGGACCTTTATGGTCAGTGCAGCACCGATTTTCGGGAAAAATGGACGTGTCCAAGGGACGACGGTCGTTTTTAACGATATTACAGAAATCAAAAAGCTCGAACAGATGCGTAAAGACTTCGTTGCAAACGTCAGTCATGAGCTGAAGACACCGTTGACTTCCATCAAAGGATTTGCGGAGACACTGCTCGATGGAGCACAAGACGTACCGGAAATCAGGGAGCAGTTCCTGAACATCATCCACGATGAATCAGAGCGGATGCAGACGCTGGTCGAAGATTTACTTGAACTGTCGCGTCTCGAACAGGACAATTATCAGCTGGAGACGACGATTGTCGACGTTACGAGTTTACTCCGTGAAACTGAAACACTGTTACAACGAAAAGCAACGGAAAAGCAGATGACGATTCATCTCGAGACAGAAGAAGAAGTATTTATCCGGGCGGATTTAAATCGCTTAAAGCAAGTCGTCGTCAATCTTGTCGCGAATGCCTTGAACTATACGCCGAACGGCGGTAATGTCTGGGTCAGTCTAGAGGACGGGGAAGAAGCCGTCATGCTCCGAATCAAGGATGATGGAATCGGGATTCATCCAAAAGAGATGCAACGGATTTTTGAACGGTTTTACCGCGTGGATAAGGCGCGGAGTCGAAATTCAGGCGGGACCGGTCTTGGTCTGGCAATTGTGAAACATATCATTGATCTTCATCATGGGACAATCGAGGTTGAATCCGAGGAAAATGTCGGGACGACCTTTACGATACGTTTACCAAAAAAGGGATGAGGGTTCATATTTCCTTTACAGAATAATCGTATGCTTAAAGTACCTTCTTCATCATCTGTGCCTCGACTGGTTCAGCTCCCATGTCGGGACACGCAGTGGCGACTGGCTATTTAGCCGGTCGTCTTTTTTTGTCTGCTTTTTTAGCGAACAAATGTGTGTAGAGTGATACAATAAGAACAGAAAATCTTCCAAAGGGGCGTAGATGATGGAAAACAAACTTTTATTGATTGATGGAAATTCACTGACGTATCGAGCTTTTTTTGCGTTACCACCGATGACGGATGCGCAAGGACGCAATACGAATGCAGCTTACGGTTTTACGATGATGTTGTTGAAATTACTTGAAGAGGAACAACCGACACACATGCTCGTCGCATTTGATGCATCAAGCGAAACGTTCCGGCATGACGTGTACCAAGAATATAAAGGCAGTCGTGAAAAGACGCCTTCAGAGCTCCGGGAACAGTTTCCGATTGTCCGGGACATCTGTGAAGCGTTAGGCATTCAAATGATGGAACTTCACCGCTACGAAGCGGATGACTTGATTGGGACATTGGCACAAACGATGCCGGCTGATCGCATCCGAATCGTGACGGGAGATAAGGATTTACTTCAACTCGTGACGGATCAGGTCGAAGTGTTGATTACGAAGCGTGGTATCACAGACGTTCTGTGTATGACAGAAGAATTATTTGCTGAAACTTACGGCGGATTAAAGCCGATTCAGATGATTGATCTGAAAGGTTTGATGGGCGATAAATCCGATAATATTCCAGGAGTTCCGGGAATCGGTGAAAAAACAGCCGTCAAATTGATTTCTGCTTATGGATCAGTCGAAGGTCTGTACGAACATGTCGAAGACTTAAAAGGGAAACAAAAAGAAAAAGTCATCGCGAATGAAGAATTGGCACGGTTGTCAAAAGAACTCGCGACAATCAAGCTGGACGTTCCGCTTGATGTCACACTCGATGACTTACAGATCAGTGACGTCGATACACAAGTACCGTATTCATTGTTCCAATCACTTGGCTTTAAATCCTTAACGAACCGGTTTGCTCCCGTCGTTGAAGAAGCGGATAAAGAACAGTTAAACGTCCAAACGATTACTTCTTTCCCGACAGATGTTACAGATGCTGTGTTGGTCGTTGAACAACTGCGTGAAGATTACATGGAAGAAGAGATCATTGGATTTGGTATCGCGACACCGAATCAAATTTATGTCGCGTCCTTGGAACTTGTCCATGATCCGGCCTTCCGTGATTGGATTGAATCAGAACATCAAAAAATTTGCCTCGATGCGAAGCAGGTCGCGTTCGCTTTACGTAAACACGGGCTGAAATTAACGGCATTCGATGACTTGTTGCTCGCCGGTTATTTATTAAACTTGAGCGGAGGAACGACCCTGGCGTCGATTGCCGGACATTATATGCTGATGGCACCGAATGAAGAGTCTGTCTTAGGAAAAGGCGCAAAACGTCTTACTCCGGCAGACGAGGTGTTGCATCCTTACTTGGCGGAAAAAGCCCGCATGATTGAACTGTTATTCCCGAAAGTCAAAGAAGAACTGAAGGCAAACCAACAGTTTGAGTTATATGAGACACTGGAACGTCCATTATCCGGCGTATTGGCTGAAATGGAATGGACCGGAATTCGCGTCGACGTGGCAACACTTCAGGAGATGCAAACCGATTTGGGAGGACGTCTACACGATTTGGAACAATTGATTTACGGGGAAGTCGGGGAAGAGTTCAATATCAATTCGCCGAAACAGCTCGGCGTCATCCTGTTCGAAAAACTTGAATTACCTGCCTTCAAGAAAACGAAGACCGGTTATTCAACAGCGGCCGACGTACTAGAAAAACTTCGTCCGCTACATCCGGTCATCGACCACATCATGTTGTACCGCGAATTGCAAAAACTGCAATCGACGTATGTCGAAGGCTTACAGAAGGTCATCAAGGAAGACGGAAAAATTCATACCCGATTTGCTCAAACGATTGCTCAGACAGGACGTCTCAGCTCCGTTAATCCGAACTTACAAAACATTCCGGTCCGGATCGAAGAAGGACGAAAAATCCGAAAAGCGTTTGTGCCGAGTGAATCAGGCTGGTCCTTGTACGCCGCCGACTATTCCCAAATCGAATTGCGGGTCATGGCTCATATGTCGGAAGACAAAACACTTGTCCAAGCGTTCTTGGATGATGCCGATATTCACACGCAGACAGCGAGCAGTGTCTTTGGTGTCGCACCGAATGACGTCACAGGCAATATGCGTCGTCAGGCGAAAGCCGTCAACTTTGGAATCATTTACGGAATCAGTGATTACGGTTTGTCGCAGAACTTGAATATTTCACGTAAAGAGGCGCAAGACTTCATCGACCGTTATTTCGAATTGTTCCCGCAAATCAAGTTGTTCATGGATGCAGCGATTGAGAAAGCACGGATGAACGGTTTTGTCGAAACGCTGATGAATCGCCGCCGGAATATTCCTGACATCAATTCGAAAAACTTTAATTTGCGCGGTTTTGCGGAACGGACGGCGATTAACACGCCGATCCAAGGTTCAGCAGCCGATATCATCAAAAAAGCCATGCTCGATGTCCATGCCGCCCTGGAAGCATCTCCGTTGCAGGCTCGTCTGTTACTGCAAGTGCACGATGAATTGATTTTTGAAGCGCCGGATGAAGAGCTGGATGCGCTCAAGACGCTAGTCAAACAAGCGATGGAACAGACGGTTCACTTGTCTGTACCATTACGTGTTGATGGTGATGCCGGTCATTCATGGTACGAAACCAAATAAGAAGTGGTCAGAGGAGGAAGTAAGTTGCCTGAATTACCTGAAGTCGAGACCGTCAGACGAAGCTTGGAACGGACGGTCTCCGGAAAAACGATTTCTTCCGTCAAAGTATTTCATCCGAAGATGATTCGGGGAATGGAAGTCGCACCGTTCGTTGATGCATTGAAGCAAGAGCGAATCGAACGGGTCGAGCGTCGGGGGAAATTTTTACTGTTTACGTTTGAAAGATTTTATCTCGTCAGTCATTTGCGGATGGAAGGGAAGTATTTCCCTTATCCGCAGGCGATTGAGAAGGATAAGCATACACATGTCATCTTCCGCTTTACAGACGGTTCGGAACTGCATTACAACGATGTCCGGAAATTCGGCACGATGGAGCTGCGCGAGAAAGAGACCGCGATGTCGGTCCCGCCACTGGCCCAACTCGAACGGGAACCGTTTGATCCGACGTTTACGGCAGAAGTCCTGGCTGAAAACCTGATCCGGAAAAAGCGGAGCCCGATTAAAACCGCGCTACTCGATCAATCGATTTTTTTAGGACTGGGGAACATTTATGTCGATGAGACGTTGTTTGCTGCCCGGGTCCATCCGTTAACGAAATCAGGGGCTTTGACGTTAGATGACATCTCACGGATTCATGTTGCCGGTGTGGATGTGTTAGGGAAAGCCGTTGAAGGCGGCGGGAGCACGATTCGGAGTTATGTGTCTCCGACCGGAAAAGGTGAATTCCAATTACAGCTTGCTGTGTACGGACAAACCGGTTCACCTTGTCCGAGGTGTGGGACAGCAATCGAGAAAATCAAAGTAGGTGGACGAGGGACGCACTTCTGTCCGACATGCCAACAGGTGGCTTTATGAGAATCGGACTGACCGGAGGAATTGCAACCGGAAAAAGTACGGTCTCTGCCTATCTACAACAACAGGGTGTCGTCGTCATCGATGCGGATCTTGTCGCCCGTCAAGTCATCGAACCGGGCGGGTTGGCTTATGAGGAAGTCAAAGCCGCTTTTCCGACAGCCTTTTCAGAAGGGGAACTCGTTCGTTCAAAACTCGGGGATATCATTTTTCACGATAATGAAAAGCGGATCATCCTGAATGAACTGATGCATCCGAAAATTCGGCAACAGATGTTAGAAATGGCGTCTCAAAACGAACAGGCCGGACAATCCATCATCGTTTTTGATATTCCATTACTGCTAGAAGGAGACTGGAAACAACTTGTCGATCAAGTCGTAGTGGTCTATTGCCCTGCTAAATTACAAAAGCAACGTTTGATGGAGCGGAATCATCTAACAGCAGAAGAGGCGCAAGCCAGAATGGATGCGCAACTCGATATCGAGCAGAAAAAGCGTTTGGCAGACTACGTTCTGACTAATGAAAGTACACGAGAAGCATTATACCGGCAAATCGATGACTGGCTAAAAACGATTCGTTCCGCATAAAGGAAAACCGTTTAGATCGGTTTTCTGCCTGGAAAAGTGTTTTCGTAATCAAAGTGGGAGAAAGTTACCAACTTCTCTCACTTTTTTTAGATTACGTAATGAAATCGCTTACATTTCATGATATAGTTCTATCTGTAAACGGAGCATCATCCGTCACATTGAAGGGGGATCCGAAAATGGGAGTCAAGGTGGCAGTTAACGGTTTTGGTCGAATTGGTCGAATGGTATTCCGGCGTCTAATCGCTGAGGGGAAAAGTGAGGTTGTCGCCATTAATGCAAGTTATCCGGTGGAAACATTGGCACATCTCATCAAATATGACACGGTTCACGGGAAATTTGCTTATCCAGTCGACATCATTGATGGGGCATTGATGGTGAATGGACGACAAATTCAAATCGTCAGCGAGCGCGACCCGGAACAGTTGCCGTGGGGGCAACTGGGCATCGATATCGTCGTTGAGGCAACCGGGAAGTTTAATTCAAAAACAGGTGCTGAAAAACATTTGACGGCCGGAGCTAAAAAAGTCGTCATCACGGCGCCAGCCAAAGGGGATTTACGTACGATCGTCATGGGGGTCAATGACGAGATGTATGATCACGAGACGGATGCGATCGTCTCGAACGCTTCGTGCACGACGAACTGTCTCGCACCTGTCGTTCAAGTCATCGACCGGGCGTTCGGGATTGAATCGGGTCTTGTGACGACGATTCATGCCTTTACGAATGATCAAAATAATATCGATAATCCGCATAAGGATTTACGACGGGCACGGGCTTGCGGATCATCGATCATTCCGACTTCGACCGGAGCAGCCAAAGCGATTTCACTCGTTTTACCGCACCTCGAAGGAAAACTCAACGGACTGGCACTCCGTGTTCCGACACCAAACGTCTCACTGGTCGATCTGGTTGTGGAAGTCAGCCGCGATACGACAGTCGCTGAAGTCAATGAGGCATTCGTGAAGGCAGCGGACGGAGCGCTCGACGGAATACTCGGTCTGACGATGGAACCACTCGTTTCGATCGACTTCAACGGAGAAGAGAAGTCAACAGTCGTCGACGGTCTGTCGACGATGGTCATGGGGGGACGACAGGTCAAAGTCCTCGCTTGGTATGACAATGAGTGGGGATACTCATGTCGTGTCGTCGATCTCGTTCATCTGGTTGGTGCACATATCGAGGCAAGCGGAAACGAACAAAAACAACTGGAGTTAAAATAAAATAATAATGAAGAATCGCTCTACAGCAACCTGTAGAGCGTTTTCTTCGAGAAAATATATTAAAATTCGAAATTTATCCTTGTGTATCTTTTTGATACTCGCTATAATTCAAATCGTGAACTTCAATCGGTCTGGCAATCGCAGCTTAAAGGGTTAGGACCTCTCTGGACTAACTTTCCCCCGTGGGTGCGAACGACTCAGGCGCAAAGTAAGTGATCAACTACTTTGAAGACCATTGAATGTAGGGGGGATCCACAAATGGATACTATGGGAAGACACATTATTGCAGAACTTTGGGATTGTAATCCTGAAAAATTGAACGACATGGAATTTGTAGAACGACTTTTTGTTGATGCAGCACTTCAAGCAGGTGCGGAAGTACGCGAAGTCGCATTCCATAAGTTTGCTCCACACGGCGTCAGCGGCGTCGTTATTATTTCTGAATCGCATTTAACGATTCACAGTTTCCCAGAGCATGGTTATGCATCTGTTGATGTATTTACATGTGGCGATCGAATCGATCCGACCATCGCAGCGCATTATATCGCTGACGGACTCGATGCGAAAATCCGTGAAAATGTCGAAATTCCACGTGGTATGGGACCTGTTGAAGTTCCGGCTGCTAAGGTTCAGCACGTTAACTGACAAAAACACGAATCAACAAGCCCTCGTCTTATGGCGAGGGCTTTTTAATATGTCTGACGTCTGTTATTCTTAATAGTAGAAGAAAACAGAAAAAGGGTGATGAGGGAATGGGACTGAAAGAACGGTTACAAAAACAAATGGAAACGTCAGATACACATAAAAACGAAAAGTTACGGACCCATTACTATGCAGCGACCGTAGAGATGTTATTTACGGGGGTGGAAGCGACAGTAACAAAACAACAGGGAAAAGTTAAGCGGATCGATCAAGGGCGCGGAGAACTTGCGTTTAGTGCACCTGGCTTAGATGGTCTGGCGACTGTCATCATGGTGGGATCCGGCCGTACGGCTGTTGATTTGTTCCTGCACCGCGACGGTTTGCTTGGTCCCGATCTTGAAAAATGGATTGAATCCATTTATCAGGAGCTTGATTCGACGTATCGTTTAAAAATGATCGGTACGAAAGAAATTACGTGAATGGAGGTACGACATGCGTTGTCCAGCCTGCAACTATAACGGGACAAAAGTATTAGATTCGAGACCCGTGCAAGATTTTGGTTCGATTCGCAGACGGCGGGAATGTGAATCATGTGGCTATCGCTTTACGACATTTGAGATGGTAGAACAAACGCCTCTCATCATCGTCAAAAAAGATGGAACACGTGACGAATTCAATCGGGACAAAATCTTGCGTGGATTAGTCCGAGCATGTGAAAAACGGCCGATTTCCATTGAACAACTGGAAACAGTCGTCAGCCGGGTTGAAAAAACACTACGAGCAACGGCACAACATGAAATTCCGAGCGAACAGGTCGGACGACTCGTGCTGAATGAACTCGCTTCTGTCGATGAAGTAGCGTATGTCCGGTTTGCCAGTGTCTATAAGCAATTTAAAGACATCAATGTCTTTTTCCAGGAATTATCCGAATTGATGGAACGTCATCAAGACACTGAACGGGAAAATCAAACCTAATGAAGGAGAGGTCGTCTGACTGTTCAGAACGCCCTCTCTTTTTCTCACGAAAGAAGGGATGAAGCAAATGATGGAACGTGAATTGTCAGGGACCGATCTCTGCTTGATCATGAGTAATGGTGTCGTCGACCGGGAAGCATATCAGTCCCTCTACTATCTGTATCAACCAATTATCGGTGTGAAAGCGCTTGGTCTGTACCAAACGTTTTGGAGCGAGATGATTCCCGGTAAGACGAAATCGCAATACATCTCGCATGCAGAACTCGGCACGCTGCTCGGATTTTCAGTCGATGAATTCAAAGAAGAACTGTTTAAGCTCGAGGGGATTGGTTTGATCCGGACCTTTGAAGCGAAACAGGCCGCTTACCGTTATGTCTATCAAATCCGTGTCCCGTTAGCACCAAACACATTTTTAAACGATGGGGTGCTGTCGAGCTTACTGTTCTACCGCGTCGGCGAAATTCGTTTCCGTGCTTTACAAAATCGTTTCCGGACTGATCCGCTACCGAAAAACGTCGTCGACCGGACTGTCCGGTTTGATCAAGTATTTGACGTCAAGGCAGGACTCGCCTCTGCGCATCAGCCGAAATCCTATGCGAAACAGGAACGGGCAGCTTACGAATTTGATTATTCGTTTGACCTTGAAGAAATGAAACGCCAAACCGATCGCTTCTTGCCACGCAGTTTTTATACGAAATCGATTGACCATCTGTTGTTGAAACTGGCGTACGTCACACAATCGAACGAAGCCCTCATGGCAGAACTCCTGAACGCCCGTTTCCGTCATGAAGCGTACTTGCCGATGACGGACAGTGAAAAGCAAGAACGGTGTAAACAGATGATGCTGTCGGCGAAGCAGAAACTCAGCCGGGAAAAGAAAGCCAAGGTTGCCGTTCTCGAAGAAGTAGAGGTCGGGGAGCTGAGCGAAACGGAGACGATGGAAGGAACGCATCCGAAGCATTACGTTGCGAAACTAAGAAAAGTCAAAGCACTGTCGGAGCGTGATGAAGAGTTGATTCAGCAATTGATCATCGACTATGAGATGTCGTCCGGAATCGTCAACGCAGCCTATTATTATGCGTTAGTCATTAAAAAGGATAACCGTTTCAGTAAGAACTTCCTTCTCTCGATCGTGGATGACTGGAAACAAAAAGGATACGTCACGGCAGCCGAAGCATTGGCGAAAACGAAAGAACAGGACGAATTGATTTCGAAAAAGCAGGATCAGAAACAAGAGCGTTCACGGCAAACGGTCGGTGGACGAAGAGGTCGTTCCAATGCGACCGGGCCGAATCCGAAATGGTTGCAGGAAGAAAAAGAAAAACAACAGCAATATGAAGCGACGAAAAAAGCCAGTTTTGAAGCTGAGGTGCCAGATGATGAAGAAATGGAACGGATTCTGCGGGAACTCAAAGGCAAATAAAGGAGTAGTGAGATGGAACATATCCAATCATCGATTGAAAAGATTTTAAACCGGCCGGACGTGGCAGAATCGGTTCGAGCCATTCATCAGCGTGTCTTGTCACATCCGGGAGTTATCATGTTTTTACGGACGCACCCGGAAATTGATCAACGGACGATTGAACGGGGCATGCTGAAACTAAACGAGTATGCTGAACAGATGCACGGGAATCAAATCATTGAAAAGAAGGCCGTCATCGAAGGGTATCAACCTGTCCTGCATTTAGAAAAAGGTCAGATCATGGTTGCTTATGAAAAAACCCAGGCGTTACGCGACCGTGAAAACGAGCGGGCTCTCGAAAAGAAATTTAAAAGTCTGTTCTTACCGGATGAAGTCCGGGATGCGAACTTCAGTGACTTTGATTTGACGACGACGGACCGGAAGCTCGCTTTGCGTGCAGCTTCACAGTTTTTAAATACAGTCCGTTCAAAACAACAAGTCAAAGGATTGTACCTGCACGGCAGTTTTGGTGTCGGGAAAACGTATTTGCTTGCTGCAATCGGGAATGCATTAAAAAAGGAACGGGTTGCGACAATTTTGGTTCATGCACCCGGTTTCGTCTCGGAAGCGAAGCGGCGGATCCGGTCGGACAGTTTCGATACGTTTTTGGAAAGTTTTCAGACTGTGCCGGTTTTGTTGATTGACGACATCGGAGCGGAGTCAATCAGTCCGTGGGTCCGCGATGAATTATTCGGAATCATCCTGCAATACCGCATGATGCACCGTCTGCCGACCCTGTTCAGTTCCAACCTGTCGTATGACGAACTGGAGTTGCATTTCGGGATTACGAATGACCAGGGAGATAAACTAAAAGCGATGCGTCTGATGGAACGGATCCGGACGACGACGAATCCGGTCGAGTTTTTAGGTGAAAACCGACGGCGCTATTAATTTCTCTTGTCAAAGAAGTTCGACTTTCGCTATACTAAGGACACGATCTGTATAGATGTCAGCTACGATTGAGGACATGAAAAATGAACAGGGACCAAACAAGCGAGAGAAGGATGGTGAAAGCTTCTCATGGAATCCGTCATTTCTTTACTCCCTCATAGCTCAAGCGGGGCTAATCCGCTTGCGTGTCACGCCCGTTATCGCGTGTTCGAGCCGGTACATGGAAACATGTTCGGGAACGAGGGTGGTACCACGAGATTGAGACTCGTCCCTTTTTGAGGGATGGGTCTTTTTTATTTTAATTTATAGGGGGAAGCAGTCATGTCAAACATTGCTCTTACATTTCCAGATGGTGCAGTAAAAGAATTTACAGCCGGAACGACAGCTGAAGAAGTCGCCGCTTCAATCAGCCCGGGATTACGGAAAAAAGCGTTTGCCGCAAAATTAAACGGACAAGTCATCGATTACCGTCGTCCGATTGAGCAAGATGGTTCGATTGAACTCGTCATGCCGGATTCGGAAGAAGGACTGGATTTAATCCGTCACTCATCTGCTCACTTAATGGCACAAGCAATTAAACGCCTGTACCCGGACGAAACGATCCATCTCGGAATCGGACCGACGATCGAAAACGGGTTTTACTACGACATCGATATGGAGCGCCGCCTGACAGAGGAAGACCTGCCGGAAATCGAAAAGATGATGAATAAGATTGCCGGTGAAAACTTACCGATTGAGCGGGAAGTCGTTTCACGAGATGAAGCATTAGCTGTTTATCAGGAATTAAATGATCCGCTTAAAATCGAATTGATTGAATCGATTCCTGCCGATCAGGATTTAACGTTCTATCGTCAAGGCGAGTTCTTCGACTTATGCCGCGGACCACATGTGCCGGCGACGGCTAAGTTACAAGTCTTCAAATTGATGAGCATCGCTGGTGCTTACTGGCGTGGGGATTCGAAAAATAAGATGTTGCAACGGATTTACGGAACAGCATGGGCAAACAAAGACCAACTGAAACAACACCTTCATTTCTTGGCGGAAGCGAAAGAACGCGATCACCGAAAACTCGGCAAAGAACTCGACTTGTTCTTCACATCTCAAGATGTCGGACAAGGATTACCGATGTGGTTACCAAAAGGGGCGGCCATCCGCCGGACGGTCGAGCGTTATATCGTCGATAAAGAACTTGAACTAGGATACGAGCACGTCTATACGCCGGTTCTTGGTTCGGTTGAATTGTACAAAACATCAGGACACTGGGATCACTATCAAGATGATATGTTTCCGAAAATGGAGATGGACAATGAAGAGTTGGTTCTCCGTCCGATGAACTGTCCGCACCATATGATGATTTATAAAAATGAACCGCGGTCGTACCGTGACTTACCGCTCCGCGTTGCAGAACTCGGTGGCATGCACCGGTATGAGATGTCGGGTGCGTTAACAGGTCTTCAGCGTGTCCGTTACATGGTTCTCAATGATGGACATACGTTTGTTCGTCCGGATCAAATGAAGGAAGAGTTCAAAGCAATCGTCCACTTGATTCAGGAAGTATATGCCGACTTCGGCATCACAGACTACAAGTTCCGTCTGTCGTACCGTGATCCGGCCGATAAAGAAAAATACTTCGACAACGATGCGATTTGGGAAATGGCGCAGCGTGAGTTAAAAGAAACGATGGATGAGCTCGAACTGCCGTACTTCGAAGCAGAGGGCGAAGCCGCATTCTACGGACCGAAGCTTGACGTGCAGGTCCGCACAGCGCTCGGTAAAGATGAAACGCTGTCGACCGTCCAACTCGACTTCCTCTTGCCTGAACGCTTTGAGCTGACGTATAAAGGAAACGACGGACAAGATCATCGTCCTGTCGTCTTACACCGTGGTGTTGTCTCGACGATGGAACGATTCGTAGCGTACTTGATTGAAGAGTACAAAGGAGCGTTCCCGACGTGGCTCGCACCAGTTCAAGTCAAATTGATCCCGGTCTCAAGCGTACATGAAGACTACGCACGTGAAATCAAAACGATGCTCTTGAAAAAAGGGATTCGTGTCGAGACAGATTTCCGGGATGAAAAACTCGGTTACCGGATTCGGGAAGCGCAAGTCAACAAAGTACCGGTCATGCTCGTTTTGGGTGATAAAGAAATCGAAGCGCGTGAAGTCAATATCCGCCGTTACGGTTCAAAAGATTCAAGCAACGCATCACTGGAACAGTTCGTCAGTGATTTGGAACAAGAAATCGCAAACCGTTCAAAATAAGGATTTAGTAATAGCAATAAGAGGGTGGCTCACAGCTGCCCTCTTTTTTTGTCCTACAGATTCTATGTCTGAATACCGATAATAGGGACAGAGAAGGGAGATGAAAAAATGAAAAGAAGAATGATGCTCGGAGTATGTCTGGTCTTGGTATTTCTGCTTTTACCTGATACAGAACATGCGATCAGTATGAAAAGTTACCGGATTACGCCACAGACAGAGCCAATTGATCCTGCACTTCGCGCTTATTCGACATATAATAGCCAAACCAAAAATCATTATACTCTCCGGTCGTACCTTGAAAAAATCGAGGCAGAAGGCGGAGGGACGTTAGTCTTGTCAAAAGGCGTGTATCTTTCCCCGTTACGCGTTGGGATTCCTTCCAATACGACCATCATTTTAGAGGATGGTGTCATCATCAAGAAGACGAAGGAGACCGGGACGCCAAAGCTTCAAGCAACAACAAGTATCTTTGATTTAGTACCGCCCTCTGTTTTACGGTTAAATACAACGGTCGGAACATACAGTGGATCCAAAAATATCAAAATCATCGGACGGGGAAGTGCTCAAATCGATTTGAATTATTTTCCACGCGGCTCGGCTTTTGCCATCGCACATAATGAAAATCTGTATCTCGGGGGAATCACGATCCGTCATCAACAAGGATCGCATGCGATTGAACTGGATGCGACAAAAACGGCACTCATTGAAAACATGCACTTTGTCGATGCGAAGATGATTGCCGGGACAGGTCCGAATGAATCCATTAATCTGGATACGCCGGATCCGGTCACGAAAGGATTTCAATGGAAATGGTCGGCGCAAGACCGGACACCGAATCATGACATCACGATTCGAAATAACGGCTTCACCAATGTTAATGTCGCAATCGGCACACACCAATACTCTCAAAATCGTCCGCATACGGCGGTCCGTATTTTAAATAACGTGATTGACGGGACGAAAGATCATGCGATTTCAATGATGAACTGGAACCAACCGGTCATTCAATACAATACGATTCGAAACGTTCACCGTCCAGATGGGAAAGCCATCGCTATCTTGGGACGAGGAGTAGTCGGTGGCAGCATCAAACAGAATCGTCTGGAAAAGATCGACCGGGCCATTCAATTTCAGCCACACGTCAATTATGGATTCAAGCCGCTGTACAATCGGTTTACGGATAAAGAAAAACTGAGCTTTCGTCAGAACGAAGTAAATCAAGCAACAGTAAATCAAGTCGTTTTGTTTTCCAAGTTAGGTGTTTTTTCGGCGGAAACATCGGAACGCTTTAATTTTGTTCCATAAAAAAAGTCTATTCCTTTACGGAATAGACTTTTTTTTATGGAAACATTATTTTTGCATTTGTTGTAAGAACGGTTGGATATCGACTTTTAGCGCTTCTGATAATTTTTTACCAAGCGACTCATCCGCGCGGTAGAAGTTACAGATGGCAAGCAAGACGGTATTCTCATGGCGGACTTGTTTTAAGTCATCCACTAAATTGTTCAGGAGTGCCATTTGTTCTTCTTCTGTCATGCGACGGTATACTTCACCGGCTTGACCGAAGTTGTTAGTTTTTTCGATTTCGAGACGGCCATGGATGTCATCATACAACGGTTGGTTTTCTTCCGTGTATTCCGGTGTCTGTTTCGGCTCATCCTGATAACGGTTCGGTTCATAGTTGACCGGGCTTGATTGCTGTCCGACCGGCATTGCACCATCACGTTGGTAGTTGTTGACTTGAGCGAACGGACAGTTGATCGGCAACTGTTGGTAGTTTGTTCCGATCCGGTAACGTTGCGTATCTGAATAAGAGAAGAGACGTCCTTGAAGCAACTTATCTTCAGAAGGCAACATGCCTGGAATTAAGACACCCGGGTTAAAACCGACTGATTCAGTTTCAGCAAAGTAGTTATCGACGTTTTTGTTTAAGACCATTGTGCCGACATGTTGGAACGGGATGACATCTTCGAACCAGTCTTTTGTTGCATCGAGCGGATCAAAGTCAAAATTGTCGACATCTGACGGGTCAAGAACTTGGACGAACAGATCCCACTCCGGGAAGTCTCCGTCTTCGATTGCTTGGAACGTATCGTTTGAAGCATGGTTGAAATCTTTTCCTTGAATTTCTGTCGCTTCGTCCGCTGTCAGGTTATGGACACCGACTTTCGGCACCCAACGCAATTTGACATAAACCGTATTTCCGTGTGCATTCACCCATTTAAAAGCATGGACGGATGAACCGCGCATTTTACGGTAGCTTGCCGGAATACCTTCATCTGTAAACAGGTGCATCAACATGTTTGTCGATTCCGGACGCAATGTCATGAAGTCCCAGTAGCGGTCCGGATCTTGAATATTCGTACGTGGATCCGGTTTTAGCGAGTGGACCATATCCGGAAATTTCATCGCATCACGAATGAAGAAGACCGGTAAGTTATTACCGACGAAATCCCAGTTTCCTTCTTCTGTATAGAACTTAACCGAGAAGCCGCGTGGATCGCGTAATGTTTCAGGAGAATGTGTACCGTGAATAACGGTTGAGAAACGAGCGAATACAGGAACCTCTGTACCTTCGTTTTGAAGGAACGCAGCTTTTGTATATTTCTTCATCGAGTTTTTCACTGTGAAGACCCCGTGTGCACCAAAACCGCGGGCGTGAACGACACGTTCCGGAACACGTTCCCGGTCGAAGTGGGCCATTTTCTCAATCAATTGATAGTCTTCGAGTAATGTAGGACCTCTACGACCTGCCGTGCGCGAATTCTGATTGTCGCCAATCGGAACACCTTGATTAGTGGTTAATCGTTTTTCATTCATTAATAACTCCCCCTTATGTAAAAGATTACATTGATTATAAAACAATAATTATTCTAAATAAAGAATAATGCTCTGCAAATTCTGAAAACTTTTTCTGCCCTTTTTTATTTACCCAGGGTAACAACCTTAGAAACTTCTTGCTAAAACGAGACAGGATTGCTATTATAATCAAGTATCTGAGCAACGTTCTAACCGAACAGATATAGCGGCTTGACATCGAGGGAAAACAAGTGCTATGATAGCAAAGTGAAATGACAACAAAGCAGAAGCATCCCGCTTCTCACCACGTATAGCAATCTATGCTGGTCCATCATGATGATATGTGATAGTAGAGTGTTCTCTGACTATTGTATACTTTATGAGTGTGGGCGGGAAAAACTGCCGACGCTTTTTTTATAGCGTTTTATATCATTCATTTTTCGTGCTCTGCACGATGGAGGTGCTAACCATTAGCAAAGATCTGTTAATCAATGAAGGCATTCGCGCTCGAGAAGTTCGTCTTATCGGAGCGGATGGTGCTCAACTTGGAGTCCAGTCGCGTACAGAAGCGTTACGTTTAGCTGAGGAAGCTGACCTTGACCTCGTCATGGTCGCACCACAAGCTACGCCGCCAGTATGTAAAATCATGGACTACGGTAAATACCGTTTTGAGTTACAAAAAAAGGACAAAGAAACTCGGAAGAATCAGAAAGTGATTCAGATGAAAGAAGTCCGTCTCAGCCCGACAATCGAGGAGAATGACTTCCAAACGAAGTTCCGTAATGCGAAGAAATTCTTGGAGAATGGTAACAAAGTGAAAGCGAGCATTCGTTTCCGCGGACGTGCCATCACTCACTCAGAAATCGGTAGACGTGTCCTCGAACGTCTCGCTACAGAATTAAGCGAGTTCGGTGTCATTGAACAGAGACCGAAGATGGAAGGACGCAGCATGTTCCTAGTGCTTGCTCCAAAGAAAGAAGACTAATCGAATCGAAGTAGGAGGGAATCTCTCATGCCTAAAATGAAATCGCACCGCGGTGCTTCTAAGCGTTTCAAACGTACTGCTTCTGGTAAATTGAAACGTGGTCGTGCTTACACAAGCCACTTATTCGGTAACAAATCAACTAAAGCGAAACGTAAATTACGTAAAGCTAGCATGGTATCATCGGGTGACTTTAAACGTATCCGTCACATGATCGCTAAGTAATTTACCCAATCGTACACAGATTTAGGAGGGAATTTATATGCCACGCGTAAAAGGCGGATATACGACTCGTCAACGTCGTAAAAAACAACTCAAATTAGCTAAGGGCTATTACGGCTCGAAACATACACTCTTCAAGGTTGCAAAACAGCAGGTCATGAAATCTCTCATGTATGCTTACCGTGACCGTCGTCAAAAGAAACGTGACTTCCGTCGCCTCTGGATCACTCGGATCAATGCGGCTGCACGTATCAACGGTCTTTCTTACAGCCGCATGATGCATGGTCTTAAATTAGCAGGTATCGACGTTAACCGTAAGATGCTCGCTGACCTCGCAGTTACAGATGCAACTGCATTTGCTTCACTTGCTGACACAGCAAAAGCAAAATTGAACGCTTAAGTTCTACAATTCGTCGGGGAATTTAATTCTCCGGCGTTTTTTTTGGATTCATGGTAAAATAAAAAAGCGCATTTTATGGGCTGAGGCAATTTTTTTAGATTAAAAGGAGAATTAAGATGGACTGGTTGACACTTTTTGAAATGCAGGAACAATTGGATAAACGGATTCAGTCAGAACATAATTTGACGGGAAATCAATTTGATGAACGTTTGCTGGCGCTATTAGTGGAGCTTGGTGAGCTTGCGAACGAAACGCGTTGTTTTAAATTCTGGTCGACAAAAGGACCATCGGCTCAAGTCACGATTCTCGAAGAGTATGTGGATGGTGTCCATTTTCTACTTTCGTTAGGACTTTCTTTAGAGTATCGTAAAAACGAATTTGTCGAAGGTGATTACTACCTGACGGCGACAGATGCGTTTTTAGATGTCTATAATAAGACAAACGTGTTTGCGATTTCGCGGACAGAACAAAGTTACGATGTTCTGATTGGTGCTTATCTCGCATTAGGTGCTACACTTGGATTTACACAAGAAATGATTTTCAAAGCTTATGTCGCGAAAAACGAGGCGAATCACGTTCGCCAAGACAACGGTTACTGAGGAGGAAATCAGATGAATGAACAATTACATATGCTGAAACGTCTTACGGACGCAACGGGTGTTCCCGGAAATGAGAAAGAAGTACGTCAATTAATGCGCGAATATCTCGAACCGCATGCAGAAAACTTCCATCAAGATGGATTAGGCAGTTTGTTTGCCGAACGTCAAGGGGCGGGAGAAGATGCACCACGGATTTTGATTGCCGGGCATATGGACGAGGTCGGATTCATGGTCACGAAGATTGATGAGAAGGGATTCCTTCGCTTCCAACCACTCGGTGGATGGTGGGGACAGGTTCTTCTTGCGCAGCGTATGAATATTGTCACGTCATCTGGCGAAGTCATTCCAGGTGTGATTGGTGCGAAACCACCTCATGTTTTACCACCGGAAGCGCGCAATAAACCAGTCGATATCAAAGAGATGTTCATCGATATCGGCGCTACTTCGAAAGAAGAAGTCGAGGGGTGGGGGATCCGACCGGGAGATACGGTTGTTCCGCATTGCGAATTTACTGTGATGAAAAATGATAATTTCTTGATGGCAAAAGCGTGGGATAACCGTGTCGGGTGCGCCATTGCAATCGAAGCGATCAAACGCTTAAAAGAAGAGGGGCACCCGAATACGATTTTTGCCGGTGCTACCGTGCAGGAAGAAGTCGGCTTACGCGGTGCTCAAACGATTGCAAATCTGCTTCGCCCGACGATTGCGTTTGCAGTCGATACAGGAATTCCAGGAGACACACCAGGTATGACGGACCGTGAAGCTTTGTCGAAACTCGGAGAAGGCGTTCAAGTCATCCTGTTTGATGCCACAATGATTGCACACCGTGGATTGATTGATTTTGTCACAACTGTTGCTAAAGAAGAAAACATTAAATATCAATTGGATCTGACACCGGGTGGTGGAACAGATGCAGCGAAATTCCATCTGTCTCATACAGGTGTGCCTTCTCTTGCACTGACTGTTCCGATTCGCTACCTGCATACAAATGTTTCAATCATGCATAAAGCAGATTTCGAAGCAGCCGTGGACTTGATCGTCGCGGTAACAAAACGTTTAGATGCAGAGACGGTCCAAGCGATTTACGAGGGGTAAACTATGAAACACATTTCATCTGCAAAAAACGAAATCGTTAAACAATGGAAAAAATTACTGACTAAAAAAGGACGTCTGCAAACAAAACGTTTCCTGATTGAAGGGGAACATTTAGTCGAAGAAGCCGTTCGTGCCGGAATCATTAAAGAGTTAATCGTGCGCGAAGATGTTCAAGTACCGGGTTCGTGGAAAAAGAATGCCGCTGATTTGATCACGATTGATGAATCAGTCGCAAAAGTACTCTCTGAAACAGAAACGACACAAGGGATTTTTGCTGTCTGTGAGATGAAACAGCAAACTGAACGCTTGGAACGCGGACGTTACCTCTTACTCGACCGTCTTCAGGATCCAGGTAATGTCGGTACAATGATTCGGACGGCAGATGCTGCCGGATTCGACGGAGTGATCATCGGACATGGAACGGTTGATGTCTACAACAGTAAAGTCCTCCGGGCGACACAAGGATCCATCTTCCATTTACCGGTCATCATGATGTCACTTGAAGAAGCCGTTCAAGACTTACATGAACTGGGTGTCTTCATTTTAGGGACTGACTTACGTGGAGCTCAACCGTACACAGATGTTGAGAACCTGGGTGCCATCGGATTGATTATCGGAAACGAAGCGCAAGGTGTTGCTCCCGAGTTGCTTGATCAGTGTGATGGTCGGGCATACATCCCGATTCGCGGAAAAGCAGAGTCCTTAAATGCGGCAGTTGCCGCTGGTATTTTACTGTATCATTTTGCTCCGGCTGATTGAATCCAAGGAACGTTCATGCTAAAGTGAATTACAGCATCATATTTACCTAGACAACGATGGAACAGAGTAGGTTAGAAAACGATTCGATCAGGGAGAGGAAGCCTTAGACTGGGAGCTTCTTTACGAGTCTGCTAGCTGAATTCACTCCGGAGTCGCACGAGAGATCGTGACGGGAGGCGCCCGTTACCGCGCCACTTGAGGACTTGAGGAATTCAGGTCGAACAAGGGTGGTACCACGATTAAATTGAATCGTCCCTTCGGCATTTTGCCGGAGGGACGATTTTTTTATTTGGAAAAGGAGTGAGGAATATGCGTGAACAATTAGAAGCATTGCGTGATGAAGCGCTACAACTGGTCAAGCAGGCAAGTACACAAAAAGAATTAAACGATGTCCGGGTGAAATATCTTGGTAAAAAGGGACCGATTACAGAAGTTCTCCGGGGAATGGGAAAACTTTCAGCAGAAGAACGACCGGTCGTTGGAGAAATCGCGAATGCCGTCCGCGGTGTGATTCAAACAGAACTCGAACAACGCCTTGTCGATGTAAAACAACAGGAAATGGATGCGAAATTAGCGCTCGAAGCGATTGATGTAACACTTCCGGGTCGTCCGAAACAGGTCGGACAAGCGCATTTACTGCAACAAGTAACGGATGAAATCGAAGATATCTTTGTCGGACTTGGCTATACGATTGCTGAAGGTCCGGAAGTCGAACAGGACTTGTTCAACTTCGAAATGTTGAATTTGCCGAAAGATCATCCGGCCCGTGATATGCAGGATTCGTTTTACATCACGGATGAGATTTTAATGCGTACCCATACATCACCGGTACAAGCGCGGACGATGCTCGCTTCAAAAGGTGAACCCATCCGGATTCTTTGTCCCGGAAAAGTCTATCGCCGGGATGAAGATGATGCGACGCACTCGCACCAATTCATGCAAGTCGAAGGTCTGGTCGTCGGCGAAGAGATTTCAATGGCAGACTTAAAAGGAACACTTGAAGCATTCGTTAAACAAATGTTCGGTGAAGCACGTGAAATTCGTTTACGTCCAAGCTTCTTCCCGTTCACTGAACCATCGGTCGAAGTCGATGTGTCCTGTTTTAAATGTGGCGGTAAAGGCTGCAACATCTGTAAACAGACAGGCTGGATTGAAATTTTAGGAGCAGGTATGGTTCATCCGCACGTGCTTGAAATGGCGGAATATGACAGTACGAAAATGTCTGGCTTCGCCTTCGGAATGGGGATTGAACGAATCGCCATGTTGAAATATGGTGTTGATGATATTCGCCACTTCTATACGAATGACGTTCGCTTCAGCGAACAGTTTTAAGGGGGAAAACAGATGTTAGTCTCAAAACAATGGTTACAGGAATTTGTTGATGTTCGTCAGAAGACAGGTCAGGAATTAGCTGACTTGATTACGAAAAGTGGGATTGAAGTCGAATCTGTCGAGGTGCGGGATGCTGACTTAAGTAATATCGTCGTCGGTCGCGTTCTGACGAAAGAAAAACACCCGGAAGCCGATAAATTAAACGTCACGACGGTCGATATCGGGCAAGAAGAGCCGGTTCAAATCGTTTGTGGTGCACCGAATGTCGATGCCGGACAAGATGTCATCGTCGCTCGTGTCGGAGCCCGTCTGCCTGGCATTAAAATCAAACGCGCTAAACTGCGTGGTGTTGTTTCAGAAGGCATGATCTGTTCGCTTGAAGAACTCGGATTGGAGAAAAAATACATCCGTGAAGATGAACAGGATGGCATTCATACGTTCCGTGAACCGGTCACACCGGGTCAGGACGTCCTTGAATTGCTTGGTCTGCATGATGAGGTATTGGAACTCGGATTGACGCCGAACCGTTCGGATTGTTTGAGTATGTACGGCGTGGCACACGAAGTTGCTGGAATCTTGAATTCAACACCTGTCTTCCCGGACGTCGAAGTACCTGAGGGAACGGCATCGACTCAAGTCACCGTTCAACTGGACTCGGAAGCCTGTACGTTTTATGCGGCCCGGGAAATTCGTGATATTACAATCGGTGAATCCCCATTATGGCTAAAAAATCGTCTGATCGCGAACGGAATCCGCCCCATTAACAATGTCGTCGACATCACGAACTTCGTCTTACTGGAGACGGGACAACCGTTGCATGCTTTTGATGCAAAAAAATTAGGACAACAAATCGTCGTGCGCCAAGCAAAAGCCGGTGAAACGTTCCAGACATTAGATGAAGTTGAACGGACACTTGATCCGTCAATGCTCGTCATTACAGACGGCGAACGTCCGGTGGCACTTGCCGGTGTCATGGGGGGAGCGAACACGGAAGTTGATACAACGACGACTTCGATTGTCCTCGAATCTGCTTACTTTGCACCGGCATCCGTTCGGAAAACAAGCCGCGTGTTAGGTCTTCGTTCGGATTCGAGCTCGCGTTTTGAGAAAGGTGTCGATCCGCGTCGTGTCGTGTTGGCACTTGATCGGGCCGCAATGCTGATTGCTGAACTTGCAGGAGGTACGGTATTATCCGGAACAGCCCAAGCCGGTACACTTCAACTGGAGGATCATCTGATTGAAGGTAGTGTCTCGTATATTAACCACCGTCTTGGTATGGAAATTGAAGGAACTGTCATGAAAGATTTGCTCGAACGTCTTGGTCTTGAAGTCGAGCTGTCAGCAGATGCATTGACAGTAAGTGTACCGACACGTCGTCAAGATTTAATGATTCCGGCTGATTTAGCGGAAGAGGTCGCCCGTCTTTACGGATATGATGCGTTGACGTCAAGCCTACCGCGGGAAGCGAGTCGCGGTTTCTTACCAAAACGTAACCAGCATCGCCGTAAGATTCGTCACCTTCTTCAAGGTGCAGGTCTCTCACAAGCGATTACGTACTCCTTGACGAGTGAGCAACGCGCAATGCAATTCAACGAACAGCAGGATTTACATCCTGTTAAACTAGCGATGCCGATCAGTGAAGCCCGTTCAACACTCCGGACCTCGTTGATTCCGGGATTGCTTGAAGTCGCACAACACAATGCGGCGCGGCAACATGCAGACCTTGCCTACTATGAACTCGGAAGTGTTTATCTGCAACGTGATGCTTCACTTGAGACCTTGCCTCTTGAACAAGAAATGGTAGCAGGAATCATGGTAGGGCTGGCAGAGCAACACCGTGTTCACGGGACGCATGTCAAAGCAGACTTCTTCGTCATGAAAGGAATCGTCGAGACGCTCGCCGAAGCACTTGATGTCTCCTTAACGTATGAAGCTGTAGCCATGCAATCGATGCACCCGGGCCGGACGGCACGGATTTTCCTTGACGGTGAAGCAATTGGCTTTGTCGGACAAGTTCATCCTGGATTATCTAAAGAAGAATACGGTCTGAAGGAAGTATATGTCTTCGAACTCGATGCGATGACATTGCACTCAAAAGAAGCTCGCGTCTACCAAGAGATTTCACGTTTCCCATCGATGACACGTGACGTCGCGGTTGTGCTGAAGCGTGAAGTATCTGCGAGTGAAGTCGAAGCCGTCATCGTGCAAGCGGCAGGTCCTCTGTTGAAACAAGTGGAACTGTTTGATGTGTATACCGGTGATAATGTCGGAGCCGGTCAAAAGTCGTTTGCATTCTCGTTACGGTATCAGAATAAAGAACGGACACTCGTCGATGAAGAAGTCGCGACAGCCCATCAACAAGTAATCGAAGCTCTTCAATCATCGTTTGAAGCCGAGTTACGTTCTTAATCGTGTCATACAGCGTTCAAGATGTACTCAAAAGTAAATGATTGCCCGAAAAAGGGAGCTGGATGAATGTACATCCAGCTCTCTTTTGATGCATACAGAAAATCATGAAGCAAGTTCTTGCTCATGCGGTGGTTCATTTCGGCGGTTGAAAATAAAGTAGATGAAACCACTTGTGAGGACGATGGCACTGCAAAACAAAAACATATTCGAGTAGCCGATTTTGGCTGCAAGACCCGACAGTAGTAATGCGCCGAGACCAAACCCGCTGTCGTAAGCCAAGAAAAAGGTGGAAATGGCTTTCCCTTTTTGGTGTGGTGCGGCATAGGTCAGCATCACCGTCTGGAGTCCGGGGAAAATCGAAGCCGACCCGATTCCGATGATGAGTGCAGCCAAAAGTAACCCGGGTAACGAAGGGAAAACTCCTAAAAGAATAAAACCGAGACCATAGAGCAGGTAAGAAGGAAATAAAACGAAGCCTGGTCCTTTTTGGTCAAACCATCTGCCGGCAAGCGGACGGATTGCCACCATGCCAAGAGCGACGAGGGCATAAAAGTAAGAGGCGTAGGAAATATGGCCAATCGAATCCGTATACAGCGAAATAAAAGCCGCTGTACTGGAGATTGCGACACCGGCCAGAGCAGTTGCAAGTAATAATAACGGACGGGACAGGAAAAGTGATTGATGAAGCCGGAATACCCGCGTATTCGGTACATGTTGACTCGTCAACGGCAAACGGATCATCAGAACGAGTGAAACGAATGCAAGCAGTGCGACCGTGATGAAATAAAGGAAAAAGGCATCGTGTTGAATCAAACTGAGTCCAATGACCGGTCCGAGAACGGATGCGAGATTCATGGATAAAACAAAGTACCCCATGCCTTCACCTTGGCGGGTTTTCGGAATGAGTGTCGTTACGGCCAAGCTGATGGATGAAGACAACATCCCGAAACTAAAACCGTGAAAAATACGGACGATGATGAGATATAAAAAAGAATTCAAGGGAAGAACCAACAGATACAAAACACTCATCGTTGTGAACAATACTGCTGAAATTAACAGCATCCGTTTGACATCGTGGCGGTCAAGCCAATGACCAATTAATGGTCGGGAACAGACAGTTGCTAAAATGAAGCTGGTGACGACCCAGCCCAGTGCAGCTTGTGAAACATCAAATTGTTTAGCGGCAAGTAACGGAAGCGAAGCATTGAGTAGATAAAATGTAATGAACAACAACAGGTTAATCAATAAAGTCAGTACGTAATGACGATGAAATAAACGGTTTTTCAAAGGGAATCCTCCTGTTCATTTGGACGGTGTGTTGCCAGTAATTGTGTCATGACTGCTGCAATGATGGTTTGGTCGTCGACTGAAACAGGTTGCAGAAATGCACGATGAGCCGACTGGACTGCTTGATCGATTTCACGATAAGACTGACGGGCGGAAGGGGTTAAAGTAATCAGGCGTTTACGCCCAGAACCCGTTCGCGTGATGTAGCCCAACTCTTCGAGACGCGCAACGGTCTTGGTGACAGCGGGTTTTTCAATGACTAAGTATTTAGATAAGGCAACTTGCGAAACGGGTTCGAGAATGGCGACCGCTTTGATTAAACCCCATTGTCCGGTGTGTAATGAAAAAGGCAGAAGCGCCGCATCGATATCACGTTTGGCGAGGCGTGCTACTTTGGATAATTGTCCTAACAAATCTTCTTGAAATGTGTTCATATAAAAAACTCCTTTAAGTTAACTAGTTAACTTAAAGGAGTATACCGGATCGATGACACGATGACAAGTGATTTTTCTGAAGGAAGCGGAAAGGATGGTCAACATGAAGGTAATTGATGCAGCTAGCAGTCGATTCGAGTAGTCGTCGTGCATCAATCAGATGATGGAGTCACCACATTAGTTAAGCATATTAGTTAAGCACATAGCGGATTAGTTAAGCGCATTAAATGAAGAGTTTGAAATTTCTAGAAGCCAAAATGATCGGCTATTAAAAATAAAACGTTACAGCTTGCCGGAAATAGGGTAATTTTACGAAAAGAGAGCTGTTGTTCGATACTGGGCTGAATTCGTCGAATGATACCTTTGATTCTGAATAACAATACATGTTAAAAAAGTCGGAGATGTACTCTTTCATTACTTAACTTAATTTTACCATCATCACCTGAAGTTTAACTGGAGATGAGATGACCTGTATTTTTTAGCGGCAAAACCGGTCTGAACAATGTCACCGTTCGTTTAAACTTAGGAGGAGAGAACCTACATCATGAATCGTCCATATAAACATCTGTCAGAATTAATTGCTCCATTCCAACTTACATGCGAAGAAAATCCCTCCATCACGAGTATCGCGACAGACTCGCGCGAAGTGACAAACGGGAGTCTGTTTATTTGTGTACGCGGATATACCGTTGATGGTCATCAGTATGCCGAAGAGGCCGTTGCAAACGGAGCCGTTGCAATTTTAGCGGAAGAGCCATTACATGGATTAGCCGTTCCGGTCGTCATGTTACAGGATACAAAACATGCTGCAGGACAAGTGGCGGATTTGTTTTACGGCCATCCGAGTCAAAAAATGCGGGTTTATGGAATAACAGGTACGAACGGAAAAACGACGACAACAAAATTGACCTATGATTTATTCCGTGCTGCCGGACATAAGGTAGGAATGATCAGTACGATTGGTGCGATGATTGACGGAGAGATGATTGATACACCGAATACGACACCGGAAGCCATCATTTTACATCGTCTGTTACATCAAATGGTCGAGCAGGGCGTCACGGATTGTATAATCGAAGTTTCTTCCCATGCTTTAATGGAAGGGCGCGTCGAAGGAGTACAGTTTTATGCAGCGGCGTTTACGAACCTGACCCATGATCATCTCGACTATCATGCCTCGATGGAAGAATATGCGGAGGCAAAAGCCTTGTTGTTTAAACAAGTCGCAACGAGCGGTGGTCAAGCGGTCATTCTTAATGAAGCTGATCCGGCGAGCCACGTCATGGCGAGAGCAGCGGAAGGGGTACCTGTCACTTGGTATGCGACAAATGCGTTGTCGGAAGCACCCATCACGGTGGAATGGAAAGAAGAAACAGTCAGTGTCCGGATTGACGGGACAGTGACTGAGGTTCCGGTCTTTCTTCTTGGAGACTTCAATGCGGCGAATCTTGCGGCGGCAATCGGACTGATGCAGGCAGGTGAAGTCAATATGTACCAATTGATTCGACATATACCGGAACTTCGTTTGCCAAAAGGACGCTTGGAACAGATTCCGTTCGAGGGGTGTGAAGTGTATATTGATTATGCACATACACCGGACGGACTGGAGAAATGTCTGAAAGCATTGTCTCTTCCGGGTGAACCCTTATATCTGGTATTGAGTGCAGCCGGTGAACGGGATCGTTCCAAACGGGCAGTGATGGGACGTATTGCCAGTCAGTATTGTGATGGAATCATCGTGACGGTTCATGACCCGAGGCACGAAAACCCGCAGCAGATCATTAAAGAGCTTCTGAGTGACATCGCTCCCCGGAAAATCATTACGTGTCATGAGTCACGAAAAGAAGCACTTCAGATTGCGGCAAAGATTGCATTGGCCGGAAAGCGGATGGTCATCGTCGGTAAAGGACATGAACGGTTTGAACAGATTGGGACGGAGCATGTTCCGTTCGATGAAATCAAGATTTTAACGGATGAACTGATTCGATTATCCGGTCAAGAGTCTGCCATGTGAAAAACCGACCATTTTTGATTATGGTCGGTTTCTTTTCTCAGCTAAAGCTTCTGCTTTTTTCGTATTGGCAAAATGATATTTTGTCCATTCTTGTAAGCGTTCAGGTCCGTATTTTAACAAGAGGGAAGCAGCGACCTGGTCGACTTTAGCACCGGCTCCTTTAGGAATTTCCATGCCGGTCTGTCGGCTCAATTTGTCCATCTCCTTTAAGAAGATGGCCCGTGCTAGGATAGAAGCTGCCGCGACAGCGACATGTAATCCTTCTGCTTTCGTTGAAAAATAGACATTGTCTTTGACTTGTTTTGTTTCTCCGGAAAGATGTTTATAATAGGTGGCCTTTTCGGCGAATTGATCAATTAAGATGGCTTGCGGCGGTTCTTCCAGTTGAGTGAGTAATCCATTAAGCGCCGCATTATGAAGCAGGGCGGTCATTTTGCCTTGTGTCATCGTCCGTTGCATTTGATTGTAATCCGGATTATGAAGGATACGATATTCATAAGGAATGACAGCATGCAGATCACGCGCAATCGTTCGGATTTCCGGATCAGAGACATTTTTAGAGTCACGGACCCCGAGCTCACGGACCAGTTTGATTTTCGTGCTGTCGACATAAGCAGCAACGACGACTAAGGGACCAAAAAAGTCACCTTTTCCGACTTCATCACTGCCGACAACCGACCAATTGGCAAATCCTTCAGGTAAGGAGCCGCTTGCCGTCGAAGCTGCTTTTTTTGCAACAGGCGAGCCATACCGGGAAGCGACTGTTTCTGCTTCTTGTCCTTGAAACATGACTTTACCTGAATTATAGACGGTCAAGATACATCCGGTTGTTCGGGCGGCGAAACGTGCATACGGAGGAGGAGAGACTTGGTGACGTCCAAAATCCGAAATGACGGTTTCTTGTTTTTCTTTTGTTAACTTTAAAACGACTGTTCCCATGGCTTAATCACCCTTTCGGAAATAAGCATACCATCCTTAAGTCGGATGGTGGACTTCTTTTCCTATTTCAAAAATGATGGTACTATATGAATGAAGCAAAGTATGAGGAGGACAGGAAAATGGCTGATTCAGAAGGGTTGAACCGGACGACGATTCATATTGCAGGAAACGATTATACGATTGTCGGAACGGAGTCACCTGAACATGTACGCGAAGTGGGTCTCCTCGTGGATACAAAAATTCGTGAAATCAGAGACCAGGCACCACAACTCGACGTTCGACAAATTGCTGTCTTGGCAGCTCTCAATATCGGTAGTGATTATGTCAAAATCAAAAAGAATTTGGGTGAACTTTAAACATGATTTCTCTTGTTATCTTATTGTTTTTAGCTTTAGGTACGATGACGGGCGTCCGTCGGGGTGCAGTGTTACAGATAGGTCATTTATTAAGCTTGATTATCTCGTTTATCGTCGCTTTATCGTTTTACGATGAACTGGCCGAGAAGTTCAAGTTATGGATTCCCTATCCATCGACGCTGGATGATGCCGGAATTGATTTGACGATGTTTTCCATCCCGAGTTCAGTCGGTTTGGATGAAGTGTTTTACAAAGCCTTTTGGTTCATCGTCTTGTTTTTTGTGACGAAAATCGTGTTATCCATCATCATTGCGATGTTTGATTCGCTGACGAATATTCCGGTTCTCAAGCAGGTAAAAGGTCTATTGGGTGGAGTATTCGGATTCATCGAGATGTATATTTTCATCTTCCTGATTTTATTCTTGGCCGCCTTCGCGCCGGTTCAGTCGATTCAGGATGCCATTGCAAATTCGAGTTTAGCCTCGTTCATGATTCAACATACACCAGTGCTTGCAGATTGGTTGATGCAAAAAGTCGGTTTGATAAAATAACGTGCTCCCGTTGAATGGGAGCTTTTTTTGAGGGGAGAATTGAACATGCGGACGATACAAGATGCGATTCGACATTTGGAAAGAATCTCAGTTTATCTCGAAGTAAAAGGGGAAAATCCGTTTAAAATCAATGCGTTTCGAAAGGCAGCGAGTCTGCTTGAAGCGGCAGAACTGGATTTCATGGCAATTGAAGACTTTACAGCGATGAAAGGAATCGGTAAAGGTACGGCCACGGTTCTTGAAGAATTTCGTGAAACCGGAACGAGTACAGCTTTGACAGAACTGGAGCAACAGGTGCCGGAAGGATTGATCGCCTTATTGAAGATTCCGGGACTTGGTGGGAAGAAATTAGCAAAATTGCATGAAGTCGGGGTCATTGATGCAGATTCCTTCGCTGAGAAACTGGCGGATGGTACAGTGGAAGCAATGCCAGGCTTCGGAAAAAAGACCGTCGAAAAATACAGTAAGGCACTGGAAACGTTCGAGACGCGACCAGAACGATTACCGTATGGTGTGATGCGCAAAAGTGTCAGTGAACTGGAGCGGACATTAGCCGGGATTGATCAGATCATTCGTTTTGAAGTCGGAGGAAGTTTTCGGCGTGCGGAAGAAACCTGTAAGGATCTCGATTTCATCATCTCGACAGATCAACCAAAAGAAGTGAAAGCACAATTGCTTGAAATTGAACAAATCGATGAAATCATTGCTGCCGGGGAAACGAAGGTCTCGATTGTCCTCAAACGGGACGATGCGTATATTGCAGTTGATTTCCGATTAGTGGATGATTTGGCATTTGCTTCGACGTTACATCACTTTACTGGCTCAAAAGATCATAATGTCCGGATGCGGCAACTGGCGAAAGAGCGCGGCGAAAGCATTTCGGAGTATGGTGTCGAAACCAAGGACGGTCTGTTCCAGCCAAAAACGGAACAGGAGCTGTTTACCCGTTATGATTTGCCGTTCATCCCACCGGAGTTGCGAGCAGGTCGTCTGGAGTTCGAAGCAGATTTAGACAAGTTGATTCAAGAGGCGGATATCAAAGCGGATGTCCATATGCACACGACATGGTCGGACGGTACGTTGTCTGTCGATGAACTCGTCGATGCTTGTGCGGCGCGGGGATATTCCTGGATGGCGATTACCGATCACAGTAAATATATGAAATTCGTCAATGGATTGACGGAAGAACGATTGCGGAAGCAGCGTGTCGAAATTGAAGCAGCACGCAAAAAACATCCGGCAATGACGATTTTATGCGGGGTCGAGATGGATATTTTACCGGATGGTTCACTGGATTACGAGAATGAATTTTTACAAGAGATGGACTATGTCATCGCCTCGATTCATTCCAAGTTTGATCAGACGGAAGAGGAAATCATGCAACGGCTTGAAAATGCCTGTCGGAATCCCTATGTCTCCTTAATTGCCCATCCGACCGGACGGATCATCGGACGGCGGGACGGATATGCAGTCAACATCGATCGACTCGTCGAGTTGGCGGCTGAAACCGGGACGGCACTGGAGATGAATGCAAATCCCGGACGGTTTGATTTAACCGCCTCGTCCCTTGCAAAAGCGAAGGCGGCAGGGGTTAAAATCATGATCAATACCGATACCCATCGTCCGGAAATGTTAGAAGATATGAAACTTGGTGTCCTGCATGCACGTAAAGCATATTTGGAGCCATCCGATGTCATTAATACGTGGACTGCAAAAGAAGCACGTGCTTTTTTTGATCGAAAACGTTTAGGAGTGAAGTAAATGAATACCAATGCACTACGTGTATTAGAATACGATAAATTAAAAGAACTACTCGCAAAACAAACAGCCAGTTCACTGGGGGCTCAATTTGTGCGGAAGATGGAGCCGGCGGAAGATTTCGAGCAGGTGAAATCGTTGCTTGCTTTGACGACAGAAGCGACGACAGTCTACCGGCTGCGCGACCGTTACCCGTTTGGTGGACTGACGGATGTCCGCAGTGAGGTAAAACGGGCGGAAATCGGCTCTGTCCTCTCGACCAGTGAATTGTTGGCAGTTGCCGACGTCGTCTATTCCGGACGTCAAGTCAAAGCCTTCCAGGAACGGTTGCATGAAGATCACCCGGATCTCCGATTACCGGCGCTTGATAGCCGGATCGAGCAGATTACGAAACTGGTGGAAATCGAACAAGGAATTCGTCACGCCATCGATGATCAAGGAACCGTTCAAGACTCGGCAAGCGATAAACTTCGCTCTTTACGGAGTCAATTACGCTCCCTCGAAGGGCAGGTCCGCTCGAAAATCGACGGTGTATTACGCAGTAAGTCGAAGATGTTATCCGACGCCATCGTCACGATGCGGAATGATCGTTATTGTGTACCTGTCAAACAAGAGTACCGTCAAGCTTTTGGCGGAATTGTCCATGACCAATCGGCGTCCGGTGCGACTTTGTTCATTGAGCCGCAAGCAGTCGTTGCCGCCAACAATGAAATTCAGGAAGCCCGCCTTAAAGAACGAGCGGAAATCGAACGGATTTTAGCCCAACTTTCGGCGCTGGTCGGCTCGGTTGGTGATTCACTTCGAATCAACGTCGACGTCTTGGCAGAACTTGATTTCATCATGGCAAAAGCCTTATACGGTCACACGATTCGTGCCGTTGAACCAAAATTAAATGAAAATCGTCATATCGTCCTGAAAGAAGCACGGCACCCGTTCATTCCGGATGATGAAGTCGTACCGATCACGGTCTCGCTCGGCGGTGAGTTTACGTCACTTGTCATCACGGGACCGAATACTGGCGGGAAAACCGTCACGCTGAAAACAATCGGTTTACTGCAATTGATGGTCCAATCCGGGTTATACGTGCCGGCAGCGGATGAGACAGAGTTGAGTGTTTTTGACGCGATTTATGCGGATATCGGGGACGAGCAGTCCATCGAACAAAATCTCTCGACATTCAGTTCCCACATGACGAACATTGTTTCGATGATGGGGAAAATTGATTTCATGAGTCTTGTCCTGTTTGACGAGCTCGGAGCCGGAACAGATCCGACGGAAGGGGCGGCACTTGCGATTGCCATCTTGGATGAAGTGAAACGACGCGGGGCACGTGTCGCTGCGACGACTCACTATTCGGAGCTGAAAGCGTACGGTTACAACCGGGAAGGCGTTGTTAATGCCTCGATGGAGTTTGATGTCGAGTCGCTCAGTCCGACGTATCGCTTGCTGATTGGTGTACCGGGACGTTCGAATGCCTTTGAAATTTCGAAACGACTTGGGTTAGATGACCGTGTCATTGATGCGGCCCGCGATCAAGTCGGAACGGACGCCCAGTCTGTTGAAACGATGATCGGACGACTCGAGGAAGCAAAACAACGTGCTGAATCCTTAGAGCGGGAATTGTTGCAGGAGCAACAACGATTAGTGGAAGAACGGGAAGAATTCGAGCGGGAACAAGCAGAGATTCATCAAGAAAAAAATGAAATCCTGGCCAAAGCAGAAGAAAAGGCAACGCGTGCAGTCGAACGGGCACAAAAAGAAGCGGAAGCTGTCATCAAACGTCTGAAAGAATTACGTGACGCGGGAGCTGTCAAAGAGCACGAACTGATTGAAGCCCGTAAACAGCTCGAGCAAGCGAAACCTTCGTTACAAGATCAACGGATTGCCAAGGTCAAAGCAAAAACGAACCAGGCTCCGGTATTTGCAAAAGGTGAAGAAGTAAAAGTGACGACGTTCAACCAAAAAGGATATATCATCAATCAAAATTCGAATGGTGAATATACGGTTCAAGTCGGCATCATGAAAGTAAACGTCAAGCCGGGGGATCTCGCCAAAGTCGGGGAAGTGAAAACGGCTTCGAAAACTAAAAAACGCTCCGGTGGAACAAGCATTACGAAACAATCCGCTGCTTCAGCCGAACTGGACTTACGTGGTGTCCGCGTCGAGGAAGGGCTGGCCAAGCTCGACCGGTTCATGGATCAGGCATTGTTATCCAACTACGAACAGATTCGTGTCATCCATGGTCTCGGGACAGGAGCGATGCGTCAAGGAGTACAAGAATATCTACGTGGCAACCGTCATGTCAAAACGCATCGTTTAGGCGGTCAAGGTGAAGGTGGACATGGCGTGACGATCATCGAATTGAAATGAGGCGCGGTTAGGTGAATATTTTTGAAAACGTCTATGTCTATACGACAGCTTTATATTCGGTTGCGGGACTATTGATCATCATGGGTCTGGCACTTTTTGAGTTGACAACCCGGTACCGAAACTGGGAACATATCAAGAGTGGAAACATCGCTGTGGCGCTGGCGACCAGTGGTAAAATCATTGGTCTGGCAAATATCGTGCATTTTGCTGTTCAAAGTGAACAGCGTGTCGGAGCAATCTTTTTAGAGAGTGCCTTCGGATTTTTACTATTGATTTCGACCTATTGGATTTTTGAATTCTTAACTCCGAATCTTCCGGTCGACCGGGAGATCGAAAAAGGAAATATCGCTGTCGGCATCATCTCCTGTTCGTTATCGATCGGGATGTCTTATGTGATTGGTTCAGCGTTAGTGGGGTGAACAGGTGTTAGAACGATTAGCAAAAATCATGTTCGGTGTATCGATTGCCTTTTTGGTCGTCGGTCTGTTATGGATTTTTATGAATTAAAAGAACTGGCTCTGCCGAGTGATTATTCCGTACTGAGATCGATTCAGTACGGAATTTTTATTGGCAGGACACAAAAAAATGAAGGAGGAAACGACTATGAACGTCAAAAAAACTAATACGAATGAAATACGGCGGCGCGCCTTTGAAGCGATGCAACTGATTTCCTGGAAAGATATCTTTTGGGTCATCATCGGTTCAGCTATCCTGGCGTTCGGCATCAACTACTTCACGATTCCGAATGACTTGTCTGAAGGAGGATTGATCGGGATTACCGTCATCTTCTACTACCTGTATGGGTGGGATACCGGTTTAGTCTCGTTAATTGCGAATGCATTACTGTTTGTCGTCGGCTATCGCTTCTTAAGTCGGAAAACGATGATCTATTCTGTCATTTCCGTTGCAACGACCTCATTTGTCCTGTCGTCAACGGCGTCACTCGCGACGAGTTCCGACAGCCGGCTGATCGGGACAGTCTATGCCGGAATCTTGATCGGTCTCGGAATCGGTCTTGTCATCCGGGCAGGTGGAACGACCGGCGGTGGTGTCATCATCGCCCGGTTGATGAATAAATATCTGAATTTAGGAATTGCCGTATCCATGTTCATCATCGATGTGACGGTTGTCGGGGCGTCCGGATTTTTGTTCGGCGAAGAAACGATGCTGTATACGTTAATTGCCATCATCATCGGTTCGTATTTAATTGATTTGGTCAGTGAAGGATTGAACGTCCGGGAAGCCGTCACGATCATTAGTCACCGTCAGGAAGAAATCGCGACGATCTTGACTGAAACACTGGGACGCAGTGCGACCGTCATCCACAGTCACGGTCATTTTACGAAACAGAAAAACGACATGTTATACATGATTGTCGACAAACGTCAGCTGGCGCCATTGAAACAAATCGTCGAAGCGGCCGATCCGCGTGCCTTTGTCGTCATTCATAAAGTACGGGAAGTCATCGGGGAAGGATTTACGTATCCATCCCGTTAAATGTCTTAAAGCGTCAACCACTCGTGAAATCTCACGGGTGTTTTTTTGGTATGTTTTAAAATACCTGTTATTTGGAAAAAATGAAATTTATTTTAACAGAAGACTAGCCGCTATGGCTGAATTAAACGTATAATAAAAATGAATAGTAATTCAGTTACAGGGAGGGAATGGAATGGATTCAGCATGGTTAAAGGATTATCCGGCACAAGTACCTGCATCAATCGACTATCGTGAAGTACCGCTTTATCAGGCACTTGAAGAGGCGGCAGATGAGTTTCCGGAGCGGAGAGCCCTTAGTTTTCTCGGGAAACGTATGACGTTTCAGGAAGTACGGCAGGAAGCCCGGAGTTTTGCACAAGTGTTGCAAGATGCCGGGCTTGAGAAGGGGGATCGCGTCGGTTTGATGTTGCCGAACTGTCCGCAGTATATAATCAGTTACTATGCAGTGCTGTACGCCGGTGGAATCGTTGTTCAAGTCAATCCGTTATATACGGACCGTGAACTGGAACAAATTCTCGTCGACTCAGGCGCGAAGATGCTCGTCACACTCGATTTGCTGTATCCGAAAGCTTCACGTGTCAAAGCGAATACACGTTTAAAAACCGTTGTCACGACAAGCATTGCTGATTATCTGCCATTTCCTAAAAATAAACTGTATCCGATCAAGTCCCGGAAAGACAATAATATCATCATTGATACGACAGGATCGATTCCTTTTCTGTCCCATCGCGGGAGTGGGATGATTGAACCGGTGAGTGTCGACCCAAAAGAAGATATCGCAGTGTTACAATATACAGGCGGAACGACCGGTGCGCCTAAAGGAGTCATGTTGACGCACTTTAATCTAAGTGCCAATGTCGAACAGATCAGTCATTGGTTCTATAAATATTCACGGGGAGACGGGAGAAAGCTGTTGGCAGTCGTCCCTTATTTCCATGTCTACGGTATGACATGTAACTTGAACTTCGGTATGTTCAATGCATATGAACAGATCATTTTACCGAAATTTGACTTAGAACAAGTCTTGAAGACGATCGATAAAGAAAAACCAAGCCTGTTTCCAGGTGCACCGACGATGTATGTCGGATTGTTGAATCATCCAAAATTGAAAAAATATGATTTATCCTCAATCGAAGCGTGTATTTCAGGATCGGCACCGTTACCGGTTGAAGTACAAGAAAAATTTGAACAGGTAACGGGCGGGCGGATCGTCGAAGGATACGGGTTGTCGGAAACAAGTCCGGTGACGCATACGAACTGTATTTGGGATAAACGGGTTCCCGGAACAGTCGGAATTCCTGTTTCGGATACGATGGCGAAAATCGTTCAACCGGACGGAGAAACGCCGGCTGCACCAGGAGAAATCGGGGAGATTCTTGTCCGCGGTCCGCAAGTCATGAAAGGATACTGGAAACGTCCGGAAGATACGCAGGCTGTTCTGCGTGACGGATGGTTGCACACAGGTGATCTTGGATATATCGGAGAGGACCATTATTTCCGGATTGTTGATCGGAAAAAAGATTTGATTATCGCCTCGGGATTCAATATTTATCCCCGGGAAGTCGAAGAGATTTTGTACGAACATCCGGCGGTCAAAGAAGCAGTCGTCATCGGTGTGCCGGACGCCTACCGTGGAGAAACAGTCAAAGCCTTCATCGTTTTGAAAGATGACATGAAGACGACAGAAGAGGAACTGGATCACTTCTGCCGGAAAAGTTTGGCGTCATTCAAAGTGCCGAAGCAATATGAGTTCAGACAAGAGTTACCAAAAACGTTTGTCGGGAAAATCCTGCGCCGTGTCTTAGTCGAGGAAGAACGGGCAAAACAACTGGAAGAAAGCAGTTGACAGCTCGAAATGACATGATAGAATAAATATGAATGAACCATCATTCATTTTATGTGTTAGGAGATAGCCTTATGAAAAGAACGATGTCTAAGAGTGATCGCATCATTGATGCGGCAGTGAAGGTGATTGCGAAAAATGGCTACCACGGTGCCAAAGTAACAGCTATCGCGAAAGAAGCAGGCGTAGCGGATGGAACGATTTATCTTTACTTCAAGAACAAGGAGCACTTATTAATTTCTTTGTTCCAAGCCAAGATGGGTAGTTTCATCGAATATTCGGAGGCGCAAATCGCACATCATCAATCAGCGACACAACAACTGGCAGCGCTCATTGAAGCGCATCTTGAACAGTTGTCGGTTGATTATGATTTGGCCGTCGTCACGCAAATCGAGTTACGCCAATCGAATCAAGAGATGCGCCATAATATCGCAACGGTTTTAAAACCGTATCTCCATCTGATTGATCGTGTGATTCGAAACGGGATGGAATCGGGAGAGTTCTCAAACGAGCTGGATTATCGTTTGGCACGGCAAATGGTGTTCGGCACGATTGACGAGGTCGTGACGAGCTGGATGGCGAGCGGGTTTAAATACGAGTTGCTCGAAACGCGTCACGGTATTCATCGCATGTTAATTAAAGGGCTGAGTTAAGCCCTTTTCATGAAAAACTTTTTGTAAGCGGATACAAAAATGATGGTGGTCAATAGAAGTTGATACGAGGGGGAACGAAGAATGGAAATCTACGTCTTGTTAAAACGAACATTTGATACGGAAGAAGCAATTCAGCTCGAAAATGGTCAAATCGAAGAGGATGGTGCAGAATTCATCATCAATCCTTATGACGAATATGCAGTCGAAGAAGCTATCCGTGTACGGGATGCACAATCCGGAACGGTGACGGTCGTAACAGTCGGACCGGAAGATGCGGATAAAGAACTTCGGACAGCCCTTGCAATGGGTGCTGATCAAGCAGTCCGGATTTCGATTGAAGACGATATTGAAGAAGCGGATCACTATTCGATTTCAGAAGTTTTGGCCGGATATCTCAAGGAACAGACGGTCGATCTGATCATCGCCGGGAATGTAGCGGTTGACGGAGGAAGCGGGCAAGTCGCTCCGCGCGTCGCAGAACTACTTGACATCCCGTATGTCACGACGATTACGAAACTGGAGTTAAACGGAACGGATGCTGTCGTAACACGTGACTCGGAAGGGGATACGGAGGTCATTAAAACATCGTTACCATTGCTCGTTACGGCACAACAAGGATTAAACGAGCCCCGTTATCCAAGTCTTCCGGGCATCATGAAAGCGAAAAAGAAACCACTCGAAGAACTCGAATTATCTGATCTTGAATTAGATGAGGATGAACTTGCACCCCGTCTTGAAACGGTCGAACGCTTTTTGCCGCCAAATAAAGCAGCCGGTAAAATTCTAGAAGGTGATTTGTCGACACAGGTCCAGGAACTCGCTTCATTATTACGCAACGAAGCAAAAGTTGTTTAAGGGGGAAGAAACGATATGTCAAAAGCACTTGTACTTGCGGAATCACGGCACGGGAATTTACGAAATGTATCATTTGAAGCAATTGCAGCAGCAAATCTAGTGGCAGATGAAGTCGTAGTTGCCTTAATCGGACAAAACGTGGCGGCAGATGCAGCACAACTTGCGACACGAGGCGCCCATCAAGTCCTCGTCGTTGAAGACGAGCGATTGCAGCATTACACACCGGACGGATACGGACAAGTCTTCATGCAACTGCTGGATCGTGTTGCGCCAGATGTCATCGTATTTGGTCATACATCACTCGGTAAAGATCTATCACCGAAAATTGCAGCGAAACTGCAAGCGGGATTGATCAGTGATGTCACGTCAATCGAAGGAACGGGAGAAGATGCTTTTTTCATCCGACCGATCTATTCAGGAAAAGCTTTTGAAAAAGTAAAGGTATCAGAAGGGAAAACGCTCTTTACAGTCCGTCCGAACAACATCGAACCACTGGCTGAAGGCTCTTCCAAAGGGACTGTCGAAGCGGTAACCGTTGAATTGAAGGATTTACGGACAATCGTTTCGGAAGTCGTTCGAAAAGCAACGGGCGGAGTCGATCTATCGGAAGCAAAAGTCATCGTTGCCGGTGGACGGGGGGTCAAAAGTTCGGATGGGTTTGCACCGCTTCAAGAACTGGCTGATTTACTCGGCGGCGCAGTCGGTGCATCACGTGGTGCGTGTGATGCAGACTATTGTGACTATGCCCTGCAAATCGGTCAGACGGGTAAAGTCGTCACACCCGATTTGTATATCGCTTGCGGGATTTCCGGTGCGATTCAACATTTAGCCGGCATGTCGAACGCGAAAGTCATCGTCGCCATCAACAAAGACCCGGAAGCGAATATCTTCTCGGTGGCAGATTACGGAATCGTCGGCGACTTATTTGATGTCGTCCCGTTGTTAACAGCAGAATTCAAAAAAATGCTTGTCCATTAAGACAGAGGAAGGGAAGCGAAGAGTAACTTCTTTGCTTCTTTTTTCGTGCTATGACTTGTCTGAGCAGTTTCGTTTGTTGTAAGGTAGGGCTGTGCTATACTCAAGTCAGTAAAAAGATGGGTTCGATAAATAAATCAAACCGATCTAAAAATAGGAGGTTTTTCTCAATGGCAATCGTACACGCAACTAGCCAATCGTTTAAAGAAGATACACAAGAAGGTCTCGTTCTCGTTGATTTCTGGGCAACATGGTGCGGACCTTGTCGCATGCTTGCTCCTGTTCTTGAAGAACTCGATGCAGACATGGAAAACGTGAAAATCGTTAAGGTCGATGTTGACGCTAACCCGGAAGTCGCTGGAGCTTTCCAAGTCCAAAGTATTCCGACACTCGTCTTGTTCAAAGACGGTCAACCGGTTAACAAAACAATGGGCTTCATGCCTAAAGATGCATTAAAAGAATTCGTCGAAACATCAAACTGATTCTAAGCACACATTTAAAAGGCATTCCGTCAATCGACGGAATGCCTTTTTTGAGTGAAATCAATTTAGCGGCGAACAAAGTTCAATCAGATGACCGTCCGGATCGAGCACGTAGGCAACAGTTTGCCCCCACGGTTTTTCAGTCGGAGGCAAGATGGTTTTGTGACCGGCCTTTTTAATCTGTTCATACAAATGAGCCACATCCTCCGTCACAAAACCGAGTTCCATCGATTGTTGAACGGTTTCGTCCGGAATTTCATAGGGAATGATGGAACGAACGTCTTCTTTTGTATTGAAGGCAAGAATCGTTGATCCGGTGTCAAATTCCGTATAACTTCCATGCTCAGCTTTAATCGGAAGCCCAAGCAGACCATGATAGAACAGGCGGGTCTTTACGGGATCAGTAATGTATAGAATCGTATATCCGTAACGAACCATGTTAACCCCTCGCTTTCATCAATCAGTCTTCAAGTAACGAAGCAATGTCAGATGCCGGTGTCGGATAAGCAAAACTTGTTTTTTGCAAGGCGGAGCTTGGAATCCGGTGTTGCATCGCGAACGAAAAATAATTGGCCAGTTCTGCAGCATGGACGCCGATGAAATGTGCCCCGAGAATCTGATCGTCTTCCCCGATCAATACTTTTGCCCGAGCGAACGGATCTTTGATTCGGACATTTGTTTGCCAACTCGAGGTATCAATTAATTTCCCGCGGTATCTTGTATTGTTTTGTTTTAGACTGGCCTCCGTCTGCCCGACTTTTGCAAGGTTCGGCGTGGTAAAGACGATACTCGGCACAGGAAGTAACTCCAGTCGGCGTCTATTACCTTCAAGCATGTTACAGGCCGCAAGACGTCCTTCCGTCCCAGCGAAAGGAGTCAAGGCAGGGTTTCCGCTGACTGCGACATCACCCGCTGCATAAATGTTCGGAGCGGAAGACTGTAAATAGTCGTTCACATGGATTCCTTTTTCTTCGTAAACAACACCCGCTTTTTCCAATTGCAAATGTTCGATGCTTGCGATACGACCTGTTGCATTCAAGACAACGTCAGCTTCTAAGCGTGTTCCGTCGGAAAGCGTCAACGTCGTGTCCGAGTATGATACGGCTTCCGTTTCATGAAGAATCTGAATACCGAGCGCTTGTGTCGCTTCGAGCAAGACGGAAACTAATTCGTGTTCAAATTGTTTAAGTGCACTTGAACGAAGAAGAATCGTCACTTCGGCACCGGCGATTCGTGCCAGGTGAGCAAATTCAAACGAAATGTATCCTCCACCGATGCAAACCAGGCGACGGGGGACATCCCGTAATTCCAGAAATTCATTACTGTTGAGGAAACGTTCACTTCCGGGAACGGACAGCTCGCGTGGTCGAAGGCCGGTCGCGATCAAAAATTGTTCGGCCTCCAACTCGATATCATCAACCAGAAGCTTTTTATTGGATAGAAAACGCGGTTCACCGTGATAGTAGTCAATACCCAAGTCATCATACCGATTTCGGGTTTGTTCCGGGATGGCGCGTGTGTATTCATTTTTCCGTTCCATCAGTTGGCGCCAGTCAATGGATACAAGGCCTTTTAGTCCATATCCCAGCAGACGTTCGACGGCATCCTTTGCTTCACTGCCGGTGAGTAGAATCTTTTTAGCATCACAACCGCGTTGGGCACAAGTACCGCCCGGTGTAAAATTTTCGATGATGGCGACGTTAAGTCCTTTTTCAGCAAATTTATAAGCTGCTTGATTCCCGGCTGAGCCTGTACCTATTACAATGCAATCGTATGTACGCATTTTTTATCCCCCATGTGTCATAATCAATGTATGATATTTACCCTATAACGTAAAACTAGAAACGGTGGAAGGAGACATTTTTGTGAGTCATCAAGAACATATTAAGGCGAAATTATCCCTTTTACCTGACGAACCAGGCTGCTATCTGCATAAAAATCAATTCGATGAGGTCATTTATGTCGGAAAAGCCAAAAATTTAAAGAACCGTGTCCGGTCTTATTTCACCGGAGCGCATGATTTAAAGACAGAACGGCTTGTCGCAGACATTCGTGATTTTGAATACATCATCACCGGAAGCGAGCTCGAAGCCTTGCTTCTTGAGATGACGCTGATCAAGAAACACGATCCGAAATACAACATCATGCTGAAGGATGATAAATCCTATCCGTATCTTAAAATTACGAATGAGACGTATCCGCGTCTGATTACGACCCGTAAATTAAAAAAAGACGGCGGACATTACTTTGGTCCTTATCCGAACGCCTATGCTGCGAACGAAACGAAACGTCTGCTCGACCGATTGTATCCATTGCGAAAATGTCAGCCGATGCCGAAGAAATTGTGTTTGTATTATCATATTGGTCAATGTCTCGGTCCTTGCGAAATTCCGAACCTGGAAGGCGTTCAAAAAGACATCGTTTCGGAAATCCGCCGTTTCTTGTCGGGAGAAACAAAAGACCTGGTCCAGTCGTTGCAACAAAAGATGAGTGTTGCAGCGGAGGAGATGGAATTCGAGCGGGCAGGGGAGTTGCGTGACCAAATTCGGGCGATTGAATCCATCATGAATAAGCAAAATATGATTACAGCAGATTTGACTGCCCGGGATGTCTTCGGGATTTATGTCGATAAAGGATGGATGTGTGTCCAGGTCTTCTTCCTGCGTGGCGGAAAAATGATCGAGCGCGATGTATCACTGTTTCCGATTTACGGAACACCGGCAGAAGAGCTCGAGAGTTTTATCGTTCAGTTCTACGAAAAAAATATCAAGCCCAGCGAAATTTATGTGCCCCCCCTCGTTAATCAGATGTTGCTCAAAGAAGCGCTTGATTTGCGTGTCCATGTCCCGGTGCGAGGGTCAAAACGTAAGTTGCTTGATCTTGCGACGAAAAATGCGGAGAATGCAATCGGCGAACGGTTCGAACTGATTGCCCGTGATGAAAAGAAAACCGTTCAGGCCGTCCAGGAACTTGCCGATGCGATTGGGATCCATCCGTTATCGCGGATTGAAATCATTGATAATGCCAATATCCAAGGTGCTGATGCCGTTTCGGCACTCGTCGTTTTCGAAGACGGGAAGCCGCTCAAAAAAGAGTATCGTAAATTTAAAATCAAGACGGTCAAAGGACCGGATGATTATGAATCGATGCGGGAAATCGTCAGACGGCGTTACCGACGCCTTCTGCTCGAAGGAGCTCGATTACCGGATCTCGTTTTGATTGATGGTGGACTCGGCCAATTAAATGCGGCACTTGAAGTCATTCAAGATGAACTGGGGTTATCCCTGCCGGTCGGCTCACTGAAAAAAGATGATAAGCACCGGACGAGTCAATTATTGTTCGGGGAAGGCGGGCAGTTGATTGAACTACATCCACGTTCGAGTGCGTTTTATCTGCTGCAACGTATGCAAGACGAGGTCCATCGATTTGCCATCACATTCCACCGGTCATTGCGCTCAAAAGGAATGACCCGGTCGTTGCTTGACGATATTCCCGGAGTGGGGCCAAAACGCCGTCAGCAGTTGATCCGTCATTTTGGATCGATGCGGAGTTTGAAGAAAGCGAACATCGAACAGCTGACGGAAGCGGGCTTACCCGTTAAGTTAGCGGAGACGGTTGCGGAATATCTCAGTCAGACGAATGAAGAATAAAATAAAAAAAGAAACGCGCCATTCCCTCGGATTTCTGATAGAAAGCGAGAGGCTGGCGCGTTTTTTATAGTGGTCCTTCAGATTAAGTTAAAGCATTGGTTTTAATTGTTGATATATTTTTCGTAGAACGAACCAAAGTCTTTTTGATTCCATTTGTAATAATGACCCTGTAACCAGTCGAACGACTCTTGCGATAAGTCTTTGAACGTTTGCGGGACATTCATGTCGCCTTGGCGAAGACCGCCGAGAATCGTCACGGAATGATTCAGTGAACTGTTGGCGAACTCAAGCATTTTTTGTCCTTCGTATTGCTTCTCGGCAATCGCAAGAAGTGCTTTGTAGAGATCCTTCACGTGTTCAAGCTGTTTTTTATCGACATCAATCGAGTAATGTTTTCCACCGATTTCGAACTTGATTTCGACATCAAGGTCGACTGTACCGGCTGTTTCAAACATGACATGACGAATCGGGTAATGCGCATATGGATAACGATAGAGAACACGTTTTGAGCTGACGGCACTTTCGCCATCAAGGTGAACAAGCGCTAGGTTCGTAAAACAATACTCATCTGTTTTCGATTTGATTAAAAAATAAATTTTTTCGCCGTCTTCATGTAACACATAGTCATCCGCGGCGGCCTTGTCAAAATCGTCCGGGTGAATCACTTGCCCAATATCACTGAATCCTGTTAAATCGGCTGCTAGTTTCTTGAACATAAAAAATTCCTCCTTTGGTAGATGCGACTGAGTATTGATACGGCAATCAGACTAAAAAGGTTTCATGTTTCAAGAATTCGAGATTTGCCTTCAAACTCCTGTCCGGATTTCAAAGTGAACGTTCAATCGGATCTTTTGGATCCATCTCAATTAAAATCTGCACGTGGGTTTTATTTAATTCAGCGTATCCTTCAGCCACACAACCATGCAGTCGGGAAAATTGTTCCGCTAAAAAGCCGGCTTCCAGTTGAAAATAACCTGCAGGACGGTCGAGGCGTGTCGATTCGGGCGGTGTTAATAAAAAACTCAGGGAGTTTCCTTTTTGTTTCTTTAGTTCGAGATGTCCCCAACCTGCTTCGTAAAAAAAGGGAGTCGCTTCTTCGGCACTTAAGATCGGGAATTCACGTGCCAGTCGCTTGCCTGCCCAATAGATGACATGGCGATAATCTGTTCCTAGTAAATCCATCAGCACATAGTCGCGAATCAGTTCGATTCCGAATGCGGAAGAGGGCGTTGGTACTGAATCCATCAACAATCACTCCTATCTCTGAAACTATTATAGCGGGGTAATTCTCCTCGGTCATTGTTTTCCTGAAAAAATTTGCAGTTATTTGCAGTTAAATGCAACGGCTCGGGTTGTCTTATAAAAAGGACAGGAGTAGAATAAGTGATGAAAAGACGAATTTCCTTATGAAAGCGCTTTTCTACCAAAATGCGCCAACGTTTGATTGGCAAACAAAAGGGGGGATTTGGATGGCGAATCATCGTGATTTCGTGGGGCGTAAAATACACTCACTGCTCGGCGTCATTCCAATCGGGTTATTTTTACTTTCTCATTTTACGACGAACTATTTCATCGTTCGTGGGGAGGAAGACTTTAATAAGGCTGCGGAAGTCGTGGGGAGCGTTCCGTATCGGTTGTTCTTGGAAGTGTTTGTCATCTTCATTCCAATCATCCTGCACGGTATCTACGGTGTTTACATCGCATTTACAGGTTCCGCGAACACAGGTCGTTATACATACTTCCGGAACTGGATGTATGTGCTACAACGCTTTTCAGGTATTTTCCTCGTCGTGTTCATCACATGGCACGTTTGGGAAACACGGATTGCAGCAGCAATGGGTACGGCAGTTGATGCGAGTATGATGCAAAATATCGTCGATAACGGATTCATGCTTGCCTTCTACATCGTCGGAATTTTAGCGACGACGTTCCACTTGGCGAATGGTCTCTGGACGTTCTGCATCACATGGGGAATCACACAATCACCCGCTTCTCAAAAAGCGATGTCTTATGTGGCAGCCCTCGTATTCATCGGATTATCGTTTGTAGGCGTACGCTCGATCTTGACGTTTGCAGGCGTGTTGTAAGGAAAGGGGAACTAACAACATGGCGAATAAGAATCTTGTCATCATCGGTGGAGGACTCGCCGGTTTGATGGCTACGATAAAAGCAGCAGAACAAGGTGTACCCGTTAAATTATTTTCACTTGTGCCCGTCAAACGTTCACACTCCGTTTGTGCGCAGGGGGGGATCAACGGGGCCGTCAACACGAAAGGGGAAGGTGACTCACCTTACCAACATTTGGACGATACGGTATATGGCGGCGATTTCTTAGCCAACCAACCACCCGTTCAAAAGATGACGGAAGCAGCACCGAAAATCATCCACATGTTCGACCGGATGGGTGTCATGTTCAACCGGACACCGGAGGGATTGCTTGATTTCCGTCGTTTCGGAGGAACATTACATCACCGGACGGCTTATGCCGGTGCGACGACAGGTCAACAATTGTTGTATGCACTCGACGAACAGGTCCGTAAGTTCGAAGCGCAAGGTTTGGTAGAAAAATATGAAGGATGGGAATTCCTTCGTGCAATCATCGATGAAGAAGGTATTTGTCGCGGTGCGGTATGTCAAAACTTACGTTCGATGGAAATCGAAGCGTTCGCAGCTGACTCAGTCATTTTAGCAACAGGCGGTCCGGGGGTTATCTTCGGAAAATCAACAAACTCGGTGATCAACACAGGGCAGGCGGCGGCAGCTGTCTACCGTCAAGGTGCCATTTATGCGAACGGCGAGTTTATTCAGATTCACCCGACAGCGATTCCGGGGGATGACAAACTGCGTCTCATGAGCGAATCAGCACGTGGTGAAGGCGGACGCGTCTGGACGTATAAAGACGGCAAGCCATGGTACTTCCTGGAAGAAAAATATCCGGCTTACGGAAATCTTGTGCCACGTGATATCGCGACGCGCGAAATCTTTGATGTTTGTGTCAATCAGAAGCTTGGTGTCAACGGGGAAAACATGGTCTACCTTGACCTTTCCCACAAAGATGCAAAAGAACTGGACGTCAAACTGGGTGGGATTCTTGAAATCTACGAAAAATTCGTCGGAGATGATCCACGAAAAGTACCGATGAAAATCTTCCCGGCAGTCCATTACTCAATGGGTGGATTATGGGTCGATTATGATCAAATGACGAACATCCCGGGCTTATTTGCATCCGGTGAGTGTGATTACTCGATGCATGGCGGTAACCGTCTAGGGGCGAACTCATTATTGTCTGCCGTATACGGCGGAATGGTCGCTGGACCGGCAGCCATCGCTTACATGAACGATCTCGATCAGTCTGTCCATGAAATGCCGGAAGAAGTCGTCGAAGCACATAAGATTGCAGAAATCAACCGTTTCAACGACATCCTCGCGATGGAAGGTACGGAAAATGCGTATCAAATTCACCGTGAACTCGGTGAAGTCATGACAGATAATGTCACGGTTGTCCGTTACAATGACAAACTCGAGCAAACGCTTGAGAAAATCAAGGAACTCCGTGACCGCTTCACATGTATTTCGGCAACGGATACAGCACGTTGGAGCAACCAGGGCGCATCATTCATCCGTCAACTCGATCATATGCTTGATCTTGCGGAAGCGATTACGCTTGGAGCCCTGAAACGGGACGAGAGCCGTGGTGCCCATTACAAACCGGACTTCCCGGAACGTGATGACGAACGGTTCTTGAAAACAACGATGGCCCGTTATACGAACGGTCATCCGGAAATCTATTACGAAGAAGTCGATACATCATTGATTCCACCACGTAAGCGCGACTATAGCAAGAAGTCGAAGAAAGAGGTGAAGGCATAATGGCGACACCACTCGAACAGAAAACGAATCAAAAGCCGGTTCAATTCATCGTCCAACGTCAAGATGGACCAGATGGTAAAGCATATGATGAAGCATTTGAAGTCCCTTACCGCCCGAACATGAACGTCATTTCGGCCTTGATGGAGATTCGTCGTAATCCGGTCAATGCAGCCGGAGAAAAAACGACACCGATCAACTGGGATATGGGCTGTCTCGAAGAAGTATGTGGCGCGTGTTCAATGGTTATCAACGGAACGCCCCGTCAATCATGTACAGCACTTGTCGACAAGCTCGAGCAACCGATTCGTCTTCAACCGATGCAGACGTTCCCGATTGTCCGTGACCTTCAGGTCGACCGTCAACGGATGTTTGATGCTTTGAAGAAAGTCAAAGCTTGGGTACCGATCGACGGTACGTATGATTTAGGTCCGGGACCACGGATGCCGGAAAACAAACGTCAGTGGGCATATGAACTTTCGAAATGTATGACATGCGGTGTCTGTCTGGAAGCGTGTCCGAACGTCAATGACCGGTCGAACTTCATCGGACCGGCAGCGCTCTCGCAAGTCCGTCTCTTCAACTCGCATCCAACCGGTGCGTTCCACAAAGAAGAGCGTCTTGAAGCTTTGATGGAAGACGGCGGAATCATGCAGTGTGGAAACGCACAAAACTGTGTTGAAGTGTGTCCGAAAGGGATTCCACTGACAACATCAATCGCGGCAATGAACCGTCAGACGACATTGCACTCATTCAAGAAATTCTTCGGAAGTGACGAAGGACGTACGGGTGAAGCAGTTAGTCATTAATACAAAAACGTAAAATTAAAGAAGGGGCGATGCTCCTTCTTTTTATAGTTTAAGGAGGAAATGATTGTGCGTGTACCTAGTTATATCAATGATTTAGATCCATGGTTGGAACAGATGAAACACGGGACGCGACTTGATGTCGCGGTCCGATTCGCTGAAACCGACGCTTACGGTCATATGAATAATCGGGTTCCCTTCGTTTATTTCGAAGATGTCCGGACTCTGATGCTAGAAGAAACGGGCTACTCGCTTGCTGACGACGGCATCGTCGTCGTCGCGGATGCACAGTGTAACTACATCCGACAAGTCTATCCGCGGGCCCGTCTTGCCGTCTACGCCTATCCTGTACAGGTCGGAACGGCTTCGTGTGATGTGCATTACGCAGCGTTCAGCGAACAAGAGGAATTGATGTTTACAGGACGGACCTCGATGGTTCAGATTGATCGTTCCGGGAATGCCTTTCCATGGAATGAAGCATATAAAAATTCCTTGCAGAATCGATTCGAATCCGTTATCATTTGATAATGAGTTCACATATTCGAAAACGACTCACTAGTACGTTATTAGTGGAGGGAGATTTCTTAATCATGGAAAAAACATTCAAAGTCATCGCGGATTCAGGCATTCATGCTCGTCCGGCAACACAACTCGTCAACACAGCTTCTAAATTCCAATCAGACATCAACTTGGAATACAACGGAAAGACTGTAAACCTCAAGTCGATTATGGGTGTTCTTTCACTCGGAATCGCAAAAGACTCAGACATCAAAATCGTTGCAAACGGTGACGATGCTTCTGAAGCTATCACGACTCTTTCAGATATGCTGACAAGCGAAGGTCTTGCTCAGTAATCCTTTATCGTACATTCTTGGACGCCGGTCTTGCACCGTCGTCCTTTTTTGTTACCATATGAGATGAGAGGAAAGTGAGGGGAAATCGTGAATAGATCAATTGGAGTATTAGATTCTGGGGTTGGTGGATTGACGGTCGCACGTGAATTGATGCGTCAGCTGCCCCATGAACAAATCATATATGTCGGAGATACGTTACGGTGTCCGTATGGTCCTCGGCCGGAAGAAGAAATTCGTCAATTTACGTGGGAGATGATTGATTTTCTTGTCGCCCAAGATGTGAAATTGATTGTCATCGCCTGCAATACGGCGACAGCCGTCGTCCTGAAGGAAGCCCGGCAAAAGTTGTCGATTCCAATCATCGGTGTCATCGATCCGGGTGCACGGGCTGCGGTTAAAGTCACACGTTCGAAACGAATCGGTGTCATCGGTACGAAAATGACGATTGAAAGTAACTCGTATGAAAAAGCATTACGTCATGTCGAGGGACAAGTCGTCGTCGAGTCGTTGGCCTGCCCACCGTTCGTCCCGCTTGTTGAATCATCCCAGACAAGTGGACCGTATGTGGAACGTGTCGTTGCGAACACTTTAAAACCCTTGCTTTCGTACGATATGGATACACTGATTTTAGGGTGTACACATTATCCGTTGCTTGCAGAAGTCATTGGACGAGTCATCGGACCAGACGTCCAGCTGATTTCTTCGGGAGACGAAACCGCACTTGAAGTAAGTGCTTTGCTTGATTATAACGGCATCACATCAGCACACGATACCGTTCCGGAGCATGTCTATCATGCGACCGGTGATACACGCTCTTTTGAACGAATCGCCAGTGACTGGTTAAATCAACCGGTCCAGGCAAAACGGTTAGTGTTAGGAACGGAGGAAGAAAAATGCGTTTAGATCAAAGAGCACAAGCAGACATGCGAACGATTCAGTTCGAGACGGGTGTCAATAAACACGCAGAAGGATCGGTGCTGATATCGGTTGGTGATACACGGGTCTTATGTACAGCGACGGTCGAAGAAAAAGTACCGCCCTTCCTGCGTGGGAAACGACACGGATGGATCAATGCCGAGTATGCGATGTTACCGCGGGCGACAGCACAACGGACAGGCCGGGAATCCGTTCGAGGCAAGCAGACAGGACGGACGATGGAAATTCAGCGATTGATCAGCCGGGCATTGCGGTCTGTCGTCAATCTTGAGAAATTAGGCGAACGGACGGTTTGGATTGATTGTGATGTTCTTCAAGCAGATGGTGGAACCCGGACAGCGGCCATTACAGGTGGTTTCCTGGCGCTCGTCTTAGCGGTTGACGGATTGATTCAAAGCGGTAAGCTGACGGATACACCAATCAAAGAAGGAATAGCAGCAGTATCGGTCGGGAAAGTCGGGACGGAGTTATTGCTTGATCTTTGTTATGAAGAAGACGCAGCGGCAGATGTCGACTTGAATCTCGTCATGACATCGTCCGGGAAAATCGTCGAACTGCAAGCGACAGGAGAAGAAGCAACCTTTTCTCGCAAAGAAATGCTCGATATGCTCGAACTTGGGGAAAAGGGTATTGAAGAACTCCTCCATGCGGCGGAACAATCGTTAGGCGCCTCGTGGTGGTATGTCGGGGAAGAGGTGGAACACGGATGAAAATTATCGTAGCAACGAGAAATCCCGGAAAAGTCGGTGAGTTTCAGGCGATGCTTGGAAGACTCGGATACGACGTTGAATCCTTACTGGATTATGAGACGGCGCCTGAGACCGAAGAGACCGGATCGACATTTGAAGAAAATGCGGAATTGAAATCCAAAGAGGCAGCGGCCTATTTTGGTCATGCCGTACTGTCGGACGACTCCGGGCTTGAAGTGGATGCGTTAGACGGAGCACCGGGTGTCTACTCGGCCCGTTTTGCAGGAGAGGACAAGTCAGATGCTGCTAATAACGCGTTGCTGTTAGAAAAGTTAGCGGACACACTGGCAGAACAGCGAACAGCTCGATTTGTCTGTGCTTTGTCACTGGCAAAACCGTCGGGTGAAACATTGACTGTCCGTGGGACGATGGAAGGGCGGATTGGATTTGAATTAAAAGGAACAAACGGTTTTGGTTATGATCCATTGTTTATTATTCCGCCCTTAAATCAGACGGCGGCCGAATTAACGAAAAGTGAAAAGGCGGCCATCAGTCATCGTGGACAAGCGTTGCGAAAACTTGAAGCGACATTAACTACTTTTTTGGGAGAGTGATTTTAAATGAAAGCGTTAATCGTAAGTGACAGCCATGGTCTCGATCAGGAACTATTGACGATATTCAACCGCCACCAAGAAGCAGATGTTGCCTTTCATTGCGGTGATTCCCAACTGACAAGAGATGCCGAATCGTTATACCCCTATCGTGTTGTGAAAGGGAACTGTGATTATGGGAATGATTTTCCGGACGACGTCGTTGAAGAGCTAGGACCGTTTCGTGTCTTATGTGTCCACGGTCATCGGCAGGACGTCAAGTACAGTCTTGATCAATTGGTTCACCATGCCGATCAGAAAGCGGCAGCAATCGTTTTATACGGTCATTCGCATGTCGCGAAAGCCGAACAGCGGGACGGGAAATTATTTATCAATCCGGGCTCGATTCGGATGCCACGTCATCGCCCGGAAAAGACATATGCCTTGTTGACGGTAGAAAATAATCAATTTACGGTTGATTTTTATGATTTGACAGGCGAAAGAATCAATGCCCTGTATCTCGAGGGAATGCTTTAAAAAGAGTTTTTGCGAATGTGATTGACACGAAAGAATTGTTTTAGTATAGTTTATTCGTGTTGACACGTCTCAATAGCTCAGCTGGATAGAGCAACGCCCTTCTAAGGCGTCGGTCGGGGGTTCGAATCCCTCTTGGGACACTATAATTAAAATAGAGGCTTCCCTTATGAGGGAGGTCTCTTTTTTTTATCCCTTTTTTCGGGTATACTTAAGGTATCATGAACTTGAAAGGGATGATAAGGATGTTAAAGAGAATGAGTGGAATCCTCGTATTGACAGTGGCTTTAGCCGGCTGTAGCGAGGTTACGGATACAGTGGATAATGCAAAACAGCAAGTGACAGACGTAAAGAATAGTGTCGATTATGCAGGACAATTGCAAGACATTGCCAAGGATACGTCGCAAGTGACATCTGAGTTATCGACAAAGCTCGATCAAGCAGCGACGGAAGCACGTGATGCGGCGAATCCGGAACAAGCCCTGGATCAGCAAATCGAACAATTAAAAAATGATGGAACGGTCCAACAGTTGAACGAAGAATTGAACCAGATTGATGAACGGCTTGCAAACTTAGACAGTCCGCCAGCAGAACTGAAGAACTTAAGTGAAAAACTTGAGCAGTACGTGAATCAATCGGAAGACATCACACGGTTATTGGAAACGGATGTTTCCTTGGATACACTTAACAAAATGGGAATCGAACAGGCGGGGCAATTACAAGAGGCTATCTCGAACTGGACGTCTTTGCTTGATCCGTTCACAAAGTAAGACAGATATGAAAAAGGTGGGATGACTGTGAATCAGTCGCAATCACGTTGGATGGAACAACCCTTGGAAGACGAACGCAAGCGGCTTGCCAGATTGAGCCAAGACGAGTTGGCAGCTGAGCTCGTGCAATTGGAGGACTGGAAAACAGAAGAAGACGTTCTCTATGTACTCTACACGATTCAGGAAGCTTTTTTGACAACTGAACATGGTGTGGAAGCTTATTTACAAGTGGCAGATCCTTTTCTGGATGTAGACGGTGTCGAACAACTCATCGCGCTGTTCATGTATGAAAAGGGAGAGCGGTATTCGTTTAACGTGGCCTTACGAACTGCCTCTCCCTATCTTCCTTATGGTCTTGCATTAAAATTAGACGAAATGGCCCAATCGCTTTCGCGTAAGAAGGGGAATGCGCGACAAACGGATGATTCCTCCTATGTGAAGATCCGTGAAACATCACCTATGCACGCAGATGAAGGTGAGTGGGTCGAGCTTTACCGGCTCGGGACGATGGAGGAACAGTTTCGTTCGATCGGACAAATCGATTTAAGAACGAATCCTTCTTTCGTCCACTATATCGTTCATGACTACCTCACGGGAGAAGATGTCAAAGAACAGAGTGTTCTCGTCATTCAGGCGTTACTTCCACAACTGCCTCAGAATGTGGATCTATTTCCGGTGCGGATATACATTCCGTCCATCCGGGTAGAGCATGTCTTTGAAGATCCGGATCAACTCAACAGACATGTGGCGAGACAGGCGATGGAACTACAGGCTTTTAGTGATGAGACGTTTAAGTTAAAACGAATGGATCCGTTCAAGGCACTGTTGTTCATGAATTGGTATCAAATCGTCTTTCCAAATGAAACACTGAAGGGGGACGACGGCTGGCGGAAGTGGTTGGATGCGGTCGATGAATTGACTGAACTCGACTTCATTTCGGAAACACCACCATCCGACTTGAGTGAACAAGCTGAAAAGATTTATCAGGCTGTTCATTTCGTGTTACCGGAAGGGAAACAGTATGAGCAGGCATTACTTCTCTAATTCAAGAGAATGCCTTGTTCAACAGTGGTAATCCTCAGAACGATTGTGCTATAATGTGACTTGTTGTACACACACGTACGCTAATTGACATTTTTGGAGGGACTCAGCATGACTGCAAAATGGGAAAAACAATCAGGTAGCCTCGGCGTTCTCACGTATGAAGCGCCTGCTGAAGCATTTGATAAAGCGGTAGACCAAGCGTTCAAAAAAGTCGTTAAGACATTGAACACACCAGGTTTCCGTAAAGGAAAAATGCCACGCGCAATGTTTAACAAAATGTACGGCGAAGAAGCACTTTACCAAGATGCACTTGATATCTTATATCAAGACACAATCGAAGGTGCTGTCGTCGAATCTGGAATCGAGCCAATCGCGCTTGATAACATCGACGTTGAAACACTCGAAAAAGGAAAACCAGTTGAGTTCAAAATCACATTCGTGATTGAGCCGGACGCAACACTCGGTGAGTACAAAGGTCTTGAGTACACAGCAGTCGAAACAGACGTTACAGACGAAGATGTCGATGCTGAACTCAAAACAATGCAAGAACGCGGTGCAGAGCTCGTCGTTAAAGAAGACGGCGCGATCGAAAATGGCGATACAGTCGTATTCGACTTCGCAGGTTTCGATGGTGAAAACCAATTCGACGGCGGTACTGCAGAAAACTACTCACTCGTCATCGGGTCTGGAAACTTCATCCCAGGATTTGAAGAGCAGATGGTTGGTCTTAAATCAGGCGAGCAAAAAGATATCGACGTCACGTTCCCAGAAGAGTACCATGAAGCATCACTCGCTGGAAAACCAGTCGTATTCAAAGTAACAATCCACGAAATCAAAGCACAAGAACTTCCTGAATTGACAGATGAGTTCGCTAAAGAAATGGACGAAGAAGTTTCTTCTCTTGATGAGTTGAAAACAAAAATTCGTACACGTCTTGAAAACACACGCAAACAAGAAGCTGATGCTTCAATGCGTGATGAGTTGGTTGAAGCTGCGACTAAAAACGCAACAGTTGATCTTCCAGAAGTCATGGTTGAAAACGAAGTTGAACGTATGGTCCAAGAATTCACACAACGCATTCAGTCACAAGGAATTGACCTTAACATGTACTTCCAGTTAACTGGAACGACTGAAGAGGCGATGCGCACTGAAATGAAAGAACAAGCAGAAGAGCGCGTTAAAGCTCGTCTCGTTCTTAAACAGATCGTTGCAGATGAAAAAATCGAAGTCACTGAAGAAGAAGCGCAAGCTGAACTTCAATCGATGTCTGAACTCTACAACATTCCTGCAGATCAACTCGAAACGATGCTTGCACCACAAGGCGGATTGGATACACTTAAAGGTGATCTTCAGTTCCGTAAAGCAATCGACGTTCTCGTTGACAACGCAAAAGCAAAATAAGCAAACAACCGAACAGGATCGACTTCAAGACCAATTTCTGGTCTTGAAGTCGATTTTTTTGTACGATAGGTCAAACAAGGACAAACAAAATTATATTTTTCAAATCAAACTGTAAAACGCTCATCCAAGATTTGAAAGAGTTTCCTTGTTCATGCTACAATCATAAATAGTAAAACGTGAGAATAGATGCGAAACGGATCTATCCAAATTCCACGTTAAAGGGGTGGACCTTTATGTTTAAATTTAACGAAGAAAAAGGTCAGCTAAAATGTTCTTTCTGCGGAAAGACACAAGAACAAGTGCGCAAACTTGTTGCTGGACCTGGCGTATACATTTGCGATGAATGTATCGAACTCTGTAATGAGATCGTCGAAGAAGAGCTTGGTACAGAAGAAGAAGTCGAACTGAAGAACGTACCAAAACCGCATGAAATCCGTGCGACTTTAAATGACTATGTCATCGGACAGGAAAAAGCGAAAAAATCTTTATCTGTCGCGATGTACAATCATTATAAACGGATCAATGCTGGTGGACGTGCTGACGACGTGGAATTGTCTAAATCGAACATCGTCATGATTGGACCGACTGGTAGTGGTAAGACACTCCTCGCACAAACGATGGCCCGTATTCTGAATGTTCCGTTCGCAATCGCGGATGCAACAAGTCTGACGGAAGCCGGATATGTTGGGGAAGATGTTGAGAACATTCTCTTAAAACTCATTCAAGCTGCTGACTATGATGTCGAAAAAGCAGAAAAAGGTATCATCTACATCGATGAAATCGATAAAATTGCCCGTAAATCTGAGAATCCGTCGATTACACGTGATGTCTCAGGTGAAGGTGTACAACAAGCGCTTCTGAAAATCTTAGAAGGTACAGTTGCGAGCGTTCCGCCACAAGGTGGCCGGAAACATCCGCATCAAGAATTCATTCAAATCGATACGACGAACATCTTGTTCATCGTCGGTGGTGCCTTTGACGGAATCGATCAATCGATTAAACGTCGTCTTGGTAAAAAGGTCATCGGATTCGGAAACGATTCTGAGAACCGTAACCTGACACAAAAAGAAATCCTTGCGGCTGCTTTACCGGAAGATTTGCAGAAATTCGGATTGATTCCGGAATTCATCGGACGTTTACCTGTCATGGCGACACTTGAGCCACTTGACGAAGAAGCGCTCGTTCAAATCTTAACAAAACCGAAAAATGCACTCGTCAAACAATACAAAAAAATGCTTCAACTGGATGATGTCGAACTCGACTTCACAGATGATGCACTCGTTGAGATTGCGAAACTTGCAATTGAACGGAAAACAGGAGCACGTGGTCTTCGTTCAATCATTGAAGAAACGATGCTTGATATCATGTTTGAGATTCCATCGCGTGAAGATATTGCGAAAGTCATCATCACAGCGGAAACGTTGACTGGAAAACGCGGTCCAACGCTCGAGTTGAAAGATGGCACAATTGAACATGGTAAAGAAAAAGAAACGGCGTAACACCGTGACAAATCGGCTCGGAGGCTACTTGTACGCCTTTCCGAGTCTTTTTGTTTAGGAGGAGATTTTTGATGAAGACAAAACAATATCCATTATTGCCACTACGTGGTGTCGTCGCATACCCATTAATCGGCCTGACGATTGATGTCGGGCGTCCTGTCTCGCTAAAAGCATTACTGGCGTCGAAAGAACATGAAATTGATCTGGTCGTCGTTACGCAACGTGATCCGGAAGCAGAACCGTCTGTTGACGGCCTGCATACGATCGGTACACTTGTTCAGATTGCAAAAATGAGTGAGCTTGGAAACGATACGGTCCGCGTGCGGGTCATCGGTAAAGAACGTGTCCGGATTGATCAAGTAACGGAAACGGACGAAGGGTACCAAGCAAACATTGAACCGATTGAAAAAGCAGACATCAAAGGGGCGAAGCAGGAAGCGCTCGTCCGTCTGATCAAGGAACAGTTCGGGCAATTGGTATCACGCATCAAAGGAATCGGGACGGACGAACGACGTCGTTTTGAAACATATGAACGACTCGACTCGTTGACGGATTACATCGCTTCGAAGTTACCGATCGACATTGCCAAAAAACAAGAATTCCTGGAAGAAAATGATCCGGTTGAACGCGGGGTCATGCTTCTTGATGTCATGAAACATGAATATGAAGTCGTCGAACTGGAACGCGAAATGCGGGAACGGACGAAAAAGACGATTGAACAGTCGCAACGTGAATATTATTTACGGGAACAACTGAAGACGATTCAACAGGAACTCGGTGGAGAAGCAATCTCGGCGGAAAGTGACGCTGTGAAGTATAAAGAAAAATTAGCAATGCTTGATTTGTCGGCAACCGCTGTCGCCAACATTGAAAAAGAAATCAATCGCCTGTCGGTCGTACCGGCAACGAGTCCGGAACATGGTGTAATCCGGAACTACTTGGAGTGGTTCTTCTCCCTTCCTTGGAACGAAGCGACCGACGACTTTTTAAACGTCGAAGCCGCATCGGAACAGTTGGATGAAGATCATTATGGCTTGGAAAAAGTGAAGGAACGGATTCTTGAATACTTGGCGGTCCGACAATTGACCGATTCGTTACGCGGCCCGATTTTATGCCTGGCCGGTCCTCCGGGAGTAGGGAAGACCTCACTCGCCCGTTCAATTGCTACAGCGCTCGAGCGCAAATTCGTACGTGTCTCGCTTGGTGGAGTCCGTGATGAAGCCGAGATCCGAGGACACCGCCGGACCTATATCGGAGCCATGCCCGGCCGCATCATTCGCGGCTTGAAACAAGCCGGAACAAACAACCCGGTCTTCCTGCTCGATGAAATCGATAAGATGGCAAACGATTTCCGGGGCGATCCGTCTTCAGCGATGCTTGAAGTGCTGGATCCGGAACAAAACAACAGTTTTTCCGATCACTATATCGAAGAACCGTTTGATTTATCAAACGTCCTGTTCATTGCGACCGCAAATGATGTTTCAAATATTCCGGGGCCACTGCTTGACCGGATGGAACTGATTCAAATCGGCGGCTATACGGAACAGGAAAAAACAGAGATTGCCATCCGGCATTTATTGTCAAAACAATTAAAAGAGCACGGCCTGAAAAAAAGTCAACTGACGGTTAAACCGGATGCCTTACAAGAGGTCGTGCGGCGGTATACACGAGAAGCTGGTGTGCGGAGTTTAGAGCGTGTCATCGGTGCGTTATGCCGAAAAGCGGCGAAACAAATCGCGATGGGCGAAAAGAAACGGGTCACGGTCACAAAACGTAATTTACCTGACTTTTTAGGTAAACCGATTTACCGTTACGGTCAAAGTGAACTCGAAGATACGATTGGCGCGGTGACCGGTTTAGCGTATACTGCATTTGGGGGCGATACACTGACGATTGAAGTGAGTCTCGCTCCAGGTAAAGGAAAATTGCAGTTAACAGGGAAATTGGGAGACGTCATGCAGGAGTCGGCTCAAACGGCGTACAGCTTTGTTCGGGCGAATGCGGAAGCGTTTAAGATTGATCCGAATTTTTATGAGACACAAGACATCCACATTCACGTTCCGGAAGGCGCAGTCCCGAAAGACGGTCCTTCGGCAGGAATTACGATCGCGACAGCATTGATTTCCGCCTTGACGAAACGTCCGGTGCGGCGAGATGTCGGGATGACCGGAGAGATTACATTACGGGGACGGGTCTTGCCGATTGGTGGTCTGAAAGAGAAGTCACTCGCCGCTCATCGTGCGGGTCTGACGACGATTTTGATGCCGCAAGACAATACACGTGATATCGATGACATTCCTGAAACGGTCCGGGACGGCATTCGCTTCATACCGGTCGCGACAATGGATCAAGTGCTCGAACATGCATTAAAAGGAGAGTAACATGAAAATTTATAAAGCAGATTTTATTACGAGTGGTGTCAATCCGGAACATTATCCGGAACCACTCCTTCCAGAGGTGGCACTCGCCGGACGTTCGAACGTCGGAAAGTCGTCGTTCATCAACAAACTTGTTCAGCGAAAAGCACTCGCCCGCACATCATCAAAACCGGGTAAAACACAGACGTTAAACTTCTTCAATATTAATGATGAAGTCATGTTTGTCGATGTACCCGGTTATGGATATGCGAAAGTTTCAAAAACCGAGCGTGAGGCATGGGGCAAGATGATGGAAAAGTATTTCACGACACGTGAAATCTTAAAAGGGGTAGTCCTCCTCGTCGATATCCGCCATGAACCTTCAGCAGATGATGTCATCATGTATGATTTCTTGAAATACTACGATTTATCGGTCATCGTCGTAGCGACGAAACTCGATAAAATCAAGCGTGGTCAACGGGATAAACAGATTGCGGCGATTAAACGGAAATTACAGTTTGACGGGCAAGACACATTTATTCCCTTTTCTTCGGAAACCGGTGAAGGTGTCGACGCAGCATGGGAAGCCATCTACCATCACTTATAATTCAAATGAGTCGAAGCGACTGCCTAACGGTAGTCGTTTCTTTTTTTTTATCCAAAATATACCTTTCAGAAATAAGCAGTTCCCATATATGCGATAGATTGTTTTCACGTTACAATAGAAAAAACAAAGGGGACGGAAAGGGACGTGTAAAGATGAAGCGATATAAATGGATCGCAGCAGTAATTCTCCTTTTGATTTTGACACCATTATTGATTTGGTTCATTCAAAAGGAACGGACATTAAACGTAATCCTGTTTGATTACACGGTAGGAAAACAACAACGGGAGCATGCAGGAACGACCTGGTTATTGAATCATTTGAAAATCACGAAGAATGAGGGAAAGAACTATACATACACGGATTACGTAAACCGTTATGACGGGACGCAAGGCGAAACGATGCTCAAACAAGCATCAAAGGCGGATGTCCTGTTGTTTACGGACACGTACGGGAAATCCTATACCGTCGATGGTAAGGAACAACATCGTGGCGGACTGACGGCTGAGGATGTGGCATTGGCAACAGATGCGATTTCAAAAGGAAAGACAGTCGTCGCAGAGTTTAATACAGCAGCAAGCCCGACACCATCCGATCGCTCCAATGCGTTTCGGCAATTGTTTGGTACGGCATGGACAGGATGGATCGGACGCTTTTTCCCGGACTTAACAAAATTACAGGGACTCGATCAGACCGTCATTGATAAATTGAAGCTTCAGGCAAAAGATAAAGCATTTAAATTATCGGGACCTGGTTATGTCTTCATCAACGACTCAACGGAAGAAGTCTTTTTCGTCAATGATGAGACGCCACTTTTATACACATGGGATAAAAACCAGGGACAGGCGAAGGATGAAGTCCGCTACAACTACTGGTTTGAAGTGTTGGAGCTTGACGGAGGCGAACAACAGGCGCATTTCTCTTGGAATCCGTCAAAGAAAACACAAGCCATGTTGCGTGAACGGCAATTGCCACTTGAATTCCCCGCATATGTCAAACAGGGAAGCGGTCATTATTTTGCAGGTGACTTCACAGATGTGGCCGATATTCCGCGCTACTATCGTTATGCCGGTCTCGAGTGGTTCCGTAAGCAATTCATTTTGGATAGTGCAGACAGCGAGACTGCATTCTTTTGGAAAGTCTATGCACCGACGATCAGTCGTATATTGAAAGAAACGAAAGTCGTAAAACAGCAGTCGGCGCAAGTTAAACCGTTGGCACAAACGAAAGTTAACAATCAGACGGTCCGTACACGGGCACGTTTTGGTCAAGATACACTTGAAATGTATCAAGACGGAAAATGGAAACCATACTTTGTTAAAGGTGTGAATGTTGGGCTAGGACGTCCCGGCGCTTTCCCGGGAGAACACGCCATCAGCCGCAATGAATACGACCGGTGGCTGAAGCAGATGGGCGAGATGGGCGTCAATACCATCCGGATTTATACCCTCCATCCTCCCGCTTTTTATGATGCGTTAAAAGCTTACAATGAAACGGCGAAAACACCGATTTATTTAATGCAAGGCATGTGGGTCGAAGAAAAACCGTTCGAGGAATTAAAAAATGCCTTCGAACCGAAATTTTTGAAGATGACGGATACGGAAGCGAAGCGGATGGTCGACGTGGTTCACGGCAATGCTGTCGTCAAAGAAGTTGTCGGTCATGCTTCCGGAACCTATACGTCAGATGTTTCGCAATACGTCTCGGCATTTGTGTTCGGGATTGAATGGTTACCGGATGCCGTAATCGGAACAAACAAAAAGAATAAAGGACTTCGATACGAAGGGAAATATGTGACGACGACAAAAGAGGCATCTCCGTTCGAGTCGTGGTTAGCCGGTCGGATGGATGGTGCGACACAACATGAGCTCGACGCGTACAAAACGACCCGGCCCATCGCAGCGACGAACTGGCCGACGACGGATCCGCTTGCACACCCAAATGAAGTGGAAGAAGAACAGGATTTAGTATCGATTGATTTCAATCATATCCAGGCCACAAAAGAGTTTGCAGGCGGCGTCTTTGCCTCGTACCATATTTACCCGTACTATCCATCGTTCATCAAGGAAGAATTTGGACGGAAAGGGGATACCGACTCAGAGTCATACAGCCGGTATCTTAAACGGATGAAAGACTATCATGATATGCCGTTACTTGTTTCCGAATTTGGTATTCCGAGTTCGCGCGGTAAAACTCACCTTGGACCGAATGGATTTGATCAAGGGCATGTCAGTGAAGAAAACCAGGGGAAACTTGTGGCGAAGTTGTATCAGGACATCGTTGAAACGAAAATGGCCGGCGGACTGGTCTTCATCTGGCAGGATGAATGGTTTAAACGGACGTGGAACACGATGGACTACGATGATGCCAACACGCGTCCGCGTTGGTCAAATGTTCAAACGAGCGAACAACATTTCGGAATGCTCGGTTTCTTAAGATCCGATATTACGATTGACGGAAAAATGGATGATTGGAAAGGTTATGCGCCAGTAGCGGAAACGGACGGTCAAGCCATTTACATGACATCAGATGAAGCCTATCTGTATGTCCGGATTGACCGGAAAAAAGCGGAACCGACGACACTCGCCTTTTCGACGAAACCGAACGATGGCAACTTACAAGTGGGATCGTTGAAACTGGAAGAAGGAGCAGAATATCGTTTAACGATTGCCGATCAAGCACGGCTCGATGTCGATGAACGGTATGACATCTTCCGTTACCATTACGGATTGAAAAAACCGTTTGAGATGGTCAAACCACCATCCGATCAACAAAACAGCGGAAACTTTAATCCGATTTACCAAATGCTCGACTATGCAAGACGGGATCCGGTCACTAAAAAAATTATCAAGCCGGCAGTGAAGTGGGACACCGGTATCTTACATGAAGGACCACCGGAAAGTATCTTGACCGATATCTCCGACATGAAGCGGAAACAAATCGAACTCCGGATTCCATGGATGTTATTGAACATGCGCGACCCAAGCAAACATGAAATCATCGGAGATTTTTGGAAAGACGGGCTCGAAGCGAAGATGATCACGGAAGGGATTGAAGTGACCGGTCAAATCGGGACGACACGAATTCCGGAAAAAGACCGTGGTTTTTACAATTGGTCGGAATGGACGAATCCGCAACAGCGTGAAGCGTTGAAACCGGTTTATCAAACGATGCAAAAAGCGTTTAAAGAAGGAGTGAGATAAATGCGCCGGGAAGAGATGTGGAAACTGATCAATGCATCCATTGCACCGCTAGACGAGGAAACGAGTTCTGCGCATATGGCGTCAGATGAAGAAATTAAGCAATCGACCTCTGGTGTTATGTTCATCCATACTATTGGTTTAATGCCGGAAACGGTTAATGATTTAATTGAGCAAGGACGTTGTGTCCGGACAGATATCTCATATGCAGATATCGTCCTCGCGAGCAGTGCTGTTGAAGAAGAACGAATACCAGTTCTCTATCTCAATCCGAATGAATCGGACAGTTCTCTGTATCTGCTTGATAATGCACGTGAAGTAATACCGGCTGATGTCACGGTAGATGTGTTGCTTGACCGGATCAGTCGCTACAAGCGGGTTCAACGAATTGTTGATGCCGTCATCGTGACCGAGGATCCGCATTTAAAACGTCTCTTGGAGCGTGAACTGGCGAACCGGTTTGAGACACTGTCTTTATATGAACGGACGGAGTCATTTTTAGAAGAACATGTAGCCACGCGTCCGTATCTTCTTGTCTTTTCATCTGCTCTTCCACGCGCCGATGGTCTTGAGCTACTCTTGCGTGCCAAAACTGAGAGTGTGATGCCGTTTCACGCTATCATGATTTCGATGTACAACCGGGAACGTGATCATGTACTCGCTATCGAACGTGGTGTTGACGGAATCATGACACTCCCGCTTAAAGTGGAGGAATTTCGGGCATGGCTCAGAAAACTGGAGGGGATGAACGAATGAGATGGATTCTTAGTTTTATTCTTATCCTAGTTATTCTTCAGGTAGCCGCTTTAGTTTATCTCGTTTTTCAAAAACGGAAGCGTGCCAAACAAGAGGATAGACGGTTAACTTGGCAACTGCATTTTCGTGATGAGATTTATGATTATGCGACAAGTAAACAAACAAAGATGCCGGATATATTGCCAGGAAATGAAGATTTGGTTGAATTGGAATTGTTTGCCTTGACCAATTTGACAGCGACCGAGTCGCATCAGGAAAAACTGTACCAGTATGTCGAAACGAATCTGTTAACCTATTATCAAAAACAAATCCGACACCGTCGGATTGACCGACGTCTGAATGCTTATGAAGCAATCGCGCAGTTCCGGTTGAGTCCGGTCGCAGAAGACCTTCAGCAAAAATTGCATAAACACTTATCTAAAGAAGAAGAAGACGTCATCGTCCGTACCCTCGTATCGATTGCACCGGGGCTTGCAATTGAAGAAGCTAAACAGCAAAACGATATCAGTTTTTTCGGTGCTGTACTGGCTGTCGGTCGCAGTCGCGATCTGTCGCCTTGGGTGACAGCATTTGATCAGCTGACGGAATCTTTTCAGATGGCAATTCTTCAACTGATTTATGACCGTGACGATACGCAGTATGCAGAACTCGTTCGGATGAAGACGAACGATGCCAATCCCGAAATCCGGAAGCGGGCTCTGCGCGCGTTGACTCGCATTGGTCTTGAAGACGACTGGCAGCTCTATACGCCGTATCTCGAGGATGAGACGAGTTGGGTCGAACAGATGTTAGCCTTGCGTTTTTTAGAAAACGTAACACCAAAAGATTCAATTGATTACATTTTACCGTTTGTCGGCAGTCGTTCCTGGTGGGTACGAACGGCGGCATTTGATGCCCTGCTTGCCTGTGGTGGTCTCGAACAGTTGGCGCTTGTCGCAAAAGATCATCCTGACCGCTATGCGAAACAAAAAGCGACGGAACGGCTAGCAAAGGAGATGAAACAACATGTTGTCATCTGAAACCATTCAAAAAATCATTGATGTTTTATCATGGACTGTCCTGATTTATATGATTCTCGTCATCATTTTCTATTCTTCGTTGTATCTGATTTCGGCACAAATGGTCCGAAAACAACGATTCCGACGAAAGGAAAGTTCTTATGTTCCGTTGATGCGTTCTCTTTATACACGACCGGTCAGTATCCTTGTTCCGGCTTACAATGAAGAGTATACGATTGTCACGAGTGTTCAGGCGTTGCTTGCACTCGATTATCCGGAACATGAAGTCATTGTCATCAATGACGGATCAAGTGACGGGACAATGAGTGAACTGTTTAAGATGTACGAACTGGAAAAGGAATTGCGGTTTCCACGGATCCTGATTGGATCGCAACCGGTTAAACAGGTCTACCGTTCCCGAATCGATGCCCGTTTGATTGTCATCGATAAAGAAAACGGCGGAAAGGCGGATGCTTTGAATGCCGGAATCGACTATTCCAGTTATCCGTATTTCTGTTCACTGGACGCGGATTCAATTCTTGAGCGGGATGCGCTCTTGAAAGTCATGAAACCGATTGTTGAGTCCGATGAAGATGTCATTGCGACGTGCGGATCGATTTTCCTCGTCAACGGCTGTACAATCGAGGGCGGTGAAATTGTTGAGATTCGGACACCAAAACAACGGATCGTGTTGATGCAAATGATTGAGTACTTCCGGGCATTCCTGTTCGGTCGTCTTGGGCTAAGCCGTTTTAACATGCTCCTTATCGTTTCCGGGGCTTTTGGATTATTTCAAAAGGCAATCGTTGTTCAGGCTGGCGGGTACAAAGAAGGACTTGTCGGCGAGGACATGGAACTGGTTGTCCGGCTGCACCGGTACATGAAAGAAAATGATATCGACAAACGAATTGAGTACGTCCCGTCACCGGTCTGCTGGACTCAGGCACCGGATACGATGGAAGTCTTACGCTCACAACGGAGCCGTTGGCATCGTGGACTGGCGGAAACGTTATGGACGCATAAGCGGATGATTGGAAATCCGCGCTACGGCTTTGTCGGAAGTGTCTCGATGCTGTACTTCTTTTTGATTGAATTATTAGGTCCGATCGTCGAACTGATCGGTTATTTCATCATTCCATTAAATCTACTTGTCGGAACGCTAAATTTTGAGTTTGGCATCGTTCTGTTGACGGTGGCTCTATTGTATGGCTCATTATTATCGGCAGGGGCTGTCTTGCTTGAAGAATGGACGATGCACCGCTTTAAAAACGTCAAGGAATTGATTCGATTGTTCCTGTGGTCACTGACAGAATCGTTTTGGTACCGGCCGATCCTCGTGTTCTTTAAACTGGGCGGATTAATTCAGTTCATGACGGGACGCGGTCAATGGGGTAAAATGGAACGACAACGACTGGATGATGTCGTAACAGAAGAAGCGAAAGAAAAAACAAGTTGATTGTAAACTCGTAGGAGGACTGTTCGTGGATTTACTTCGAAACAAATGGTTTAAAGCCTTACTTTGGATTTTGACGATCTTCTTAGTCATCTGGGTCGGAACGAAAATCTCATTTTTATTCCAACCGATTAAAGTGATGTTAGCCCTGATTTTCCCACCGTTGATTATCGCCGGTATTTTTTATTACTTCACACTTGGAATTGTTGATGCACTGCAAAAGCGAGTCAAGAAGCGGGGTCTTGCTGTTTTAATCGTCCTGCTCGGATTTCTCGGTGTCATCACGATTGCCGTGGCATCCATCGGACCGATTCTGGTCGAGCAAGTCTCGGACTTCGTAACGAGCATTCCGAATCTGGTCGTCGAACTGCGGGACCAGACGCTGAACCTCCGGGATCAGCTGATGAACAATCGACTCATTTCCAACTGGGTACATGAAAATACCGATTTGTTTGATAAATGGACGAATGAAGCGACATCTTACATCGGGACGTTGTTCAAGTCGGTGTCGACCTCTGTCGGGACGATTTTCAGTGTCATTTCTTCGACCGTGCTGATCATCGTGCTTGTACCATTCATTTTGGTCTACATGTTACTCGACGGTTATAAGTTTCCGAATTCAGTCGTCAAACTTTTACCGAAAAGCTATGAAACGGAAACACGTAAAATTCTTCATGACATGCATGTGACGGTTAAACATTATGTGAATGGTCAAGTCATCGTTTCGTTATGTGTCGGTCTCATGTCGTTGATCGGATTCTTCCTCTCGGACATTCAATATGCGTTGCTGCTGGCGCTGTTCTGTACGGTCACGAATATCATTCCTTATCTCGGACCTTATATCGGTGCTGTTCCTGCAGTCATCGTCGGATTCATCGATGATCCAATCAAAGCGCTCTACGCCATCATTACGATTGTCGTTGCCCAACAGATTGAATCGAATCTGATTTCACCTTACGTCCAAGGGAAGACGTTGAAGGTCCACCCGTTGACCATCATCATCGTCTTACTCGTTGCCGGTAAAATTGGGGGCATCATCGGTGTCATCTTAGCGGTCCCGACGTATGCCGTGACCAAAGTCGTCGTTCAAAACATTGCCCGGATTTATCGTCTGCGTCAACAAAAGTTGGATGTCCAGATCGAGGAGTCACGGATCATTACCGATTCGACGAAATAAGAAATCCACAACCCTCTGCTGATGATGAAAGCAGAGGGTTTGTACTTTGTTGCTGAGAGGGATATGGTAAGAAGATAAGTTTCACAACTTCGACTCATTTTAGTTTATAAATTGATTGGAATCTTTTTTATAATGGTTATAATGTAGAGTAGAGAACGAAAGATAGATGAGAATGAAATCTTTGGACGTAAGGGGTAGAGCGCATGCATATCGTAGTTGTCGGTTTAAATAATAAGACGGCGCCTGTATCAATCCGCGAACAAGTCTCATTTGGGGAACATGAGATGAAGGGAGCGGTCGTTGCGCTACGTGACGAAAAAAGTATTTTCGAGAGCGTCATCGTTTCGACATGCAACCGGACGGAATTATATGTTGTTACGGATCAGCCGCATACAGGGCGTTATTATACAAAACGTTTTCTGGCGAACTGGTTTGGGTTGACGATGGAAGAATTAGAGCCGTATTTGTTCATTCACGAGGGATTTGACGCGATGAAGCATCTTTTCCGGGTGACGAGCGGGCTCGATTCGATGATTGTCGGCGAAACACAGATTCTCGGGCAAGTGAAGACCAGTTTCTTCACGGCACAAAAACTCGAAACGACAGGAACGGTTTTCAATAAATTGTTTAAAGAAGCGGTCACGCTTGCGAAACGCGCGCATGCTGAAACGGGAATCGGTGAAAATGCGGTGTCGGTCAGTGCAGCTGCCGTCACGCTCGCAGAACAGTTACTTGGATCGCTTGAAGATAAATCCATCGTGGTAATCGGTGCCGGAGAAACAGGCGAATTGACGACACTTAACCTGTATGAAGCGGGTGCCCGTGATATCACCGTCTTTAACCGGACGCTGGCCAAAGCCGAAGAAGTGGCGAATCGTTTCGAAGGATCCGCACATTCGATCAATGAAATGCAATGCGGTCTGCTTCGGGCTGACATCGTTATTTCTTCAACCGGAGCAAAACGGGCAATCATCAAACGTGAAGACATTGCTGCAGCACAATTGTTCCGAAGTGATCGTCCCTTCCTGTTGATTGATATCGCGGTTCCGCGTGATATCGAACCGACGGCAGGTGACTTGCCGGGTGTTCATTTATATGATGTCGATGATTTGACGTCGATCGTCCAGCAAAACATGGCAGAACGAATGAAAGAAGCAGCAAAAATCGAACGCCGGATTGAAGCTGCGATTGCCGAGTTCGAAGGGTGGATGACGACACTTGGTGTCGTTCCGATCATTACGGAACTCCGTGACCAGTCGCTTAAAATCCAGCAAGAGACGATGCAAAGCCTGGAGCGGAAGTTGCCGAACATGACAAATCGGGAAAAAACCGTGATCGGAAAACACATGAAATCCATCATCAATCAACTGTTACGCGAGCCATTATCCTATATCAAAGATGCAGCCGCAAAACCAGATGCCGATCAACGGATTGCGCAGTTCATGGATACGTTTGCATTAGACGAAGAACTGTTTGACAGTGCCGCTGAGGAAATGGTGTTACAGGAAGAAACAACAGCTGAACGGAAAGCTGTGAATCGGTGAACATAGACCGAATTGTGTTACAATAGAAAAGCATGGGGCGGACTTGTGCCGCCCCTTTATTATTGTACAGGGGGATTTCAGCATGCGAAAAATCATAGTAGGTTCACGTAGTTCAAAACTTGCGATGACACAAACGAAGTGGGTCATCGAACAATTGAAACAAGCAGGTGCACCATACGAATTCGAAATCAAGAATATCATCACGAAGGGTGACCGCATCCTTGACGTGACACTATCTAAAGTCGGCGGTAAAGGATTGTTCGTCAAAGAAATCGAACAACAGATGATTGACGAAGACATTGATTTTGCAGTGCATAGCATGAAAGATCTCCCGTCTGAGTTGCCGACAGGGCTCATCATCGGCGCGACACCTGCACGAGTCGATGCGCGTGATGCCTTGATTACGACGACAGGCGGCGGACTGGACTCGCTTCCGGAAGGCGCAATCGTTGGAACAAGCAGCTTACGCCGTGGTTCCCAATTACTCAAATTACGTCCGGATTTAAAAATCGAATCGATTCGTGGGAACATCGATACACGTCTTGAAAAGCTGAAAACAGGTCCGTTTGACGGCATTCTGCTTGCTGCTGCCGGTCTTCAGCGGATGGGCTGGTCGGATGAAATCGTTTCGGAATACATTTCAACGGATGATATGATTCCCGCAGTCGGACAAGGGATTTTGGCAATCGAATGCCGAGCGAACGATCAAGAAGTGCGCGACTTGTTGAATTTGATCCACGATCAGATGACAGAAAAAGTAGCCTTCGCCGAACGTTCTTTCCTAGCGGCAATCGAAGGAAGCTGTCATGTACCTGTCGGTGGATTTGCGACAATCAACGAAGATTTGTCGACGACACTCGTCGGATTCCTCGGTTCAGTAGACGGACAACAAATCTTGCTTGAACGGGAAACATCACTTGATCCGATGCAACTCGGTCAAACGGTTGCGACGCGTCTTCTCGATGCGGGTGGCCGTGAAATTCTCGCATCTTTACCGGATGATTTATAAACAACTGGTCTTGACGGGGAGTCGGCAGCCGACTGCAGAGCAAGTGGCGCGTTTAGCGGCACAACAGATTGAAGTCGTCCATCACCCGGTCATCGAAACGATTCCTGTCGCCTTTCAATTGCCGACAGCATTAGATTGGCTGATTGTCACGAGTCCGACCGGCGTCGAACGTATCCAGTCACAGCTTCCGTCTTTGCAGGACACAAAGATTGCCGTCGTCGGGTCGAAAACGGCGGCGGCGTTAATCCGGCAGGGACGGACACCTGATTTCATGCCATCCGCTTTTACTGGGGATGTGCTCGTCGAAGAATTACGACCGCTTCTCGAGACCGGTCAACGGATTTGTTTTGCCCGCGGGAACCGGTCACGTCAAGAACCGCTTGAACGATTAAGAAACGCCGTTGCGGCTGAAGTGTTGGAAGTCATCACGTACGAAACGAAGTTACGGGGGCTTCCGCCTGATGTGCTGCAACGTGCTACGTATATTGGATTACAAAGTCCTTCAGCTGTCGAAGCGATTGCTCCATTTTGCAAGGGAACGACCGCGACTTATGTGACGATCGGACCAATCACCGAGCAAGCCGCCCGACGATCTGGTTTGGCACCGCTTCTGGTCGCTGCTGTCTATACGCTCGACGGGCTGATTGACTGTATTTTAGAGGAGGAACTGTTATGAATACATTAGAATTCGCACGCCACCGCCGTTTACGCAATACAGCGTCATTACGCTCACTCGTCCGGGAAAATCATTTGCACAAAACCGATTTGATTTATCCGCTATTTATCGCGGAAGGAGACGACATCAAACGGGAAGTCAGCTCGATGCCGGGTGTGTTCAACTTATCACTAGATCATCTCGAAGCAGAAATCCAAGAAGTCGTTTCACTTGGTATTGAATCAGTCATCCTGTTCGGCGTACCGCACGATCATTTAAAAGATGAGCAGGGAACAGGGGCATTTCATGATCACGGGATCGTTCAAGAAGCGACACGACTCGTTAAAAAAGTTGCACCGCAACTGACGGTCATCGCAGATACGTGTTTATGTGAATACACGTCTACAGGACACTGCGGCATCGTTGCTGACGGAACCGTCGATAATGATGCATCACTTCCGTTACATGTCCAAACAGCGGTCTCACAAGCGCGTGCCGGTGCCGATATCATTGCACCGTCTTCGATGATGGACGGGTTCGTGGCAGCGATCCGCCAAGGACTGGATGAGAACGGCTTCAGCCATATCCCGGTCATGAGTTACGGCGTCAAGTATGCTTCCGCGTATTACGGACCGTTCCGTGATGCGGCAAACTCGGCTCCTGGTGAAGGTGACCGCAAAGGGTATCAAATGGATCCTGCAAACCGTCGGGAAGCGTTCCGTGAAGCAACAGCGGATGTTGATCAAGGTGCAGACTTCATGATCGTCAAACCGGCCCTTGCCTTTATGGATATCATTCGTGACGTCCGCGAACGCGTGGATCTGCCAATCGTTGCATACAACGTATCGGGTGAATATGCGATGGTCAAAGCCGCTGCATTAAACGGCTGGATTGATGAAGAACGAATCGTCATGGAGACAATGCTTGGATTTAAACGGGCCGGTGCCGATTTAATCATCACCTATTTCGCGAAAGACATTTGTCGTTACTTGGAGGGGTCAAAATGAGCTTAACGAATCAGAACTCAAAATCAAAAGCGGCGTTTGAACGCGCCTTGCCGCTCATGCCGGGTGGCGTCAACAGCCCGGTTCGTGCCTATAAATCAGTCGGAATGACACCGATTTTTGCAGAACGGGCACAAGGGTCACGGTTATATGACATCGATGGCAAAGAATACATCGACTATGTCTTGTCTTGGGGACCGATGATTCTTGGTCATGCGGATCCGATCGTGACAGCAGCGATTCAGGAACAAGCGACACGCGGTTGGAGCTACGGAACACCGACCGAAATCGAATCGGCGATGGCAGAAGTCGTCATCAGCCGTGTCCCGTCGGTTGAAGTCGTCCGGATGGTCAACTCGGGAACGGAAGCAACGATGGCTGCGCTTCGCCTCGCACGCGGCTATACCGGAAAAACAAAAATCCTGAAATTCGAAGGCTGTTACCATGGTCACGGCGATTCGCTGTTGATTAAAGCCGGATCAGGCGTGGCGACTCTCGGACTCCCGGATTCACCGGGCGTACCGGCACAAATTGCCAGCATGACATTGACGGTTCCATACAATGATATGGATGCGGTCCGGATTGCATTTGAAAAACACGGAGATGATATCGCAGGAGTCATCGTTGAACCGGCAGCCGGAAACATGGGCTTCGTTCCACCGCAACCGGGATTCCTCGAAGGACTTCGCGAAATCACGGAACAGTATGGCACACTCTTGATTTTTGATGAAGTCATGACCGGTTTCCGTGTCGGCTTCAACTGTGCGCAGGGATACTTCGGTGTCACGCCGGATATCACGTGTCTCGGTAAGGTCATCGGCGGCGGTATGCCGGTCGGTGCTTACGGTGGACGTCGCGATATCATGGAACAAATTGCGCCGCAAGGTCCGATTTACCAAGCGGGGACGTTATCAGGTAATCCGCTTGCGATGACAGCCGGTCTTGCGACATTGACGCAGCTGAAACCGGAACATTACGAAGAGTTTGACCGGAAAGCCGGTCGACTGGCGGAAGGGTATCTCGCAGCAGCAGCGAAATACAATATTCCGTTAACAACGAACCGGGCGGGCGCCATGTTCGGTGTCTTCTTCACGGATCAGCCGGTGACCAATTTCGAGCAGGCAAAATCGTCGAATCTCGACATGTTCCGTTCGTATTATCAAAAGATGGCAGCACGCGGCATCTTGTTACCACCGTCACAATTTGAAGGACTCTTCCTATCGACCGTTCATACGGACGAAGACATCGAGCAGACGATTGCAGCAGTCGAACTGACATTCAAGGAATTGCAACTCGAATTTAATCGTTAAGCAGTTCTTGACGCGCTACGGACGTCTCGGATAAAATGAAGAAAGATTAATTTGGAAAACAGCGATGACGGGAAGAGTAGTCAATCAACGGACTGTTATGAGAGAACACATCCATGGCTGAGAGATGTGACAGGACGTCCTGATGAAGGTCACCCCACGAGCTGGTCTCGTAAGCAACAGCAAGCGAGATCCGGATTGCCGCACGTTACGCGGGCTAGAGGGCACTCTGTAAAGAGTGAACTAAGGTGGTACCGCGGAAGAGCAACGGCTTCTTTCGTCCTTAGATGAGGACGAGAGAAGCCGTTTTTATTATGGATTAAAGGAGCGATTCAGATGCAGGAATTATCAATGCCAACCAAATATGATCCGCAGGCAACAGAAGAAAAATGGTACGACTTTTGGATGAAAGGGGAATACTTCAAAGCCGATCAGGATCCGGAAAAAGCGCCGTATACGATCGTCATCCCGCCCCCGAACGTCACCGGGAAATTACACCTCGGTCACGCCTGGGATACGACACTTCAGGACATGCTGACACGGATGAAACGGATGCAGGGCTTCGACGTCTTGTACCTGCCGGGAATGGACCATGCCGGAATCGCGACGCAGGCAAAAGTCGAACAGAAACTTCGGGCGGAAGGTAAATCGCGTCTTGAAATGGGACGTGAGAAATTCCTCGAACAATCATGGGCATGGAAAGAAGAATATGCTTCAACGATCCGCGAACAATGGTCAAAACTCGGACTCGGACTCGATTATTCAAGGGAACGGTTTACACTCGATGAAGGTTTGTCGGAAGCGGTTCAGGAAGTGTTCGTTAAATTGTATGAAAAAGGCTTGATCTACCGTGGTGAATACATCGTTAACTGGGATCCAGCGACGAAAACAGCCATCTCGGACATCGAAGTCATCTATAAAGACATCGAAGGTGCTTTCTATCACTTCAGTTATCCGTTGACGGACGGAAGCGGTCACGTCGAACTCGCGACGACACGTCCGGAAACGATGCTCGGCGATACGGCGATTGCCGTCAATCCGAAAGATGAGCGTTATGCGCACCTCGTCGGAAAAACGATCACGTTGCCAATCGTCGGCCGGGAAATCCCGATTGTTGCCGATGAGTACGTCGACATGGAATTTGGAACAGGTGTCGTTAAAATCACGCCGGCCCACGATCCGAACGACTTTGAAGTCGGAAACCGTCATGATTTACCACGTGTCCTTGTCATGAACGAAGACGGCACGATGAATGAAAATGCCGGGAAATACGAAGGCATGGATCGTTTTGAATGCCGCAAGCAAATCGTTGAAGATCTAAAAGAATCAGGTGTCCTGATCAAGGTTGAACCGCATCTGCATTCCGTCGGTCACTCGGAACGGTCGGACGCGATCGTCGAGCCGTACTTGTCGCTCCAATGGTTCGTTAAAATGGAGCCGCTCGCTGAAAAAGCATTGCAAGAGCAGCAAGGCGAAGACAAAATCAACTTCATTCCGCAACGTTTCGAAAACACATACGTCCGCTGGATGGAAAACATCCGCGACTGGTGTGTCAGCCGTCAGCTCTGGTGGGGTCACCGGATTCCGGCCTGGTACCATAAAGAAACGGGTGAAGTCTACGTCGGCAAAGAAGCACCGTCTGACATCGAAAACTGGGAACAGGACAATGATGTGCTTGACACCTGGTTCTCTTCAGCGCTCTGGCCGTTCTCGACGATGGGTTGGCCAAATGAAGGGGCAGCTGATTATCAGAAGTACTTCCCGACGTCAACACTCGTGACGGGTTACGATATCATCGCCTTCTGGGTCTCACGGATGATCTTCCAGTCGTATGAATTCACAGGCGAACGTCCGTTCAACGATGTACTGATTCACGGTTTGATCCGCGACTCGGAAGGACGGAAAATGTCGAAGTCACTCGGTAACGGAATTGATCCGATGGATGTCATCGAGAAATACGGTGCCGATTCGCTGCGTTGGTTCTTAACGACCGGTTCAACACCAGGAAACGATTTACGTTTCTACTGGGAGAAAATCGAAGCGACGTGGAACTTCTCGAATAAATTATGGAACGCAAGCCGTTTTGCGTTGATGAACATGGACGGACTGAAACATGAACAGATTGACCTGTCAGGTGAGAAATCACTGGCCGACCAATGGATCCTGACGCGTCTGAACACGACGATTGATGATGTAACACGTCTTTCGGACAAGTATGAGTTCGGTGAAGCCGGTCGTGTTCTCTATCACTTCATCTGGGAAGATTTCTGTAACTGGTACATCGAGATGGCGAAATTGCCGTTAAACGGTGAAGATGAAGCCGCTAAATTGACGACACGTTCGATTCTTGCGTATACGCTGGATCAAATCATGCGTCTGATGCATCCGTTCATGCCGTTCATCACGGAAGAGATTTGGCAACACTTGCCGCACGAAGGCGAAACGGTCACACGTGCTGCCTGGCCGACACGCAACGATTCACTGGACTTCCCAAAAGCTGTTCCGGCGTTCGAGGCGGTTCAGAACGTCATCCGTTCAGTCCGAAACATCCGTGCTGAAGTCAACGCACCGATGTCGAAACAAATCCAGTTGATGATTGCAACAAGTGACGATCAAGTCCAGCACGATTTAGAGACAAACGTCTCGTACTTGAAAAAGTTCACGAATGCCTCGGAATTGCTCGTCGAACGGAATATGCCAGCACCGGAAAAAGCGATGAGTGCCATCGTGACGGGAGCCGAATTGTTCATTCCACTAGCTGATTTGATCAACATCGAAGAAGAAATCGCACGTCTGAATAAAGAACTGGTGAAATATACAAAAGAAGTCGAACGGGTCGAGAAGAAACTCAACAACCCGGGCTTCGTCGGGAAAGCTCCGGCACACGTCATTGAAGAAGAACAGGCAAAAGCACAAGACTATAAAGAGAAACGGGCGGCAGTCGAAGTCCGGATCAGCGAACTCGCAAAATAATCTTAACAGTGGCTCAAGTTTTCTTGAGTCACTTTTTTTAAAGGAGTGAACCAAGCGTGAGAACACGAGAAGATGTGCTCGAATGGTTATCGGCGTTACTGGCATTTGGCATCAAACCAGGGTTGAGCCGGATGAACGCGATACTGGCGGAACTTGCAATTGATCCGGATACGATTCCGACGATTCATGTTGCGGGAACAAACGGCAAAGGATCAACGGTCGCTTTTTTGCGGGAGATGGGTGTAGCGGAAGGATTGCAAATCGGAACCTTTACGTCACCGTATATCATTCAGTTTGAGGAACGAATCATGTTGAACGGTGTACCGATCAGTGAAGCGGATCTGGTTGAGGCGGCTAATATGGTTCAAGCTGCAATCCTGAAATTAGAACCGGTAATCGGGGCAGTGACGGAATTTGAAGCTCTGACAGCACTCGCCTTTTATCATTTTCATCAGATTCGTCCTGATTTCGTTATTTATGAAGTCGGACTGGGCGGTCTGTATGATTCGACGAATGTCCTGAAGCAACCAAAAGCCGCAATTATTACTTCGATCGGTCACGATCATCAGGCGATTCTCGGAGATACGCTCCAAGAGATTGCTTTACAGAAGTTCGGGATCATTAAACAAGGTACACGAGTCATTGCGGGAAAACTGCAGGAAGAATTAACGGTTCCGTTGATGGCCTATTGTGGCGATCGGCAGGCGAGCCTGTCCTGGAGTCAGGAAGTCATCCGGCATTACCGGCTGAGTGAGACCGGCACATGGGCGACCTATGAAGGGATTCCCGAGACACGTCTAGGGCTGGAAGGGATTCATCAAGTCCACAATGCGGCGAACGCTGTCGTCTGTGCGAAACAACTCGGCTGGTCGAAGACCTCTATCCGGCGCGGACTGCGGAATGCGACGCATCCGGGACGGTTTGAGATCATCTCCCGCAAGCCGCGGATTATTTTGGACGGTGCCCATAATCCGGAAGGGGTGACGGCACTGGTTGAACGACTGAAGGAAGAGTCAAAACCGGTTCTCGTCCTGTGTTCGATTTTACGGGACAAGGACCGCGAAGCAATGCTCAGGCAGTTGCAGGAAGTGACGCCGAATATCTACGAAACGACGTTTGATTTTCCACGGGCGCGGTCGCTTGAAGAATTGAAGATGGACGGAGCGAATGCGATGGAACTCAACCGTTTTTTCAAGGAAGTGGATACGACGGAAAAGACGCTCATCGTCACGGGATCGCTCTATTTCATCAGCACGGTTCGCACATTACTAAAGGCGCAGTCTTTTACAAAAAAGGGGAAACGCTGAAAGTCCTTGTATACTAATGGTGGGGTAATATAGTCCTAGATTGCATGATCTTAAGACGAGGAGACGATGGAGATGAAACGTTGGGTACGTCTGTTTTTAGTCAGCTTATTGATATTTACTAGTATTACGTATATACAACCACCATATACAAAGGCAGCAACCGGAGAAAAGTTCAGAATTCTGGAAGTGCGGGATGACTGGTCGACGACGAACCGGATTGATCCTAGTACAGTTGTGAATTCGATGTTGACGGGTCTTGATAAAAATCAGTTCGAGATCAAGATGATGACAGTCAAAGAATTAAATGCATCGCGTTTTCCACTCGACGGGGCATTTGATGCGATTGTTTTTGATCCGTCTGTGTTTACAGGACTAGACCGTTATTCGGTCAAGATTTCCGATACATCAAAACAGCATAATACAAGTAAAATTGAAAATGATATTACGAAATTAAAGGCAAATGAAATCAACACTGCATACATTAAAAAGGGATTACCGGTCTTCTTACATCAAGATGTTCTGACGCACTCATCAAGTAACTTTACATCGGTTTTTAAAGGTGTTCCAACGTATACAGATCTTTCAAGCGTTATCACGAGATTAAAGGCATCTAAAATCATTCGCCCTCGATTAGAAGGCGTTTCCGTTCGACAACAAGGAACGGCTTTGACGGTAGTCGATAAAGGAACAACAGCTGTTCCGAACGTTCCGATCGATTTTACGTATACGACAAGTATCGAAAATACAAATCAACTTGTTCAACTGTACATTGATTTTGACAGCAACGATCAATTTGAAGAGTCGGAAAAAGTCGATGAGAAGCCGGCCGGTAAGACAGGCACGCTAAGCTATAACTTCGATGCACCAAGTTATACCGGTCCACGGAACTGGATGATTCGCGTTTCTAGTAGTGACGGTTTGACGGATTATAAAACCGGCAGTTTTTTAATGAAGGATCAGGTCGCGGAAGCGAAAATTCTTCAAGTGACACGGACAGGAACGACCGGATCCATCAATGGATTTATGAATACTGGAACGTTACTGAAGCAGGATGGATTTTATGACTTTAATGTCGAAGTCATTACTGCAGACACATTTAATCAAACGTATTCGACTAAGAATTTAAATACGGCTTACGATATGTTGATTTTTGGTTTTCAAGATTCTTATGGTGCCGCATCTTTGAGTGACGCTGCATCGAACGCGATCCTTGGGTTTACGAACACGGGCCAAGGATTGATGTTGTCTCACGACACGATTTTCCGTCCGAATCAATCAGCGATTCCCGAGCTGTTCTGGGAAAAGAAGTTTGCTGATTTAGCAGGACAAAAGAATTTTACGAATATGGGCTATGCGGCGCCGCGTACATCGGGACAAGCAGTTAAGCAAAACGATGGCGTCATGACAACTTACCCCTTCACCTTAGGAAGTAATGTCTTAATTGCAACGACCCACAACCAATACTTTGGACTGGACTTGGAACAACCTGATTTAATTCCATGGTATAACATTCGCGAAAATAGTGTTGCCGCCTCGAACCAAGATACCGGTCGAACAGTTGGCGACGCAAGAAATCATTATTATATGTATACAAAAGGAAATATCACCTATTCGGGTGCTGGACATACTTCGACATTCAGTCAACAGCAAGAAAAAGAACTGTTTTCAAATACAATGTACCGCGCTTTTATTGGAGCAAACCATAAGCCGCTCATTAAAAATATCTTGCCGGATAATCAAGCCGGTTATTTAAGTAATGAGCCACTTACAATTTCGTATAAAGTGAATGATTATGATTTACGGGATCGCCAATTAAAAACACGTATTTATATCGATAACGAAAAGGTATTTGAGAACGATAAATTGAAAAATAATTCCTTTGTCAGTCAGACGTTTAACGGTAAATTGGCGGGGAAAACGTCAGCCGTGATTCGGATTGAAGCCGAGGACCAGCGTGGAGCGAAGACGGTTGAAACACGAACGATTCAAATCGTTCAGCCCTCTGCTTCATCGCCGTTCATCTTATCACGTTCCATCGATCCGGCTACAATCCCGCAAGGTGAAACAGCTGACATCACCTACACTGTCAAAACAAGTCCAATGCTCCAAAAAGATGCGATTGGAAATAATGGGTATATCATGGGGCAATTCTCTGTCACGATGGAGAACATCCTTTTTAGTGAAAATTTCCCGACAAATGTTGATGTCATTTCAGCGACCGGACTCGGTAACGTTAAAATTGTGGATCAAAAATTGACTGGAGATATTCCGGATATTGAATATGATGAAGCAATCGAAGGTGTCCATAAAGGCTTATGGATTGCACAGCCGTCTGAACTCACCTTTACAGTGAAAGTTCGGGCGAAAGACAGCGCTGGTACTCATTTATTTGATAAAAAAGACAATACAGTCAGTTCGACCAAAACGATTTATCGCGATAAAAAGAATGGAAAAGACAAATCGTCATCGGTGTCCAATGATACACAAGCTTTCCCGACGATAGGGTATGCTTTATCAAAACCTTTTGCAACAGAAGTGAAGATTCCGTCAGTCCGAATCGATCTCAATACACCGTCTTATAAAGTTTTGCCGGAAATCAGTCCGGTAGGCAGTCAATACGGAACGTTGAAGTGGTCGATTGCAGACACGGACATTGCAACCATCAACCAAGAGGGAATCATTGTGCCGAAAAAAATCGGCACGACGGATATTAAATTGATTGTCCCTGTTGCAAATGGCAAAGAATTGGTCGCAACCTCTAAATTGACCATCAATGATGTATTTGGCGGACTGATTGTCCGTGACGTTCCGAATGTGTTGTACGTGGGACAAACGAAGGCAATGACCGGGGATGCCATCATGTTATCTGGAACGGATGCACCGATTAAATGGATAGTGACGAATCCTGGATCGGTTGAATCGAAAGGAAAAGAAACGGATACGTTGACTTTAACGGGTGTCAAACCCGGTATGCTGACTGTGCAGGCGGTCGTACCAGCTACAGCAGGCGCAACGACCTACTTGGCGCAATCACAAGTTTATACGATTGAAGTCAAGGTTCCGGAACTAACTGTGAATCCAAGCAACTTGGAACTATGGGCGGGAACGACTCAAAATATGATCGCAACGTTTTCGCCGGATATCCGCTTACCGTTTGTTCTTTCTAAAATCAGTGATGCCATTGAATTGACTGCAACCGGTACCGGATATACCGTCAAAGGATTGACCGGGACTCCAAACGGTCCAGTCGATGCGGTATTACAACTAAGTGACTTCCCGGATACCCGTGCTGTAACAAAAATCAATGTGCGTGAAAATCCATTGACGTTGACGGCAAATGATTTGACGATGACGTTACAAGATGATCAAAAACGCCCGCTTCTCAATTGGTTGCCCGTTACGACGACAGAACGTTTCTATCGTCTCGAAGTCATGCAAGGAAAAGAATACGTCAAGACGGATGCGACTGCTCAGACGCTAAAGGCTCTTCGTCCGGGTGTTGCCCGAATCAAAGTGACTGCCTTAAAAAAAGACAAGAGTGTTTTTGAAGTATTGAAAGACGGGGAAAAAGAGAAGCAACCGTTGACGACAACCTTTAAAGTCACGATTTCATCTGACGGATCAACAGGAGAAAGTGATACGGATGTGTATTAAAGAGGAGCAAGCGACGTGACACGAAAAAAAATCATGCTCGTCGTTCTCCTGTTCTTAGTTGGAATTGGAGGAACGACCTATCTGTTAATTGATTATCGAAATCAACAAACGTTTGAAGAGAGCCTAAAGGCGAGTGATGCCACTAAGTTGCAACAGGCTGTAGCGACGGTTGATTTATCAACAAAAGAACGAAACCGATACATTCGGAAATTTCAAGAAACGCTTGAGTATGAAAAAGCACTTGTTTTGTTAGACCGGACAAGTGCCAAAAATCAACAAAATTGGTTTTATGTCGCTCAGTTTGCCCCGACCGATATCGTCAAACAATGGTTAGCGGCGGGCGCTTCGATGAAACAAGTAAATAAGAACAAACAAAATGTTTTGCATGTCGCAACAAGTATCAATCGTTCTGTTGATGCTTATGATTTACTCGTCAAACAAGCTTCAAAAAGTCAGCTGAATCAATTGGATCGATTTGGTCATACACCGCTTTATTATGCGACAGTCGATCAAAATCAAGAAGCGATGGAGTTGCTACTCGCAGCAGGCGCTGTTCCAGACAAAGGAACAGATCCACCGATTTATGAGACCGTTAAACAAAATCGGACCGACTTATACCAATTGTTAAAAACGAGTGGGGCCTCAGCAAACACGAAACAAGTTAAAAAAATAGCAAACAACTACGGGGCAGAATCATTTAAGTAACAAAAAACACGACATCCTCATAAAAAGGATGCCGTGTTTTTGTATGTCATGGAAGGCGTTTAGGTGTTTCAACATATAATTGAACGGCTCGGCTGAGCGGAAGCATTGCCGTCGGGTTTTGAAGAACACTGGCGTCATAGGTCAGACGAAGGCGGGATTTTTCAGCGTCCGCGGATTGCTTGGCTTTCATCAAGGTCTCGAGTGCTGTTACATCTTGCGGGAAGCTGTTTTCCGGTAAATCCAGCGTTCCACGGTAGGCATTGACTTCGAGAATACCTTTCGTAAAGATTCCGCCTTGCAGGTTCATCGTAGAACCGACCGAATAAATTCGATTCAAGGCAGGATCATCACTGTATAAAAAAGCACTCATATCAGGTTTGGTTGTTTGTGGTGTTGAAAACTTATTCACACGATTAATCGTCAGGCTTCCTTTACTGAGAAGAATCAACGTATTTTGATTCGACGAACTGGCGATTCCTTGGATATTTGCATCATCGAGTCGACTCGAGCCCGTCGAAAATATCGTCGTCGCAAAGCTGACATTTCCTCGAATCAATAGATTACCGAGAACAATCATCGGGCGTTTGATTTCAAGTGGTTGATTCACCGGATTTAAAGAGGAAATGGTTAAGTTTCCATCAATGATGAGGGGTTCCATGGAGGCTTTAACGATATCATCAGTGATTGTCACTGTATTGTTTTCTGTTGGTGCCGGACGAATCAACTGTTTGTCTGTACTGAGTTCATTCAAAAAAGGTCCCGTTAAGACAGCTTGTTTGATAGGTTGAGCCCGCAAATATCCGGGCAATGTCGCAAGTGGTGTTGTACTTGGAATATTTAAAAAATCATTCAAGGCAAATTCAAAATCGAAAGGCACCAGTGCTTCTTTCGTTGCGATCAGGTCTGTCTTGACGGTCGGATCGAATACACTCGTATCACAAGATAAGAAGTCACGACAGCTCAATAAAGGCTGATCCTTTGGCTGGAAGACTTTGACTTGACCATCAATATAGGCACGGGCTGTTTTATCCGTGTAGGAGCCGGTTGCGCCATTGTAGATGAAGTTTGGTGACGCGGATACTTGTAACGGTTGCCGGGAGAAGACATTTCCTTGAATCCGCGGGGCACCGTTTAAAATGACTTGATTATCAGAGCCTAGAATGTAATATAAGAAACTTGGAATAGCGGACAAATAGACACGTTGCGCATACTTTTTCCGGACCGTCGGCTGATCGCCTTTTGCTTCTTCAACCTGTGCCGTCAAATCGAAGGCTTTGACGCGGACATTTGATGCGGCTTCATTTAATGTCACTTTGACGTTCGGTGCTGCAGTCGCAAGCTTTAAAATGATTTGATTGGTCGGGTCATTAAATAACTCCTTCGACGAACTCGTCGGACTGGTTCCGGCTGTCGTCGCGACGATTTGCTGTAAAGCAGCAATCGCTTGTTTCAATTCATTTTGTGTCGCTGATTCTACTTCGATATTCGTCCCACGAATTTCTGTCAGTCGTGTGGATTGGAGACTGATGCCAATCGTCGCGACAGCCAAAACAGATAGCACCGTTAATGTTACTAATACAAATAATAAAGTATAACCTTCTTCGGATTTTCGCATGGGTCATCCTTTCTCTCTTAAAAGCCAATCGTGCTTGTGAGGGTTTGTGTTTCTTCTTGATCGACGGACTGAATCGTTAAGGTGATCGTTAAGATACCGTGGACCACATAGACACCGGGGTAATCACCTGTCGTAATCGTGACCGTTTCCGGACGGGACAGGGTAAACGTTTTTTGCATGCTCGTCTGCTCATTGATGTTTTCGAGCGGACTCTTATAAATCAAGGTCGTTTGTTCTGTCTGTTTATCGTCGAATCTATACGTAACGGGCTCGACCACATCTTCTTGATTCGCGTTATACGGGACGAAACCAGCCGACCGTTCAAGTAAGCCGGTTGCTTGACTGAGACTGGGTAACGTTTTTTTGTAGAATGCGAGTTCGTTTGCTTGGTCGATTCGAATGGCATCAAACCCTGTGATTTCATTTAATATCAAACCAACCGAACTGTCTGCTTCGCTCCGCAATTCACTGATGATACCGGTCGCTTGAAAACTTTTTGTACCGGAGATGAATACTGTCAAAATGACGGCACTGAAAATAGCAGCGATGACGATGGCGACAAGCAACTCGACAAGCGAAAAGCCATCATTTCGTTGAGGGAAAACTTTGATTAAGCGTCGCATTGGTGATCGATCCTTTCAAAGACGTAATCGGCTCCGGTTGTCCATCCGGATAGACATAAATATACAAATCAAGCAGATTTGGATCGTTTTCACCGTTAATCTTACGGGGCGTGACACTGAACTTTACATCAAACGGTAGATTATTTATTTCAGCATCGTTGAAGATTGAGTCACAAATAGCCGATACACCACATGACGGCGTGTTCGGCGTCGGTATTTCAAAAGAACCATTCTGATAAATCGTTTGTTGTGCTTGTTCCTTCAAATCTTCAAAAACAAAGGGACCGGATTCTGTCTCGATAGCTTCCCGCTCGATATAGGAGGCGGCATTCTTTGCTAAATAATTGGCAAACGTCAATTCGGTACTGTCCCTTGACGCTGCGAGGGACTGGGAAAAGATACTGATTAACGATACAGAAATAATCGATAAAATCGTAATACTGACTAATACTTCAATTAATGAAAAACCAGCTTGCTTGTTTGGCACGGATTCACCTCATGTCTAAATCAATAGGATTTCTGGACTGAAAATTAAAAAAAGGTATGTATTCACACGTAGAGAAAGTATTTGTCAGGTAGGACTTATGTTTCATCATAATATTCATTATAATGGAAATACTAGACACCTGAAATGGTTATTTCATACGGAAAGGAAACAGATGATGATAAATTTCAAACGTTTTGCTGTCCATACGTTGCTGTTAGTCGCGTTAATTGCTCTAATCTATGTTCCTTCATTTGCCTTGATTTCTTTTACAGGCAAAGCAACAGTCATCGAAAACTTTTCTGATACCGCTCGAATCGGTTCCGTTCCAGTCAGCGGACTGACACGAAAAGAAGCAAAACCGAAAGTGCAGGAAGCCGTCACGTCCTGGTCTAAAAAAACACCATTGACCGTTGGAACAGGAGAAGAGACATTACCGATTCCGACCGAACTGGTGACATTTAAGGTCGAAGAATCCATCAAACAAGCTTCTTTGAAAAAAGGCGGATCTTTAAAGGTAACTGTCAATCAAACTGCAATGGAAGCCTATCTTGCCTCACAACCGATTACATATACAGAAGAACAGGTGAAGACGTTTAACACCTGGTTGATTAAAACAAGTAAAAAGCTGGAAGAAGGAAACTTTGACCCGGCTGAAACAGCAGCAGCGATTGATCCGGCAGGAGAAGTCGTCTCGAGTGTCACGTTTACGACACGTTCTGCAGCAGAAGAACAGATGATTGACGGAATGGCTCAAGTCGACATCAAAGCCGGCCAATTGATGAATGTTAAGACGTACGGCATGGATCCAGTGGCTGCCTCCTTTATTGGCAGTAAATTGTATGAACTATTCGCGAAAACACCATTTGAGATTGTCGAACGGATGCCGCATAAGGAATTACCGGACGACATCACACTTGGTTATGATGTCAAGATTGATGAGAAAACTGATTTTGCCGTTCGAAACACTCAAGCGGTTAATTACCAAGTCGTCGCGACGAAGAACGGGAGTGATGTCACGCTGGAATTACGCGGGACACCGTTCAAAGAAACGGTCACGGCCGTACTCGAAGCGGAAAAAACAATTCCGTACCGGACGATTACACGGTATTCTGCGACGCTGTCTGCAGGAACAAGCAGTGATACGCAGTCGGGGATTGAAGGAAAGTCGATTGAATTGTATCGTGTCACGAAATCCAATCAAGGAGAAGTCAAACGACTACTGGCCCTTGATTTTTATGCGGCGACACCAGCCATTGTGACGAAGAGCAGTCAAGAAGAGTTACCGCCTGTCGTCACACCACCGGCAGAAGAACCGTCAACCGACTCGACGGACGAGACGACGAATGATGAAACAACCAATGACTCGACAGATAACTCAACAACTGACTCAACGGATGGAACAACAGACGGAACGACGACACCAGAAGAACCTGTAACACCGGATCAACCGACGGTACCGGACACTCCGGATACGCCAACGACAGGAGACCCGGCATCTCCGGTCGAAGATGATTCGACGGAAGGCGCTGTTGGCTGATCTTGCCAAAAAGAAAAGAGGATGAATATGAACTGGACGGACTTAGCAATTGAACTTGGTATCATCATCGGTCTAGCGACCATCATTTGTGGTTTGATGTTTGCGATTCAAATCCCTTTTGTCACGACTACGGCAGCAAAAGTGATTCTGTCCTTGACGGCGCTCGTCCTGGTCACTTCCCTCTATTTAATCGTCAAGTTTGACTGGATTTCGAATCCTTTCGTAATTGCCGGTTACGTTGTATCGATTCTCGTTGTGACGGCAATCACGAGTGTCGTGGATGAAAGAAAGCAGAAACTGACACCACTGGACGAGGAAGAAACATGGCACGCGGAAGGATGACAACGTAAATGGCAATGAAACGAAAACGACTAGGTGAAATGCTGTTAGAAGAGAGTGTGGTGACGGAAGCGCAAATTGAAGAGGCGCTATCCGTCAAACGGACATCTGAAAAACTGGGGGATACGTTATTACGACTTGGTCACTTGACGGAACAACAGTTGATTGAAGCATTACATCATCAATTAAAAATTCCTGTCATTCAACTGTATAATTATCCGGTCGATGTGGCGGTAACGAAATTGATTTCAAAGGAACTGGCACAACGACATACGCTTGTGCCGGTTTACCGCGAGGGGAATCGGCTGTTCATCGCGATGGCAGACCCGATGGACCTAATTGCGATTGATGACTTGCGACTTCAAACAGGATTAATGATTGAGGTAGGCCTTGCGACACGCGATGAAATCCGACGGACAATTTTAAAGTATTACGATATCGATTCGTCACTGCGAGAACTACTCGAGTCAGACGAGATGACGATTTCGGATACATCACGTGATACGGTTACACGTGAAGATGCTCCAATCATCCGTCTGGTCAATCAAATACTCGAGAACGGAATTTCCCAGCGGGCATCCGATATTCATATGGATCCACAAGAAACGTCACTTTCGATCCGGATCCGGATTGATGGTGAATTACGTACAGAAAACAATTATCCGAAACAGATTCAAAATATTTTAACGACCCGTATCAAAGTCATGAGTGAACTGGATATTACGGAAACTCGCTTACCACAGGATGGACGCATTAAATTCCTACATAATGGGGTTGCCTATGATTTCCGGGTCTCGACATTACCAACCGTCTACGGCGAAAAAGTCGTCATTCGGATTCTCGACAGTTCGAACTCGAACATCTCGATCGCAAAAATCGGATTCAGTGAACGGAACGAACAACAATTTCGTGAGATGCTCAAACGGCCAAACGGAATTATCTTAATCACGGGACCAACCGGATCAGGAAAGTCATCGACCTTGTATGCGGCTTTAAATGAATTAAATGATGAAACACGTAATATCATTACGGTTGAAGACCCGGTCGAATACCAAGTGGACGGCATCAATCAGGTCCAGGTCAACTCGAAAATCGGTCTAACGTTTGCCAGCGGACTCCGCTCGATTCTCAGGCAGGATCCAAACGTCGTCATGGTCGGGGAAATTCGTGACATCGAGACAGCCGAGATTTCGATCCGGGCTTCATTAACCGGTCACCTCGTCCTGTCGACGTTACACACGAATTCAGCCGTCAGCTCGATTACCCGATTGATTGATATGGGAGTTGAGCCGTTCCTTGTGGCCGCTTCGGTCACCGGACTGATCGCCCAGCGGCTTGTCCGGCGGGTTTGCCGTGACTGCGGGGAAGTTCAGCCGTTATCGAAGCGCGAAGAAGAGTTGTTTGCTCAAGAAGGTATCACGGCGACGACCGTCATGCGTGGACGAGGCTGTTCCTCTTGTAATATGACAGGTTATCGTGGACGTCTGGCGATTCAGGAAGTCGTCGTGGTGGATGAGAGCTTACGACGGATGATTATGAATCAATCAACGGAGAGTGAAATCACGATGTATGTCAGATCACAAGGACAACGGTTATTGTTGGCGGACGGTTTAGCCAAAGTCGCGCAAGGTATCACGACGACGGAAGAAATTCTACGGACGGTGATTTCCGAATGAGTACGATGGAGCGCGCCCAAATTGAAGATATCTTACGATCGTCGAAAGAAAAAGAAGCATCCGATGTCCATCTGACGGCCGGTTCACCGCCGGTCTTTCGCATCAACGGCACCTTGACACCGTTCGGTACAGAAAAGATGAAACCGGTCATAATCGAAGGGTTCGTCCGCTCCCTTATTACCGAGGAAATGTTTTTACAGTTAAAACAGGACCGGGATATCGATTTTTCATTTGGTGTGACAGGAGTGGCACGCTACCGCGTCAATTGTTTTTATCAACGCGGGGCGTTGTCGATGGCCTTTCGGACGATTCCGACTGAAGTACCGACACTCGATCAATTGTCATTGCCGCCGGTCTTAAAACGTTTCCTGACGAAGCCGCACGGCTTGATTCTCGTGACCGGTCCGACGGGTTCCGGGAAATCGACGACACTGGCAGCGATGATCAATGAAATCAACCAAACGATGTATAAGCGGATCATCACGCTCGAAGATCCGATCGAATATTTACATAGTCATCAGAAAAGTCTGATTGACCAGCGGGAAATCGGTATCGATGCCCCGCGTTTTGCGACCGGCTTACGGTCCGCCCTTCGCCAGGATCCAGATGTCATCCTGCTAGGTGAGATGCGAGATCTTGAAACAATTTCAACAGCGGTGACGGCAGCAGAGACTGGTCATTTAGTTTTTGCGACGGTCCATACGTCGACGGCGGCATCGACGGTCAGTCGGATCATCGACGTCTTTCCATCCGAGCAACAAGACCAGATTCGGGCTCAACTCGCGAACGTTCTAGCCGGTGTCGTCTCACAACGGCTGATGCCACGAACGGATGGAACCGGTCGTGTCGCAGCACTTGAAATCATGGTTGATACACCCGCCGTCTCAAACTTAATCCGGACCGGGAAAGAATATCAGATCCAATCGGTCTTACAGACAGGGAAGCAATACGGCATGCAGACGATGCAGATGGCATTACAAGACTTAGTGAGTCGAGGTTTGATTCCAGCATCAGCCGCGACACCTTACATATCGGGGTGAACCAATGACAGTCTTCAAATATGAAGGTCGTACGATGACCGGTAAACGTAAAAAAGGAAAAATTACGGCACTTACGAAACGGGAAGCGGCGGAACGCTTACGGACGGATCAAATTGCCGTGACGTTACTTGAGAAGCAAGAGTCCAAAGGCTTAAATACGGAAATCACATTTTTGACTGCCAAACCGAAAATCGAGCATCTTGTCATGTATGCCCGGCAGTTCGCGACACTCGTCCGGTCCGGTGTCTCAATTGTCAAAGCGACGGAAATCTTACGGAAACAGACGGAATCAAAGCCGCTGGAACGGGCGCTGGTCGAAGTCGAAGATGATTTGCGGAGCGGGATTCAATTTTCACAAGCGATTGAAAAACATCCGCGTGTTTTTGATACGTTTTTTGTCAGTATGGCAATGGCAGGGGAGGCAAGCGGAAACCTAGAAGAAGCGCTCGATAACATCGTGACCCAGCTCCAAAAACAGTATGAAATCAAACGGAAAGTCATCTCGGCATTGATTTATCCGGCGGTCGTCTCGATTGTCGCCGTCGGGGTCGTCGTCTTCTTAATGCTGAACGTCGTTCCGACGTTCGCCTCGATTTTTGATCAGCTCGGCAGTGAGTTGCCGTTGATCACGAAGATCGTTGTCGCCGTCTCTGACTTTTTTGTTGCCTACTGGTGGGTCTTACTCTTGATTGTGTTTGGTTTACTCGGATTACTGTACTTTAACTTAAAAAATGAGCGGCAACGGGTTGTCTTCGACCGTTTACTGTTGATGATTCCTGTGTTCGGTCCGTTGATTCAAAAGTCACAAATTGCGTTAATGACCCGTGGACTGGCTGTCTTATTGAATGCATCGGTTCCGATTCTTACATCGCTTGACATTACGGAACGCATCGTCACGAACCGGGTCATCCGTAAAGGAATTGCCGCTGCCAACGAAGCGATGTCGCGGGGGATTCCGATGCACGAACCGTTAGCGAAAAACAAATATTTTCCACCTCTTGTCACACAGATGATTGCGATTGGGGAAGAATCGGGACGACTCGACTCAATGTTGACGGAAGTCGCCGATTTTTACGAAACGGAAGTTGAGACGACGACCGACCGCTTGAAGTCAATCATCGAGCCGTTATTGATTGTCGTACTCGCGGTTATCGTCGGTGTGATTGTCATCGCTGTCGTTGTTCCGATGTTCAAAATCTATTCCGATATTCAGGCAAGTTGACAACTGCGAAAACATTTACCTGATGTAGAAAAAATCCATTTTCTACAAAAAATATGGTGCTACTATAATAGTATCGATTTGGATAGTATGACCTATACGTCAGGAACAGTAAAAAAGTACTAGGGAGGAATAATAAACATGTTAGAACGTCTGAAAGAGATTTGGCTCGATGCCAAACAAATGCGTGACGAGCGCGGCTTGACATTGATCGAGTTACTCGTTGTTGTCGTTATTTTAGGAATCATTGCAGCAATCGCTGTCGTCGCAATCGGCGGATTGATTGAAAACTCACGTAAGGATGCCGTTGTATCCGATGCGAAACAATTGGTAGCAGCAGCGAAACTTTATACGTCTTCGAACCCAGTTCAGCCTGGGGAAACGGTTAAAGTTGGAGTGAACGAAAATAAAAAGCCGATTTCAGCTAATGCAGTTGCTAAAGGTACAAAAGAGGCACCAAGAACAGACTCATTGAAAAAATACATCGATGATATGAAGGATGCTTTAAATTCAGATGCAGATTATGCAGATTCATTTGTGACGGTTACTGAGAAAAATGGTTCATATGAGTATGCAGTTACTTTAACAAGTGCATCAACAGATTACACATACTTTACAGCAGCAGCACCAAAAGACTTAAAACGTGCTGGAGTAGTTGAAAAATAAGTTGAGAGCCCCCATCTCGGGGGTTTTTTTCTGAACTTTTTTAAGGAGGGAACTGTATGATGACAGTCGTCTTTACCATTTACTTTTTCCTGATTGGGATGCTCGTGACATCCTTTACGAACGTCGTCGGCTTACGGGTCCCGGTCGGGGAATCAATAGTCCGTCCGCGCTCGCATTGTCCGAACTGTGGGCATGTCCTTGGTCCGCTTGAGCTGACTCCAGTCATCGGGTATTTGGTATTGCGTGGGAAATGCCGGACGTGTCAGTTGCCGATTTCGATCAAGTATCCGGCACTTGAACTGCTTGGTGGTATTATGTACGCCTATGCCTTTTATCAATTCGGTTGGTCGATGCAATTCGTCCTGTCGATTTTGTTGACGATCCTGCTCAGTATTCTCGTCATGTCGGACCTTGCCTACATGTTGATTCCGAACAAAATCTTATTATTCTTTTTACCGATTAGTCTGATTGTTCGCTACCTTTCTCCCCTCGAGAACTGGTATAATCCAATTATTGGCGGATTCGTCGGATTCTTTCTATTGTTCGTGATCTTTCTTGCGTCACGACAAGGGATGGGAGCAGGGGACGTCAAGTTGTTTGGTGTGCTCGGGATTTTTTTAGGTCCGTTACACGTCGTCATCGCCTTGTTCGTTTCCGCCTTCGTCGGATCGATTGTCGGACTGGGTTTACTCGGCTTAAAACGCGTTGAACGAAAACAACCGATTCCGTTTGTCCCCTCGATTGCCGTAGGCACGTTACTGACATATTATTTCGCGGACGATTGGGTGAAGCTTTATCTCGATCTGTTCCTCTAGGAAAGGAAGAATATACATATGGCGCAAGCTCGGCGCAGAGGTACATATATCTACTTTAATTTCACAGATGTCGGGATTTTTGGAGCGGTCGTCAAAAAGGGGGTCATTAAGCGGCGGGGTGTCGTTTCCTTACCTCCGGGAACCCTTCAGGGGGGATGGCTCCAACCGGAAGCATCGCTCGATATGATTTTTGACAGCTTACTTGCGAAGTTGAAGGTTCCCCGCGGTTCGCAAGCGGTCCTCGCGATTGACGGATCACTCGTCCTGGCACGGAAACTTGAAATTCCGGAGACCGTCGAAACCAATCAGATTCGCGGTTATTTGTTCATGGAACTGGGACACAGTATCGTCTTACCGTTTGAAGAACCTTATTTTGATTACACGTTGCTCGAAGAAGACGGTAAACGGGAAATCATGTTGTATGCAGCACCAAACGAAGCGTTAAAACAATACATGGAACTGTTCCGGAAAAAACATATCCGCCTCGTGGCAGCGGAACCGCAACCACTGGCGACATTTTTTGGTCTCGATTCGCTGTATGAAGTCGAAGCCGACAGCAATCTATTGATTTGGAATGTCAATGCGACGAATCATCAGTTGATCATCATCGAAGACAAAGTCCCGCGTCTGATTCGTTCGGTCGATATGTTTGTCGCGAATGCCTGGGAAGTCGATGTCATCGAGGACCGGTTGCATTACCGCTATCAATCAGATGATGCCAACGTCGAATTCATCCTGGAAGAGATGTTACTGGAATTTTCACGTGTGCTTGATTTCTATCGTTTTTCGTTAGCGCGTGACGGGCGGGAAATCAGCCGTGTCATGCTGACGGGAGATTTTCCGTTTCAAGAGGAACTGGTGCGCCGGTTCGAAACGAACTTTGACGTCCGGTTGGAACAAGTTCCGGATGTACTCGATGTAGCGGGGCAGCCGATTCCAAAAGCGTACTTACCTCTCGTCGGTTTAGCGACAGTCCATAAAGACCGGATTAATTTATTGCCGGACAGTGATGTCGCGCCAAAGTTTCCGTTGATTGCCTCGCTGATCCTGCTGCTACTCGGCGGGATGGTAGGCGGATATCTGTACTGGCAGACCGATCAATTTGCTGACCGGCTCGAGACGGCAAACAATCAGATCCAAATCGTCCGGACGTTGCAATCGGAATCGGCTCAGTCGGCCAAACAAGAAGTTGCGCAGCTCAAGCAAACCGTCGACGGACTGGAAGCGACACCACGTCCGGCTGTGCCGGCTTTGGAACGGATTACGCGGTATCTGCCGGAACGCGGCTATATTCTCCAGTTTGCCTATGGAGCCGACCATCTTGTGACGATGAATGCCCAGTTTGAGACGTTAGATGAGTTAAACGGTTTTTACCGTCAATTGTTGACGGATACGGCCTTTACCGGAGTGACGTTAACGAATGTCACGACGAAAACGATGAATGAAGAAGCGGAAGTCGTCACATCGACGACGATTGATCCGACGACCGGCGAAGAGATTCCGACGACGACCATTACGCCGACGGACGAGACGGAGACGGAAGAACCCCGCTATATCGGGCAATTTGGTCTGACGGTTGTCCCGGCAGAAGTCATCAAAGGGGAAACGAACCAGGCGGATCCCGATGCGCCGAAGGAAGATGCAACGACGGATGCCGTGGTCGACCCGGGAGCGGATGCGACGGAAACGGTGGAACCACCGACGACCGGCACAGAAGCGGACGAACCGGTTTCGACTGAAGTAGAGGAGGTGGAAGAAAATTGAAACGATACAGCGGTCTCATTCTTCTTGCCTTGACGATTGTCTTGATTGTCGGGGGGCTCGGCTACTTCGGTTATACGACGTACACGACGTATCAGGAATTACAGCAAACCGAAGCAACGCTTGAACGGGAACAGATGGCGCTTGAAGCGGCAAAAGCGAATGAACAGAAAGTCGATGTTGCTGAATCCAGCTTCCTCCAAAAACAGGTGCCGGTCGTACCGGCGAATGATGATGTGATTGATGCGATCAATGCGGCCAGTCAAATTGCCGGTGTGAAAGTCCAAGCCATCACGTTTGGCGCAACCGGAACGGAAGCAGCTCCTGCATCGCCGGTCCAGTCAACGCCTGCCGTGGACGGTGCAATGGCGACGGAATCCGAGACGGAAGCTGCGGCAACGGCAGAGACACCGGTTGCGACCACAACGGCGACGGCACTGCCTGCTTCTTTGACGGTCGAAGCCCCGTCCTATCTCGAACTGATGGCTTTTCTTAAACAAATCGAACGGACGGACCGGATTACGATTTTACGCCAAATCCAGTTGACCGGTCCGGATGAACCGGGTCCAGGGAGCCAGACGATTGTCCTTGAAGACGAAATGATGTCCTTTACAGTGGAAATCGAAAGTTACTACCGTCCGGATTTAACCAAGTTGATTCCGGATAAACAGACGCCGCTTCAGGAGACGACCCCGAAATCGGATCCGTTTGTCGATGTTACAGGTAATTAACCCCAAAGCAAGTGTTGCTCTGACTCGGAGCGGCACTTGTTTTTCGTTATACTGAAAGTTGATTCCAGTAAGACTGGTCGAAAAAGAAGGAAAAGAGCGTGATACTGATGATAACGCAACACTCATTGATTCTGGCTTCGGCCTCTCCGAGACGGACCGAACTGTTACGGCAGATCGGTGTGCCCCATATGATACGACCGGCCGATGTGTTGGAGGAAGCCCCGTATCCGATGTCAGCTGACGAGTACGTGATGTATTTATCACGGAAAAAAGCCCGGACCGTGGCGAAGTCCGGTGAAATCGTCCTGGCAGCAGATACGGTTGTCGCCCTGGATCGGCACATTCTTGAAAAACCGGTCGATCAAGCGGCTGCTCTCGAGATGTTACGACGGTTATCCGGACGGACACATGAGGTCGTGACCGGTGTAACGCTTTTACAGGATGAACGGGAGGAGACGTTTACGATTACGACGACGGTCCGATTCTGCGATATCCCGGAAAGCTGGATGCTGGCTTATGTTGCGACAGAGGAACCGTATGACAAGGCAGGCGGATACGGGATTCAGGGAAAAGGTGGTCTATTCGTCGAAGCGATTGACGGCGACTATTATAATGTCGTCGGTTTACCGATCAATCCAATCAGCCGTCGTCTCGAAACATTTGGAATCAAGCCGATGTTCGCGTAATTTCATGAACAGAAAGGTCGGATGAAGTGATTGAATGGCCAAAGGATATGATTCAGTTAAAGGGTTTGGCACAGGCGACGACGGTGGAGTTATTGGCATGTCTCGTCCGCAGCGGGACACGGAACCGGAGCCCGCTTGAAATTGCTGAAGATTTACTCGACATTTATCCGTCGCTAATTGAACTGGAAGCGGCAGGTGTCGGGGGACTGGAAAAGGCACCGGGCGTCGGCAAAGCAAAGGCGCTTCAAATCATGGCGGGACTTGAACTCGGGCGGCGGCTTGTCACGGAACCGAAATGGGTCCGTCCGGTCGTCCACTCACCCGATGATGCCGCCGAATTATTGATGGAAGAGATGCGGCTCTATCAGCAGGAACACTTCATCTGCCTGTACTTGAATACAAAAAATGAGGTCATCTCGAAGAAGACGCTGTTTATCGGAGGGCTCAATACATCGATTGTTCACCCGCGCGACATATTTCGGGAGGCCATCCGTTGTTCGGCGGCAAGCTTCATTGCTGTCCATAATCATCCGTCCGGCGATCCGACGCCGAGCCGGGAAGATATCGAAGTCTCGGAACGAATGGTCGAAGCGGGCAGATTGATCGGAATCAGTTGCATCGATCACCTCGTCATCGGGCATGGACAATTTATTAGTATGAAACAGCGGGGATTTATGTAAGAATAACGTCTGAGGGGGAACTGTGCTTCCTGACCTCAGGCGTTTTTAGTTTTGTAACAACCATTGAACTGTAAACAAGCTGTAACGTTTTAACGCTTTCCAAGGAAGGCTTTTCCGTTATAATTAGTGAAGTGTATTCTCAGAGAGGGGTTTTTTGAATAATGTTTGGATCATTTAGCCGTGAAATCGGCATTGACTTAGGTACGGCAAATACGCTCGTTTATGTGAAGGGGCAAGGAATCGTCGTGCGCGAACCTTCTGTCGTCGCATTCCGTACCGATACAGGCAAGATTGAAGCAGTAGGTAACGCAGCAAAAAACATGATTGGACGGACACCGGGAAACGTGACGGCACGACGCCCGATGAAAGATGGGGTTATCGCCGATTATGAAACAACGGCTACGATGATCAAATACTTCATGGATCAAGCAACAAAGAAAAAAGGATTATTTTCTTCTAAAACAAACGTCATGATTTGTGTACCGAGCGGGATTACGTCCGTTGAAAAACGTGCGGTCGAAGACGCGGCGAAACTTGCTGGTGCACGTGAAGCCTATACGATTGAAGAACCGTTTGCAGCAGCAATCGGAGCAGGTCTCCCGGTTTCTGAACCAACAGGATCAATGGTCGTCGATATCGGTGGCGGAACGACGGAAGTCGCGGTCATTTCACTTGGCGGTATCGTGACAAGCCAATCGATTCGTGTCGGTGGAGACGAGATGGACGAGTCAATCATTCGTTACATCAAATCGAAATACAACCTGATGATCGGTGAACGGACGGCTGAAACGTTGAAAATGACGATCGGTTATGCCCGGATTGATGAAGAGTCGGAAAACGAGACGATGGAAATTCGTGGACGTGATCTCGTGACGGGACTTCCGAAACAAATCGAAGTCACAAGCGCAGAAATTTGTGATGCGTTATCAGATACGGTCGATGCAATTTTAGCCGGTGTCAAACACACGCTTGAACAAACACCGCCGGAATTATCAGCAGACGTCATGGACCGCGGAATTGTCTTGACAGGCGGCGGCGCCCTTCTGAAAAACTTGGATGCCGTGATTGAAGATGAAACACGCATCTTGACACTCGTTGCGGAAAACGCGCTTGATTGTGTCGCAATCGGTACAGGTAAATCATTGGAGATGATGAATGTGTTACGTTCGAAATCAGGCATCTCACAAAAAAGATAAGGACGGGATGAGCGATGAAGCGATTTTTAAATAATCGAAAACTGCTCATCACACTCCTTAGTTTTCTCCTTTTGGTGATTTTAATCGGAATTTCGCTCCAAGGACGTAACCAGACCCACTGGTATCAAAGTTTTGTCCGCGATACCGTCGGGGTTGGCCAACGTCTTTTTGCGACACCGATTGGCTGGATTGATGATACGGTCACTTCGGTTAAAGAAGTGCGCGATGTGTATAAGGAAAATGAGTATTTAAAATCACGACTGGGCGACTATGCCGGAAATTCCGTCAAAGTCCGCGATTTGGAACGTGAGAACAATGAATTAAAAGACATGTTGAAGCTAAAAGGATCGATTCGGGATTATACGTTATTGCCGGCAGAAATGATCGGTCGAACGTCATCCGAATGGCAACGCTTCGTCACGGTCAATATCGGAAAAGAACAAGGTGTCAAAGCCAATATGGCCGTCGTGACAGCAGATGGTTTAATTGGCCGTGTCATTCAGACAAGTGCCTACACATCACTCGTTCAATTGTTATCAGATACGAGCCGGACGAACAATGTCTCAGCAGTTGCGGACGATACGAAAGGAAAAAGTGTCTTCGGTACGATCGAAGGATTTGATGAAGAGACGAATCTCTTGAAATTCACGAAGATTCCGAACGACGCCAAACTGAAAAAAGGTCAGACTGTTACGACATCCGGACTCGGTGGTAAGTATCCGAGTGGTATCGTGGTCGGAAAGATCGAACAAGTGAAATCGGATCAATACGGTGCTTCGAAAATCGCATACGTCAAACCGGCAGCAGACTTCGAACAGTTTGGTCACGTTTTTGTGATTCAACGCGAAGCGAAGGAACCTTTCGCTGAGACCGACAAGGGAGGGGACACTAGTGAATAACATCAAGTTGTTTTTCGCCGTGTTCCTTCTTTTTATCTTGGAAGGAACGTTGTTCGCAGGTCCGCTTGGAGACGGCTCTCCTTACGTCATTCATGTTACGTTGATCGCGTTGATGTTTTTAGGGCGTTATGGAAAAATTGAGCAAGCGCTTGGTTTTGGACTGCTGTTCGGTCTGTTATATGATTTCGTCTATTCGGATATCATCGGAATTTATTTATTTGCGCTATCTGCCATTCCGCTTTTTAGTAGCTTCGTGCTAAAATATGTAAAGGAGAACGTATTAACGATTATCGTCACCTTTACGTTCAGCGCTATTTTGTTTGAACTGGATATTTATTTCTTCACGGCTTCGGTCGTAGGAGTCGGTGTTCCCTTCAAGGAACTCGCGACACAAATCATTCCAAGGAGTCTCATTGCTCAGTTGATTGGGATCATCATGCTGTATTATCCGATGACGCGACTGGTGCAATCCACATTTGATGAGAAAAGAGGATGAGTCATGATTGAGCGTAAGCGTTATGTAACGATGAAGGGCCATCGTGGTGGCCTCGCCGTCTATGTAAATGAAAGGTGCAGTGTGGATGAATTTCTTGACGATTTAGAATTGACGCTTGCCGACAAATCCGTCGAGAACGGACGCGCCGTTCCGATTACTTTCTTCTTCGGTCGCCGTTACGTCGACGAAGGCGTTGTGACGGCTGTCGAATCCATCGTTGCGCGTCATGATTCATTTTCGTTTAATGGGTACGACAGCGAGTGTCTGACGAAGGATGAAGCAAAAGCTCTTTACGGGGACCGAACGTTTCATTACTTTGGCGGCACGGCCCGCAGTGGGCATGTCGTAGATGTTGAAGGATCGATCGTCGTCATTGGCGACATCAATCCGGGAGCCGTCGTTCACGCAACCGGCAGTATTTATTGTCTGGGGGCGTTACGGGGAACGGTTCATGCAGGAAAAGGCGGGAACGAGCAGGCTGTCATTGCGGCAAGTATCCTGCAACCGAAATGGATTTCGATTTCCGACTTCGTACATGAAGATCCGGATGATGCGCCGATCAAGGCGTTAGAAATGGGTTGTGCTTTTGTAGGGGAAACAGGAGTCGAATTTTCTCGTCTTCAAACCGTTCCGCTTGCGCGGATGGATCAATTTGCGATTGATAGTGAAAGAGGGTGACAGATATGGAACAAGTGAAAGAACAGGTACATAAAGATGCGAAAACGCATGTGGGACGTGCCATCGTCGTCACATCTGGTAAAGGTGGAGTCGGTAAGACGACGACAACTGCAAACATCGGGACAGCACTTGCGCTGATGGGGAATTCGGTTTGTCTCGTCGATACAGATATCGGTCTTCGGAATCTGGATATCGTACTTGGCCTCGACAACCGGAGTATCTATAATATCGTTGACGTCGTGACCGGACAATGTAAACTGCATCAAGCCCTCGTCCGTGATAAACGTTTTGAAGAGATGTATCTGTTACCTGCTGCTCAGTCTAAGGATAAATCATCCGTCACACCGGAACAGGTAAAAGGCATCATTGACTCATTAAAATTAGAGTATGACTTTGTTTTGATTGACTGCCCGGCAGGAATCGAGCAAGGATTCATGAATGCGATTGCCGGTGCAGACGAAGCCATTATTGTCACGACACCGGAAAAAGCTGCGGTTCAGGATGCAGACCGGATCATCGGGATGCTGGAGCGTTCGGAGCGTCAAATCGTGCCGAAGCTCGTCGTTAACCGTGTCCGCTCGCATATGATGGCGGCTGGAGATATGCTCGATATCGACGAAATCATGCGTATCTTGTCGATCGATCTGCTTGGTTTGATCGTCGATGACGAAGAAGTCATCGCGGCGTCTCACCGGGGCGTACCGGTAACGATGAATCCGGATAACCGGGCTGGTCTCGGCTACCGGAACATCACACGACGGATTCTCGGCGAATCGGTTCCGTTACTCGACATCATGGAACAGCCGCAAAAAGGATTTTTCGTGAAACTGAAAAAAATGCTTGGCATGAAATAAGATGGGGAAAAATAGACTAGAAGGGTTTTATGCTTCTAGTCTATTTTTCATGGAGGAATGAAGATGAAATGGATTAGTGAACAGACTCCGTCCCTGGAACGGGTAGCGTTGGTCGAAGGGGGGCGGGTCGTTGAATACCACGAACGGATGCGGGATGAACTTCGGGTCGGTACCTTGTTGCATGCGAAAGTTGACCGCCTGCACCCGACGCTTGAAGCGGCATTTTTGATTGCGACGGACGGGACGCCGCTTTATTTACCGATCAATGAAACGCTGGAGACGTTACGCCGTTATCCGGAAGTTCCGACGATCGGGCAAGCTGTTCAAGTCGGTCAGACCGTACTCGTACAGGTCGTAAAAGAAGGGGCAGCCCCGAAACAGCATAAAGTGACACAAAACATCACGTATGGCGGACGATTCCTCGTCTATTTCCCGTACGGACGCCGTGTGCGTTTCAGCCGGAAGCTGGATTTGGTCGTCCAACAGCAACTGGCTAAAGTGATTCCGGTGGCGGAAGAGGAAGGGATTTTATACCGGACAGAAGCGGCGCAAGCCGAAGTCGAGGTATTGATGGCGGAATTGAAGCAACTTCGTGCACGTCATCAACATATGTTACAGCAGACGACACTTGAACAGGATGAGCCGTTGATCATTCAAGAGGCGAAGCGGTTGAGTCATGTCACAGAGGCACTCGTCACGAACAGAATGGAGAAAGAGCGCCTGGAGCAGATGGGGTTTCAGGTCGAACGTCCCGTCATCAAAGGCCGCCTGCCGATTATGGAACAGGTGGACCGGACGATTGAGAAGGCGCTGGACCGGGTCGTGTGGCTCGACGGCGGGGCTTACCTGCTGATTGAAGAAGTCGAAACGATGACCGTGATTGATGTCAACAGCGGCAAGACGGTTTCCGTCAAGGAACAAAAACGGACGTTTGATCAAATCAATGAAGCAGCAGCGGTTGAAATCATGCGTCAGCTCCGTCTGCGAAATATCAGCGGGATGATTGCCGTCGATTTTTTGAGGGGATCCAGTAAAGGACAGACACGGGTGACACAACTGTTGAAGGAACGGGCAGCGCACGAATCGAAACAGATCGAAGTATACGGTTTTACGAAAATGGGTTTATGTGAACTGACACGTCAGCGACATGGGAAGTCCTTGTTCGAGCGGTCACGGGATCATGGTCAGTTGTCCCGGGTCGCCATCCACCGTCAACTCGAGCCACGGTTGATGGAACTCGCGATACACGCGGAAGCAGCGGTCGTTCGCGCTCCGCTCGCTCTGCTCAGTCCGTTGCTTCTCGCCGAAATTCCTCTTGAATTACTTCTGATAGAAGGTGAACCGGGCATTCTGTTTACCGGTACGAAAGCCGACTGTGACGATTTTGTCAAAAGACATTGAGAATCCGGCAGAACGTTATTGACAATAGTCAACTTCATTTGGTATTCTGAATAACGTTAGTTCGTTTGGAAGCACCCAAATGACTACAACCGCACAGACCGGGTCTTTAAAGCATCCGCTGCCCGTGATGGCGAGTCTGAGTTCCTAAGAGGAGGTGCACGTAATGTACGCAATTATTAAAACTGGTGGTAAACAAGTTAAAGTCGAAGCTGGCCAAGAGATCTACGTTGAGAAATTAAACGCAGACGTCGACAGCACAGTAGAATTCGGCGAAGTCTTGATCCTTGGTGGTGACGATGTTAAAGTCGGCGCTCCACTCGTAGAAGGTGCGAAGGTCGTAGCAACGGTCATCAAACACGCTCGCGCGAAAAAGATCACAGTCTTCAAAATGAAAGCTAAAAAGAACTACCGTCGTAAGCAAGGTCACCGTCAACCTTACACGAAGGTCCGCATCGAGAAAATCGAAGCGTAAGCCATGATACGTGTCAAGATTCGACGAGATGAAGCGGAGTTAATCCGTTCCATCGAAGTGACAGGACATGCCGAGTTCGCTGAGCCTGGTTTGGATTTAGTCTGTGCCGGCACATCAAGTGTGATCTTCGGGGCATACAATGCCATCGAATCACTGCTCGGGCAGGTCCTGCTCCTTGAAATGGCAGAACAACAAGAAGGTGGCTACTTTTATGTAGAACCGTATGCTGACTTAGCACCGGATGTCAGTGAACGCACCCAATTGTTACTGGAAGCGATGTTGGTCCAGCTTGGAACTATCGCTGAAAGTTACGGTGAGTTTATCCAACTTGAACAAATATAGGAGGTGGATTCCACATGTTGAAACTTAATCTTCAGTTCTTCGCATCGAAAAAAGGGGTAGGTTCGACAAAGAACGGTCGTGACTCGCAATCGAAACGCCTTGGGGCGAAACGTGCAGACGGTCAAACTGTTTCTGCTGGTTCAATCCTCTACCGCCAACGCGGTACGAAGATTCACCCAGGTATGAACGTCGGACGTGGTGGCGATGATACACTTTTCGCAACTGCAACTGGTGTCGTTCGTTTCGAACGTCTCGGACGCGACAAAAAACAAGTCAGCGTTTACCCAGCATAAGTGATCGATGAAGCAGACTCTAGCCACTCTCAGGGGTTAGGGTCTGTTTTTTTTAGGAGGGAACGGACTGATGAAGGATGAGCAGGTACTGGATCTTTTGAAGTCACTTCGTCACGAATGGTTGAATCGATTACAACTTGTTCGTTCATATAGCGCGATGGGTGACGAGGCGGCTGTTGAATCGATTTGTTCCATGTATCGGGAACAAGCGTCACGAGAAGGACGACTTTCCCTGATCGGACTACCGAAAACGGCACTCGCACTGCAACGAGCAGATTGGACAGGCCTAACTGTCGAATATGATGTAATCGAAACACCAAAGCAGATCGAGGATGCACGTGTAGCGTCTATTCTTGAAGCTGCGCTTGACATGATAGAAGTGGGGAATGGAGAAGTATCCGTGACCTTCCATGAGGGCGTGACCATCGAGATCTATCGGGATCTACTAGATATGTCGCGCCTTAAAGATCTAGTGACGCCGATGGAGATCGAGTCACAGACGGAGTATGAGTGTGTGATTGAAATCGAAAGTCTTCCTGCAGAGGAAGAAAAGTAATAGGAGGAATCTGACATGTTTGTCGATCAGGTAAATATTTATGTAAAAGCAGGAGATGGAGGACGCGGGCAAGTGGCGTTCCGTCGCGAGAAATATGTTCCAGACGGCGGTCCAGCCGGAGGAGATGGTGGACATGGTGCTCACGTCGTTCTCGAAGTGGATGAAGGACTCCGGACGTTGATGGACTTCCGTTACAAACGTCACTTTAAAGCCGTTCAAGGTGAAAACGGAATGTCGAAAGGGATGCACGGACGTAAAGCCGAGCACCTCGTCGTCAAAGTTCCACCCGGCACTGTCGTCTATGATGATGACACGGATGCAGTCATCGCTGACCTTGTCCATCACGGACAACAGGCAATCGTTGCTAAAGGTGGACGCGGCGGACGCGGGAACTCACGTTTCGCAACACCGGCAAACCCAGCTCCGGAACACGCGGAGAATGGTGAACCGGGTGAAGAGAAGTACTTGAAACTCGAATTGAAAATGCTCGCAGATGTCGGACTCGTCGGCTTCCCGAGTGTCGGGAAATCAACGATGCTGTCAATCGTCTCAGCAGCGCGTCCGAAAATTGGGGCGTATCACTTCACGACGATTACACCGAACATCGGTGTCGTCGAAACGGAAGACAGCCGCAGCTTCGTCATGGCCGATTTACCGGGTCTGATTGAAGGCGCAAGCGAAGGTGTGGGTCTTGGTCACCAGTTCCTCCGTCACGTCGAGCGGACAAAAGTCATTGTTCATGTCATCGATATGAGTGGTATGGAAGGACGCGATCCGATTGAAGATTACAATATCATCAATAAAGAGCTTGCGGACTACAACCTTCGTCTGACAGAACGACCACAAGTCGTTGTCGCAAACAAAATGGATATGCCGGATGCGGAAGCGAATCTCGAAGCGTTCAAAGAAGCGTTCCCGGGTCTTGAAGTGTTTGCCATCTCGGCAGCAACACGTCAAGGATTACGTGACCTCTTATTCCGTATTGCTGATCTTGTTGACGCGACGCCTGAATTCGGTCTCGAAGAACTGGAAGAAAAAACAGCGACACCACGTGTCGTTTACGGATATGAAGCACCGGAAGCCGGATTTACGGTTTCGAAAGATGAAGATGATTGCTTCGTCATCAAAGGGCCACGGATCGAGAAGCTGTTCACGATGACAAACTTCATGCGTGAAGAGTCAATCAAACGCTTTGCCCGGACGTTGCGTCAAATGGGTGTCGACGAAGAACTTCGTAAGATGGGTGCGATTGACGGCGACGTCGTTCGAATCCGCGACTTCGAATTCGAATTCATCGAGTCTTCGTTCTAAGAAAAAACAAGTTCATTTGAGAAATGGAGTGTGAGAGCATCGTGGACCCACTTCCCGCGATTCAGATCATCTGGTTTTTCGTCTTGCTTGTCGTCTCGGCATTTTTCTCATCGTCCGAAACCGCGTTGTCGAGCGCGAATCGGTTACGGATTTTGCATCAGTCGGAAGAAGGAAGCCGCCGTGCGACCCAGGCACTCCGTCTGTTGCAACGGTATGAGGAAACGCTGACAGCCATCTTAATCGGGAACACCCTGTCCAATTTGGGTGTAGCGATGATTGGTGGATGGTTGACGATGACGGTATCAACGGATCTATTGGTTCGAATCAGTATTGTCTTCCTGACGTTTCTGCTCATTTTGTTATTTGGGGAGCTTATTCCTAAATCCTATGCGCGGGAACATGCGGAAACCTATGTGTTTTGGATTAGTGGTCCGCTGCATGTCTGTCTACTTCTGTTTAAGCCGGCCATCTTCTTGTTTCTGAAATTGCGACAGGTTGCGTTACTGCTGATCGGGGCTGATCCGAAAGGACCGCTCGTCACCGAACAGGAATTACGGGCTCTGGTCGATATCAGTGAAGAAGAGGGTGTCATGGACGAAGCAGGGGCGGAAATCGTGCACCGGGCGGTTGACTTCAAGAATGTCACGGTCGAAGAGGCACTGACACCGCGAACGAATATTCAAGCGATTGACATTGATGCCGGTTTTGATGAAATTTTACGTGAAGTGCAAAAAGGCGGATTCTCGCGATTGCCGGTCTATAAAGATTCGATTGATCATATCATCGGCGTTTTATCAGAACGTGACTTTTTACGGGAATTCGTCAAGCACGGACGTGTCGAGATTCGTGAATTGATTCGTCCGGTCTCATTTGTTGTTCCGCAAACCCATATCATCGATTTGTTGCCGGAACTAAAAGTCAAACAGTCACATATGGCTGTTGTACTGGATGAGTTTGGCGGTACAGCCGGTTTGATTACACTCGAGGACATTCTCGAGGAACTGGTCGGAGAGATTTGGGATGAACATGATGAGTCACTCGAATATACGAAACAAGTCAGTCCTAACCGCTATGAATGTCTGGCGGAGTACGACATTGAAGATTTCTGTCATCAATTTGACTTGGCGATGCCGGAAACAGAAGCCCAGTCACTTGGAGGATGGATCATGGAAGATGTCGGTCATATTCCGGAAGTGGGGACTCAGATGGTGTATGGACCGGTGACCTTAACCGTCCTGCATGTCGAAAACCGGCGTGTTCAAACCGTCTCAGCTGTTTTCTCGCAAAATGAATCATCAGAAGGGACGGATGATCCAACCGTCTGATCCCAATCACAAAAAAGGTCCATTCCGTTTAACGGGATGGACCTTTTTTGTGATGACAAGATCTACAGATCAAGAAGTATACAAAATTAGACATCGAGCTCTGAAACAAGAATCCCTAACCGGTCAAGGGCGTCGATTGCGGCTTGTAAAGCTTCTTCGTTATCGGCTTCGAGCGTATGAATATGAACGCCGTCCGTCAAAGTAGATAAAGGCGTTGCCTGCGTTTCTTCAAGTTGTTCAATCAATGCTCGGACATCCCGGCGGCTTTTCAGCATCAATTCCCCGGTCAAAAATCCATAGACGGGATGCTCAACGATGACATCGCGGATGATGACACCTTCGTCAACGACGGCATCACACTCCGCCTTCAATTGATCAAGACCATGCCGACAGACGACTTTTTTGATATGGCGGGATCCGTCAAGCTCGGGGTGATTTAATAAATATCCCCGGGCCGTCGCGACGACAGGATGTCCCTTTGCTTTTAGTAATGATAAGTCCTGTACGATGACTTGGCGGCTGACACCTGCCTGTTTCGCTAACTTCGTACCTGTAACGGGCCGATCGCTTTGCTGAATCATCTCTAGTAACTCTTGCCGGCGTTCTTCTCCGGACTGTCTTCTTCCCATGACCATTCCTACCTTTCTAGTTCATCTGATTCCTCCAAAGAACAAAGGACATCGATACATCGCTCTACTTCCTCGGCTGTCGTCATCCGACCGAAACTGAGTCGAATCAATCCGTGAGCCGCTGCTTCATCAAAACCAATCGCACGTAAAGTCGAGTTGGGTCCATTCTCACCTGCACGACAAGCACTTCCCGCCGAGACGGCAATTCCGGCACGATTTAGGGCGAGGAGGACGAATTGACCATCCCGTTGTTTCGTATGAATGGCACAAATCGAATTGAGTTGTTGAGGTGATTCAATGATTTGGTAATAAGCAGCTGGAAGTCTTTTTTTTAGCATACCACGAAATCTTTTGCTCGATGCCTGGATCTGCTGATTTTCCTCAAGATAACGATGACACGCCATCAGGAAAGCAGCGATGCCGGGGACGTCGACAGTTCCGGGACGAATTCCGAACTCATGGTGCGCCTCATAATAGGGGCTGAACAGGGGACGTCGCAAATAGACGGCTCCGAGTCCTTTCGGTCCATAGACCTTGTGGCTGCTGATGGTATAGGCCTCGACGTCCGTTAAATCAACCGGATCTTTCAAAAAACCTTGAATCCCGTCGCAGTGAAACAAAATGCCTTTTTTTCGGCAAAAGGCAGCGATGTCAGAAACCGGAAAGATAAAACCTGTTTCTGAATTGACGTGTTGGATTGAAACGACGCCGATTTCTTCCGTACACGCTTTTTCGAACAACGCCCAATCGAATTCGCCAGTCGTTTGTAAATCGATTGCCTGCCAGTCATGCTGCCACCGTTTCAAGGGTAACAAGACAGAATCGTGTTCCGATTTAAGTGTCAAGACAGTTGTCTTATTGGTTTGACGGAGGAGATGACTTAAAGCGATGTAGTTGGCTTCAGATCCGCTCCCCGTAAAGACAATTGTTCCTTCGGTCACACCAAGCCATTCCATTAATTTATTCCGTGCCTGCTCTAACAATCGGAGGGCGGTATCTCCCGTGTCATGAAGCGACGAACTGTTGCCATATGCATGTTCTGCCGTGTATCGATACTGTTCAAGGGCGTCCGGGTGCATGGGGGTCGTTGCCGCGTGATCTAAATAAATCATTCATTATCGTATCCTTTCGTCTTGTCACTCAGCTAAAAATATGCCAAACTTATTGTCTAGTCAATAGTAAATATTTAAGTATAGAGGTGTTTATCATATGTCTTTACATAATGTAGAGGAAGTTGATGTCTTAATCATCGGCACAGGATTAGCAGCCGTTTCAGCTGCCCTGCATCTCCCGTCTCACTTGAAGGTTATCCTTGTCTCAAAAGGGACGAAGGCGGAAACGAATTCGATGCGGGCACAAGGCGGGATTGCGTCGGCATATCTGGAGGAGAACCATTTCAGTCATCAAGTTGACACGGAGCAGGCCGCGAAGGGACGGACAGATGAAACGATGATTTCATTTATCACCGCGACCGGCAGGCAGGTCATTCAAGAACTTGAAGCATTTGGTGTCGTGTTTGACCGTGAAGTGACGGGCGAATATGCCTTAGGTCAGGAAGGGGCGCACTCAAGACCCCGTATTTTTCACATTGGAGGAGACCGGACAGGTGAACGAATGATGACACAACTGCTTCAGCAATTGGATCATCCTGTCATCGAGGATACCGTCATTACGGAATTGTTGATGAACAGACAACAGGTCGTCGGCGCACGCGGGTATCGCGGTCAAACGCCGGTCGTCTTTTCTGCTCGGGCTGTCATCCTGGCGACAGGCGGAATCGGCGGCTTGTTCACGGCTTCGACGAACGAACCGGACCTGACGGGTGACGGTCTGGCACTCGCAGCGCAGGTCGGAGCACGTCTATCCGATTTAGGGTACATCCAGCATCATCCGACCGTGCTTCTTCACGACGGTGTCAGTCAAGGCTTGATTACGGAGGCATTACGCGGAGCGGGTGCGTATTTGATGACAACAGACGGTCGCCGTGTGATGGCGGATCATCCGCAAGGAGACTTGGCCGCCCGGGATGAAGTCGCAAGGCGCATCACGACAGTACGCGAACAAGAACCGGTTTATCTCAATACGACGTCTGTCGAACAATTGCACCGACGCTTTCCGACGTTTGTTAAGAAATGTGAAACGTTGAACATATCACCTGGTATCGTTGAAGTGATGACCGGTGTTCACTTTTTAATGGGCGGGATTAAAACAGACCGTCTCGGGCGGACGACCGTTCCGGGACTGTATGCAGTTGGTGAGACGGCATCAACAGGATTGCATGGAAAAAATCGATTGGCCTCAAACTCGCTGCTCGAATGTTTCGTAATGGGCAAGGAATTGGCATTACGGCTTCAGTTGCCGACACGCCAGCCGTTACCGGACATAGAGATCGTACAGGAGAGAGAGCCGGAACCACTCGATTCCTCCTGGGCAGAAGCGTTAAGCGTTCAGCTCGATGAACGCCTGCTTAAACAAACGCTGGAAACCTTCCAACATCAACCGGATGAACAAGGATCCGGACGGGACGCTGAACTGAGGCGTCTGCATCGGATGACGGCAAAGCTGTTACTTGAAGGAGCAATTCAACGATTAAAAGGAGAACAACCACATGAACAGATGGTACCTACGACGACAACTTGAAGATTTTTTAGTGGAGGATATCGGTCATCAGGACGTGACGAGTGAAGTATGTCTGATTGGCGATGAACAAGGAACCGGTCAATTCATGGCGAAAGAGTCCGGTATTTTTTGCGGTGAAGCTGTATTGGGCGAATTAGCCCGACTGCTCGAAGTCGAACACGAAACGATCGTCCGGGACGGACAACCGATTTCCCGAGGACAAGTGGTCGCGAAATGGTCCGGTCGCCTGCAGGCGATTCTGACGGGAGAGCGGGTCGCTTTAAATCTCATACAACGAACGTCGGGAATCGCGACCTTGACGCACCAGGCAGTAAATCTTGTCGGTGGGAAAGTCCGGATTGCCGATACACGGAAAACAACACCGGGTCTCCGGATGCTTGAAAAACATGCAGTTCGGATCGGGGGCGGATTTAATCACCGCGGTCGACTCGATGATGCCGTCATGATCAAAGATAATCACATCACCGTCGCCGGTTCAATTACAGCTGCCGTCAGTCGGGCGAAGGCACAAGTCGGTCACACGACACCGATTGAGGTGGAGGTCGAGACAAGTGAAGAGGTCAAGGAAGCAGTCGCAGCCGGTGTCGATATCATCATGCTCGACAACCGGACACCGGAAGAGATCAAGTTGTTCCGGTCATGGATTCCGCGAACGATTACGGTCGAAGTATCAGGCGGAATCACACTGGATACGTTACCGGCATATGGTGAGTGCGGAGCGGATTATATCTCAATTGGTGCATTGACCCATTCGGCACCGGCGTTAGACATCAGTATGAAAATTGCGGGAGGAAAAAAAGATGAGTCTTAATTTATTTACAGAGCAAGGGATTCCGAGAACATACTTAAAAAAAACAGATGCAGAATTAGTGGCAATCATCGAAGGGGTCAAACTGCGGATGGGATCAAGACTATTTTTACCCGCGCATCATTATCAAAAAGATGAGGTCGTTCAGTTTGCGGATGCAACAGGAGATTCACTCCAACTCGCGCAAGTGGCGAAACAGATGACGGATGCCGACTATACAGTTTTTTGCGGTGTTCATTTCATGGCAGAGACGGCGGATATGCTGACGGATCAACAGCATACGGTCGTCTTGCCGGATATGCGGGCCGGCTGTTCAATGGCTGATATGGCGAACGGCTTTCAGACGGAACGGGCATATGGCGTGTTGACGAACCGGTTGGGGCGATCGATTCTCCCGTTGACGTATGTCAATTCAACAGCTGAAATCAAAGCGTTTGTCGGTCGTCACGGCGGAGCAACCGTTACTTCCTCGAATGCAGTTCGAATGGTCGAGTGGGCACTTGCTGAACGCGACATCCTCTTCTTCCTGCCCGATCAACATCTCGGACGGAATACGGCGCATGCCTTGGGAATTCCGCTCGAACAGATGGCTGTCTGGGATCCGATTGCCGATCAGTTGGTGTTTGACGGAGCGGATGAGGACATCCGGGTCGTACTGTGGAAGGGACATTGTTCTGTTCATGAGAAGTTCACGGTCGAACAGATTGAGCAGTTCCGTAAAGCAGATCCCGAACGGAAAATTCTTGTTCACCCGGAATGTTCCTTTGAAGTCGTCGCAGCGTCAGATTTGAATGGTTCGACAGCGTATATCATTGATCAAATCAGACAGGCGGAACCGGGAACGAAGTGGGCCATCGGGACAGAAATGAACTTAGTCCAACGGCTGGCAAAAGATTATCCGGAACTCGACATCGTGTCCTTAAATCCATTCATGTGTCCGTGTCTGACGATGAACCGGATTGATTTACCGCACCTCGCCTGGTCACTCGAACAAATTGAATCCGGTCAGCCGGTCAATGTCATCACCGTCGATCCGGAAACGACACGCTATGCAGTCCTCGCACTCGAACGGATGCTGGAACGCTCGTAACAGTACGAAAAGTAAAGCGGACTCGAACAATTCACGCACTACGAAACAGGGCAACGGAATGCGACATCCGTTGCTCTGTTTCATTTTTTTGAGAGAAGTAGAATACGCAAATTTCCATCGTGACAGTCTCAGTTATGGAGAATTACGTTTTGAAGAGCCTCCTCGTTATATGCTACAATAACACGAGAGTTTGTTAATGGATGGGAGCGTTCAAAAGTGATAGAATTCGTACGCGGCGAAGTCGCTTATGTCTGTGCGGAATTCGTGACGATCGAGGTCGGGGGGATTGGCTACAAAATCGTAGCACCGAACCCGTTTTTTTATCGGACCGGAGACGAACAGGTTATCGTATATACGTATCATTATGTCAGAGAAGACCAGGAAGTCTTGTTCGGATTCCGTTCAAGACGTGAACGGGCGCTGTTTACGAAATTGCTTGGCGTAACAGGGATTGGTCCTAAAGGATCACTTGCCATCGTGGCGTCAGGAGATGTCGATGCGCTTGTTGAAGCAATCGAGCAGGAGAAGGAAAGTTATTTGATTAAGTTCCCGGGTGTCGGTAAAAAGACAGCGAAGCAGATGACGCTTGATTTAAAAGGGAAACTGGCTGAGCTCGCACCGGACTATATTCCAAGTGAAGGATTATTTGCCCAGGGAAATGCGGAATTGAATGAAGCATGTGAAGCCTTGACGGCACTCGGATACAGTGAACGGGAAGTCGAGAAAGTCAAAAAAGCACTTCAAGGTGAAGTGTTGTCGACGGACCAATATGTGAAGCGGGCGTTGCAGTTGTTATTGAATGTGAGGTGAGAACGTGGAAGAACGGATTTTGTCAGAATCCGCACATGCGGAAGATCAGGAAGAGTGGAGTTTGCGTCCTCAGACACTGGATCAGTACATTGGTCAGGAAAAGGCGAAAGGCAATCTGAGTGTCTTTATCCAAGCGGCAAAAATCCGTCAGGAAACACTGGATCACGTGCTTTTATACGGTCCTCCCGGTCTTGGGAAGACGACACTTGCGACAATCATTGCCAACGAGATGGGCGTCGGCATCAAGACGACAGCCGGCCCGGCGATTGAACGGCCGGGGGATCTCGCGGCAATTTTGTCTTCGCTCGAACCGGGAGACGTCTTGTTTATTGACGAAATTCACCGGTTGAGCCGGTCGATTGAGGAGATTCTTTATCCGGCTATGGAAGACTATTGTCTTGATATCGTCATCGGTCAAGGGGAGTTGGCACGCAGCGTACGGATTGATTTGCCACCGTTTACGCTAGTCGGAGCAACGACACGGGCAGGCATGTTGTCGGCTCCACTTCGTGACCGCTTTGGTGTGACGCTGAAACTGGAGTACTATACGATGCCGGAACTGTCGGCGATTGTCACACGGACATCCCGTCTGTTTGGGTTTGAAGCAGACCGGATGGCAGCAGAAGCCATTGCGCTTCGTTCCCGCGGGACACCACGGGTTGCCAACCGGTTGTTACGACGTGTCCGTGATTTTGCGCAAGTCGCGCATCAGACCGCAATCGACGCGACACTTGCGACGAGTGCACTCGATCGTTTGCATGTCGATGCGCTTGGACTGGATGATGTTGATCACCGTCTGTTACGTTCGCTTGCCGAACGGTTTGCCGGAGGACCGGTTGGTCTTGAGACGATTGCAGCGACGATCGGCGAAGATGCGCAGACAATTGAAGACGTCTACGAACCTTATTTACTACAACAAGGATTTTTACAACGGACACCACGCGGTCGTGTCTTGACGCCGTTTGCGCGGCAACATTTAGGATTGAAAGAAGGAAACTAAAGATGGATGTAAATTTATTTGATTTTCATTTACCGGAAGAACAGATTGCCCAAGTGCCATTGCTCGATCGGACAAGTTCAAAGTTGATGGTCGTCAATCGGGAAACAGGCGCCCTTCGTCATGAAAAATTTCATGATATCGTCTCGTATTTTAACGCAGGAGATACGCTCGTCATCAATGATACGAAGGTCTTACCGGCCCGACTGTTTGGTGTCAAAGAAGAGACCGGCGGCAAAATTGAACTGTTATTGCTCAAGCAGACGAGCGAAGATGTCTGGGAGACGCTCGCAAAACCCGCGAAACGCGTTAAACCGGGAACTGTCCTGTCATTTGGTGACGGATTGCTCCGGGCGGAATGTGTCGAAGCACTCGACGATGGCGGGCGAATCCTGAAGTTCTCGTACACCGGCATTTTTTATGAAGTACTCGATCAGCTCGGGACGATGCCTTTGCCACCTTATATCCATGAGCAACTCGAAGATCAGGACCGTTACCAGACGGTCTACGCCCGGGAACGGGGGAGTGCGGCAGCCCCGACGGCAGGTCTGCATTTTACACCGGAACTGTTGCAGGCACTGACTGATAAAGGCGTTCAGCTTGCACCGTTAACATTACACGTCGGACTCGGGACATTCCGTCCGGTCTCCGTCGATGACGTGGACAGTCACAAAATGCACAGTGAATACTACGAATTACCGGAGTCCTCTGCGAAGATTTTACGGGAGACCCGTAAAAACGGCGGACGGATCATTGCCGTCGGAACAACTTCGACCCGGACACTTGAAACCGTCATCCGGGATCACGGGGATTTCGTCGAAGCATCCGGTTGGACGGATATCTTTATCTATCCGGGGCAGGAAATCAAAGGAATCGACGGCTTGATCACGAACTTCCACTTACCGAAGTCGACTTTGATCATGCTCGTATCCGCTCTATCGACCCGTGAACACATATTACATGCCTATGAAGAAGCTGTTGCGCAAAATTACCGATTCTTTAGTTTCGGAGACGCAATGTTCTTAACGAGAGAGGAATTAAACCGATGACAAAACATGCAGTAACGTACGAACATATCAAGACTTGTAAACAATCTGGTGCGCGGTTAGGAATCGTCCATACGCCGCACGGCAGCTTCGAGACACCTGTTTTCATGCCGGTCGGTACACAAGCGACAGTCAAGACGATGGCGCCGGAACAGATTAAAGACATGAATGCGAACATCATTTTGTCCAATACCTATCACCTGTGGGTCCGTCCGGGCCATGATGTCATTAAAGAAGCCGGCGGCCTGCATAAATTCATGAATTGGGACGGCGCCATCTTAACCGATTCCGGTGGATTCCAAGTCTTTTCTCTCGCTGATTTACGTAACATCACAGAGGAAGGTGTCCATTTCCGGAACCACTTGAATGGAGATAAACTGTTCCTGTCACCGGAAAAAGCAATGGAAATCCAAAATGCCCTCGGTTCTGACATCATGATGGCGTTTGACGAGTGCCCACCGTTCCCGGCTTCTCATGAATACATGAAAGCTTCTGTCGAGCGGACAAGCCGCTGGGCGGAACGTTGCCTTGAAGCACACGAACGGCCGCAGGATCAAGCATTGTTCGGTATCATTCAAGGCGGCGAGTATGAAGACTTACGCCGTCAAAGTGCCCGTGATCTTGCATCACTTGATTTCCCGGGTTATGCGGTCGGTGGTCTTTCAGTCGGAGAACCAAAAGACGTCATGTACCGCGCTCTTGATTTTACGACACCACTCATGCCAGAAGACAAGCCGCGTTACTTAATGGGCGTCGGTTCACCGGATGCCTTGATCGAAGGTGCCATTCGCGGTATCGACATGTTTGACTGTGTCTTGCCGACTCGAATTGCACGCAACGGTACGTTAATGACATCAAGCGGACGTCTTGTCGTCCGGAATGCGAAATATGCCCGTGACTTCCGTCCACTCGATGAGAAATGTGATTGCTATGCGTGTAAGAATTACTCACGTGCTTATATCCATCACTTGATCCGGGCACAGGAAACATTTGGTCTTCACCTCTGTTCGACACACAATCTTCACTTCCTCGTCAAGTTGATGGAAGGCGTCCGTCAAGCGATTCGCGAAGACCGTCTGCTTGATTTCAAAGACGAATTCTTTGAAGAATACGGTTATAATTTACCGAACGCAAAGAATTTCTGATAAATGGTCTGACAATTCCATTCTTTTTACGGTATAATGAACGTGATTTGAATGAAAAGGAGCTGACTCAGATGCAACAACTATTGACTTTCCTCCCGATGATCTTGATCTTCGTGGTGTTTTATTTCTTGTTGATTCGTCCACAGAACAAACGCCAGAAGCAAGTGCGTGAGATGCAAACCCAATTATCACGCGGTGACTCGATCGTAACGATCGGTGGCCTTCATGGGGTCGTACAAAAAGTAGATGAGACAACCGTCACATTGAAGTCGGGTAACGCGCAATTGACGTTTAACCGTAGTGCGGTCGCAGAAGTTACGAAAAAAACTACGACTGTCATGGACGACGAAATCGTCGAATAAGGCTCGAAAAAGACGCTTTCCGAATTCGGAAGCGTCTTTTCTGTTTATATATGAGAAAAACGATTGCTAAGATTACCAATTCTTATGTAAGCTAGGATAGGATAAGAAAGTTGTCTGAAAATATACAGGGATTGAGAGAAAGGACAATGTAGCATGATTAAGAAGGGAAAACTGGCCACGTTCTTCATTATCGTCGCCGCGCTGCTCGTTTTGATTGGCACGACATCGAATTGGCTCTTAAAAGACACCAAACTCGGTCTGGACTTAAAAGGCGGATTTGAAGTCTTGTATGAAGTACAACCACTAAAAGAAGGCGATGTCATCGATTCCAATGCGATGAGCGCGACGCTGACGGCAATCGAAAACCGGGTTAACGTACTGGGTGTTTCGGAACCGGACATCCGGATTGAAGGAGACAACAGGATTCGTGTCCAGCTAGCCGGTGTCAAAAATCAAAGTGAAGCCCGTCAGATTTTATCCTCGACTGCCGAACTGTCATTCCGGGACATCAACGACAAAGTGTTACTTGATGGATCAGACTTAAAGGCAAAAGGAGCGAAAGTCGGATACGATCCGCAAACAAACGCACCGCTCGTCGAACTGACAATGAAGTCGAAAGAAAAATTTTATGAAGTGACACAACAAGTGTCTAAAATGCAACCTCCTGCAAATCGTCTTGTCATCTGGCTCGACTATGAAAAAGGGGATACGTACGAAAAAGAGATTCAAAAAGAAAATTCAAAAATCGTCTCCGATGCTTCGGTCCAACAGCCGATCAACTCAGATAAAGCCATCATCTCTGGTGGTGACATTACAGCAGAATACGGAAAACAACTATCGTCAATCCTGAATGCCGGAGCACTACCCGTCAAACTGGATGAAATCTATTCGACGTCTGTCTCGGCCGCGTTTGGTCAAGATGCCCTCGATCAGACATTGTTTGCGTCAATGATCGGTGTTGCAGCCGTCTTCCTCTTCATGTTGCTGTTCTACCGGGTATCTGGTTTAGTGTCGATCATTACATTGTTGTTCTATATCTATCTCGTCATGATTTTCTTTAACGGGATCAATGCAGTCTTGACATTGCCGGGTATCGCTGCGCTCGTACTGGGTGTCGGGATGGCAGTTGATGCGAACATCATCACGGCAGAACGGATCAAAGATGAACTCCGAAGCGGGAAATCCGTCTTGTCCGCCTTTAAAGCCGGTAACCGCCGCTCATTTGGTACGATTCTTGATGCCAACTTGACGACGTTGATTTCAGCAGGCGTGTTGTATTACTTCGGAACAAGTACCGTCAAAGGATTTGCCATCATGCTGATGGTCTCGATTGCCGTTACGTTCATCACGAATGTTTTCATCTCACGTTACTTGATGCAACTTCTCGTCAGCAGCCGCTGGTTTGATAAGAAAAAAACCTGGTTTGGCGTAAAGGAGGATGAAATTCGTGAACTTTAATCCAACGAAATTTGATTATGTGAAGCATCGGAAAGTTTACTTTGCAATCACGATTGCGCTTGTAGTCATTTCGATTCTACTGTTGGCCTTCCGCGGCTTGAACCTCGGAATCGACTTTACAGAAGGAACACGCGTTGAAATTTCTTCAACGAACACGATCAAAGAAGCAGAGGTTCGTTCCGTCATTGAAGAGGCCGGAATTGATGCCGCTGAAATCAATGGTGTGCAATTCGCGCAAGGCGGAAAGCTCGCGAACGTGACGTTCGTCGGAGAATTCGATCAGGAGCAAATCTCGAAAATGAAACAAACGATTGAAGCAAAATATAAAAAAGAACCAAGCATCTCGACAGTGTCGGCACAAGTCGGTCAGGAAATCGCCCGTAACGCGATTTATGCCGTCTTGCTGGCTTCACTCGGAATCGTTATTTACGTCTCGTTCCGTTTCCAACCGCTATACGGGATTGCGACTGTCCTTGCTTTGCTCCATGATGCGTTGATGATCATTGCCTTCTTCTCGTTGTTCCAGATTGAAGTTAATCTGTACTTCATCGCAGCGATTTTGACGATCATCGGTTATTCGGTCAATGATACGATTGTTACCTTTGACCGGGTCCGGGAAAACTTGGGTCTTGCTGAAAAAGGTGGCCGTCAAGTGACGTTCAGTGAATTGTCGCATATCGTCAATGAATCGATTCAACAGACAATCATTCGTTCAATCAACACGGTCGTCACAGTCATCATGACGGCAGCGGCACTCTACATCTTCGGTAGTGAAGCGATCCGTGGATTCAGTCTTGCCTTACTCGTTGGTCTGATCATGGGCATGTATTCTTCGATCTTCATCGCAGCCCAACTGTGGCTCGTCATGAAAGGTCGGACGCTGAAATCAACAAAACAAGCCTCATAACCTGACCCGTGTTAGCTATCGCTAACGCGGGTTTTGTTCTATAATGATGAAGTTGATTGGAGGGATTAGATGTATCATTCAAAGAAAACATGGATCGATAAGCAAGTCGAGTCCGTTAAAATAGACGAACTGGCTGGCCAGGTGAACGTTTCCCATCAAGTCGCACACTTGCTCGTGCAACGTGGCTTTGAGACAGCGGATCAAGCTAAAGCGTTTTTGGAAACCGATCAAATGGCGTTTCATGATCCGTTCCTGTTCCAGGACATGAACAAAGTAGTCGCCCGGATCCAGCAAGCGGCTGATGAAGGTGAGATGATTTTGATTTACGGAGACTATGATGTCGACGGCGTCAGTTCCGCTGCGATTTTATGGCATGCGTTGATTGAAATCGGTGCGATGGCGGAATGCTACATTCCGAATCGGTTTACAGAAGGTTACGGACCGAACGAGGCAGCGTTCCGCTGGGCGGCAGAAGAAGGATTCGGTCTCGTCATCACGGTCGACTGCGGAATTTCCGGTATCGAGGAAGCCGCCGTCTTAAAAGAACTCGGCGTTGATTTAATCATTACCGATCACCATGAAGCAAAAGACGTCTTGCCGGACGCTTTCGCCATGATTCATCCGGGTGTTGATTCCAATTACCCGTATTCGAAGCTTGCCGGTGCCGGTGTTGCCTTTAAGGTCGCCCATGCGTTACTGGGACGTGTGCCGGAAGAATTGCTTGATTTGGCTGTACTCGGAACGATTGCCGACTTAGTGCCGCTCGTCGGTGAAAACCGGTTGCTTGCAGCGAAAGGGATTGAAGCGTTAAATGCCAGTGAACGACCGGGTATTTTAGCGTTACGGAAAGTCTGCAGTCTCGTCGAAGACGAGTTGACGGAAGAGTCGGTCGGGTTTGCCTTTGGTCCCCGGATCAATGCAGCCGGTCGACTCGACTCGGCGATGCCGGCGCTTGAGATGTTACTCGCGGAAACAATAGAAGAAGCCAGCCTGCTTGCAGAACAACTCGACCAACAAAATAAACAACGGCAGGATATCGTCAAAAAGATTGCCGAAGAAGCGACCGACCTCGTGGAACAGCATTATCTGGCAGACCGTGTCTTAGTCGTCGATTCGGATCAATGGAATCCGGGTGTCGTCGGAATCGTAGCGTCCCGGCTTGTTGAAAAGTATCATCGACCTGTGATTCTTTTGTGTCATGATGCAGAAAAAGGGACGGCAAAAGGTTCTGGCCGTTCGATTGCCGCATTTGATCTCTTTGCCGAGTTGAATCAGTCGGCTGATATCTTACCGCACTTCGGAGGACATCCGGCTGCTGCCGGAATGACATTGTCATCAGAAAACGTCAGTGTTTTACGGGAACGATTGAATGCCCAAGCGGCAAGTTTGCCGGAAGAAGCGTTCATCGCGACGACAGAAATTGATTTACGCCTGAATGTTTCGGATGTCTCCATCGGCTTGATTGAAGAGATGGGACGACTCGCACCGTTCGGTATGGGGAATCCGTCACCGCGTGTCGTCGTGGAAGGTGCCAGCATCCGAGACTTAAAACGGATTGGCCGTGATTTGACCCACCTGAAGGTTCTCGTGACCGACGGAAAGACCGAACTGGATGGAATCGGATTCGGTTTTGGTGACGCCGTCGACGAAGTGTCATCACTCGCAGAAGTGTCGTTAATGGGGAGTCTGAATATCAATGAATGGAACGGTTTCCGTAAACCGCAACTGATGATTCAGGATTTAGCAGTCGTCGATTACCAACTATTTGATTACCGTGGTGGCAAGAAACCGTTGACGGATGTGTTTGAACTTCCGCATGATACGACGACGTTTGTCGCCTTCTCGGAAGAAACACAAACCAAATATGCCGAGCGTACGCTAAATGGATCTGCTAAGGCAAACGTCGTCTTTTTGGATCTGCCGGAAGAAGAGTCGGCCTTCTTGCCTTATTTGAACGAAGCCGAACGGATTTACTGTGCGTTTAAAGACGAAGGATACTATTTCGAGACGATTCCATCCCGGGAAGAATTTAAGCATTACTTTAATTACTTTGCGAAATGCCCCCGTGATGAGCTCCGAATTGGACTTGTTCGTTTGTCGAAATCGCGAAAATGGTCGAAACGTTCGATTAACTTTATGCATTCAGTGTTTTCGGAACTTGATTTTCTTGTTACAATGGAGGACGGGCTGCCGGGTGTGAACCCGAACGCTGAAAAACGAGACTTGACGGAAGCTGCGACGTACAAGCGTCATGAGGAACGTCAACGTCTTGAGCAACAATACATTTATTCGTCACTCGCTCAGTTGAAAGAGCGTTTTGATACTTTGGTAGAAGGGCGAAGCAGGAGGAAATGACATGGAGTTCAAACAGCATATAAAAGAGGTCGAAAACTGGCCGAAAGAAGGAATCAGTTTCAAAGATATCACATCCCTGATGCAAAACGGTCCTGCTTACAAGCAGTCGGTCGATGCCTTGATCGATTATGCCCGTAAACAAGGAGCGGACGTCATCGCTGGACCGGAAGCACGCGGATTTGTTGTCGGCTGCCCGGCAGCATACGCGATGGAAATCGGATTTGTACCTGTCCGTAAAGAAGGGAAATTACCACGTGAGACGGTCCGTGTCGAGTATGGTCTTGAGTACGGAAAAGATGTCTTGACGATGCATCACGATGCGATTCAACCAGGACAACGCGTCGTCATCCTGGATGACCTACTGGCAACAGGCGGAACAATCGAAGCGACAATCAAAATGATCGAGCAACTTGGTGGAACGGTTGCCGGAATCGGATTCTTGATCGAGCTCGACGGTTTAGGTGGACGTGAAAAATTAGAAGGATACGATATTCTTTCCTTAATTCGTTACGCAGATTAATGAATCGCAAGTACCTTCCCGACAGTGGTCGGGGGGGTATTTCTTTTTATTTTGACATATTATCAAAATTTCACGATAATAGAGGATATATATTAGGGATTCAGCGTAATCAATCCCGGGGACTGGGTGAGGATAAGGGATGACAAATAAACAAATCGTAAATGTAGAAGACCTTCTCGCTCGATGTGCGGAGTACATGACAGAGGCAGAAGTTAAAGATATCGAACGCGCCTATCAATTCGCAAAAGACGAGCATGACGGACAATTTCGTCGATCGGGTGAACCTTACATCATTCACCCCGTTCAAGTAGCGGGGATACTAGTGGATATCGGTTTGGATGCGACAACGATTGTTGCCGCGCTTCTTCATGATGTCGTCGAGGACACCGATATTACGCTGGAACAACTGACGGAACGATTTGGAGCAGATGTTACGATGCTCGTCGATGGTGTGACGAAGCTTGGTAAAATCAAATACAAGTCGAAACGGGAAGAACTGGCCGAGAATCATCGGAAGATGTTCATCGCGATGGCCGAGGACATTCGGGTCATCTTGATCAAGCTGGCCGACCGTTTGCACAATATGCGGACTTTGCAACACATGGTCAAAGAGAAGCAAGTACAAAAAGCGGAAGAGACACTTGAAATCTTTGCCCCGCTTGCTCATCGTCTCGGGATTTCGACGATCAAATGGGAACTGGAAGACATCAGTCTGCGTTATATCAACCCGCAACAGTACTACCGGATCGTCTCGATGATGAAACAAAAGCGGACCGAACGGGAAGCACTCGTCACGTCTGTCATCGATGAAGTCAATGAGGTCCTGGAAGAAGTTGAGATTGCAGCTGAGGTCGATGGTCGTCCAAAACATATTTATTCCATCTATAACAAGATGCAAAACTCGAAAAAAGAGTTCAGTGAGATTTATGACTTGATGGCGGTCCGAATCATCGTCGATTCGATCAAGGATTGTTATGCGGTGCTCGGAATTATTCATACGCAATATAAACCGATGCCCGGTCGCTTCAAGGATTATATTGCGATGCCAAAACCGAATATGTACCAGTCGTTGCATACAACGGTCATCGGGCCGAAGGGTGAACCGCTTGAAGTGCAAATTCGGACACGCGATATGCATTTCATCGCCGAGTACGGAATTGCCGCTCACTGGGCGTATAAAGAAGGAAAAGAGCAGGAAGCCAAATCAGGTTTTGAAGATAAAATTGCTCATTTCCGTGAAATCTTGGAACTCCAAAAAGATACGGCGGACGCGGAAGAATTCATGGAATCAGTCAAAGTCGATTTCTTCAGTGATATGTTATACGTCTTTACGCCAAAAGGAGACGTCATCGAGCTGCCGAAAGGTTCGGTCCCGATTGATTACGCGTACCGGATTCATACAGAAATCGGTCACCGGACAATCGGTGCCAAAGTCAACGGACGGATGGTGCCGATTGACTATAAATTGAAGACCGGTGACATCATTGAAATCGTCACATCCAAACACAGTTATGGTCCAAGCAAAGACTGGCTGAAAATTTGTGTGTCGAGTCAGGCGAAAAATAAAATCCGTCAATGGTTCAAACGCCAGCAACGGGAAGAAAATGTCTCAAAGGGCCGCGAATTAATTGAGGCGGAAGTGAAGAAACTCGGTTTCGAGCCAAAAGACGTCATCAATGAAAAGACGCTCGAAGACGTGACACGGAAGTTTAACTTCGGTCAGGAAGAAGATATGTATGCGGCAGTCGGCTATCATGGACTGACCGCGGCTCAAGTCGCCCATAAATTGACGGAAAAATTGCGCAAAGACAAAGAATCGAAGAATATGGAATTAAACGAAGCCATCAGCGGGATGAAGACATTTGACCGGCCGCAGAAACAGAATCCGGAAGGGGTTCGCGTCAAAGGGATCGACAATATGTTAGTCCGCATGAGTCGTTGCTGTAATCCGGTTCCGGGTGACGACATCGTCGGCTATATCACCCGTGGCCGCGGGGTTTCGATTCACCGGTCCGATTGTCTGAACGTCATTCATGAACAGAATCCGGAACGGTTGCTTGAAGTCGAATGGGAACACGAAGGAAAAACAGTCAAGAGTTATAACGTCGAAATCGAAATCTCCGGTTTTGACCGGGCAGGTCTGTTAAATGACGTTCTCCAATCGGTATCCGCGATGAATACGAATATCGTAGCCGTCAGCGGGAAGGGAAACGACAGCAAACAGGCGAAGATTTCAATGACGATTGCAATCGACAACGTCAACCATTTGCAAAAGGTCGTTGATCGGATTAAACAAATATCAGACGTCTATGCGGTGCATCGCGTCATGATGACATAAGGAGCGGATAGAAATGCGAGTCGTATTACAACGGGTCAAAGAAGCAAGTGTGACGGTCGAAGGGGCAGTTACCGGTCAAATCGATCAAGGATTTCTTTTACTCGTCGGGATCACGCATGACGATACGCTAGAGCAAGTCAACTGGTTGGCGGACAAAATTGCCGGTTTACGGGTGTTCGAGGATGAAGAAGAGCGGATGAACCGTTCGTTGCAGGATGTCGAAGGTAAAATCTTATCGGTGTCCCAGTTCACCTTATACGGAGACATCAAAAAAGGCCGTCGTCCTGCCTTTACGGAAGCGGCAAAACCGGATCTTGCGAACGAGTTGTATGAAGCGTTTAACGCGCGTTTACGTCAGCAGGGAATTGTTGTTGAAACGGGACAGTTCGGAGCGATGATGGACGTCGCACTCGTCAATGACGGACCGGTCACGCTGATTTTAGAAAAGTGACCAAAGTCTTGACAGGATCTTTTGAACGAGGCAATATAAAGGATAACAGAACGAATTAAGAACCGATGACGAAGAAGAGTAATTTAGATCTCGGCTGCATAGAGAGTCGCCCCCCGGCTGAAAGGGTGATCAGACGAACTAGATGAAAGACCCTTTTGAGGTATTTTCCTGAAACGAACAGAGTAGGGAAAATCGTAGGCAGGCGTTAACTGCACCGAGTGGCTGAGAATTTTCAGCAACCAGGGTGGTACCACGGGATCTTCAGGTTCTCGTCCCTTTGCGGACGAGGACTTTTTTTGTATTCAAAAAGGAGGAATTAGGATGAAATTACCACGCGGAACGTTTGATGTACTTCCGGGTACAGTAGAACGTTGGCAGTATATTGAAAACCAATTGCGGGAGATCAGTAAACGGTACAACTATAAAGAAATCCGGACACCGATCTTTGAAGAAACAGAGTTGTTCAAACGGGGTGTCGGTGAGACGACGGACATCGTTCAAAAAGAGATGTTCATGCTTGAAAAACGCGGGAAGGAACAATTTACGCTTCGTCCGGAAGGGACAGCAGCCGTCGTTCGTTCATTCGTGACGAATAAACTCTACGGCGCCGCCAATCAACCGGTCAAACTCTTTTATATCGGACCGATGTTCCGCTATGAACGTCCGCAAGCCGGTCGTTTCCGCCAGTTACACCAATATGGCGTCGAGGCACTCGGCAGCGAAGAACCGGCAATCGATGCAGAAGTCATCAGTCTTGCGATGAGTATTTACCGCTCGTTTGGTCTGAAAAAACTGAAGCTCGTCATCAACTCGCTCGGAGACAGCGAAAGCCGCGCCGCCCACCGGGAAGCACTGGTCAATCACTTCAATCCGGTCGCCCACGAGTTATGCCAGGATTGTCAGAACCGTCTCGAAGCGAATCCGCTCCGGGTACTGGATTGCAAAGTCGACCGTAATCACCCGAGCATGGCGACAGCGCCGTCGATCCTCGACTTCCTGAACCCGGCTTCGAAAGACTATTTCGATCAAGTCCTGTTGCACCTGGATGCGCTCGGCATCGAATACGTGATTGATCCGACACTGGTCCGAGGACTTGATTACTACAATCACACGTCGTTTGAAATCATGTCGGAAGCAGAAGGATTCGGCGCAATCACGACGCTTTGCGGCGGCGGACGTTATAACGGACTCGTCGAACAAATCGGCGGACCGGCTACACCGGGAATCGGATTTGGAATCGGGATCGAACGTCTGTTGATGGCGCTTGAAAATGAAGGTGTCCTGCCGGAAATCGATGATGCGATTGATGTCTTCATCGTCGCGCAAGGCAACGAAGAAGTTGAAAAAACGGCAACACGCCTGTTGCAATTGATGCGTCTCGAAGGACTTGCCGCTGACCGTGATTATCTCGGACGGAAGTTCAAAGGACAATTCAAAGCAGCCGATCGGATGAAAGCCCGCTTCACTGTCATTTTGGGAGACGAAGAAGTCGAACGTGGAGCAGCAGCGTTAAAAGACATGTCGACCGGTGAACAGATTGATGTGCCATTATCAGCTGTTGCCGATACGATTGTCGCGAAATTAAAGGAGGAAGCATAATGATCGGACGTACACACATGAACGGAACCGTAACAGAAGAAACAATCGGCCAAGCCGTTCAATTAAAAGGATGGGTCCAAAAAAGACGTGACCTCGGAGGATTAATTTTCCTTGATCTTCGTGACCGGACCGGGATCGTCCAAGTCGTCTTCCAACCGGAAAACGAACAGGCGCACCGCCTGGCGGAATCGATTCGTTCGGAATACGTGCTCGATATCAAAGGGACGGTCGTCCAGCGTGAAAATCCGAACCCGAACATCCCGACCGGACAAGTCGAAGTCGTCGCAGACGAAGTCATCATCTTAAACGCTTCAAAAATGACGCCGTTCCCGATTAGTGAGGAAGCGGAACAGACATCAGAAGATTTGCGTCTGAAATACCGTTACCTCGATCTTCGTCGTCCGTCGTTACAAGAGACATTCCGTCTGCGTTCGAAAGCTTCGAACATCATGCGGAACTTCCTTGACGAACAGGATTTCCTCGAAGTCGAGACACCGATCTTAACAAAATCGACACCGGAAGGCGCACGGGATTATTTGGTTCCGAGTCGTGTTCACCCGGGTGAGTTTTACGCCTTGCCGCAATCACCGCAATTGTTTAAGCAATTGTTGATGGTTTCGGGCTTTGAGCGGTACTTCCAAATTGCCCGTTGTTTCCGTGACGAAGATTTACGGGCCGACCGTCAACCGGAATTCACACAAGTCGATATCGAAACGAGCTTCATGGATGTTGAAGATTTATATGCAATGATGGAATCAATGATGACACGTGTCATGAAAGAAACGCTCGGAAAAGACATCACGACACCGTTCCCGCGGATGCCGTATGCAGAAGCGATGAGCCGGTTCGGTTCAGATAAACCGGATACGCGTTTTGGTCTTGAATTGATTGATGTCGCAGAAGCAGTCACAGGAGCCGGCTTTAAAGTCTTCGACATGGCGCTAGAATCAGGCGGCGAAGTCAAAGCGTTGAATGTCAAAGGCGCAGCCGATCAGTTCTCCCGCAAAGACATCGATAAATTACAAGAATTCACAGCGATTTATGGAGCGAAGGGTCTTGCCTGGATCAAAGTGACAGCAGACGGACTGAACGGTCCAATCGCGAAGTTCTTTGACGAGACAGCAACGGCCCGACTCGTGGAAGCGACGGCAGCTGAAGCCGGTGACTTACTTGTTTTCGTCGCAGCAAAAGCTTCGATCGTTGCCGACAGCCTCGGTGCACTGCGACAAAAACTCGGGAAAGAACTCGGTTTGATTGACGAAACCGTCTTCAACTTCCTGTGGGTAACAGACTTCCCACTCGTAACGTTCGAAGAAGCGGACGGCCGTTTTTATGCGAACCACCATCCGTTCACGATGCCGCGCCGGGAAGATCTCGAGAAACTCGAGACAGACCCGGGCAGCGTCCTTGCCGTAGCCTATGACCTCGTCTTGAACGGGTATGAGCTCGGTGGCGGATCACAACGGATTTACGAACGTGATATCCAGGAGCGGATGTTTAAACTGCTTGGCTTCAAGGAAGAAGAAGCAAACGAACAGTTTGGTTTCCTGATGGAGGCGTTCGAGTACGGCACGCCGCCGCACGCAGGTATTGCACTCGGTCTTGACCGTCTCATTATGCTGCTTGCTGGCCGGACGAACTTACGTGATACGATTGCATTCCCGAAAACAGCTTCGGCAAGCGATCTGCTGACAGCGGCACCAAGCCCGGTTTCAGACGCACAACTGAACGAACTGTCGATTCGGACAGCTGTCAAACAATCATAATACCAACAGATTTCCTTCAGTCATGAGGGGAATCTGTTTTTTTAATGGAGGAGGATTCGTGATGGAGCGCACTTTTTTTGAACGGTCACCGGTTGAGGTGGCCCCGGAACTGTTAGGGAGTCTGTTGACGGTTGATGAGGTCACGATGCGGATTGTCGAAGTGGAAGCATATCTCGGACCGCACGATCAAGCCGCCCATTCTTACAGTGGACGACCAACAAAACGGACGGCACCGATGTTTGGACCGGCCGGTCATATTTATGTGTATTTTACCTACGGCATGCATCATTGTTTGAACATCGTCTGCGGGGAAGTAGGGGAAGGATACGGAATTTTGTTGCGCGGGGCGGAAGTCGTCCACGGACATGATCTCGTTGCGACCCGCCGTTTCGGAAAACCGTATGCGGAACTGACGAAAACCGAACAAAAAAATCTTGTCAATGGTCCCGCCAAATTATGCCAAGCGTTCGGGTTAATGACGGAGGATTCCGGAACGGATCTCTATACGGATCACCGTTTTCAGATTGAAGCCGGTCCAGTTACTGACGTCATCCAGACAACCCGGATCGGGATTCCGAATGCCGGAGAAGCGACAGCCTATCCGTGGCGGTTTTATGAAGCGGGAAGCAACGGGGTCAGTAAAAAATAAATGGAACGGCAAACAAACGTGTCGCTGACGGACACATCCTTCACACACAAAAAAACGTGTTTCTCAAAAAAGAGAAGCACGTTTTGCTGTTTTATCGTTTTGGTGTATTGATTGATTTTTTAGATTGCTGTTTTTTATAGAATTTGTAGACGATTGGTCCGACCGTCGTAGCAAGCGTGATTAATGTTCTTAATTTACCTTTTTTAGCAGCCATGAAATAATTCACTCCTTAGTAAGTTGTACTAATCATATTCCACGAAAGCAAAAAGTTAAAACCTTTCCGGCACATCGGTTCTTTGCGAAAGGAAATAAGATTGAGATAGTACGGGTAGAAAAGAGAAAGGAGCTGATGACGTGGCAGGAGTCGTATGGTATCGAAAAGATTTGCGGGTCGACGATCATGAAGCATTGATGCGTGCATGCAACGAAAAAAACACGGTCCGTGCAGTATTTATCCAGCAGGAATCCGGAAACCGTGGAAAACAGCAAGTAAGGTTTGAACAGGAAACGCTTCAGTCCTTGCGGGAACACTTAGAACAACTTGGCGTCGAACTGACGATTTTACAAGGGGAGACAGTCGAACAACTGACATCGTTTGTTCAACCGGAGGACATCGTTTACTTTCACCGGATGACGGGTGAGTACGAAGCACGACAGGAAAACGCAGTGCAAAAACATTTTACCACGCGAATGTATGAGACCCAGACGCTTCATCTCCGGGAAGATATCGGCAGTGACGAACTGAAACGTGTCTTCACGGCGTTCCGGAAAAGAGTTGAGCATGACGGCCGCTTTGCGGATCCAATCGAAGCACCGGGGGAAGTTCGGTACATCGAATCACCGCAAACGAGAGCAGGCTACGACCCGCGAACTGCGTTCCCGTTTACGGGAGGCGAGTCGGCAGGGCTGGACCGATTAGCCGCATATTTGGAACGGCCGATTTTTACCTACAAAGAAACACGAAACGGCTTTGACGTTGATGACTCTTCGAAATTATCCGCCTGGCTGGCAAACGGTTCGCTGTCCCCGCGACGGGTCATGGCAGAACTTCAACGGACCGAACGCGAGCATGACGCTAATGAATCAACATACTGGTTGTATTTCGAATTGTTATGGCGCGACTTTTTCCACTTGACGATGCGTGAGACAGGACACCGGCTGTTCCGTTCCAATGGGTTACGGGACGGACACTTGACCTGGAAGACGGATCCAGCGGCGATTGATTCCTGGATTGCAGGGGAGACGGGTGAACCGTTTGTCGATGCGTTCATGCGGGAAATCAAGGAGACCGGCTGGATGTCGAACCGTGGACGTCAGATTACGGCCAGTTATCTGATTCATGACTTAAAGCAGGATTGGCGGATCGGTGCGCGATACTTTGAACAGCAGTTGATTGATTACGATGTAGCCTCCAATTACGGGAACTGGGCTTATATTGCAGGCGTTGGAAATGCGACCCGGACACCACGGTTTAATCCTGAATTTCAACAACAAAAATATGATCCGGCCAAAGCATTTATCCGGCGCTGGATGTCAAGCGAAACGACTGAAAAATGACCAAATTTTAAGAGTCAGAACCAGTTGCATTTCGATAAGGGGAATGCTATATTAAATGCAACAGATGGGGTTCCTGAGATGTACGAGAGCCGCCTTTTATCTTTGAGCCACTCTTTTTTGATAGGGAGTTTGACGTTCCAACTAGTAGTACATGCCTCGTAACACAGCAGGAGGACGTACGAATAGGAATCGGATAAGACACCCACCTGCGCAGCAGGTTCAAAAATAAGGTATCGACACGGCACTTCGGGTCCCATCGTTTCTTTTTTTAGATGAATCACACCATACGTCGCATGACGTTTTTTTTTATGATATAATTCCGAGTAAAACAGTATGAGTATTGTGAGGTTATGAGATGTTAAATCAATTTTCACGTAATGAATTGGCAATCGGTAAGACCGGACTTGACGCATTGGCATCCAAGTCTGTTGCGATTTTAGGAATCGGCGGCGTCGGTTCGTTTTCGGCGGAAGCCCTGGCCCGCAGCGGCGTCGGTCGTTTGATTCTTGTTGATAAAGATGATATCGATATCACAAACGTCAACCGTCAGATCCATGCCTTGTTACCGACAGTCGGTCAGCCGAAAGTCGATGCAATGGCGGATCGTTTGATGCAAATTAATCCGGATTTAGAAATTGTCCGCTTGAAAATGTTCTACAACGAAGAAACGTTCGAAGCCTTTTTTGCAGAAAATCCAGATTATGTGATTGACGCTTCGGATACAGTATCGTTTAAGATTCATTTGATTAAAGAGTGTAAACAACGTCAGATTCCAATTATCTCGAGTATGGGAATGGCGAACAAGATGGATCCGACACGAATCAAGATCGTTGATATTAAAGATACGAGTTACGATCCGCTTGCAAAAGTGATCCGGACGCGCCTGCGTAAGGAAGGGATCCATAAAGGAGTCCCGGTCGTCTTTTCGGATGAACCACCGGTCAAAATCATCGAAGAAGTCCGTCAAGTCGTCGGTAACGATGAAGCGTTTATTCGGAAAGCTAAAATGCCGCCGAGTTCAAACGCGTTTGTTCCATCGGTTGGTGGATTGATTGCGGCAAGTTATGTCATCAATGAGATTGTCCGGGAAGCTGGCGTCATCATCGAACGTGTCCGTTAAAAAAGCGACCTCAGCAGGTCGCTTTTTCTAATCGTTTACGGTTGTTTTTTCCAAAAATCGAGCCGTGCCTGTAATTGTTTTTCGAATCCGCGTGGACTCGGCTTATAAAAAACCGGTTTGGTTCGTGCCAGGTTTTCCGGCCAATAGTTCTGTTTGACATACGCATGCGGAAACTGGTGCGGATACTGATATTCGACACCATTGCCGAGTGCTGCGGCACCGGCATGATGTGCATCCCGTAAATGCGGAGGGACCGGACCACCATCTGATCGACGGACGAGTTCAAGTGCCTGATCAATCGCTGTAATGACAGTGTTTGATTTCGGAGCAGTCGCGAGATACAGCACAGTTTCAGCAAGCGGAATTCGTGCCTCCGGAAAACCAATGTACTCACAGGCCCGGGCACACGCATCAACGATCAGTAGCGCTTGTGGATCGGATAATCCGATGTCTTCTGCTGCATGGACATAGAGGCGGCGGACGATGAAGCGTGGGCTTTCCCCGGCTTCAATCATGACAGCAAGCCAGTAAAGGGCAGCGTCGGGATCCGAGCCGCGAATCGACTTGATGAAGGCCGAGATGACATCGTAATGCCGGTCTCCGTCTTTATCGTATTTCAAAGCTTTTTGCTGAATCGATTCTTCGGCTACAGCAAGGTCAATCGTGATTTCACCGTCAATTTCCGGTGTTGTCAGAACGGCGAGTTCGAGGGCGTTGAGCAGTGCCCGGTAATCACCGTCCGAAAGCTTCACATAATGCTCGACGGCCTCCTCGGTGACAGTGACCGGATACTTGCCGAGACCGCGGTCCGGGTCTTCTAAAGTCCGGTGCAGAACAACGCGCAAATCGTCTGTCGTCGGTGTCTCGAACCGGAAAACAGTCGCCCTGGATAACAGGGCAGCATTGACTTCAAAACTTGGGTTTTCCGTCGTTGCGCCAATCAACGTGATTGTTCCGGCTTCGAGTGCCGGCAGTAAGGCATCCTGCTGCATTTTATTGAAACGGTGGATTTCATCTAAAAATAAAATGGTTTTTTGTTGGTCAAACTGCAAACGGGATTCCGCTGCTTTTAAGACTTCACGCAACTGATCCAGTTTTGCCGTGACGGCATTCAACTGTTCAAATGCTGATTTCGTATAACTGGAAATGACACGGGCGAGCGTCGTTTTTCCGGTTCCAGGGGGTCCGTAGAAAATAACGGTTCCGAGCCGGTCAGCCAAAATAGCCCGGCGTAACAGGGTCGATTCTCCAATCAAATGGCGTTGGCCAACGATTTCATCCAGTGATTGAGGGCGCATCCGATTGGCAAGTGGCCCGGCCGGAGAATGTGATTCAAATAAATTAGCCATAGGTAGCGTTCCTTCTTTCAACTTTTAGCTACTACTATACTAGAAAGGATGTCTTTTCGCATGATGAAAATCTCGACAAAAGGCCGTTATGGTCTGACAATCATGATTGCACTCGCCAAAGGAGGCGAGGCAAAGCCATTGTCTTTAAAAAAAATTGCGCAGATGTATGATCTGTCCGAGCACTACCTGGAGCAATTGATTGCCCCGCTCCGTAACGGCGGTCTCGTCAAAAGTGTTCGCGGAGCATACGGTGGATATAAATTAGGCCGTTCAGCCGAAGACATTACCGCAGGGGATATCATCCGTCTGCTCGAAGGTCCGCTTGTCGTCGTCGAAGGCGACAATTGTGACGAAGTGACGAAACGGAAATTGTGGGATAAAATTCAAAGTGCCGTGGATCAAGTACTTGATACGACGACATTAAAGGATTTAGCGGAAGAAGACGATACAGGTTATATGTTTTATATATGAGAGGTGAAAAACGATGATGTATTTTGATCACGCTGCAACGACGCCGATGCGGCCCGAAGTGCTCGAGAAGATGACACCATACATGCTTGAACAATTCGGAAATCCGTCAAGCGTCCATGCATTCGGACGAACAGGGCGGGCTGCGATTGACACGGCACGACGAATGATGGCGACGGAATTAAACGCCAGACCGACGGAAATCATCTTTACGAGCGGTGGCACGGAATCCGATAACTATGCCATCCTCGGTGCTGCCATCCAGTATCAATCGAAAGGGCGTCATGTCATCACAACGCGGTTTGAGCACCATGCCGTACTTCATGCTTTCGAGGAACTGGAGAAACGTGGATTTGACGTGACGTATCTTGATATTCCGGAGTCGGGCATCGTGACGGAAGAGGCTTTACGTGCAGCAGTTCGACCGGATACGATTTTAGTATCGATGATGTTCGGGAATAACGAAGTCGGAACGGTCCAGCCGATTGCGGCATGCGGTCGTTTCTTGCGTGAACAACAGATTGTGTTCCATACGGATGCTGTTCAAGTATTTGCGAAGTCGCCCATCGATGTAGAAGCGATGCACATTGATTTGCTGTCGGCATCGAGTCATAAAATCAATGGACCAAAAGGCGTCGGAATATTATATGTCCGGTCTGCTATCAAGTTAGCGCCTCAATCGTATGGTGGGGAACAGGAACGCAAGCGTCGTGCCGGAACGGAAAACGTCGCCGGAATTGTCGGGTTTGCGGAAGCTGTCCGGCTGACGGCAACGGAGCGGGAAGAGCAGACTCGACAGTACCGGCTGTTACGGACGATGTTGCTCGAACGGCTGCGAGCCTCAACGATTGATTTTGAAGTCAACGGGGCGGAAGGATTGCCGCAAGTCCTCAACCTGTATTTCCCAAACGTCGAAATTGAACCGTTTTTAATTATGCTCGACATGCGGGGGATTGCCGTTTCAAGCGGAAGTGCCTGTACGGCAGGATCGGTTGAGCCGTCGCATGTCCTGTCGGCGATGTACGGTGAAAATCCGCGGACGAAACAATCGGTCCGGATCAGCTTCGGCCGTGGAAACGATGCGGCACAAGTCGAACTGCTCGCACAAGGCCTGATAGATGTCGTAAAATCGTTTCAGAACAATTAAGAGGTGAAAACAATGAATACACGCGCAAAAGCACCGGAGGAAACAACGGTCGTCGTCGGGATGTCCGGCGGCGTCGATTCGTCCGTTACGGCTTATTTATTAAAAGAACAAGGATACAACGTCATCGGAATCTTCATGAAGAACTGGGACGATACCGACGAAAACGGATTTTGTACAGCAACGGAAGATTACGAAGATGTCATCGCTGTCGCCAATCAAATCGGCATTCCGTATTACGCAGTCAATTTCGAAAAAGAGTACTGGGACAAAGTCTTTACGTACTTCTTGGAGGAATATAAACTTGGCCGGACACCGAATCCGGATGTCATGTGTAATAAAGAAATTAAATTTAAAGCATTTCTTGACCATGCGATGCGCTTAGGGGCAGATTTTGTTGCGACGGGCCATTATGCGCGGGCTGTATATGAAGACGGTGAGCATAAATTATTACGCGGCGTCGATACAAACAAAGATCAAACGTATTTCTTGAACCAACTGTCGCAGGATCAAATCGCTAAAGCGATGTTCCCGATTGGACACATGGAAAAATCAGAAGTGCGGAAAATCGCCGAAGAAGCGAACCTCGCGACGGCGAAGAAAAAGGATTCGACCGGTATTTGTTTCATCGGGGAACGGAATTTCAAACAGTTCCTCAGTCAGTATCTGCCGGCGCAACCGGGTGAAATGCGGACACTTGACGGTACAACGATGGGACGTCATGACGGTCTGATGTATTACACGATGGGACAACGCCACGGTCTCGGGATTGGCGGAGACGGAGAACCATGGTTCGTCGTCGGGAAAAACCTCAAAGAGAATATCCTGTTCGTTGAGCAGGGATTCCATAATGAATTGCTTTATTCAGAGGGGTTATATGCGTCTGATATCAGCTGGACGGCAACGATGCCGGTCGGGACAGAATTCCGTTGTACAGCGAAGTTCCGTTACCGTCAAACGGATACACCTGTGACCGTTCGTATTCTGGACGGCGGACGGTTAGACGTCGCGTTCGACGAACGGCAACGGGCAATCACACCGGGACAAGCTGTCGTTTTCTATGACGGAGATATCTGTCTTGGCGGGGCGACGATTGACGATGCATACAAAGCGGGCAAACAGTTAACGTATCTTGCGTAAGGGAGAGAATGAAATGAACTACAACGAAGTCGGGTTCCGACATCTGGAGTCCGGGAATTATGAACTGGCGGCTCAAGCTTTTAACGATGCCATCGAAGAACAACCAAATGATCCGACAGGTTACGTCAATTTAGGGACATTGCTCCAATCAATGGACGATGCTGACCGGGCACTCCGGTTTTACGATAAGGCATTGACGATTGATCCAACGTTTGCCAGTGCCCATTATGCCAAAGGGGCATTATATTTCTCGGCGGATTTACTGGTGGAAGCCGAAGAATCATTGCGCCTTGCTTTGTTACATGGACTCGATGACGCGGATCTTCATTTCATGCTCGGTCTGACATATCAAAAGCTGGGTGATCCAGTCCGGGGAATTCCACGTTTGAAGCAAGCCACGGAACTGAACGGTGTAGATGTTGAAATCGCCTTCCAGTACGGTCTTGCCCTTGCTCAGAACGAACAGATTGAAGAAGCGGCTGAAATCTTCGAGCAGGTATTATTGCTGGAAGAGACACACACGGATGCCCGTTATAACTATGCCATTGCACTGGCTTTTTTAGGTCAGCAGGAAGCATGTTATACGGAACTCGAAACTGTTCTTGCTTATCAGCCGAACCATACGATGGCACAGGATGCGAAAGCGAAGATGGATGCCTTATTGAACTAAAAAAAGCGTTGCGACCGATGAACATCCCGGTTTCGCAACGCTTTTTTCATTAATGTCCGACTTCACGTACGATTCGTAACGGTGGACCGGAAAAGTCTTCATACGCTTCGTCCATGTTTTTCGTATACAGTTCGATGACATTTTGTTCCGTATCTTTAAAGTAAGCGGAGTACTCCTTATCATTCGATGTCTCCTGTTCATCCCATTCACGAATTTTGACATCAATTGAAGCAGTACGCAACAGATCAAGGGCTTCTTTGAATTCATTTTTCTCGACATAAAAGGCGCAATGGACATGGACTCCGCCTTCATCGTACAAGCTGTCCCACTCTGTGACAGGAAGGTGTTTGACTGTCCGTTCTTCCATTGTAAAGTCACGTTTGAGCCAAAGGCCGAGACGGGTGTTTCCGCCAATGTACAACCACGTTGCCCAAACGCCGTCCTGCTTTTCCTGTTCATGACTCGGCTCGGCATCTTCCGGTGCCCACTGTTCAACAATCGGAATACCAAGCGTCCCGTTCCAAAAGGCAACAGCCCGTTCCATATCTTCCACTTCCAGCACTAATTCACACAATCCGGCAACTGGCAATCGTCCCATGATTTGTTCCTCCATTCAATTATTGATTCAAGAAATGTTTCCCTCATTTAAAATCCCTTAAACGAATGCTATGATTGGAACAGCGTAATGGAGTTCAGACAGAAAGCAGGTGGAGTGATGGAGCACCCCCATCAAGTAGTCGGCCGCATTAAACGTGTGCTTTTTTCCTCCGAAGAAGAAGCCCATTCCATCGTTTTGATGGCAATTAAAGAAAAGAACTTTGAATTAAAAGAAACAGAACTCGTCGTCACAGGAACCGGTGTCGGAATCGAACTCGGCGGAACGTATCAAGCATTCGGACGATTGATTGATCATCCGCGATTCGGTAAACAACTAAAAGCAGAGTTGATCCGCCGGTCGGTTCCGATGACGAAACACGCAGCCGTCCGTTTTTTGACGAACGGTTCGTTTACCGGCATTGGTCCGAAAACAGCGAAAAACATCGTCGATGCTCTTGGTGAAGATGCAATCGATATCATCTTAAAAGACAGCAAGGCACTTGACCGTGTCCCTGGACTGAAACAAAAACAGGCCGATGTCATCTTCAGCCGACTCGCAACCCTATACGGTGTTGATCAATTGATGCTTTTTTTAGCCCCGTTTGATGTTACTCCGAAACTCGCGGCGAAGATTTATGCGGCATATGAAGGAGACGCGATGGCGAGAATTCGGGAAAATCCTTATTCTTTAATGTACGAAGTCAGTGGCATCGGTTTTAAGACAGCCGATCAAATCGCCTCGCATCTGGGGCTTATCGGCTTGCATCCGGAACGGGTCGCAGCCTCCATCATGCATATACTCGAACAGGAGGCGGGAGAGGGGCATGCGTTTGCAACCGTCGAATCACTGTTGCAACGGGCACCCCGTCTACTCGGAGAAGATCCCGGCGAACGTCTCGAACAAGCCATCGAACTGTTGTTGAACGAAGATAAGGTCAAACTCGAAGAAGGCTGTTTGTATTTGCCGACGATTTTTTATGCGGAAGTCCGGGCGGCAAAGGAACTGGCCCGTGTCATGGCGAACGGAGCGGAGCAGGAAGTTGATGTCGCGACGATTCTGTCGGCCATCGGTCAGCTCGAAGAACGGTTCGGTATGGAATATGCAGTCCAACAACGGGAAGCCATCGAACTGGCGGTCAAAGCGCCGTTGATGGTCTTGACGGGTGGACCGGGTACCGGGAAGACGACCGTCATTAAAGGGATTTTGCACGCGCTTCAGGAAATTCATGATTGGCCGCTTGAAAAAAGTCAGGTCAAATCGGGTGAGGTCTATCCCTATGTCCTTGTTGCTCCAACCGGACGAGCGGCAAAACGCTTGTCGGAAGCGACGGATGTTCCGGCGATGACCATCCATCGTTTGTTAAAATATGACGGGTCAAATTTTCAATTGGACGAAGACCAACCGATCTCGGGCAAGGTTTTGATCATTGATGAATCATCGATGATAGATATCTACCTGTTATCGAGTTTGTTACGAGCGGTACCGAATGGCATGAAGATTTTATTTGTCGGCGATCGTGATCAACTGCCGTCGGTCGGACCGGGACAAGTCCTGGCCGACTTAATGGACACAGACGGAATTCCGGTCGTTCGGCTCAATGTCGTTCACCGGCAAGCCGAGGATTCCTCGATTCTTCGGCTGGCTCACGATTTGAAAAACCGGGTCACGTCAGCTGACTTGCTTGCTCCGTTATCTGACCGGCGATTTTATTCGCTCGCCCCGCAAGAGTCGTTACGCGGTATCGCCGCCTTCGCGGAAAAAGCACTGGCGAAAGGCTATTCGAAGTTTGACGTCCAAATCCTGGCGCCGACGTATCGTGGACAGGTAGGAATCGATGAACTGAACATCGTCCTGCAACAGGTCTATAATCCGGAAGCGCCCAAAAAACGGGAAGTCAAACAAGGGACACGAATTTACCGGAGTGGAGATAAAATTCTTCAGCTCGTCAATAATGCGGAAGAAAATGTCTATAACGGGGATATCGGCGAAATCGTCAACATCTTTTTTGCAAAGGAAAATGTCGACAAGGTGGACAAAATCATTGCCCGGTTCGATCAGACGGAAGTCGAATACAACCGGAGTGAGTGGGATCAATTCACACATGCGTATGCGATTACGATTCATAAAGCACAAGGGTCGGAGTTTCCGATTGTCCTGATGCCGGTCTTTTTCACCGGAGCCTTTAAACATTCCCGTAATCTCATCTATACGGCCGTCACACGGGCAAAAGCCAGTTTGTTGTTGTTCGGAGATCCCCGTGCCTTTTATAAAGCTTCCCAAGAGGAAGAACCACGCCGGCGGACCCGGCTGATTGAACGGCTCGGCGGTATGACAAAGACTTGACTGAATGCACCAGATAGGTAATAATCACGGTAGATGAATGGACGCAAAACGTTGATGGAAGATAAGTAAGTCGTAATCTTCATGACCAGAGAGAGATGGATCTGCTGCAACCATCTTCATGACGATTCGATTGAAGCTCCTTCCGGAGTCGAGTGCAAACACTTGCGGGTAATCTCCGTTAACGGATTTTTCGAGGTAAAGAGAGCACATGTCTTTACGAACGAGGGTGGTACCACGAAAGCGATGCTTTCGTCCCTTTTCAGGGATGAATGTATCGTTTTTTTGCGTTCAGGACAAATTAATCAATGGGGGTATTTTCGATGAAACCATTAAAACCGTTGACGGGTGCACAAATCCGTCAGATGTATCTCGACTTTTTCCAGTCTAAAGGACATGCAATCGAACCAAGCGCATCGCTCGTTCCAATCGAGGATCCAACATTACTGTGGATCAACTCGGGTGTCGCTACGTTAAAAAAATATTTTGATGGACGAGTCATTCCGCAAAATCCGCGGATTGTCAACGCGCAGAAATCGATCCGGACGAACGATATCGAAAATGTCGGAAAAACAGCACGTCACCATACATTCTTTGAAATGCTTGGAAACTTTTCTGTCGGCGACTACTTCCGTGAAGATGCAATCAAATGGGGCTGGGAACTCTTGACGAGTGACGAGTGGTACGGACTTGATCCGGACCGTCTTTCCGTGACGATTCATCCGGAAGACGACGCAGCACGTCAAATCTGGCTTGAACTCGGTGTGCCGGCTGAACGTATCATTCCGCTGGAAGATAACTTCTGGGAAATTGGTGAGGGTCCTTCAGGTCCGAACACAGAGATTTTCTTCGACCGCGGACCGGCTTTCGGCGACGATCCGAACGATTCTGAATTGTATCCGGGCGGCGAAAACGAACGGTATCTCGAAATCTGGAACATCGTGTTCAGTCAATATAATCATGATGGACACGGCAATTACACAGAATTACCGCGTAAAAACATCGATACCGGGATGGGTCTTGAGCGGATGGCGAGCGTCATGCAAGATGTGCCGACGAACTTTGACACGGACTTGTTCATGCCGATCATCCATAAGACAGAAGAACTCAGCGGTAAACTTTACCGTGAAGACACAAAACTGGATGTCGCGTTCAAAGTCATTGCTGATCACATCCGGACGGTTGCCTTTGCAATCGGAGACGGTGCGTTGCCTTCGAACGAAGGACGCGGTTATGTCTTACGCCGCCTGCTTCGTCGTGCTGTCCGTTATGCAAAAATGCTCGGAATCGAACGTCCGTTCATGTACGAGCTCGTTGATACAGTCGGTAGCGTCATGGTCGATTTCTATCCACAAGTTCCAGAAAAAGCAGATTTCATCAAACGTGTCATTAAAAACGAAGAAGAACGATTCCACGAGACGTTACATGATGGTCTTGCCATCTTAAACACCGTGGCACAAGCAGCGAAGAGTAACGGTGAACACGTCATCAGCGGAGAAGATGCCTTCCGTTTGTATGATACGTATGGTTTTCCACTCGAATTGACGGTTGAATATGCGGAAGATCATCAGATGTCTGTCGATGAAGAAGGATTTAAACGGGCAATGGATGAGCAACGGAAGCGTGCTCGTGCTGCCCGTGAAGACGGCGGTTCGATGCAACAACAATCAGAAGTGTTAGCAACGTTGACTGTTCCAAGCCAGTTCATCGGTTATACGGACCTTGAGACGGATGCTAAAATCATTGCTTTGTTGCATGATGGAGAACGAGTGACAGAAGTCGCTGCCGGCGAAGAAGCACAATTGTTGCTTGATATTACACCGTTTTATGCAGAAAGCGGTGGAGAAGTGGCGGACACAGGAACCATTACAGGTCCTGATTTCGTCCTTGATGTCAAAGATGTTCAAAAAGCACCGAACGGTCAAAACCTGCATACCGTTATTGTTCGGACGGGGATTGCTTTGGCAGATGCGACAGTTCATGCAACAGTCGAAGCGTCGTCACGTCAAGCCATCACAAAGAACCATACTGCAACCCACCTGTTGCACAAAGCATTAAAAGATACACTCGGGACACACGTCAACCAAGCTGGTTCACTCGTTTCGGCAGATCGTCTCCGGTTTGACTTCTCGCACTTCGGAGCAGTCACGGCTGAAGAATTGACAACTATCGAACAGGATGTCAACCAAGCAATCTGGGCATCACTTGCAGTCGACATTGAAGAGATGAACATTGCTGATGCGAAAGCAAAAGGTGCAATGGCTCTGTTTGGTGAAAAATACGGTGAGACGGTTCGTGTCGTTTCGGCTGGAACATATTCCATCGAATTATGCGGTGGAATCCATGTTCGAAACACGGCAGAAATCGGTCTGTTCAAGATTGTTTCCGAATCAGGAATCGGAGCTGGAACACGACGGATTGAAGCAGTCACAGGCGCTGGAGCATACCATGTGATGAACGGTCACCTGCAGACACTCGAGCAGGCAGCACGCGTACTGAAAACGAAGACGACTGAAGTACCGGGACGGATTGAAGCACTTCAAGTCCAGCTCCGCGAAACGGAACGTGCACACGAATCCCTACAAGCAAAACTGGCAAACATTGAAGCAGCATCATTGAAAGAGGATGTCGAGCAAATCAATGGAGTCCAAGTCCTTGCGAAGCAAGTCGACGTCTCAGATATGGATGCGCTTCGCGGTATGATGGATGAATTGAAGTCGAGTCTCGGTTCGGCAATCATCGTCCTCGGCAGCGCGCAGGGAGACAAAGTCAACCTCGTTGCAAGTGTCTCGAAAGACTTGATTGATCAAGGATACCATGCCGGTAAACTGATCAAGGAAGTAGCGACGCGTTGCGGCGGTGGCGGTGGCGGCCGCCCGGACATGGCACAGGCTGGCGGAAAAGATCCTGCAAAATTAAACGAAGCTCTTGCGTTTACTTCACATTACGTGCAATCACTGGCATAATAGAGAAGTAGTGTAAATGAAAGAGGTGATTAACGTGAGTCAGATGGATCAAACGATGAAATTTAATTTTCCAGAAGACGATAGCCAGGCGGCAACACGCGAAGTATTGCTGACGGTCTATCATGCTTTAGAAGAAAAAGGCTATCATCCGATCAACCAAATCGTCGGATATCTACTTTCCGGTGATCCTGCTTACATTCCTCGTCATAACGATGCACGTAATATGATCCGAAAGATTGAGCGTGATGAACTACTGGAAGAACTCGTGAAATCTTATCTATCGGAGAGTGGAGACAAAAAATGAAGCGTGCCATCGGACTTGATGTCGGTTCGAAGACGATCGGTGTTGCGGTGAGTGATTTGATGGGCTGGACAGCACAAGGCATCGAGACCATCAAATGGACAGAACCTGAATATCCGGTCGCCTTCAAGCGACTCGAGGCAATTATTAAGGAATACGGTGTCGAAATCATCGTCATCGGACATCCGAAAAACATGAATGGATCAATTGGTCCCAGAGCTGAGGCGAGTGAAGCGTTCGCGCGTGAAATCGAGACGCAGACAGGCCTTTCGACCGTTCTTGTCGACGAGAGATTGACGACGATGCAGGCAGAACGTATGCTGATCGATGCCGATGTCAGTCGAAAAAAACGGAAACAAGTCATCGATAAGATGGCAGCAGTCATGATCCTACAATCTTATTTGGATCGGGCAAATCGATAAGGAGGAAATGAGATGTCTGAAGAAAAACGGCAGTATCTCTTTCCTGATGAAGACGGTGGCGAACATCTTTTCGAAGAATGGTACCGTTATGTCAGTGAGCGAACCGGCAAGACCTATCTATTTCTCGAAATGATTGGTCATCCGGAAGAGGGCGCAGATGATTTGATCATTTGTGAAATCGACGAGTTTGGCGAAGGCGAAGATGATTTTGAATTGAGCCTGATTGATGAAAACGATGAGCAGACTTGGGATGAACTTGAGGCTGCATTAAAGGAGCGGATGAATGATGCAACAGAATGAACCTACACATTACGTAATTCCCGATGGAGAAGGTAATGAATTTAAATTTGCCGAGCGTTTACGGTATGAAAGCCCGCGCTCAAGCAAAACGTATATTTTCCTTGAGCCAGTCGGCGCGGATTATGATGAAGCAGAAGAAGTCGACATCTTTGTTTATGAGTTAGAAGAATATGGTGATGGTGATGATGACTTCAACCTAGTTCCGATCGCAGAAGACGATGCAGAAACTTGGGATGAAATTGAAGAAGTCTTTAATACATTAGAAGACGAGCTTGACTAAACCGACTCGTGTATAAGGTGGTGTCGTCAGAGCAGCAGCTCTTTCGATATCACCTTGTTTTAAGAGAAGAAGGAGGAACCGATGGAGAATGAATGGAAGAAAAATGCTGAAATCGAACAGAAACGTCGCCGGACATCGCGCCGGATTACGTTAATCATCCTTTCAGTATTATTCACGATTTTCTTAGTAGCAGGAGCAGCCATCTACATCTTTTTAAAGAGTTCACTCGAGCCGGTCAACGAAGAGGCGACGAAGTCCGTCAAAGTCGAAATTCCCTTAGGCGCCGGAACAAGTACGATTTCAAGCATTCTCAAGGAAAAAGATTTAATCGCGAACGAAACGATTTTCCGCTATTATGTCCGCTATAAGAATGAATCGTCATTCCAAGCCGGGACATACACATTGACGCAAGCGATGACACCGGATGAAATCATCAATGAGTTAAAGACCGGAACGATCATGAAAGCAGCAGATGTTAAAATTACGATCCCTGAAGGAATCACGATGGATCGTCAAATTGCCATCATTGCGAAAGCAACCGGTTTTAAAGCTGACTCGATCCGAAAATCATTGACGGATGAGGCGTATATCAAGACATTAATTGACAAGTATCCGATGTTAACGGATGAAGTGACAAAGCAGGGAGTCCTTTATTCACTCGAAGGATACCTTTTCCCGGCGACATACGAATTCGACAAAGGAAAAAGTATCAATCAAATTGCCGAAACGATGTTAGATGAGACGGAAAAGATTTATGATGAGAACACCGATGCGATTAAGAAATCAGGCATGACCTTCCATGAAGTGTTGAGTCTCGGATCGATGGTCGAGCGGGAAGCCGCAACACCAGACGATCGTCGTGAGATTGCCGGTGTCTTTACGAATCGCCTCAACGACGGGATGAAACTCCAATCGGATCCAACGGTCTGGTACGGTACAGGAGAGAATACAGCACTGACGACATTGAAGGATCTTGAGAACAATTCGAAATACAATACGTACAAGTATGAAGGTATTCCGATTGGTCCGATTTCAACGGTCAGTAAAGATTCAATTCTTGCCGTCCTTAATCCGAAAAAGACGAAATATGTTTATTTCTTTGCCCGACCACCAAGTGATAAAAATCCACGGGGGCAAATTCTTTATGAGGAAACCTATGAGGAACATCAACGAAATGTTGTGAAGTATAAACCGGAATGGGTCGAATACGAAGCAAGTAAAGAGCAATGAACAGGGGGTTGATCGGGAACGGTATGTTCGTTCCCGGTCAACCTGTTTATGCGCAGAAGGAGTGAATTCCGAATGAATGATTTTACAGCGTATGTCGAAGGGATGATTCGACCGCGTGATCCCTTGTTACAGGAAATGGAAGCATACGCGAAAGAGCACCATATTCCAATCATTGAACTGACGGGATCGGAAGTTTTGTTATCGTTGTTGACGTTACAACAACCGAAACGAATTCTTGAACTTGGAACAGCGATTGGTTACAGTGCGATTCGGATGGCTCGTGCCTTACCGGATGCCCGGATCACGACAGTAGAACGAAATGCGAAACGATACGCCGAAGCCAGGATGTTCATTGAACGATCAGACGTCGCGGACCGGATTGACATCGTTTTTGCTGATGCAGTAGAATTAGCCGAAACCCTTGAACAGCAGTTCGATGCCGTATTCATCGACGCAGCGAAAGGACAGTATAAAAAATTCTTTAACGGTTATGGGCGATTGGTGCCAATAGGCGGAGTTTTATATACGGATAACCTGTTTTTGCACGGAGATGTCCTTGAGACAGATCCGAAGACCTTTGACCGGAGAAGACGGCGCCTTGTCCGTCTGGTTAAAGAATTCACGGCATGGATGATGGAGCAAGATCAATATGATACGACGATTTTCCCACTTGGAGACGGTGTGTCCGTCAGTCGGAAAGTAAAGTCGGAATGAATGATGGAGGTACGAATTCAATGCAAAAACCGGTTGTAATTGGTGTGGCTGGAGGAACAGGTTCAGGAAAGACGACGGTCGCACGGTCACTTGTCGACGCGTTCCCGAGTGAATCCATCGTCATGATCGAGCAGGATGCTTACTATAAGGATCAAAGTGAATTATCGATGGAAGAGCGTTATCAAACAAACTATGATCACCCGTTTGCCTTTGATAACGATTTGCTGATTGAACACATTAAGGCACTGCGAGAAAATCAGGCGGTTGAAAAACCGGTCTATGATTACGTTGCGCACACACGGGCAACGGAGACGATTCCGCTTGATCCACGTGACGTCATCATCGTCGAAGGTATTTTAGCGCTTGAAGATGAACGTTTACGGGAATTGATGGATATTAAAGTCTTCGTGGATACAGATGCCGATGTTCGGATTCTGCGCCGGATGCAACGTGATATGAATGAACGGGGACGTTCGATTGATTCTGTCGTCGAGCAGTATACGAAAGTCGTCCGTCCGATGCATCTTCAGTTTTGTGAACCAACAAAACGATATGCTGACATCATTGTTCCCGAAGGTGGCGAAAACCACGTGGCAATCGATTTACTCGTCACGAAGATCCGGGCGATTCTCGATTATCGGTCTTCACTTGATCAAAGAGGATATTGATTCCAAAAAAGATGTGAATATACTATACTAGTGGAATAAAAAGGAGCGTGACAAAAATGGCAGAAAAACAGTATTACATGACGCTTGAAGGTAAAGCGAATGTTGAAAACGAATTAAACGAACTGAAGTCAGTCCGCCGTAAAGAAGTTGTCGAAAACATTAAGATTGCCCGTTCATTTGGTGACTTGTCGGAAAACGCGGAATATGATTCAGCGAAAGAAGAACAAGCAATGGTCGAAGGCCGGATTGCTCAATTGGAAGAGATGTTACGCAACGTCGCCATCATCTCGGAAGATGAGAAGGATATCTCGGTTGTTGGTATCGGGACAACAGTTACATTCTTGATCCTTGAAGACAATGAAGAAGAAACGTATACGATTGTTGGTAGTGCAGAAGCCGATCCGTTCACTGGGAAAATCTCGAACGAATCACCAATCGCTAAAAGTCTGTTCGGTCACAGCGTCGGTGAGCAAGTATCCGTTCAAGCACCCGGCGGAGATTTCGCTGTAAAAATTACATCAATCAAGTAAATAAGAACGGACAGCAGCCGGAGCAATCCGGTTTTCTGTTTGAACGGGGGGAAAAGACATGCCAATCGCAATCATCGGAGCGATGGAAGAAGAAGTAAACTTACTTCGAAATGAATTATCGGAACGAAAAGATACCGTCATTGCCAATTATCATTTTTATGAAGGATTGTTGAACAGTGTCCCGGTCGTTATCTTAAAATCCGGTATCGGAAAAGTAAATGCCGCAATCGGAACGACATTACTGCTTGATCATTTCAAGCCAAGTGCCGTCATCAATACCGGTTCAGCCGGCGGATTCAGAGCCGGTTTAAAAGTCGGTGATGTCGTTGTTTCGACGGAAGTCCGTCATCACGACGTCGACGTGACAGCGTTCGGTTACGAGTATGGTCAAGTACCGGGAATGCCGGCTGCCTATACAGCTGATCCAAAACTGATTGCAACAGCGGAAGCTGTCATTGAACGAATGGATGCGATTCGGGTCGTCCATGGTTTGATCGTGACAGGTGATTCGTTCATCCATGATACGGAGCGTTCAAATCTCATTAAAACGAACTTCCCGGATGTCGCGGCAGTTGAGATGGAAGCGGCACCGATTGCACAAGTTTGCCATCAGTTCGATGTTCCGTTCGTCGTGACACGTTCGATTTCTGACAGTGCCGATGAAGAAGCATCTCTGTCATTTGATGAATTCTTGGAGATTGCTTCGATTAATTCAGCGAAGATGGTCATGGAAGTCGTCCGCACATTAGCTGATTCAGAGTAATCTGGATTACGTGAAAGAAGGTCTCTCAACGGGAGACCTTCTTTTCTCTTTGACAAAATGTGTTTAACGCTTTATATTAGTACCAGATACTAATTTCAAAGGAGCAATCATATGAATATCGGAATTGTAGGACTCGGTACATCATTACCCGAACATCGGATGACAAATGATGATTTAGCAGCGACACTCGATACGAGTGATGAATGGATTCGGACACGTACAGGAATCGGCGCGCGACGGATTGCAGATGATGCAGTCGATGTCACTGATTTAGCGACGGAAGCAGCGGAAAAAGCATTAGCGGATGCTAACTTGACAGCAGACGACATCGGATTGATTGTTGTCGGAACGGCAACCGGACGTGCTTTCCCGTCAACTGCCTGTATCGTTCAGGAGCGGATCGGCGCACTCGGTGCGACAGCTTTTGATATTAGCGCAGCCTGTAGCGGATTCATTTTTGCCCTACAGACGGCTTCGAGTATGATGACGGCAACGGAATCGAAGCATGCACTGGTCATTGGTGCAGAGAAGATGTCCAGCATCGTTGACTGGTCAGACCGGTCGACAGCCATCTTGTTTGGTGATGGCGCTGGAGCGGTTGTCCTCGGTCCAACCGAGCAGCAAGGATTGAATGCCTTTGAACTTGGCACGGATGGCCGCGGAGCACATCTGTTATTTAAAAACCTGGATGGTCCGATTGAAATGAACGGTCGGGAAGTCTTTAAGTTCGCAGTCCGCAAGTTACCGGACATCGTGGAAAAAGTCATTCAAAAAGCGGACGGAACACTGGCCGAACTTGATTTACTGATTCCGCATCAAGCGAATTTACGGATTATTGATGCAGCACGTGAACGGCTTGGAATTGAAGAAGCGAAAGTGATCGTGACGATTGACGAACATGCGAATACATCTGCTGCGTCAATACCACTTGCACTAGAAGAGGCACGGCGACAAGGAAGATTGTCACCGGGGACGACACTTGTCCTCGCCGGATTCGGCGCAGGTTTGACATGGGGGGCAGCTTACATTACTTGGACTAAAGGGGAGAACACATAAAATGATGAGAAAACGTGTAGTAGTAACAGGTATGGGCGCACTGACGCCAATCGGTAATGATGTCGATACATTCTGGAATGCGTTAAAAGCCGGTGAAAACGGGATTCGTCCGATGGAACGTCTTGATATCGATGAGTATCCGACGAAAGTAACAGGAGAATTACAGAATTTTGATGTCACGGAATTCATCGAAGCAAAGGAAGCCCGGAAAATGGACCGTTTTGTTCATTATTCGCTCGTCGCAAGTATGGAAGCCGTCAAAAATGCTGAACTGGATGTTAAAGCCAATGCTGAACGTATCGGCGTCTGGATCGGATCAGGAATCGGCGGCGTCGAGACGATTGAAAAACAGGCGAAAATCTATTTTGAACGGGGACATCGTCGTGTCAGTCCATTCTTCATTCCAATGATGATTCCAAACATGGCAAGTGGCCAAGTTTCGATTTATACAGGAGCAAAAGGACCGAATAACTGTTCCGTCACTGCATGTGCTTCCGGTACAAACGCGATTGGTGAAGCGTTACGCGTCATTGAACGCGGCGACGCGGACGTCATGATTGCCGGTGGAGCAGAAGCACCGATTACCAATCTTGCTTTTGCTGGTTTTTGTGCCAATAAAGCGATGTCGACGAACCATGATCCAAACACGGCAAGCCGTCCGTTTGATGAAGGCCGTGACGGATTTGTCATGGGAGAGGGTGCCGGAATCCTGGTACTTGAAGAGTATGAACATGCGATTGCCCGCGGTGCCAAAATCTATGCAGAAGTCAGCGGATACGGATTAACAGCCGATGCTTACCATATCACAGCACCAGATCCAGACGGCGACGGCGGAGCGCGCGCAATGGCGATGGCGATTCAAGATGCAGGTATTGAACCGGCCGCCGTTCAATATATTAATGCTCATGGAACAAGTACGCCGATGAATGATGTACTTGAAACGAAAGCGATCCATACCGTATTTGGAAATCATGCTGAAAAATTAGCCATCAACTCGACGAAGTCGATGATTGGTCATTTACTAGGCGGTGCCGGTGGAGTAGAAGCCATCGCGACAATTAAATCGTTGCAAGAACAAATCGTTCACCCGACGATTCATTTGGAACAACCGAGTGAAGGGTGTGATCTTGATTACGTGCGCGAGGGAAGCCGGTCATGGGATGTGGAGTATGCCCTCAGCAACTCGCTTGGGTTCGGTGGTCATAATGCTTCACTCGTCTTTAAACGCTATCACGCGTAATATCGCATAGGAATAGAAGAAGGAAAAGCGATTTAACGGTTCGGATGACCGTTAAATCGCTTTTTTGAATAAAGAAATTTAGCTTTATTTTATAAAAAGTCACACAAAAAACTAAAAATTCCACTTATTTTCAAATTGTTTTGAAAAAATATTTAGAAAAATCGGATAAAAGGTTTGCAAAATTATCAGAACATTGTAAACTATTTGTAACGAGAGGTTTTGGTCGAATAAAAGTAACGACTTTTTTTTTCGCTCAAAAACCTTAGATTACTAGCTTTGGAAATTTTAGGGGGGTCATCGTATCATGAAAAAGAAAAGTTTTGCACTGGCTACATCTGTAGCCCTCGTTTCAAGCGCGTTCCTTGCAGCTTGTTCGACGACTGATTCAAATGACACATCATCGGGCGACAAAAGTTCAGACAAAAAATCAAGTGAGCAAACGCTAAACTTGATCGAAAGTGCTGATATTCCGACGCTTAACCCAACAACTTCTACGGATGCCGTGTCGTTCAACGTCTTGAACAACACGATGGAAGGTCTTTATCGTTTAGATGACAAGCAACAGCCGACACCAGGTATTGCTGAAAGTCACACAGTTTCTGACGATAAATTGACGTACACATTCAAGCTACGTGATGCTAAATGGTCGGACGGTACACCAATCACAGCAAAAGACTTCGAATATGCTTGGAAAGAAGTCTTGAACCCGGAAAATGCTTCGCAATACGCGTATGTCTTCTACAACATCGAAGGTGCTGAAGAATACAACACGAAAAAAGGCGAGCGTGATGCGGTTGGCGTCAAAGCAGTTGACGACAAGACATTCGAAGTCAAATTGAAAGCACCAGCGGATTACTTCCTTGGTTTAACTGGATTCGGTCCATTCATGCCGAAATCGGAAGAACTTTCGAAAAAAATCGGTAAGGACTTCGGTTCGACAGCAGATAAATCACTTTACAACGGACCATTCAAGTTAACAGAATGGACACGTGAACAAGGCTGGAAAATGGTCAAAAACGACAACTATTGGGATAAAGATAGCGTCAAGTTGAACACAATCAACGTCAAGGTCGTTAAAGAAATTTCAACAGCAGTTAACCTTTACGAAAAAGGCGATATCGACCGTGCTGGTCTCTCTTCAGAATTCGTTGCTCAGTATCAAGATAATGACGAGTTCAAAACAAAGGGTGAATCTACAATCTTCTACCTTTACTTGAACACGAAAGTCAAAGCATTAAACAACGAAAAAATCCGTCGCGCAATCGACATGGGTTACAATAAAAAAGGAATCACGGACGTCATCTTAGCGAACGGATCACTTCCTGCAAACTATCTCGTACCAAAAGATTTCGCGAAAGATGCTGACGGAAAAGACTTCCGTGAAAAGTACCCGACATTCAACGAGTACAATGCAGACGAAGCGAAAAAACTATGGGAAGAGGGCTTAAAAGAAATCGGTCAAAAATCGGTTGAACTTGAGCTTCTTAACTACGATAGTGATGACGCGAAGAAAATCGGTGAGTTCTTGAAAGGTGAGCTTGAGAAGAACCTTCCAGGCATGAAAGTCACAATCAAGCAACAACCGTTCAAAAACAAACTTGATCTCGAAAACAAAGGCGACTTTGAGTTCTCATTCGCCGGCTGGGGTCCTGACTACCAAGATCCAATGACGTTCCTCGATCTCTTCTTGACTGACGGACCATACAACCGTGGTAAGTGGTCAGATAAAGAGTACGATAAACTCATCAACGATGCAAAAACACAAACGGATGCTACAAAACGTTGGTCAGAGCTTCAAGAAGCAGAGAAAATCCTTCTTGATTCTGCAGCCATCTCGCCTGTTTATCAGCGTGGACGTGCATTCATGGTTAAACCATACGTTAAAGGGATTGTCGAACATAACTTCGGCGCAGATTTCTCGTACAAATGGGCTTCAATCGAAGGTAAATAAGTATAAAAAGCGTTCCCTTAACTGGGAGCGCTTTTTTTGTTGCGCAAATAAAAAAACCTTTCTTCTAAAAAAATAAGAAGAAAGGCAAGAATCGTTGAAAGACACCTAAAATTATTTCTTTACTTTTGCGCGTTTCCGTTGGAGTCCCATCGCTTTTTCGACTTTCGCCAATTTACGTGAAGCAACCAGATCTGCTTTGTCGCGACCATTGTCAAGAATCAAATCGAGTTCTTCTGAATCAATTAAGTCGTAATAACGTTGCTGGATCGGTTCTAGTTCAGCAACGATGACTTCTGCGACATCTGATTTAAATACACCATAGTTCAATCCATCATACTTTGCTTCCAAGTCTTTGATTGAAATACCAGCCAGCAATGAATAAATTTCGAGCAAGTTTGAGACGCCCGGTTTGTTTTCCCGGTCAAATCGAACGATCCCCTCGGAATCCGTTACGGCAGACTTGATTTTTTTGCGAATCACGTCCGGAGCGTCGAGCATCGAAATATAGCCTTTTGGATTTGTATCCGTTTTTGACATCTTTTTATCGGGAGACGTCAAGCTCATGATACGGGCACCCGTTTCGGCGATGACCGGCTCCGGCATTTTAAATGTTTCGTAATAGCGGCTGTTAAAACGTTGCGCTAAGTCACGTGTCAACTCGATATGTTGTTTTTGATCGTCGCCGACTGGAACAAGCTCTGCATCATATAAGAGAATATCGGCTGCCATCAAGGTTGGATAAACAAATAATCCAGCACCAATCCGGTCTTTGCCTTGCGACTTATCTTTATATTGTGTCATACGTTCCAGTTCACCCATACCGGACAGACATGTCAGCATCCACCCGAGCTGAGCGTGCGCTTTAACTTCCGACTGGACGAAGATTGTTGATTTTTCAGGATTGAGTCCGCTTGCGATATAAAGTGCAGCAAGCGCCCGTGTATTGTTCATAAGTTCAATCCGGTCAATTTCGACCGTGATGGAATGTAAGTCGACGATACAGTAATATGCATCGTGTTCGTTCTGCAGATTAACAAAGTGTTTCATCGCGCCAATGTAGTTACCAAGCGTCACCGTACCCGTTGGCTTAATGCCTGAAAAAATCGTTTTCATGAGAATCCCTCCAAAAAATGAAATAAAAAAGATGACACATCCCTTGAATCATTCAAGGGACGAGTCATCGCGTTGCCACCCAAGTTGCTAGAAAACTAGCCGCTCATTTGCTGTAACGGGCAGACCCGTCTGATTCTACATCATTTCGAATCAGCCACTCCGAAGTCCATTCCATCTGCGCCGACTGTCCATTTCCACCATCCATGGACTCTCTGTAAGTGGTTATCAGATGTACTACTCTCCATCACTGTGTTCTCGTATAACGTTATCTCCACTTTAGCACATGTTTCTTCTAATCGTCATCAAAATTCCGTCAAATGAACGATAAGAGTAAAGAGACGACGATACAAATAAAACCACTCGAGAGATAAGGAACCGTCCGGTTAGAAGCCCGCTTTTGTTTTGCTTCTAAAAGTTCACTTTCTTCATCCTCGTCTTCGTAATAATCCCCATCGACTTCCCGTAACTTCGCTTCCCGTTGCTTTTTAAAGCCTGCAGTGATGCCTTTAAAAAATCCATTGGCAGACATATTGGAGAAGAATCCGATAGCAAGTAACAGGAAGCCGGCAATGAACAAGCCGCCTGACAAGTGATAAACAAATGAATGGGTAGCGTCGGTGGCGACGGCCCAAATCGTGTAGACAGTTGTTAAAATCAAAGCAATCAGAAGCGGGCGTAATAGTTTAGCAGACATGATGAACCTCCTACGGCAAGATGATGATTTCATTATACGCAAAGTCAAGGATTGTTACGACTCTGTACTATTCAGGACGTATAAAATAGCAAATAGTGTGACTATTCACTTGACGATATTGTTATTCTCACATAAAATCAATTTATCACTTCGTTTAAGTTTTTGAAACTAGGTCAATGCGTTTTGGGGAACGTTGAGGCAGTTTCGACGAGATGTCCAAAAATCGTTTATATTAAGCGGTTTTGAAAATGAAAAGGAGATGACTCACCGATGAATAAAAAAACAGTCGGTCTCGCGTTATCAGTTATGCTTGCAGGAAGCGTTGTACTTGCAGGTTGTTCAACAACAGGTGACGGAGATAAAGATGCAGGTTCTTCTAAAGGCAAAAAAGTTTTACGATTAACGGATACTTCTGATATTACGACGGTCGATCCGGCACAAGCAACAGATGCAGTTGCGTTCAACATGATCGGAAACACGATGGAAGGTCTTTACCGGTTAGACAAAGACGGGAAAGCGATTCCGGCACTTGCTGAAAAAACAGATATCTCAAGTGATAACCTCACATATACGTTTACGCTTCGTGATTCTAAATGGTCAGATGGTACACCAGTCAAAGCACAGGATTTTGAATTTGCATGGAAACGTGCCGTCGATCCAAAAACAGCTTCCGGTTATGCATACATCTTTGATACGGTCAAAAATGGTGCTGATGTCTCACAAGGAAAAAAACCAGTCGACGAGCTAGGTGTCAAAGCGATTGACGACAAGACACTTGAAGTTAAACTCGAACGTCCGGCACCATACTTCCTTTCACTCACATCATTCGGAACTTATACACCAATCAGCGAAGATTTCTATAACAAAAACAAAAAAGACTTCTCGCTTAAACCGGATAAACTTCTTTACAACGGTCCTTTCGTTTGGACATCTTGGAAAACGGATTCAAAACGTATTCTGACGAAAAACGAAAACTATTGGGATAAAGATGCCGTTAAACTCGATGAGGTCTCGATCAGTGTCGTTAAAGATAACTCTACCGTTGTAAACCTGTATGATACGGACGAAATCGATTATGCCGGCCTCACGTCAGAGCAAGTTGCGACATATGAATCAAAACCTGAATTCAAGACCGCACTCCGTTCATCGATTGCTTACTTGAAGTTCAACAATGAAGACGCCACAATGAAAAACGTCAATGCGCGTAAAGCGATCGCACGGGCAATCGATCCAAAAGGGATCACGGATACGTTACTTGCGAACGGTTCGATTCCGACTACAAGCTTCATTCCGAAAGAATTCATCAAAGATGACGCAGGTAAAGACTATACAAGCGACATCAATTGGTTCGACCGGGATGCGAAAGAAGCAGCTGATCTTTGGAAAAAAGCAAACGGTGATAAGAAAGCAACGATTGAACTCTTGTCATTCGATAGCGAAGACGCGAAGAAAATCAGTGAATACATGAAGGGACAGATTGAGAAAAACCTTCCGAATGTCACTGTTGCGATCAAACAACAACCGTTCAAAAATAAACTGGATTTAGAAGCAAAAGGCGATTACCAAATGTCTTATGCGCTTTGGGGTCCGGACTATCAAGATCCAATGTCGAACTTATCGATCTTTGAATCGACAAACAGTCAAAATGACGTCAAATACAAATCGTCTGCCTACGATAAATTGTTGAACGCTGCCAACGAAGAATCAGATGTCGCAAAACGTCTTGATCTCTTTAAACAAGCAGAGTCACAATTGATCGAAAAAGACCAAGCGATCGCACCGATTTATCAAGCGGGTGCTGCATTCCTGAGTCGTCCGACGGTCAAAGACTTTAACCGTCAAGTTTTTGGTGCTGACTTCCAGTACAAATATGTTGATGTGAAGTAATTGAAAATGGGAGCGTCCTTGAGAACGTTTTCAAGGAACGCTCCTGTTTTATACGATTTTTTCTGAATGGAAACTCATTTTGTTAGCAGAAATGTGAAATTTTCGTAAAAAATAGGTTCTAATTACTTTGTTAGCAAAGTATAATGGAATCAAACGAAAAATTCTGAAATATTGGTTAACTGTGAAAAAACAGCGGCCAGGGGGGCGTCAATCAGTCCAAAATAAAAAAGAATTTTAATTTTTACGACAAAATTCTTGAATGTTCCGACAATTTTGGGTCATACTGATTTTATTGATGTTTCGAAAAAAACAGAAAATCTTTATAGGGGGTGCCATCTATGGGCCGTTATTTAGCTCAACGCCTTGTTTACGGCGTACTGACGTTTTTACTCATCGCTTCGTTCACTTTCTTCCTAATGGATCTGTTACCAGGTTCACCGTTCCAAAACCAGGAGAAACTTTCTCCTGAACAGTTAGATATCCTGCGGGATAAGTACAACTTGAATGATCCGCTTCCACAACGCTATGCAGCGTACATGGTCAACTTAGTTCAAGGAGACCTCGGTGTATCATTTAAATATGACAGCCGTCCAGTAACAGATTTGATTATGGAACGAATTGGACCATCCGCTCAATTAGGTATTCAAGCCCTTGTTCTCGGTGTAGTTCTTGGTCTTGTCCTCGGTGTTGTCGCGGCTCTTCGCCACAATACAGCAGTTGATTACGGTGCGATGTTCATTTCGGTACTAGGGATTTCCGTGCCATCATTCGTATTTGCGTCACTTCTTCAATATTATATCGGAGTGAAATGGGGCGTATTGCCAGTAGCCTTCTGGGAAAGTCCAGCACATACGATTCTTCCGACCGTTTCCTTATCGCTTGGAGTAACAGCCTCAATTGCCCGTTTCGTTCGAACGGAGATGCTTGAAGTCACCGGTCAGGATTACGTGACACTTGCTAAAGCAAAAGGCCTAGACGGTCAATCGATCACTTGGAAACACATGGTGCGTAACGCCTTGATTCCAGCCATCACGATTCTTGGACCAATGACAGCAGCCTTGATTACAGGAACATTCGTTATTGAAAAAATCTTTGCCGTACCGGGTCTTGGTGAATTGTTCGTTTCGTCCATCACACAAAATGACTATACGGTTATCATGGGGACAACGCTGTTCTTCTCGGCAGTCTTTATCTTTATGATCTTGCTCGTCGATATTCTGTACGGTGTCGTCGATCCACGGATTCGTTTGGGGGGTAGCAAATAATGGCAGAACAAAATTCAAACGCAAAAGCAGAACAGTTCGACTCATCACTGTTCCAACCAGTAGAATTTAATGAACAAGCGGGTGAGCGGATTGCCGGAAAAAGCTTAAACTTCTGGCAGGATGCCTGGACACGCCTTCGTAAAAACAAAGCGGCAATCCTGTCGCTCGTCATCATCGTCATCATCGCACTGTTATCACTCTTCGGACCGATGTTGTCCGGTAGAGATGCTTATACCCAAACGATCACTCAAGCTAAACTACCGCCAAAAATTACAGGTCTTGAGTGGGCTGGTTTTGACGGAATGGCAACACTTGGTGAAAAGCCAATCGATTTTTATGAAACGAAACAAGTCAAAGATACATTTTGGTTTGGTACGGACCATCTCGGTCGTGACTTATGGTCACGTGTCTGGGAAGGAACACGAATTTCACTCTTCATCGGTCTTGTCGCAGCAATCATTGATGTTCTAGTCGGTGTCACGTATGGCGGAATTTCTGCTTACTACGGTGGACGTGTCGATAATATCATGCAACGGATTGCGGAAATCCTGACAGGGATTCCGAACTTGATTTTAATCATCTTGTTCATCTTGATTCTTGAACCCGGAATCACGACCATCATCCTCGCGATGACGATCACCGGCTGGATCGGGATGAGTCGACTCGTCCGCGGACAGATCCTGAAACTTAAGAACCAGGAATTCGTTCTTGCAGCACGCACACTTGGTGCTTCTAGCGCACGTTTAGTATTCAAGCATTTGATTCCAAATACACTCGGTACAATCATCATTTCATTGATGTTCACGATTCCAGGTGCAATCTTCTTCGAGGCTTTCCTAAGCTTCATCGGTCTTGGTCTTGCTCCACCACAACCATCACTGGGTACATTGATCAATGAAGGGTACAAAGAATTAAAAACATTCCCTTACTTGCTCGTCATCCCATCGACAATCCTCGTACTTGTCATGATCAGCTTTAACATGCTAGCCGATGGATTACGTGATGCGTTCGACCCACGTCTACGTCGCTAACGGAAATAAGAGAGGAGTTCATCCACAATGGAAACTATTTTATCAGTACGCGACCTGACTGTCGCTTTCCATACGTATGCTGGGACGGTTCAAGCCGTCCGCGGCGTATCGTTTGATTTAAAGAAAGGCGAAACACTTGCCATCGTTGGTGAATCCGGTTCAGGTAAATCGGTTACATCAAAAGCTATCATGCGTTTGATTCCAAATCCTCCCGGTGAAATCACGAAAGGTGAAATCATGTTTGACGGCCGTGATCTGGTCAAACTCTCTGATAAAGAGATGCAAAAAGTACGTGGTCGTGATATCGCGATGATCTTCCAGGATCCGATGACATCATTAAATCCGACGATGACCATCTTCAAACAGATTGCCGAAGGTTTGAAACGCCACCAGGGATTGACAGGCGATGCAGCTAAAAAACGGACGTTAGAATTACTGACACTCGTCGGAATTCCGAACCCGGAAGCACGTCTGAAACAATATCCGCACCAACTATCAGGCGGGATGCGTCAACGGATTGTTATCGCGATTGCACTGGCTTGTAATCCTAAAGTCTTGATTGCCGATGAGCCGACGACAGCACTCGATGTTACGATTCAGGCACAGATTCTTGAGTTGTTAAAAGACATCCAGCAAAAAACAGGTACAGCTATCATCTTCATCACACACGATCTTGGTGTCGTAGCGAACATGGCAGACCGTGTAGCGGTTATGTATGCTGGGAAGTTGATTGAAAAAGGAACGGTCGATGAAATTTTCTATGAGCCACGTCACCCTTACACATGGGGACTGCTTGGATCAATGCCACGACCGTCTGACGATCGTTCGCAAGACTTACCGGCAATTCCTGGAACACCACCGAACTTATTGCACCCACCAGTCGGTGATGCATTTGCACCACGTAATCAGTACGCAATGAAAATTGATTTCGAGAAAGAACCTCCGTTCTTCCCGATCACAGATACTCATGAAGCGGCAACTTGGTTATTACATCCACAAGCACCGTATGTAGAACCACCGGTAGCCATCCGCGATCTTGCGCTGAAATATCGTCCAGATAGCACATTCGCGAAATCGCTTCTGAAAGGCGGTCTAAAGTAATGGAGAATCGTAGTAAATTACTTGAAGTAAAGAACCTCAAACAACACTTTAATATCGGTCGTGGTCGTGTCGTCAAAGCAGTTGACGGTTTATCATTCGATATCTATGAAGGAGAAGTTCTTGGTCTTGTTGGAGAGTCAGGTTGTGGGAAATCGACAACGGGGCGTTCAATCATCGGTTTATACGATGCGACAGACGGAGAAGTCCTTTTCAAAGGTGAAAATGTTCATGCTAAAAAATCGCGTAAAGAGAAATTGAAATTCAACCGTTCGATGCAGATGATTTTCCAAGATCCATATGCATCGTTGAACCCACGGATGACGGTCGGGGATATTATCGCTGAAGGAATCGATATTCACGGTCTTGCCAAGTCGAAAGACGAGCGGAACAACCGTGTATATGATCTTCTTGAAACAGTTGGTCTAACGAAAGAACACGCGAGTCGTTATCCGCATGAGTTCTCAGGTGGACAACGTCAGCGGATCGGGATTGCCCGTGCGTTAGCCGTCGAACCAGACTTCATCATTGCCGATGAGCCAATCTCTGCACTAGATGTATCGATTCAAGCCCAGGTCGTCAACCTGATGAAACAATTGCAACGTGATCGCAGTCTGACGTATCTGTTTATTGCCCATGATTTATCAATGGTCAAATATATCTCAGATCGAATCGGAGTCATGTATCAAGGTCACCTCGTTGAATTGTGTGATGCGGATCGCCTTTATGAAAATCCAGTCCATGCCTATACGAAATCCTTGTTATCAGCAATTCCACTTCCGGATCCAGAGCATGAGCGGACACGTAAGCGGATCATTTATGATCGCCCGACAGGCGGAGCGGTTGGGAAATCGAGTGAAGACTCAAGCATCCCGCCGTTGCGCGAAATCGAACCGGGTCATTATGTCTCGATGACAGATGCAGAACTCGAAGCGTATCAAGCACAACTTGTGTAATTTAACCAAACTAAAAGGCATTCCTGAAGTTATTCGGGAATGCCTTTTTTTAATTTTCGGAAGCAATACGGGGAAGGTTGTTGAAACGGTGGACAACCGAGTCAAGAGCATGCAGACGGCTGACGGCTTCTTCGAATGGAATTTTCTCATAATGATGAAGACCACCCGGTTGTTCTTCAAGCGTATCGGCATCATGGACCAATTGTTGCAATGGAGTCCGGTTAATCGTCCCCGGTGGTAAATAGGAATCTGTGTGCAACAGAACGGCAAGGGCGATTTCTTTTGCCCGTTCCGGTTCTTCACCGAGACGAATCAGTAATTTATGGGCCCGTTCCGCTCCTTTGATCGCATGGATGTCATTTTGACGGTAGAGATCATAATTCCATGTGCCGTCTGTATACCATTCATAATGACCGATATCATGAAGCAGGGCAGCCTTCGTTGCTGTATCTGCATCCAGACCACGCTGGGTAGCGAGTCTCAACGCCTGTTCTGCTACAGAAATGGCATGATTCAAGCCGGATCGTGCTAAATATTTTTGGGCAATCGGATGTTCAATGATAGTGACAAGGGTAACTGGCATAAAAAATAACTCCTTTCACGAGTAAGTATTTCTATACACTTTACGTGAAGTGGCGAGCAATTGCAACTATTTACTAAAGACAAATCGACAATCTCACATAATTAATTGCTTCAAGTAGGAATAGAAATCAGGTAAACGTGGTATACTAATTAATGTAGAAGATGATAATTTAGCTTTCGTTGGTTAACAGTTCTTTTTTCGGACCGAGTGAGGTGTCGGAGTATGAAAGAACGTGATAAAAAGAAAAAGTTGAAAAAACGCCTTTTGCGGGACATTTTTGAAAAAAAATTAAAAGAGATTAAACTCCCTAAAGCAAAAGAGACGATTTCTCAACCCTTTGATCACACACCAGCTTGCTGAAGCCACCTGGTGGCTCTAGCAAGTTTTTTTACGAAAAGTTCTTTCATCTCAAAACATATATCGGGTTTTATTTTTTAATGAAAATCAAAGTAAACTGTCAAGTAATAGAATCATCAACTACTGGGTAATAAATTTACGCAGGAGAAATGATGTGAAATCAGGGGGAGGATGTTTTTCAATGGTAACACTCTATACTTCACCAAGCTGTACTTCTTGTCGTAAAGCGCGCGCGTGGCTTGAAGAACATGAAATCCCATTTGTGGAACGTAATATTTTCTCAGAGCCATTATCGCTTGATGAAATTAAACAAATACTTCGTATGACAGAGGACGGAACAGATGAAATCATCTCGACACGTTCGAAAGTCTTTTCAAAATTAGATGTGTCGGTAGAAAACTTATCGTTACAACACTTGTATGATTTGATTCAAGAATATCCAGGTTTATTACGCCGTCCAATTCTGATTGACGAAAAACGTCTTCAAGTTGGATACAACGAGGATGAAATCCGCCGCTTTTTACCGCGAAAAGTCCGTACCTTCCAGTTGTTGGAAGCTCAGCGCCTTGTCAACGAGTAAATTGTCATGAGCACGCTGCTTTCTGAGCAGTGTGCTTTTTGTTACCGCCTAAAAAGGTTAAAATAGAGATAACAAAGGAATATACCCTATATGTTTAATGATTCTTTTGAATCTATGTGAAGTGCTCGTTCGTATACTAGATAAGAGCGAGAGGAAAGGAGTGGACATATTGAAAATCGAACGCGTCAATGACAACACCGTCAAGTTCTTCATTACGTACACGGACATCGAACGCCGCGGCTTCGCCCGAGACGAGATTTGGTACAACCGTGAACGTGGAGAACAGTTATTCTGGCAGATGATGGATGAAGCGAATGAAAAAGAGTCCATCTCCTTCGAAGGTCCACTATGGATACAAGTACAGGCATTTGAAAAAGGTTTAGAAGTCACTGTTACAATCGCTAAAACAACGATTGACGGAGAACAAGTTGACGAAGATGAGTTGGATTCGTTACTTCGTTCCGCAATGTCTGATGCGGAAGAAAAAGAAACGGAACTCAGTCAAGATGTCTTATTTGAAACAACAGATTTCGAGCATATCATTGCCCTTAGCCAATATGCAGAAGCACCGATCTTCGAAGAAGTGAAAACGTCTCTTTATCAAAAAGACGGACTCTACCTGTTGCACCTTCACTTTAAAGAAGAAACAGAAGTGGAAGAACAGGAAAATGTAATGAGTCTGATTGCAGAGTACTTGAGCTTTAGTGAACAGACGATTCATCCTGTAGCAGAGTATGGAAAAATAATCGTACCTGGCGATGTCTTTACGTTCATTCGGAAGCATTTTCCGAATTAACAGAATCAAACGGTACAATCAAAAAGGACTGCTCCAATTTGTTTGGAAGCAGTCCTTTGTTGTGTAGAATAATCAAGTGAGGGTGTAACCGCCATCGACGACTAAGGTTTGTCCATTGATGTAACTTGCTTTATCGGATAATAAAAAGCAGACGACTTCTGCGATTTCAGACGGTTGAGCCGCTTCACCACGTAAATGATGTTTCATCGCTAAATCAAACTTATCTTTTCCACCATATAAGGAATGACTTAACTTCGTGTCGACAGGACCGGGACAGATAGCATTAAAACGATATTTTCCGTGAAACCGAGCAGCATATGTTTTCGTAAGCGTAAGAAGAGCACTCTTGGAGGAAGCATACGGCAAGAGCATGGCAGGGAATTTAACATGTCCGACAATTGCACTGTTATTAACGATGGAAGCACCACGACTCAGCCGTTTGACTGCATGTTGAATGATCTGCTCCGGTGCATGATAATTGACTTGAAAGACTTCGCTCTGTTGGTCAGTCACCCGTTCTGGTGCAACCGGCTGTCCGAAGGTTCCGGCATTGTTGAAAATCCCGTCAAGTATTGGGAATTGTTCTTTTGTGTCTTCGAAAAATCGATCGATGTCGGATGGAATCGACAAGTCGACTGGAAAGAAGTTGATCCGTCTTTCACCGCGACGTTCCAAATCGTGACCACGTTCCTCATTTCGTCCAAGCGCAAGGACAGTATGTCCTTCTTGTGCCAGTTGTAAGGCGGTAGCTTCACCAATTCCGCTTGTTGCACCAGTCACTAGATACGTTTTCATTTTGAATCGTCCCTTCTACATAAAAGTATGTCATTCATAACAAATTACAGGAGGGGATACCATGTTGCGACGTGTCCAATTACTTATGACGCTGCTGTTGACAGTCAGTCTGATCGGATTTCTTTCTTATTACTGGAGTGTGTACATGGTAGGATGGCTCTCTCTCGTCATCATTCTCGTCGTACTGAGTGTCTTCGTCATCATCTTGCTTGAGAACCGGAATCCGGAACGAACGCTTGTCTGGGCACTTGTCATGATGGCATTACCGGTCGTCGGTGTTTTCGTGTATTTCACCTTTGGTCAAAATTATAGACGAAAAAGAATGTTTCGTCTGAAAGCGATGCTCGATGAAGAGTCTTACATTAAATATCGTACCCAGTTTGATCATGGGATACACAATCGAGTGTTCCGACATGGACATTACACGAAAGTTGTTAAACTTATCGATTCGATCAGCCGCTTGCCGATTTCGTATAATAGCCATACGAAAGTATTGACGAACGGACAAGAGAAATTTCCGTTATTGTTAGCAGAAATCCGTCAAGCAGAACGCCATATCCATTTGGAGTACTATATCGTCCGGGATGACGCACTTGCGCTAGAATTGCAAGAAGCATTGATTGAACGTGCAGAAGCGGGAGTAGAGATTCGTTTTTTATATGATGCTGTCGGTTGTTTCTCAACGGACAAAACCTACTTCAAAAAGATGGAGGCGGTCGGAATCGAAGTGCGCCCATTTTTCCCTGTCGTCCTTCCTTTTATCTCGAGTAAATCCAATTACCGGAATCATCGGAAAATCGTTGTCATTGATGGTACAGTTGCTTTCACCGGTGGAATCAATGTCGGAGACGAGTATATGGGAAAAGATAAGATGTTTGGATTTTGGCGAGATACCCACCTGTTGGTTAGGGGAGAAGCAGTCTCGGAGTTGCAACTGATTTTCCTTCAGGACTGGTACTACATGACGGGAGAACGGTTGTTTACACCGTATTACATGAAACCGCTCGAAGTCATGGAGGAAGCGACAGGGGGTGTTCAAATCATTGCGAGCGGACCGGATGAACCACATGAAACAATGAAGTCTTTATACTTTGGTTTAATCACGGAAGCCCGCAGTTCGGTTTACATCGCTTCTCCGTATTTAATTCCGGATGAGGACCTGATGACAGCTTTGAAGACCGCCGCCATGTCTGGTATCGATGTCCGAATCCTCTTGCCGAGTTTTCCGGACCATAAAGTTGTTTTTTATGCCAGCCGCTCTTATTTTGAAGACTTATTATTAGCAGGTGTAAAGATTTACGAATACAACAAAGGGTTCATGCACTCGAAAGTCATCGTAGTCGATGATGCGATTGCGACGATCGGCACAGCGAACATGGACTTAAGAAGTTTCCATTTGAACTTTGAAGTAAATGCCTTTTTGTACGGGACAAATTCAGTCCATGAATTGACACGTGATTTTTATGAAGATTTTTCGAATTCTTCACAGGTCGAACGGAGTGTCTTTATTCAAAGAAGTTTTAGTCAACGTTTGATCGAATCCATTTCGCGGTTATTTTCACCGTTGCTCTAATAAGGAGGAGTAAGATGTTTGAGGCGATGGATGAGCAAGGAAATCGAATCAACAGTCAGCTTGAGACCTTACAATCCTTAGCAGGTAAAATACTTTACTGTCCGTATTGCCAAACACGCCTTCGGATCCGGCAAGGGAAAAAACGGCTACATTTTGTTCACGTAACGGCCTGTACCGGTGAATCGTCAGAACATCAATTTTGGAAAACACGACTTGCTGCCCATTTTGAAAATTTACGATTTAAGGTTGAAATTGAGGCGGTACGGGGGCGAAGACGATTTGACCTTTTAATATGGCCCGGAGAAATCGGGATTGAGATTCAGCGCTCGAAAATGAGCGCTGAAGAATGGCGACGAAGATGGTCGATCGATCAACAAGGCGGATATCAAGTACGGTGGATCGGGTTTCATGAGTCGAGCGGTCAGTTTCTTAAGCTCGATGGCTGGATGAAACCGGCATTTATGAAGAATGGTTATATTGATTTAATCGAGCAGGAACGAATTATCCGCTACATGCATCCACTTCCGTTCGCACAACGTTTTGTAATCTGTCAGCGCGTGTCCTTGTCAGTGGAGCAATTTCTTTTCCCACGTCCGGTTCCGCGACAATTCCTCGAACGACCATGGACGACACTGATAAAACACTATCGGCTTCGTCCGTTTTTTTCTTCGTTACCGCATCGTTATGTACGCTTTCCTCTTTATCACTCCAATCTTTATGTCTCTACACTTCCATCCTGGTGTTTTTTGCCCTTATCTGCGTTACTTTCCGTACCCGTCCATCCTTTTGAAATTCAAATAGCAGTTTACCTGCGTTTAAAAGGAAATTACTCCGTGCCCAATCTCCTTTCATTTCTCACAGAATGTTTGACACAGATGAAGATTCGATTTGAGCTAGCTGATTTATATGCTCTGATTGAAGAATGGATGGCGATTATCAACTTTCTTCAATACCACCTGTCTGAACTTTTTCAAAACCGTCCTGCTGATTTATCGGCTCGTTTGGAAGAAGATCAAAGGTTAGCAGGAGCGCTTCGTTTGTTTGTCGAAAGGGAAACAGGTATAAATGAAGTAAAGGAGTGATTCATATGGCAGAAGTATTAACACGGAAAGACGTCAAGAACGAAGAAACGTGGAATTTAGAATCGATTTATGAAACGAACGAAAAATGGGAAGAGGATTTTGAGTCAGTGAAAGCAATGCTTCCACTACTTGTCGAGTATAAAGGGCGTCTTGCACAGTCGGATGCAACTTTATATGAAGGACTTCAACTTCGTGACGAAATCTCAAGACGGCTGCATAAGCTCTATACATATGCACATATGCGTTACGATGAAAATACGGCGGATAGTTTTTATCAGGCGATGAATGACCGTGCCCGGACGCTGGCTTCGCAAATTGGTGCAACATTAGCCTTCATGACACCTGAGCTGTTGGAAGTTCCAGAAGAGACGATCGCTTCGTACTTGGATCAGAATCCGGATCTTGCGCTTTACCGTCATGCATTTGACGAGTTGAACCGTGAACGGGAACATGTCTTGTCAGAAGCGGAAGAGGCAATTCTCGCAAAAGCAGGAGAAGTTCTCGGACAGTCGGGAACGACATTTGGCATGTTAAATAATGCAGATATGAAATTCCCGAAAATCAAAGGTGAGGACGGGGAAGAGGCAGAACTGACGCACGGACGTTTCATCACGTTCATGGAGTCAAAAGATCGTTCTGTCCGCGAGGACGCGTTTAAAGCGATGTATGAGACGTATAGTCAGTATACGAACACATTAGCCTCTACTTTAGCCGGTTCCGTCAAAAAAGATAACTTCTATGCCGAGGTCCGGAAGTTCAAAACGGCCCGCGAATCAGCGTTACACGGAAACACGATTCCGGAGCAGGTATATGACGGATTGATTGAAGCGGTTCACGAACACCTTCCGTTGTTACACCGTTATGTTGCTTTACGTAAACGGATTTTAGGCGTCGATGAACTGCATATGTATGATATGTATACACCGCTCGTCAGTGAAGTCGAAATGAAGGTGACGTACGAAGAAGCCAAACAGTTGATGGTGGATGGATTAGCACCACTAGGACCTGAATACAAACATATTCTTGAAGAAGGTCTTGCGGAACGCTGGGTCGATGTCCGTGAAACACGTGGTAAGCGGAGTGGTGCCTATTCTTCAGGCGCATACGATACACAGCCGTTCATCTTGATGAATTGGCAGGATAACGTCAACAACTTGTTTACATTAGCACACGAGTTTGGTCACTCCGTCCATAGCTACTATACACGTCAGAATCAACCATACGCTTATGGTGATTATTCAATCTTTGTCGCTGAGGTAGCATCGACGACAAACGAAGCACTCCTAAATGATTACTTGTTGAAACGTGTGACGGATAAAAACGAGAAACTGTACCTCTTGAACAACCAATTGGAAACATTCCGTGGAACGTTATTCCGTCAGACGATGTTTGCAGAGTTCGAACACCAGATTCATGAAGCGGCACGTCTTGGACAAGCGCTGACACCTGAATTCTTAACTAAGACGTACTATGCCTTAAATGAAACGTATTTCGGTGAGGGTATCGTGTTAGATGAAGAAATTGGTTTGGAATGGGCACGGATTCCACACTTTTATTACAACTATTATGTCTATCAGTATGCGACAGGTATTTCTGCAGCAGCGGCACTGACTTCGCAAATCTTAGAAGAAGGAGAGCCGGCGGTCGAGCGCTACATCAATAACTTCCTCAAAGCAGGATCAAGTGATTATCCGATTGAAGTCCTCAAGGCGGCAGGCGTCGATATGACGACGAAAGCTCCGGTTGAAGCAGCCCTCCGTCAATTCGAACGGGTACTCGATGAATTTGAAGCACTGCTCGGAGAATGACAATTTTGTGAAAATATGAACAAAGGGCTTTCGAAGAGGGATGTATTCGATTATACTAAACATGTGAAGCGAATCACATTCCCCCTGATGATTCTCTTTTCCCCCATCCGAGTTTAAAAGAACGACAAAGAAGCTGCTTCCGCGATTGACGTGGAAGCAGCTTCTTTAAGTTAAGCATGGGCAGAATCTTTTAAATGACGCCATACTTTACCGTCACAATACGTCAGTGAAACGCATTTTTGTTGAAGCATTAACTTTTTCAATTCGTGTTCAACCTGCGCTTCTGTTGCATCATAGATAAATGCAATTTCAGAAGTCGTTGCGGTGTCATACCGTCTCAAGAATTGTTCGAGAGGAGGCTTTGCCTGTTTCTCAAACGGTTGTTCTAACAATTCGTTCAGAATCGATACATAAATCAAGTATTCATAATGGCCTTCAGCCTTGATTGCTTCCTCATCTCCAACAAAAGCAAGCGTCGGGAGAATACGTACGTCCCAATCGGTCACCAGTTCAGTTTCCTTTTCGAGCATCAATTGAATGGTATCTGATTCGATATCACGATGGAATTCTGCTAAATCAAGACCAAATTCCGTTAATGCTTCTGCCAATCGCATCAGGGAAGAGCGCGAATAAGCGCTTTTTCCTTCGACATTATGCAACATGCGTAAACGACGCATGAATCGCATGCCAAACGTTTTCCCCTGCAATTCAATTGCTTTTAGAATCAGCAGAGGTGACATATCACACGCTGATCGCGAAGGCGCACAAGGAATTGTTGCAATTGTCCGAAGACGGAACAGATGACCGTATTCTAATTCTAATTTCTTGAGAACGGGAATCAACCGTAAACCATCCGTTTGTGTGATGTCTAGAAAATGATAGATTTCTAGTGGTTTTGTCGGTTGTTGAATTGATGGTTCGTCCAATGAACAATATGAACCGTTGCATTGTTCGTGTTCCATCCGTTCACCCCTTTTCTTTTTAATATCGTTACCCTATTTTAGCAACGAAAAAAAAGAAAGAGCAAAGGTTTTGCTTGTACATTTCTACACGATTAACGTGTAAGCGCTTTACGGTCCATAAAACGGACGATTTTATTTTTTGTTTCACGAAGGGGAATCTCGTTTGTTTGCAACAGTTCTTCGAACGCACGTTTACCGGCCGCGTAGTTTGTCACTTCAAATTCAAGTTCATAATCTGTGGTGCCTAAATACGTACTTTTATCTAAAACTAACAAACCGCTTTCCAGTTGTTTCTCGAATCGTTCTGTTTCAAGGCGTCCTAAATGTTCAAGTGAAGTCGTTAATTCGAATTTTTCCAACTGCTGATTCATTTCAGGAGAGTGGATCAAACCGTATTGGAATAAATCTTCCGCCTCTTGTTCGGACAAAGACACATGTGTTTCAAGTAACCCGTCGTCCTGCGGTTCTTTCAAAGTCAAAACCAAACCGGTCTTCTTTTCACGAATGCGCAATGCAGCACCGTAGCTACGAAGTTCAAACGTAGGTGTATCAAAATAGTCATTTGCTTGCCAAACAGAAGACCCGGATGTATTGTACCGTTCCATCAGTTTGGTGTAATCCGTTTCGTTTAACAGGTTTTTAAATTCAATTTCCATTTCTTGTCTCATTTCCGACCACACCTTTCTAGTTGAATGCTTGAAAATATGATACCATGAATGGTGTAGTGGAACGAATTGAACTAACAATTTAGACTAAAAGTGGTGACAATAACGATGACAAAAGAAAATTGGGACTTATTTCTCGCACCGTATCAAATCGCAGTGGATGAATTAAAAGTAAAATTAAAAGCCATTCGAAAACAATTTCAACAACGTGGGGAACATTCACCGATTGAATTTGTCACAGGACGTGTCAAACCTGTAAAGAGTATCTTACAGAAGGCTGAACGAAAATCGATTGATATCGAGTTATTGGAACAAGATATGCAAGATATAGCAGGTCTCCGGATCATGTGCCAATTCGTGGATGACATCATCCATGTCTTAGAACTGTTACGTTCACGGGGAGACTTTAAGATTGTCGAGGAACGCAACTACATTACACAAAAGAAGGAGAGTGGGTATCGTTCGTACCACATCATCATTGCTTATCCTGTCCAAACGATTGAAGGAGAAATCCCGACACTTGTTGAGATTCAAATCCGGACACTTGCAATGAATTTTTGGGCGACGATCGAACATTCTTTGAATTATAAATATCAGGGGAACATTCCCGAAGAGACACGGGAACGATTGAGGCGTGCGGCTGAAGCAGCGTTTCTGCTCGATGCGGAGATGAGTCAGCTGAAAGTAGAGATACAAGATGCTCAAGTCGTTTTACATGAACGAGAGGCGACCGAAGCAAAGAATCGAACAAAAGAGTAGGGGGATGACGATGCGTTTTGCGGTTACGGCTCGGGGCGATGAACGTTCCCATATGCTGAAGGAACAAGTAGAACAGGCGTTGATCGAACGGGGAAGTCATCGAGACGTCGTTACTCCGGAAATCGTGATTTCAATCGGCGGGGATGGTACGATGTTGCAAGCCTTCCATTCTTATTTGGATCAGGTCGAGGAAATCACGCTGGTCGGAATTCATACCGGGCATCTCGGCTTTTATGCCGACTGGAGACCGGAAGAAATGGATGAATTGATTCAACACATCGCGGACGATAACATAGCGACCGTTGAATATCCGCTACTTGAATTATCGATCGATTATGCAGACGGTTCGACGAATAAACTGTTGGCATTAAACGAATGTACGATTAAAAGTTTTAATCAGACATTGGTCTGTGATCTGTCGATTCGCGGAGAGTATTTTGAAACGTTTCGTGGTGATGGTCTGTGTATTTCAACCCCATCCGGTTCAACAGCCTACAATAAAGCACTGGGCGGGGCCATTGTGCACCCGGCGCTCGAGGCGATCCAGATCACAGAAATGGCTTCAATCAATAACCGGGTGTACCGGACGATTGGATCCCCGATGTTATTGCCGAAGCACCACGATGTCGAGATTCAACCGGTCAATCCGATTGATTTTCAATTGACATACGATCATTATGCATCGATTGTGCATCAAAATGTTAAGTCAATCCGTTGTCGTGTGTCCGATAAAAAAGTCAAATTCGCCCGATTCCGCTCTTTCCCGTTTTGGCAACGCGTCCGAGAATCATTTTTAGCAGAAGAAAGAAGTTAATTATAAAGAGGTAACGTGATGGCATTTCAAATTGAACAACAAGTAACTTCTATTGAAGATGGCTGGAGTGTCGGTCATTTTTGTACGACACGCCTCCATATTTCCCGAAAAATGTTAGTTTCGATCAAGCACCACGGGAATATTTTACGGAATGGACAACATGTCAACGTCAACGAGCCCGTTCATGAAGGCGACCGGATTTATGTCCGGTTTCCGGAAGAACAGCCTGCTCAGGACATGCATGCGACAAGCGGGGAACTCGATATCCTCTTTGAAGATGAATGGCTGTTGATTGTCAATAAACCACCGGGCATGGCTTCCATTCCGTCCCGACTCCATCCAGAGCGGTCATTATCGAATTTCGTGCTCGGTTATTACCGGCAACATCAAATTCCATACGCGATTCATATCGTCAATCGGTTGGACCGTGACACGAGTGGTTTGGTCGTTTTTGCAAAACATGCCCTTGCGCATCATCAGTTGAGCAAGATGCAACAGAATGGTTTGCTCGATCGCCGGTACGTGGCGTTGATTGAAGGATCAATCAAACCTCAGACAATTGATCTTCCGATCGGTCAAACCGATCATTCCTTCATGGAAAGAATGGTCCGGGAGGATGGTCAACAGGCAGTAACGCATATCTTAACGAGTGAGCGAATTACTGCGTTTTCGCGTGAATTGTCCCGATTGACGATTAAACTGGAGACGGGAAGGACGCATCAAATCCGGGTTCACCTTGCTGCACTTGGTCATCCGTTAGTCGGAGATACGATGTATAAAGGGACACCATTGATTGCGAGACAAGCACTACACAGCGCATCTGCTACGTTTCCGCATCCAGGGACAGGTGAGGTGATGACATTCGTCGCACCGTTGCCGGACGACTTAAGTCTTTCGTGAATACCAAAAGAGTGGCACCCGACTGGATGCCACTCTTTTTTGAAGTTAATCTTCATCAAACATCGAGATACGGGACTGTGAAGCAATTGCCATGATCAAGCCGAGTCCAACCAAGTTAACAATCATCGTCGACCCTCCGTAACTAATGAAGGGAAGCGGGAGACCGGTGATCGGTAAGACACCCATCGTCATACCGATGTTTTGGAAGATTTGGAATGTGAACATGGCGACATAACCCGTTACGATATACGTTCCAAACGGATCTGCTGTTTCCAGCGCGATTTGAATCAACCGGTAGATGAAAAGGAACAAGATAATTAGAACGACGGCTGCACCGATAAAGCCGTAGTGAGCTGAGATCGCGGTGAAGATAAAATCGGTATGCAGTTCGGGAACTGATACTTGCAGTTTTCCGTACCCGACACCAAACATCTGACCTGAGCCGATAGCGTTAATCGATTGGACCAGCTGATAGGAAAGGTCATCCGCATACTCAAACGGTTGTAACCAAGCCATAATCCGGTTCATCGCATGCCCCGGGAAGAAGGTGGCGAGTAAATCATTCTGGAAATAAAACAGATAAAAGAATCCGACAATTGCGACGGTCAACAAGCCGAACATAGTAAGCAACCATTTCCAGTTCAAGCCGGACAGTAACATCGCACACGCTAAGATGACGCAGAGAATCAAACCGATTCCTAAGTCAGGTTGAATGATGATTAAAGCAAGCGGAAGCAACGTAATCGCGGCCATCTTGACTAACAGCAGGAAGTCCCGTTCATGTTGGACATACCGGGCATTGTGTTCCGAAATCACCGCAGCTAACGTAACAATCAGAAAAAACTTCATGAACTCAGCCGGTTGAACGGTTCCGATGACGGGGAACTGATACCAACCGTACGCCCCTTTAATGTTTGCGACCAACGGCGTATTACGTAAAACAACGAGACCAATCAGGGAGATGATCCCTGCTCCATATAAGTACCAGTGAAAACGTTTCAGCTGCTCATAATCGATGAGAATGACGACAGACAGTGCGATAAATCCGATGATATACCACTGAATCTGTTTTGCCATGAAATTGATTTCACTGATTGCCCCTTGTAAGAAAGGTTGCGCGGTATAGATTGCGATGACACTGATGACCATCAAACAACCGAGCAAAAAAAGCAACGTGTTATCATAACGTTGTGTAAATGATTTAAAACGGTTCATTCCATCCCTACTTTCTGTCTCTTTCTATATTACCGTAATTTATCAAAATCGCAATATCAAGAGCGATGGTTGACAGAAGCGTTACGTTTTTGTAACCTAGATATAGGTGTTATTACCAGGTACTAATTTAAGGGGGAACTCATAATGAATATTTATCCTTCGCTTGAGGGAAAGACGTATGTTGTAATGGGTGTCATCAATCAACGGTCAATCGCATGGGGAATCGCACGTGCTCTTGATGCAGCAGGGGCAAGTCTTGCCTTTACGTATGTCGGAGAACGCTTCAAGGCGCCACTCGAAAAATTAGGTCAAGAACTTTCACGACCGGCGACGTATTATACGTGTGATGTCACGAGTGATGCTGAAATCACACAAGTATTTGAAACGATTCATGCCGATCACGGACAAATTTCAGGAATCGCTCACTCGATTGCTTTTGCCGATAAAGAAGCATTACGTGGTGAATTCTCAGGTGTGACACGCGAACAGTTTGCGCAAGCACTCGATATCTCGGCATACAGTTTGACGGCTGTTGTGAAAGCGGCAAAAGATTTCTTCACGGAAGATGCCTCTGTTATTACATTGACGTATCTTGGTGGCGAAAAGATGGTCCCGAACTACAACGTGATGGGCGTCGCGAAAGCGGCACTCGATGCAAGTGTCCGTTACTTAGCAGCAGAGTACGGAAAGCAGGGTGTTCGCGTCAACGCGATTTCAGCCGGTCCGGTCCGAACGGTTTCTGCAAAAGGTGTCGGTGATTTCAATTCGATTCTCGAAAGTATTGAAGAGCGGGCACCACTTCACCGTAACGTCACGACAGAACAAATTGGTCAAAGTGGATTATTCCTCTTGTCCCAGATGTCGAGTGGTGTTACGGGTGAGATTCTTCACGTCGACAGCGGTTTCCATATCTTATAATATAATAAGAATTTTCGTTCATTCCGAACTAAACTGTACAGTTAAAACCAAGGGAAACCTTGGTTTTTTGTTTTTCTTAAAGAGATTTTGGGAATAACAGAATAACGAGCTGAACTTTAGGGAGGGATATTCTATGTACCAAGTAGATTTTACGGTAGTCCAATATGTGAATCGGCAAGTCAGAGTCGATTTGGAGCGGAAAACAGAACCGGTCGCCCGCATCAATCCGATCAAGCGTGTCGAGCCGCATCATGCTGAGCTGGAAGAACAAGCAAATGCTTATGGGGTTTTGCCAGAACTAAAACTTCCCGGTCGCAAGTTCGACCGGGAAGTTTGATGTTATTGACCTGTAAATCGGAACGTTTCGTACACACTCCATGAACCATTTTCGAGTTCATACAGAAGAGCCATCTTGGTGACATCTTCTTGGAAACGGATATCTTCCATTTTCAATCGTTCGAGAACGTCGAATAATTCGACATCGGATAAATCTTGACCGATTGTAATGTGAGGTAAGAAATCATACTTCGGTGTGTGACTAAGATCACCCGAATGCAAGGCTTGATGTAATTGTTCCAATTCATCCGTCGGCATGACTTTTAAAAATAAGACATTATTCGTCGGATGGAAAGACCGAGCGCCTTGGATATGAAGTGAAACCGGTTTCGTTTGCTCTGCTACCTGATTGAGAGCAGCTACGATGGAATCAAGTTCGGTATCATCGACACTGATCCGTTCTCGCATCGTAATGTGTGGTGTGATTAACGCATACTTGGAATCGTACCGTTTTCGGTATGAATTCGCAAAATCCTGAATTCGTTTCGATGGAAACAAAACTACCCCGATGTTCATCGAAAATCCCCTACTTTCCCCTGAAATGATAACGCTTTACAGGATAATCATGACGGATTATCGGTGTGATGTCAAAGAAGTTTGAGGGGAGAGCAGCAATCCGTGTATACTTGTGAAGAACTTTGTCAGAGAGGTGGATTTTGTCATGAAAGAAAAAGCACATTCTAAAGAAGTAAAACAAGCAGCAATCGATAAGCTGCATGAGCGAGGTGTTACGATTCATGCAATTGCTGAAATCGTGTATCAAATGCAAGCACCATACACGATTGAACTTACGCTTGAAACCTGTGTCAGCTCCGTGGAACGTGTTCTCGAAAAACGGGAGTTGCAGCATGCTATTCTCGTTGGGGCAGAACTCGATATTTTAGCCGAAAAAGGATTGTTATCTGAACCGCTTTTATCCATCATTCGTAGTGATGAAGGATTGTTTGGCGTCGACGAGACGATTGCAATTGGAGCTGTCAATACGTACGGTTCGATTGCCGTAACGACGTTTGGTTACTTGGATAAGGCTAAGATCGGGATTATCAAAGAGCTGGATACAAAGGTCGATGACGGACGCGTCAATACCTTCATGGATGATATCGTAGCAGCCATCGCTGCCAATGCGTCTGGACGTCTTGCACACCGATTACGTGATAAAGAAGATTATTCGGCCGAAGAACTTGAGCAACGGAAAGGGACGTATTGATGAAACTAAATCGAAAAGCTTTAGCTGTTTCAGGAATTGCGTTCGTCATCTTTCTCGGAATCGCTATCTCCATCCGGTTGACGGGCTATTTTTTATTTGACGCGCAACTGTCCAATCGCATGTCGAAACAAGTCCCGGCTGACTATGTCAGTTGGTTCACGCAGTTAGGATCAGGAGTAGGAGCCGTAACGGTGACACTTCTGTTAACCGCCATCAGTTATTACCTGTGGCGAGATCGGGTGGGAAGTATTTGGTATCTGTTATCCTTTTTGGCGGTGGCCGTTCTCAATCAAGTTGCTAAAGCTTTTTTTGTCCGGGATCGTCCTTCACTCAATGAATTGGTTGGCGGAGTCGGCTATAGTTTTCCGAGCGGTCACTCGTCAATGGCTTTTGCAGTGTACGGTGGATTTTTGATTTTGAGTTGGCGGTTTTTAAATCGGGCCGGGAAAATCATTTTGGGAATCTTTCTTAGTCTGTTGATTTTAGCAATGGGTTCGTCACGTATTATCTTGAACGTGCATTACTTCTCGGATGTTGTTGGTGGTTTTTGTTTTGCTGCGTTCATCTTGTGTCTGTCCTATGCCTTCATCTCATCGCGACGTAAACAAAAGGAGACCGGTCATGTTATTAATTGATATCGATCACAGTCTGCTTTTTGATGAAACGGCGATGAAGACGATTGCAGTTCCTACTTTATTAGTAGAGCGAGTAGGAGAAGAAAAACGGTTCATGACGATGCGGACGCATTTGCGATTGAAACGTCTCGTTGAAAAGAACGGTTTGATTCCATTTACGAGCCGCACGTTTGAGGGATTCCGGCATTTGGAGTTGTTTCAAATTGATGCGAAGCCGAAATGGTCTATTCTTGAGAGTGGTAGAACCTTACTGAAGGATGGGAAACCAGATAAACGTTATGCAAACTGGTTACGACAATACGAAGAAAACCCTTCTCTGGAAACGGTACTCCGTTATTTAGAGGAAGTGGAGCAGTTCGATTGGACCGTTTATCCGGCAGAAGCATGGGAAAAACGAATCACTCGTCCGCATCAGACGATTTTGCGCCAAGAAGATGAAGCGACGATGCTTGATGATGTCTTTAAACAAATGAATGATTTGCAGCAAGGATAACACTTACCCGAATGGGGACACTTAATTCAAAGGTCCCATTCGGTTTTTTTGTGTAGATGGACTGTTATACGGGCACTAAAAAAGATGACTCCGATGTAATATCGGAATCACCTAATAAGCGGGAGCAGCGTCCAAAATAAAGGAAGTCGTTCAAGGTTACTTCTTATAGGTTGACAGTCAAATCATCGAACCAGTACACACCAACGGTTTCCGATCCAGCGTGCGTGAGAATGGATGGACCAAACTGTGTAATTTCGATTGAAATCTGTGGCAATTTTGTTTGCAGCAAATCGCGTAATTGTTCGGCAGAAGACCGCGCAAGTGTATGGCCGATGTAAAGGGTCTGATTGTATAAACCAAACTGTTCGATTTTAGTAGCGATCTCGAATGACATTTCGTGAAAAGCTTTTTTAATCGACCGCACTTTTTTAAACGGAACCAGTTTACCGACCTCGTCGAACTTCACGATCGGTTTAATGTTCAGCATGTTGGCCAGTAAAAATTGACTGCTGGAAACACGACCACTTCGACGCATCGTCTCCATGTTGCCGATAATCAGATAGAAATGAGAGTGGTGCTTGAACTGTTCCAAGACTTGCATGACTTCTTCCGGCTGCTTACCAGCTTGCGCCATTTCGATGGAAAGACGTAACATGTTTTGTTGATTCGTAGCACCGGTGTAAGAGTCAATGGCATATAACTTAAAACCGACAGCATCCGCAGCGGCGACAGAACTGGCATACGTCCCACTTAAGCCGCTCGTGATGTGAACAGCATACGCATAATCATAACCGTCTGCTTGTAAACGCTCGTAAAGTTCAACTAACTCACCAAACGACGGTTGTGAAGTCGTCGGGATGACAGAAGAATTTTCGCGCATTTTTTGATCCAGTTGTTCAATCGACAGATCAGCATATTCCCGGTATGATTCTCCGTTGATGATGATGACTGTTGGTACGACATGGACTCCGAGTTTTTCAGCTTCCCCGGATGGGAAAAAAGCCATACTATCGGTAATCCAAGCAATCTTATCCATTAAAGCGACGCCTCCAGTAGAATTTCATTTTTTTAATCATACCATAGCGATGAAAGCGGCATCACTAGCCAATCTGTTTTTCAGGAATAGAATTTGGAGAAACGTGTCTAATCGATGAACTGATGAAGAAGGTGATCAAAACAGGCAACAGCCAAGCTAAACTTTTATCGGATAACGGCAAGAATGAATATACAGCGACTATCGGATTAGTCAAAACTTTTAACGTATGGAGAGCACTTAATAAAGAGAATAAGGCCGTGACCGATAAAGTGGTTCGATACACAAGTGATGGTCTCTTCAGCAAAGAACGGATAAAGGTCAAACCAATCAGGACGATGACGATCGGATACAGGAACATCAAAACAGGTACCGCAATCGCAAGTAAGGCATCAAGTCCGACAATTGAAACGGAAAAACCTAAAACGGTTGTGATCGTGCCGGTGATTGGAAGTGTGAGACGGGTTGAGAGCGACATCATATATTCTGAAAAAGCTGTGACAAGACCAACGGATGTCGTTAAACAGGCAAGCAAAATAGCGACTCCCAAAATCATCAGACCAATCGTACCAAATGTACTTTCGGCATATTGTTGTAATAATGAAGGGCCATCGATTACCCCGACTGCTCCAAAACTATTCCGACCAATGAAACCGAGTCCGGTGTAAACCAGAGTCAGTGATAGTGCAGCAATTAATCCGGCTTGTGTCACGGTTTTTAATTGGACTTTTCGACTTTTTAAACCTCTGGCATGTAGTGTATGCAGGACGATGACACCAAATACAAGAGCGCCGAGAGCGTCAAGCGTCAAGTATCCTTGAAGAAATCCCTGAATGAATGCATCTGTAAAACCATCGTACGAAGAGGCAGGGGGTTGAACTGCTGATAATGGCGTTAAGATACTGCTGATACTGAGTGTCGCAAGTGCCAACAGCAACAACGGAGTGATAAAACGACCAATGATATCAAGCAGTTTGCCCGGTTTAAGGACAAGGTACAATGTGATTAAAAAGAAAACGGAAGAAGAAATCAACAGCGTCGTTTGACTAGGACCACTTAAGAAGGGAACAACACCAAGTTCATACGTGACGACGGAAGTCCGTGGAATTCCAAAAAAAGGTCCGATGGCGACATATAAAGCAAAAGTCAGTAGGGCACCGACGAATTTAGGAAGCGGACGGGCAAGTGTACGGATTCCCCCGCCGACCCATGCGACAGCAATCAATCCAGTCAGAGGTAATCCGACACCGGTAACAATGAAGCCGAGTATTGCAGGAAAGAACTGTGTTCCGGCCAGGGCACCGAGTTCAGGAGGGAAAATCAAATTACCCGCACCAAAGAATAATGCGAAAATCATAAAACCTAAAGCAAAGACATCTTTTTTACTCATAATATATCTTACCTCCTGTTTTTTTTACGTTATCCACTATATCATCGGATGGGAATGGATGAAAGAATTTTTAGAAAATTCATTTGTTTTCAAGCTTTATTTTTTGACTTTACCAAAAAAAGCCCATGTCATGGTTAGAAGATCTCTAACGGTGACATGAGCAGGATGTTGCAGGAATGATAAAGTAAAGGAGTAAGTGGTTTAGCTAGACGCCATGAAACGACCTTTTTTTTGTCGTCTTAATTTATGGAGGAGCCAAGCGTGAACGACTTCGCACGATTGACGAGGGAGGGTCAGTTCCACGAGTGGTTCTTGCTGCTGACCATGGATAATAAATAATCCTGTTTCTTCATCAATAGGTGAGATAGTCATTGAGCTCGCTTCATTCAACGATACTTTCAGTTCGCCTGTTGTGGCATCCTTCAATTTCAGGATGTTTCCGTTCGTTGCAAACTTGGTGAATGAACCGATACCGTTCACTTTTAACTGATCCATGCTAAATTCCTCCTTCGGTTGATCCAAACTTATTTAAATCATCAGAAAAGCGGTTCCAACTTCTAACTTCCAAAAGGTTAATCTCATTATAACGAAGTCTGGACCAGATACCAGTCTTAATTTATGTGAAAATTCCGATTAATCAGTAATGGTATTGTCATATAGAGGATTATACAAAAAACGAGCAAAAAGTACCGTATGAAAAATATGAGAAAACTATCCTGTTATCAAGTAAAAAAAGTGATTAGGATCAACGTAACTCCAAACTCCAATTTTTTTTACGATGGATCAACTCACCACGAAGGATGATCGATTCTTTTTTTGTCTCAAGATCTTCTTTCAGAACATGCATGTCTTCGTATCGACCGGCGATATAAACCGGAATGGTCGTTTGACGTGTGAACATCGATTGCCGTATATGCGTGAAATCGATCAAAATTCCTTCTTGTAACAATTGACGCAGATTAATGATGATTTCCGCTGTAAGAGGTGAAAGGGTCGGAATACGGAGTTCGCGACGGATTTTTTGTTGCACTAATGTGGATAAGACTTGTTCGATACTGGGCCAATTTTTTAAATAAGCCGTTGCCTGTGTCCCATCATGCTCACTGAAATAGGCCCATTCGTTTTCGACGGAAGTCATGAATGGACTAGGCATTCCGCGTTTCATATGCATTAAAAACAACAGCTCTGCAATTTCAACATCTGTCAGGATATCCAGGGAATGAGAAGAACGGATATCAATGGCGTTCAGTGGAAAACGTTCTACATCATTCGATTGGACAAATTGTTCGACTTCATGCGCCTCGACATAATGAAAGGCGGTCCGCGAAGAATATTTGATGGATTTGAAAGCGGCTCCTGAGACAAGCAGGGCACTTTTTGAATCAATAGACGTGATAAAGTCCGCAAAAGTAACACCGGACATCGTCAAACGATGATTTTCGGCATCTTCATACAAGTAGAGCAGGGAGTTGGACATAAACGAGCGACTTCCTTTCGTGGTCAGGACGTGAATAAGTTCAATAGTAGCAAAACTTCTAATGAGCGAAAAGGGTATTTCCTTCTGAAAACGGGCATAATATAAAAAAGAGGTGATTGGGCATGTGGGGGTTAAGAAAACCATTCCCGGAACTAAAAACAGAACGCTTCATCTTGAGAGAACTGGAAAACAAAGATGCACGAGATCTATTTAAGATTTTATCGGATGATGAGGTCATGTATTATTACGGATCAGATCCGCTGGTCACGGTGTATGAAGCAAAAAATGTCATCAGTTACTTCAAAGAACAATTCACCCAAGGGAAAGCGATTCGATGGGCGATTGCCGACCAACAAACGAATCAACTGATTGGAACGATTGGATTTCATAATTGGTTGACCCAGTATCACCGGGCAGAAATCGGATTTGAAGTCAGCCAAGACTATTGGCAACAGGGAGTGGCCTCGGAAGCAGCACGGGCAGTCTTGACACACGGATTTGAAGACTTCGCGCTGCACCGAATCAGTGCACTCGTTGCACCTGAAAATATCGCGTCCAATGCACTGGTTCAGAAACTTGGTTTTCAAGCAGAAGGATTACTTGAAGATTATGCGTACAGTCATGGACGATTTATGGATTTAACGATCTACCGAATGCTTGCATCGGAATGGAAAGGATGACTAGTCGAATGTCGAAACAATCACTTGTGTTACTACATGGATTTGCCGGAGGAACGGATTATTTTAATCGGGTTGAAGCGAAACTGCGTCTGTCGTTTGATGTACTCGTGCTGGCTCTGCCTGGTCATGAAGGACAATCAGTCGGTCCGGAGACGATTGAAGAATTTGCCTCATGGGTGATGGAGGACTTGGAACGAAGAGGGATTGAACGGCCGATTCTGATTGGACATTCGTTTGGCGGTTATATCGTCTCCTCGATTGTCGAGATGTATTCGGAAAAAATCAATGGATTTGGTCTTGTCTATTCAACGGCTAAAGCAGATACGGACGAAGCCAAACAAAAAAGAAATCAAAACATCAGCCGAGTCCAAGAAATCGGTGTACGGGAATTTGTTGACGGGTTAGTTCCCGGACTATTCGCTGAAGGTACTGATGTGATGATCGTCTCTGAAGCGAAGGAAATCGGTTATATGATGACTGTCGAAGGGGCAATACGGGCGCTGACAGCGATGCGTGACCGTAGAGATTTGACAGCCGTCTTAAGTCGAACGGATGTTCCAGGAGTGATCATCCACGGAACGAAGGATCCTTTAATTTCGGAAGCGAGTGCATTTGCGCCTCAAAACGAACGGATTATAAAACGTTCGACGGACAGCAGTCATATGGGGATGCTTGAGACACCGGATGCATTTTGTGAAATTTTAGAAGAAGTGTTCTCAGAGGAGAAGTCTTGAGGGCAATCTGTCTGATCAGCGTTCACCACACGGTGGGCGCTTTCTTGCTTCTTTTACGTAACCGGTTGAAAAAAGATACAAAAGCGTATGCGTTGCATTTTTAATTGAATTTCTGAATGATGAAAGGGGAGGGATTAAGATGAAAATTATAGCAATTGAACCAACACCAAGTCCAAATAATATGAAGGTCATCGTTGATGAAACGTTTTCGGAAAAGGGACAAACGTTTGAACATGCATTTGGTGCACCGGATCATGTAGCAAAATTACTGGAGATTCCAGGCATTAAGTCGGTTTATCAAGTGAGTGACTTTTTAGCCGTTGAACGGTTTCCGAAATATGATTGGCGTACGCTAGTCATCGAGATTCGCCGGTCCTTTGGCGAAGTACTCAGCGATGTCGAACAACATGAGACGGATGAGGCATTTGAGCCTGTTCATCTGTTCATTCAATTTATTTTAGGTGTACCGATGCAACTAAAAGGAGTCAAAGGACTAGAAGAAAAACGCCGCGGATTACCCGACCGGTTCCGGGAAGCTGCGCTATTCGTTCAACCTTATGTGAAGAATGTCATCAGTGACCGCCGCTGGGTCGAACAGGCACCGCGTTACGGGGATTTAGATGAAAGTTTGGCAGAAGTAGCTCAAGAAATCGAAGTCGCGTATCCAACAGAGCGGATTGATCGCTTAAAGACTATTGCTTCAGGGGAAGAAGTCACATTTGACGGACAGGCGTTAACGTCGTCAGATTGGAAACAGCGTTTTGCAGCTCTAGATGAATTACCGATTGAATTGAACTGGGTCCCGGCATACGCCAAGATGCTTCAAGATGAAAAGATGCAGATCAGAAGACAGGCTGTAGTCAAACTCGGAATGTTTGAAGATAACCGATTAGAGCTGCTGGATTATATAACAAATGCGCTACACGACCCGTCAAGCAGTGTACGGCGAACGGCCGGAGATACGATTTCCGACTGGGCCTTGCCGGAGGCGGAAGTGATGATGATTGAAGCGTTGACGGATAAAAATAAACTGGTCCGTTGGCGGGCTGCCCGCTTTTTATTTGATGTCGGAACGGAACAATCGATTCCACGGTTAAAGGAAGCCGTGCAAGATAAGGAATATGAAGTCGCGCTTCAAGCGGAACTGGCATTGGCACGAATCGAAAGTGGGGAAGAAGCACTAGGTACGGTTTGGCAACAAATGAATCGAATGACGGGTGAGAGTTCATAAGAACCTCAAAAAAACAGTGTATGAAGAACCATTCGACAAAATAACAATTAAGATGTCTAGGTATATTTTACCTTCTAACGAATAGATATGGAAAAATATGAAAAATATTTTGTAATGGTTTTGAAATGGAATTGAAATGTCGTTATAAATCACCATTTTAAAGGTGTATAACCCAACTATTTTAACATTCCAATAAATGGTTGTATTTTTTGGAATAAAGTTTTGACACGAAATGTCGAACGGGAATTTTCCGATGTTTTTCCTGTTTTGATAAAGTGAAATCACAATAACTGATTCGATTTCAAACAGCTATTCTGGTTTGACTGACATCTGACATAACAAAGGAGATTCGGGGACATGATACTTTTTGCTGAAACAGATCTAGCAGTAGGATACAAAGAACGTACGGCTTCGGGTGTATTCGTAACGATTGAAACAATGGACAGCCGGACAATTACACTTGTGGCACCGGCAACGGCAACGGATGCCATTTGCGATGAATTGTTTGTAACGGGGATTGAACAATTGTTTTCTACATCAAAAATGACAGTAGCCATTCCGGTTGCTTAATTGATGAATCAAAGAGGCAGGATGGGGGAGAACCTTATCCTGCCTCTTTTTTGTGCTAAAATTGAGAAGAGAGAAGAGAGGAGGCATTGTTTTGAAATGGATTATCCGGTTATCCTGTTTATGCGTACTGACCTTGATGTTGGCTGGATGTAACCAGCAAGAACAAAAGAAAGCGACGACACAAGGCGATGCCACGGAACAACCGATTGAAATCAAGGTGTCCGGAAAACAATTAGAACCAAACGTCGTCTTAGCTGTCGTCCAATTAAAAAATCCGAATGAACAAGCGGTGACCCTGACATTCCCGACATCCCAGCGATTTGAATTAAAAATCAAGGATGCGGATCAAAAAGTGCTCTATACTTTTTCGCAAGAGCAAGTGTTTACGCAAGCGATTGAACAAGAGCGCTTCAAAGGGTTGGAGACAAAACGTTACGAAGTAAGAATTGAGCTTCCGGATTCCAGTCATCCGACGCAAGTCGAGGCGATGACCATCCGTCAAGTAAAGGGAGATGCGATTTCCAACGGGAAAGCGCAAAATGAAATCTCGAACTAGGCAAGTATAAAAAAAGCTGAAGGAGTGTGACGGTTTCATGCAACAGGAAATCATTCAAGTGACGGGGGTCAAGCCGGTCATCGTTGCTGAAGAAGAAATTAAACAACGCGTTCAATTTTTAAAAGAGTATCTTGTGCATACAGGGGCAAAAGGACTTGTTCTTGGTATTTCAGGAGGACAGGACTCCTCATTAGCGGGTCGCCTCTGTCAACTCGCTGTTGAAGAGTTACGCAGTGAGACGAATCGAGATTATCAATTTTACGCCGTCCGATTACCGTATGGTCAACAACAAGACGAGTCGGATGCACAGCTTGCATTGTCATTCATCCGTCCGGATCATGCGTTGCGAGTCGATATCAAGCCGGCCGTTGCTGCTTCCATGGCTTCTTTTGAACAGGCAACGGGAGGCGTTTTGTCTGATTTTAGCAAAGGAAATACAAAAGCACGGGAACGAATGAAGGTGCAATATGATATAGCGGCTCATTACGGCTGTTTAGTCGTCGGAACAGATCATGCAGCAGAATTCGTAACCGGTTTTTATACGAAACACGGGGATGGAGCATGTGATTTAACACCATTGACCGGACTGAACAAGCGCCAAGGAAAACAGTTACTCCGTGAATTACAGGCACCTGAAGGATTGATTGAAAAAGTTCCGACAGCCGACTTAGAAGACAATCAGCCGGGGTTGCCTGATGAACAAGCGCTGGGCATGACATACAATGAAATTGATGATTATTTAGAAGGTAAAACGATTTCCAGTGAAAGCCAGGCTAAGCTGGAAGGTCAGTACAAACGAGTGGGACATAAACACCATATGCCGGTCTCGCCACTGGATACTTGGTGGAAATGAGTAATCCATTGCAGACGACAGCTGAAACAGCTGTCGTTTTTTTCGTCTGAAAATCGGGAAAAGACCCAAAACACATCAATAAGAGAGTCGGACGGGAGGTAAAGACATGGAATCAATTGCAGTCGTTGGTGGTGGACTAGCGGGATTATCAGCCGCAGCCTTGCTTGCCAAACAAGGAAAACGTGTTCAGCTATATGATGCAGCGATGTTAGGCGGAAGAGCGACCTCACAAATCATCAAAGGGTATACGTTTAACTACGGGGCGCATGCAGTGTACGGGCGGGATCATTCCGTGTTAAAGACGATCATTAAAAGCTTGAAATTAGAGATTACCTGGCTGGACTTTTCTTCGACGAAAGCAAAATATGAATTTTCCGGCCACTTAACTGCTGCTCCGGCTAATGCGATTGGTCTCTTGAAGACAGAAGTGATTGGCGGAACGGATAAACTTCGTTTTACATGGGAAGTTGTGAAAACAGTTCTCCGTCTTGAAAAAGGAGTGCCAGAGTTGTCAATTGGTCAATGGCTGGTGCAAGAAAAAGTCGAAGAAGACGTGTCACGCTTGATGCTTGATTTAGCGTCCAGTAATTTTTTTACGACCGAACCTGAAAACATTCCGTCAGTCGTCTATTTTGACTATTACCGGAAACTTTTTCGGACACGAAAACCGGTTTCGTATATCGCCGGCGGATGGCAAGTCCTAATTGATGAATTGGAACGTGTCCTGCAAGAACAGGGAGGGACGATTCACCGGAAAACTAAAATTACAGCGATTGAAGAAAAGGAACAAGGATACCGGTTACGTGACCGGAAAAAAACGGAATGGACTGTTGACCGGGTTGTCTTGGCGCTTCCGCCCCGTGATATGCGAAAGCTCGCCTTACCTGCCACCGTCCAATCCTTTATCGAACCTTTTGCCCAATATGAACCGGTAGAAGTTCTTGTGTACGATGTCGGAATCAGTCCATATCTCAAAACACCGTTTTCATACGTTTACGACCGTACCCATCAACTGTTCGTCACCGATTTATCTCATTACGATCCGAGTATCGCACCGGAAAACGGTCAGGTCTTACAAGTCGTCGCCTATCTTGCGCATCAGGAAGTCGGAAATCCAGATTATTTAGCGGAAAAGGTCAAACAGATTCACCGGCTTCTCGATCAGCATTATCCGCAATGGCAGGAACGTCTGGTCGTCGAACGGACAATGAAGCGGGCGATCGTTCAAGAAATCAAATGGAAGATGGGGCAAACTCCCCTCCCTAATTTTATGCAGGATGGACATAAGGAGACGATGGCTTTTGTCGGGGATTGGTGTGAAGGAGAAGGGCAGTTATCGGAATTGTCTTTCTCGAGCGCGTTGAACGTAGCAGCGGAATGGCAACAAAAAAACGCTCATTGAGCGTTTTTTTGTTTCGGATAAAAGGCAAGGGCAATCAAAATCGTAAAAGCAATCAAACTCATCATCGGAATCGTCAGGAAACCAAAATAATTGACCCACTTGATGAGGCAACCGTTCGTGCAGAGTGCTTCTCCGTCCGGTAAGCGTTCGAGTATGACGTGATAGGCTGCGACCGCAAATCCGAGTAAAGTATATAATCGAAGAAAAAATCCATCGATCGGGCGATTACGGAATAAGGATACAAGCAAATAAATGGCGGTCGTATACATGAACAGACGTTGCCACCAGCACAACGGACAAGGAATGAATCCGCGAATCTCACTGAAATACAAACTGCCTAAAGTCGCGACCGTTGAGACGATCAACATAAAATGATAGCGTGACATATGTACCTTCCTCTCTAACGTGTTAAACTAATGCCATCTTATATCATGAGGAGTCGAATCATACATTGCAAGTGTCGGAAATGGAAATGTTGATTACGTTATCAGAAGAATTGAACATGAGACGGGCCGCAGAACGTCTTTTTGTCTCGCAACCTGCTCTCAGCCAGCGTCTGGTCGCAATCGAGCGGCGCTGGGCAACAAAGCTGTTCATTCGTTCATCACGTGGACTGAGTATCACCCCGCAAGGTGAAAAAGTCATCGGACTCGCCAAAGAAATGAACCGAAAAGAACTGGAGCTTAAAAGTGAATTGACGGCGGAAGAGGGGGCTGTTTACGGTACACTTCGGATTGCTGTCGCGTCCATTATGGGACAATATTGGCTTCCCCGTGTCCTGAAACGGTTTGTCGAACGTTATCCGCATGTCCGTGTCCAATTGGTCACAGGGTGGTCAAGTGAGATGATGCGCCATATGCTGGAAGAGCATTTTCATATTGGTATCATCCGCGGAAATCCTGATTGGAAAGGCGTGAAGGAACGGCTGTTCTCGGATCCGTTATATCTTGTTGACAGTGAACTGACGTCACTCGAACAGCTTCGGAAAACAGAACGTCCTTTCATTCAATTTAAAAGTGACTCGACGTACTATCAGGAGATTTTAGAATGGTGGCAGGACCGTTTTTCGAGTCCACCGGCCCGGACGCTCGTCGTTGACCAGATTGAGACGTGTAAACAGATGGCGCTTCACGGGATTGGTTTTGCCATCTTACCGGAATCAACGATTCATGAAGCGAGTGAAGTGATGCAGATTCCGCTTAAAACGTCATCGGGAAAAATTTTAAAGCGGGACACGTGGATTCTATCGACGGAGTCGATGCTTGAATTAAAACAAGTCCAAGCGTTTTGGGACATCGTCAAAGAAGAAGGAGGAAGTCAGTCAGATGGAATACGCAATTGAAATGCGCCGAGAACTTCATAAAATACCGGAGCCGGGTTTTAAGGAGTTTAAAACGCAAGCTTTTATCCTCGATCAAATCCGGTCGTACCCGGAAGATCGTGTTAGTTATGATACATTCGAAACAGGAGTATTTGTCCGCGTAAAAGGTTTAACGGGGAACCGGACGATTGGATATCGGGCCGATATCGATGGATTACCAATCGAAGAAGCAACGGGGTTACCATTTGGTTCTGAACACCCGGGCTTCATGCATGCCTGTGGTCATGATGTTCACGCATCCATCGCCTTAGGTTTGTTACGCCGGATTGTCGAACTGCCTGTCATGGATGATGTCGTCTTCCTGTTCCAACCGGCTGAAGAAGGACCGGGTGGGGCGGAACCGATGATCAAAAGCCCGCTGTTTGAAAAGTATCGTCCGAGTGAGATGTATGGTCTGCATGTCGCGCCGGAATATCCGGTCGGGACGATTGCAAGCCGGCCTGGTGTCTTGTTTGCGAGTGCCCGGGAAGTTCATATCACGATTTATGGACAAAGCGGTCATGCAGCCTTTCCGCATTTGACGATTGATACGGTTGTTGCTCAGGCGGCATTGATCATGCAACTTCAGACGATTGTCAGTCGTTCGATCAATCCAATGAACTGCAGTGTCATTACGATCGGGAAAGTGGAAGCGGGAATCCGGGAAAATGTCATTGCAGGTCGTGCTTTACTCGACGGAACGATGCGTGCGCTTAACGGAACAGACATGGAAAAACTAGAGCAACGTGTGCGTGACATCGTACGCGGCATCGAAGCTTCATTCGGCGTAAAAATCGATTTACAGTTTGGAAATCGGTATTATGAAGTCGTCAACGATCAACGAGTCGTTGATAAATTTTCGTCCTTCGTCAAAATGAATGCGAATTATATTGAGTGCGATGCTGCAATGACAGGAGAAGATTTTGGATTCATGTTAAAAGAAATTCCCGGCATGATGTTTTGGCTTGGTGTCAATAATGCTACGTCCGGATTACACCAGCCGACCCTGAATCCGGATGAAGATGCCATTCCCTTCGTCATTAATTTACTCGATCATTATTTCCGCGAATATGTCTGAACAAAAGACGTGACAATCGGCCCTTTATTCCTGAAAAAAATGGATAAAGGGCTTTCATTTTATAGAAGAGAACAGTTTTCGAACGTTTTGTGAAATAAATCACGAGTATATGTGAACAATTTGTTACATCAAACATTTAAAACAGACACAAATGATTATGTTCTCTATGATACGGATATAAACAATATATAGAAGTACGTCTAGAAAGAGGGGGCTATACACATGTTCAATGATCCAGTCATGCTCAGTCGATTATTGACAGGGCTCACATTAGCATTCCATATCATCTTTGCGACGATTGGGGTAGGGGTTCCATTGATGGTACTCGCAGCGGAGTACATCGGAATTAAACGAAAAGATTCAGACTATATTCTTCTGGCTCGACGCTGGACGCGTGGTTATATCGTAACTGTAGCGGTAGGTGTCGTAACCGGAACAGCAATTGGATTACAATTGTCGCTCCTATGGCCTTCTTTGATGCAAGTAGCAGGTCAAACGATCGCATTACCGTTGTTCATGGAAACTTTCGCCTTTTTCTTTGAAGCGATTTTCCTCGGTATTTATCTCTACACATGGGACCGGTTTAAAAATCCGTGGTTACACTGGTTAATCGGGATTCCGGTCGTCATCGGGGCAACATTATCCGCCTTCTTCATCACGACGGTCAACTCATTCATGAACTCACCAGAAGGATTTAAAATCGTCAACGGGACACTCACGCAAATCGAACCGTTAAAAGCGATGTTTAATACGGCGACACCGACAAAAGCAACACACGTCATCGTATCCGCTTACTTGACGGTTGCTTTTATCCTGGCAGCGATTGCGGCTTTCCATCTGTTACGGAAGAAAACCTTGTCGGCAGCAGAAACGGCATATCATAAAAAAGCTCTTCGCTTAACGGTCATGGCCGGATTAATCTTTGCGTTCTCAACTGCGTTAGTCGGAGATTTCTCCGGGAAATACCTGGCGAAATACCAGCCGGAAAAATTAGCAGCAGCAGAATGGCATTTTGAAACAACAAGTGAAGCCGAGTTGATTTTCGGTGGAATCCTGGATGAACAAGCGGACGGCAGTTATGAAATCAAAGGTGCCGTCAAAATTCCGTATGCTTTATCCATTCTCGCGGGCGGAGCGCCGGATACAGAAGTCATCGGGTTAAACGAATTCGCCAAAGAGGACCAGGCACCACTGTTTGTCCACTATTTCTTCGATATCATGGTATCGATCGGCATGTATTTAGCCGCCATCTCGGCCCTGTTCGTATTGGCTTTCCGACTCAAAAAGTTGAATCCATACAACAAGTGGTTGTTACGCGGTATCTTTATCGGTGGACCACTCGCCATTGTCTCGATTGAAGCAGGCTGGATGTATGCGGAAATCGGACGTCAACCGTGGACGCTCTATGGTATTATGAGAACGGCTGATGCGGCGACCACTTCGACCGCTGTCGGACCGATGTTGATTTTATTCAGTTTACTGTATCTGTTGCTCGGAACGATTTGTACAGTCGTCCTGCTCCGGATGTTTAAAAATAACCCTGTCGGCAAAGAACTCGCAGATGATCATCATACACGTGGTGAAGCGATGTTTGCGGACGACAACAAATAAGGAGGGAACGAGTTGGACATTCAAACACTTGGAATAACCGTACTTTGGACGTTCCTTTATGGATATCTCATCGTTGCCTCAATTGACTTCGGTGCCGGTTTTTATGCGTTTTATTCAAAATATACGAAACGGGATCATTTGACGAACCGTTTGATTCTCCGTTATCTTTCTCCGGTTTGGGAAGTGACGAACGTGTTTTTCGTCTTCTTCTTTGTCGGACTTGTCGGGTTCTTCCCGGATACGGCTTATTATTACGGAACAGCTTTACTCGTTCCCGCTTCAATCGTCTTAGTATTAATCGCGATTCGCGGTAGCTTTTACGCGTTTGCCAACTACGGTTCAAACGACAGCATGTTCTATACTTTCTTATATGGAGCAACAGGACTATTGATTCCGGCAGCGATGTCCACGACATTGACGATCAGTCAAGGTGGATTCATTCGGAAAACGAATGAGACAGTCGAATTCCTTGGGACGAAGCTGTTCACAAACTTCTATTCTTGGACGGTCGTCGCGCTTGCAATCGTATCCGTCCTCTATATCAGTGCCATGTTCTTGTTGTTCTATGCGGATAAAGCAAAGGACGAGAATGCAACACCATTGATTCGTAAATGGGCATTGTTCTGGAGTATTCCGACGATTGTTGTCTGTGCATTAGTCTTCTTTGGCTTAAAAAATCAAGCGGCTTGGCATTATGAAAACATCTTGAACGGTAATTGGTGGTGGTTCGCAGCAAGTTTCCTTTTCTTCTGCGTCGCGGTGACACTTGTCTACTTGAAGAAAAACTACGGGATTGCCTTTATCGCTGTTATGGCGCAATACGGGGTTGCCTGGTTCGGATACGGATACACACATCTTCCTTACATTCTTTATCCGTACATCGATATCAATAAAGCGGTCGTTAATGAAACGATGGCAACGGCACTTGTTGTGGTCTTTATCTTCGGATTGATGTTATTGATCCCGGCATTGTATTTGATCTTACGATTGTTCCTGTTTGATAACGACTATGTCAGTGGGAAAAAAGCAAAATAAACAGAACCTGTGTCACGTAACCATTCCGTGTGTCATCCATATAAAGGGTGGCACACTTTTTTGAGCGGATTTGTCATTCACTTTAAGGGATTGAAAACGGAAAACCGCATTAAAAAAGCGTTCATAGTAATTTAGAAGTGAATCGGGTACACTACTACTGAAGCAGAATTGTGAAGGAGAGTTGAACATGAATGGAGAGTTCGCAGTAATTGGTTTAGGTCGGTTCGGGGGTTCGATTGTCCGGGAATTATCAAAGAATGGATATGACGTTCTGGCGATTGATTCGGATGAAGAGCGTGTCAATGAATACATGGGGATTGCGACGCATTCTGTCATTGCGGATACGACGGATGAAAACGTCTTAAAGAGTCTTGGGATTCGCAATTTTGACCATGTCATCGTTGCGATTGGTGAAAATATTCAAGCGTCGATTTTGACGACTTTAATTTTAAAAGAGCTCGGTGTTCAATCGATTACCGTCAAAGCGACAAATGATTACCATGAAAAGGTGTTACGTAAGATTGGAGCCGACTTCATCGTTCACCCTGAACGGGATATGGGGGTCCGGATTGCGAACGGACTGATGAGTTCAAATATTTTAGATTATCTCGATTTATCACAAGAATTCTCAATCGTTGAAATCAAAGTCAGTGATCGAATGGCCAATCAGACATTAATCGACTTGGATTTGCGGAGTAAGTACGGTGCCAACGTCGTTGCAATCAAACGAGGCGAAAACGTCATGATTTCCTTACAAGCGGATGAATTGATTGAAAAAGGAGATTACCTTGTCGTCATTGGCGAAAATGATGACTTGGACCGTTTGGAACGTGCCATCCATAAAGTGAAAAATTAATATCAAAAAAGGCTGAGGAATCATTCCTCGGCCTTTTGAGTACTTGTTACATTTAAATGAGTTGGAATTCTTTCAGACCGTGTTCGATGCCGTCTTCTAGAATGTGTTTTGTGACGAAGTCAGCCGCCGCTTTTGTTTCAGCAAGACCATTGCCCATTGCGATGCCGGTTCCGACATAACGTAACATTTCTAGATCGTTCAGCGCATCTCCGAAGGCAAACGTATCTTCGCGCCGGATATTCGTCAACTTCAGGAATTGTCTGATACCATCAGCTTTTGACGAACCGACATTAATGACATCCATCGCATTCGGATGCCAGCGGATGAAGTCAAAGGCTTTGTAATTTTGAGTGTACTCGGCTTCTTCTTCAGCGGTACAATAGACAAGCGTTTGGAAGACATCATGTGTCGTAAATGCTTGCTCATCGAAGGCGGGTAAAGGAATATCCAGTTCTCCAAGGGATTCCTGGACCAACTGATCTGACGGTTTAGTTGAGAAACCCTGTGTTTCACCTAGATAGACGAGTGTATGACCGTTTTGATGTGCGCGAGCGGTTAAGTGCTTAAGATCTTCAATCGGTTGTGGGCGTCTGTAAATGACCTCGTTCTGATGAACAACGATTTGACCATTATAACCAATGATCGTATCGATGTTGAGCAGTTCGCGCACACCGGATAACATCGCCGGACCACGTCCGGTCGCGATGGCTACATAAACACCATTTGCTTGTAGCTGTTTAATTGCCTGTTTGGTCGACTCGGGAACAAAATGACCATCGTGAAGTAAGGTTCCATCGATATCGAAAAAGACGACTTTCTGATTTGCCATGGTTTCACCTTCTCTTTTTAATTGGCTGTTCAGCCGGATACATGTGGAATTATAGCATAGCGTTAACGTTTACGCCGACCTTGGTTTAGGAATAGGATGAAAAAATAGTAGGATATCGTGTATACTAATCTAAGGACAAAAAACAATGGACTGATAAGGAGTTGCTAAACATGATTTTTAAAGTATTTTATCAACCGCTTCGTTCGGAAGCCCCAGTACGGGAACGGACAGAAGTGATGTATGTTGAGGGAGAGAACATTCGTGAAGTGCGAACAGCGATTGATCACCTCATCAAAGATATCAATGTCGAATTCATCCGTGAGTTAAGCGGCGAATTCCTTGAATATGAAAAACTAAGCCCAGACTATAAGGTTGAAACGTTCGCATGAAGTTCGTTAAAAACCATCAAGCAGCCGTTTTCGCACTCGGTGGCTTAGGAGAAATCGGGAAGAACACGTACGTCGTTCAATTTCAAGATGAGATCATCGTCATCGACGCCGGTGTCATGTTCCCGGAAGATGAACTACTTGGAATTGACTACGTCATTCCGGATTACACGTACTTGATTAAAAATAAAGATAAAGTAAAAGGGGTCTTCATCACCCACGGTCACGAAGACCACATCGGGGGATTACCGTTCTTACTCAAACAAGTCAACTTACCAATTTATGCTGGGAAAATTGCACTTGGTCTCATTAAAGTAAAACTTGAAGAACACGGTTTGTTACGGACGGCCGAGTTACATGAAATTGATGAGGATTCAATCATCAAATTCCGGAAGACAAGCATTTCGTTTTTCCGGACGACACACTCGATTCCAAACTCGTTTGGCGTCGTTGTCAAAACACCGCAGGGCAACATTGTCCATACCGGTGATTTCAAATTCGATTTCACACCAGTCGGAGAACCTGCTGACTTAACAAAAATGGCGGAACTCGGCAAGGAAGGTGTTCTCTGTCTGTTATCAGACTCGACGAACGCTGAGATTGAAGGCTTTACGATGAGTGAACGTGTCGTCGGAGATACGATTTCAAACATCTTCCGTAAAGCAGAAGGTCGGATTATCTTTGCGACATTCGCTTCGAATATCTATCGCTTGCAACAAGTCGTCAATGCATCGGTCGAAGCAGGGCGTAAAATCGTCGTGTTCGGTCGGAGCATGGATAAAGTCATGATGATTGGTCAGGAACTTGATTTCATCAAAGCACCTAAAGGAACAATCATTGAACCGAATGAAATGAAACGGTATAAATCGAACGAACTGACGATTCTTTGCACAGGCTCACAAGGGGAGCCGATGGCAGCCCTAAGCCGGATCGCTAACGGGACACACCGTCAGATTTCAATCATTCCGGACGACTTGGTTATCTTCTCGTCTTCTCCGATTCCAGGAAACGTCGTTTCTGTCGGAAAAACGATCAACCAATTGTACAAAGCCGGTGCAGATGTCATGTATGGCAAGTTAAATGACATCCATACATCAGGTCACGGCAGTCAACAAGAACAATTGTTGATGCTTCGTCTCCTGCAGCCGAAATACTTCATGCCGATCCACGGAGAATACCGGATGTTGAAAAAACATATGTCGCTTGCAATGGACGCCGGTGTACCGGAAGAAAACTGTTTCGTCATGGACAACGGTGAAGTCTTGGCACTCGATGCCAATGCAGCTGCGATTACCGGTAAAATCCAAGCGAATGCCGTCTATGTAGATGGAAAAGGAATTGGAGATATTGGGAATATCGTCCTGCGTGACCGACGAATTCTTTCAGAAGAAGGATTGGTCGTCGTCGTTGTAACACTTGATTCTAAAACAAATCGTCTTGTTTCAGGACCGGATATCATTTCACGCGGATTTGTTTACATGCGTGAATCAGGTAACTTGATCAAGGATGCAGAACGCTTGTTGAAGCGTTCACTTGAGCAATCTTTGGCGAATCGAAATACAAAATGGACGGATATCAAACAAGTCATCAATGATACATTGACACCGTACTTGACTGAAAAAACACAACGTCATCCAATGATCATGCCAATCATCATGGAAGTATAAATAAAAAAGGACATTTCCTTATGTTGGAAATGTCCTTTTGTTGTTTCTTAATTAAATTAAAGCGATGAACCATATTCCTTGAACGGTTCTTTCGGATCGATTCGATCGTAAAACATGATGCCATCCAAATGATCATATTCGTGCTGGCAGACGACTGCTTTTAATCCTTTTAATCTTAATTTTACAGGATTTCCGTTATGATCGATGCCAGACAGGGTAATACGCATATAGCGCGGTACATGGCCTTCGACTTCCCGGTCAACGGACAAACAACCTTCACCGCCGGCAAGATATGTTTGTTCAACGGAATGACTGACGATTTTCGGATTGTAGATCCCGAACTCGAGAATATCATCCCCGTCTTGCAGGCGAATGGCAAACATCCGTTTGTTGACCCCGATTTGGGGAGCCGCCAGTCCGATCCCGCTACGCAAATCATATTTTTCAGCTAACTCGTCGTCCTGACTGTTGGCAAGATACTCCATCATCAGACGCATCGTTTCTTTATCTTCCTCGCTGAGGGGGAAGGTAACATCGACAGAACGTTTGTGAAGCGAAGGAACGTCTTCCCGAACGATTTCATTCATGGTAATCATGAACAACACCCCTTTCATCTAGAAAAATTATAGCATATCAAAGGAGGAATATTAATAACTAACACAGTTGTAAAATGATGAATAGTACAGAAGTAAAGCCGTTCTTCGAATGTGAGGTCATTCACAAGAACATCCGCTAAAAAAAATAAAACATTTCCTTTGATTTTATAGGTGTTACAGTTTTATACTTGTAACGTAATGAACAAGACATGCTTTCGTGTCTAGTCATGTTAATACAGTTTACTCAACTGGATAGGTACACAGATATATGTTCAAGAAAAGGTCATACGGGACTTCATTTTTTGAACACTATTCGTATGTGAGCAAATCAGTCAGAGGAATATTTCGCTGAGCACAGTGAAAGGATGAGGTGAAAAGATGAACTTAAACATGTTTAAAAACGTGGAAGAAAACTTTGAAACATTCCGCATTCTGGATGAAAAAGGTGAAGTCGTCAACAAAGACGCTATGCCGGATCTTTCAGATGAAGAACTTACGGAATTAATGCGTCGTCTCGTTTACACACGTATCTGGGATCAACGCGCAATCTCACTCAACCGTCAAGGACGTCTCGGTTTCTATGCGCCAGTCGCTGGGCAAGAAGCGTCAATGATCGGTTCACAATTTGCTTTAGATAAAGATGACTGGATTCTTCCAGGATACCGTGATATCCCGCAAATGGTTTTCCACGGCTTCCCGCTTTACAAAGCATTCTTATTCTCACGCGGACACATCACAGGTGGTAAGATTCCTGAAGGTGTTAACGTCTTAATGCCGCAAATCATCATCGGTGCACAAATCGTGCAAGCTGCCGGTGTTGCACTCGGTCTTAAGAAAAGTGGAAAAGAGCAAGTCGCAATTACGTACACAGGTGATGGCGGATCATCACAAGGTGACTTCTACGAAGGTATGAACTTCGCTGGAGCATTCAAAGCACCTGCAATTTTCGTTGTCCAAAACAACCGCTTTGCGATTTCAACACCGGTTGAAAAACAATCGATGGCGAAAACAATCGCTCAAAAAGCCGTTGCAGCCGGAATCAACGGAATCCAAGTTGACGGAATGGACGTTCTTGCTGTCTACGCAGCAACGAAACAAGCTCGTGTTGAAGCACTGAACGGGGTGCCGACATTGATCGAAACACTCACATATCGTTACGGACCGCATACACTTGCTGGAGATGACCCAACACGTTACCGTACAAAAGATATGGACGATGAGTACCAAGCACAAGATCCACTCGTTCGTTTCCGTGCGTTCATGGAAACAAAAGGTCTTTGGAACGAAGACAAAGAAAACGAAGTCATCGAACAAGCAAAAGCGGATGTAAAAGAAGCACTCGCTCAAGCAGATAAAGAACCGAAACAAAAAGTAACAGACTTCATCAACGTGATGGCTGAAAAGTTACCACAAAACCTGCAAGAGCAGCTTGATGAGTATACAGCAAAGGAGTCGAAATAACCCATGGCACAAATGACGATGATCCAAGCGATCACTGACGCAATGCGCGTCGAGATGAAACGCGACGAGCAAGTTCTCTTGTTCGGTGAAGACGTCGGTAAAAACGGTGGGGTATTCCGTGCGACAGAAGGTCTTCAAGACGAATTAGGCGAAGACCGTGTCTTCGATACACCACTTGCCGAGTCTGGTATTGGTGGTCTTGCAGTCGGATTCAGCTTAACTGGTTTCCGTCCAATCATGGAAATTCAATTCTTCGGTTTCGTATTCGAAGTATTTGATTCTGTAGCAGCACAACTCGCACGTTTACGTTACCGTTCAGGCGGCACGTACAGCGCACCTGTCACAATCCGTTCACCATTTGGTGGCGGTGTTAAAACACCTGAGCTTCATGCAGATAACCTGGAAGGATTAATGGCTCAGTCACCAGGACTTAAAGTCGTCATCCCTTCAACTCCGTATGATGCAAAAGGTCTTTTGATTGCATCAATCCGTGATAACGATCCAGTCGTTTTCCTTGAGCACATGAAACTGTACCGTTCATTCCGCGGTGAAGTGCCAGAGGGCGATTACACGATCGAACTCGGAAAAGCAGACATCAAACGTGAAGGTACTGACGTTACAATCGTAACGTACGGTGCAATGGTTCACGCATCATTGAAAGCTGCTGAAGAGCTTGAAAAAGAAAACATCAGCGTTGAAATCATCGACTTGATGACAATCAGCCCGATTGACATCGATACAATCGTTGAATCAGTTAAGAAAACAAACCGTGTGGTTGTTGTTCAAGAAGCTCAAAAACAAGCAGGTGTGGCTGCAATGGTCGCAACTGAAATTCAAGAGCGCGCAATTCTTGACCTCGAAGCACCAATTCTTCGTGTCACGGCACCTGACACAATCTTCCCATTCGCACAAGGTGAAGATTCATGGCTTCCGGACCACAAAGATATCGTTGAAAAAGTGAAAACTGTTTACAATTTCTAAGAGTGAACCGGAAAAAGAGGAGAGAGGTAATTCTCTCCTTGCTTCCGTTTTAAAGATAACAATCGACCAGAAGAGTGAAATAAAAGGAGGCTAATTCAAATGGGTTTATTTGAATTCAAATTACCGGATATCGGTGAGGGTATTCACGAAGGTGAAATCGTAAAGTGGTTCGTTAAAGCAGGCGACACAGTCAAAGAGGATGACATTCTTCTTGAAGTACAAAACGATAAAGCAGTCGTTGAAATTCCGTCACCAGTTGATGGCACAGTCAAAGAAGTAAAAGTCGACGAGGGTGTCGTAGCCGTCGTTGGTGACGTATTGATCACGTTTGATGTGGAAGGCGAAGGTTCAGCTCCTTCTGAAGAAGAAGCACCAGAGCAGCCTAAAGCGGCAGACAATGCAAAAGACGTCCAAGACACAGATAAAAAAGTCGAAGACAAACCGAATGAAGTTCAAATCCATAAATCAGAACGCGTTATCGCAATGCCTTCAGTGCGTAAATATGCACGTGAAAAAGGTGTCGACATCCGTGAAGTTCAAGGTTCTGGTGACAACGGTCGCGTTGTCAAAGAAGACATCGATTCATTTGCAAACGGTGGACAATCTTCAACTGCACCAGCAGCAGAAGAAAAAGCACCGGCAGCACAAGCTTCAGCATCTAAATCTGAAGTGAAACCGTATGTTGCAGCTCAACCTGAGCTTGAAACACGCGAGAAGATCAAAGGAATCCGTAAAGCGATTTCGAAAGCAATGGTCAACTCGAAACATACAGCACCACACGTTACATTGATGGATGAAGTCGATGTTACGAATCTTGTTGCACTCCGTAAAAACTTCAAAGAAGTTGCGGCAGCACAAGGTACGAAATTAACGTATCTTCCATTCGTTGTGAAAGCATTGACAGCAGCGGCTAAGAAATACCCTGCAATCAACGCATCGATCGACGATGTGAACGAAGAAGTCGTTTACAAAAACTACTTCAACATCGGTATCGCAGCAGACACAGACAACGGTCTTGTTGTTCCTGTCGTCAAAGATGCAGACCGTAAATCAATCTTCGGATTAGCAGATAACATTAACGACCTTGCTGGTAAAGCACGTGACGGAAAACTTTCTGGTGACGAAATGAAAGGCGGATCGATCACAATCACAAACATCGGTTCTGCTGGCGGACAATGGTTCACACCTGTCATCAACCACCCAGAAGTTGCAATCCTCGGTATTGGTCGTATCGCTGAAAAAGCGGTCGTCAAAAACGGCGAAATCGTTGCAGCACCAGTACTTGCTCTTTCATTCAGCTTCGACCACCGTCTCATCGATGGTGCTACAGCACAAAACGCGCTTAACTTGGTTAAACGTTTGTTAAATGACCCACAACTTCTCATTATGGAGGGATAAGCAATGGTAGTAGGTGAATTCGCACAAGAAACAGATTTACTCGTAATCGGGGCTGGCCCTGGTGGTTACGTCGCTGCAATCCGCGGTGCGCAACTCGGACTTAAAGTAACAGTCGTCGAACGTGAAAACGTCGGTGGTGTTTGTTTGAACGTCGGATGTATCCCGTCAAAAGCCTTGATCACAGCTGGACACAACTTCCAACATGCAAAAGGTTCAGATTCAATGGGAATCACATCTGAAAACGTCGCAGTCGACTTTTCAAAAGTTCAGTCTTGGAAACAGTCTGTTGTCAACAAATTGACTGGCGGTGTTGGTGGTCTTCTTAAAGGTAACAACGTCGAGACAGTCGTTGGGGAAGCTTACTTCCAATCTGAAGATACAGTTCGTATCATCAATGAAGATTCTTCTACACCTTACAAATTCAAAAAATGTATCATCGCAACTGGTTCGACTCCAATCGAACTTCCGGCTTTCAAATGGTCAAAACGTGTCCTTTCTTCAACAGGCGCATTGAACCTTCCTGAACTTCCGAAAAAACTCATCGTCATCGGCGGCGGCTACATCGGAATGGAGCTCGGAACAGCGTATGCTAACTTTGATACTGAAGTTGTCATCTTAGAAGGAACAAAAGATATCCTTTCTGGATTCGAGCCGGCAATGACACAAGTCGTCAAGAAAAAGCTCAAACAAAAAGGGAACATCACGATTCACAACGAAGCACTTGCACAAAGTGTTGAAGAGACAGAAGAAGGCGTGAAAGTTACGTTTGAAGTCAAAGGTGAAACACAAACTGTCGAAGCGGACTACGTCCTCGTCACAGTTGGTCGTCGCCCGAACACATCTGATCTCGGTCTTGAAATGGCAGAAGTTAAAGTCAGCGAACGTGGACTCGTCGAAATCGACGATCAGTGCCGTACGTCGAACGAAAACATCTATGCTATCGGGGACATCGTTCCTGGACCACCACTTGCACACAAAGCTTCATTCGAAGCAAAAATTGCTGCTGAAGCGGCTGCTGGACACCCGGCATACCTCGACTACAGCGCGATTCCTGCGGTTGTCTTCACAGACCCAGAACTCGCAACAGTCGGTTATACAGAAGCGCAAGCAAAAGAAGAAGGTCTTGATTACCTCGCTTCTAAATTCCCTTACGCTGCAAACGGACGTGCTCTTGCACTCAACGAGCCAGACGGCTTCTTGAAAATGATCACACGTAAATCAGACGGTCTCTTGATCGGTGCTCAAATCGCTGGTACAGGCGCATCTGACATGATCGCAGAGATGGGACTTGCAATCGAGTCTGGAATGACTGCTGAAGATATCGCACTCACAATCCACGCGCACCCTTCACTCGGTGAAATCGCAATGGAAACTGCTGAAGTTGCAATCGGTAGCCCGATCCACATCATTAAATAATCAAGAAAACCTTAAGCGGGGAGCCGACCGCTTAAGGTTTTTTTGTTTCGTTTAACCTTTCTTTAAAACAGGAAAAGGATAAAAAAGAAAGGGTGAGACACGATGGAATCGCAATTATCGCCACTCGAAGAACTGTATCATGTCTCAGAAACAGATAAAGTCAGGTTTATCGGTGTGACGACGGAACAAGCACGGTACGATTTTGGTGTCGTCTTTACCAAACAATTTTTTGGGAAGATGCTAGTTGTCAGTCTCACGAGCGGGCGCGCTGCATTGCTCGATCACACAGATGTATTGGATGCAGACGCTTTATACCGGTTACTCGGCATCGAGACCATTGATGCCGAGCCGGTAGGGGAATTTTTAGCGACACTGTTGCCGGATGTTCCGAGTTATGAACAGGCAGACTAAAAGACCGCAATTGCTTTTTCAGCAGTTGCGGTCTTTTTTTTAATGCACGTTTTTTAACGAATCGCGTTCGATTGTTGAATGACTTTGATTGTCTCGAGCGTATGATCTTCGAGTCCTTGAACGGGTAGACCGGCTTCGATATTTTCTTTGATATACGCCAAATTGTCTGTCGTAATCATTTCACCTGGAATGAAAATCGGAATGCCAGGTGGATAGACCATCATGAACTCTGCCGAGATCCGACCGACAGCATCCGCGAGTGGAATCGTTTCTGTTTCTTCATAAAAAGCATCACGCGGACTGAGGGCGAGTGCCGGAATATCGGGTAAGACGATCGAGTGGGACGCGGTTTTCGATCCCGTATCCCGGTGACGCTCTACAAGATCAGCCATTCCTGCAAGCAAGGCATCAATCGTCTCTTCCGAATCACCAGAAGTGATGATCAACAAGATGTTGTTTAAGTCTGACAGTTCGACTTCAATCCGGTGTTCTTCCCGTAAAAATTCTTCGACGAGATGGCCCGAAATACCAAGTCCTTTAACGGAAATCAACACTTTTGTCGGATCGAAGGCAAATGTCGCACTTGAATGCAAATCCGATTCACCAAACACGGCGAGATAAGGCAATTTCGCGAGTCCCATCCGCATCCGTGTCGCGAGTTCGAGCGCCCGGCGGTTCATTGCTTCTCCGTTAATCGCCAGATGGCGGCGGGCGCAGTCGAGTGATGCGAGCAATAGATAGGAAGTGGAAGTCGTCGTCAGCATCGACAGGACGGCCTGGACTTTATCCGGTGAGACGAGTCCGCGACGTACATTCAAGACGGAGCTGCCGGTCAGCGATCCTCCTAATTTATGAACACTTGTCGCAGCGAGATCTGCACCTGCCTGCATCGCAGACAGCGGCATATCATCATGAAACGCAATATGAACACCGTGTGCTTCGTCGACGAGGACAGGGATCCCTTTACTATGGGCAAGCGTAACGATGCTCTCTAAGTCACCTGCGACACCAAAATACGTCGGATTGATGACGAGGACCGCTTTCGTGTCCGGGTGAAGACTGAGAGCACGCTCGACGGCACTTGGCGTAATACCATGAGCGATGCCAAACATTTCATCAAACTCGGGGTGAATGAAAATCGGGTGCGCTCCAGAAAGAACGATAGCCGACATGACCGATTTATGAACGTTCCGGGGAACTAAAATTTTATCGTCCGGACCGACGACGCTCATGATCATTGCCATGATGGCGGTCGACGTTCCCTGAACGGAGAAAAATGTTTCGTCTGCATGAAAAGCTTGGGCTGCTAATTGATGAGCATCCTTGATGATTCCTTTTGGATGATGTAAATCATCGAGCGGCGCGATATTGATTAAATCGATATCGAGCGCATTTTGACCGATAAATGATCGAAAAGCAGGATCCATTCCTTGGCCATTTTTATGACCGGGAATATGAAATTGAATTGGTTGACGTTTCGCGTGCGCCAGCAGCGCATCGAATAAAGGTGTATCGAGCTGTGTTAAGCTTTTTGTTTGCACCAGATTTCCCCCCTTAAAACCGAATAAAAAAACAATCAAACAAGCTAACTATAACAATTTTTCATAAGGTTGCAACTGTTTTATGTTCGATTTCGTTGTAAAATAGGAAGCGTCAAGAAAGGAAGTGTCACAATGGCGGTCAATTATCCGATTAATCCGGACTGGTCTACGGACGAAATCGTAACAGTCATCCAATTTTTTAATATGGTCGAAGAGGCTTACGAAAAAGGAATCGATCGAATGGTCTTTTTGAATGCCTACCAGGCTTTTAAAACCATCGTCAATTCAAAGTCGGAAGAAAAACAGCTCGACCAGTTTTATTTTGAAGAGACAGGATGTTCGAGCTACCGGGCTGTTCAGCAAGCAAGAAAACAAACAGATGCTTTGTTGCGTTTAAAAAAGTAACGACATTCGTATCGTCAAGCACCCCCTCTTCTGACCGTTCAGAAGAGGGGGTGCTTGTTTAGAAAAAACAAAAACTGGTTATATACTACATACAAGACGATATCGTACAACTGTAAAATTGAAAAATAGATACTTTACATCTAAGTTAAATCGTACTATTATGGATTCAATCCACTAATTAGTCGCAATTGTCTGATAACTGAGTTTTTTATCCCGCGAAGGAGTGTGGTTACTGTGAAACAAGTGATCGAAGCATACAAAAGAAAAGATGCAGAAAAACGCATTCCTGTTTTGCGCCTTGAAATCGATTATGAACTTGCGACATTGCATGATGCAATCGTAGCAAGTGATACGGAAGCGATGGGTGCCAGTAAGGAACGTCTTGAAAAATACCGCCAAGAGATGGTTCGTCTTGAAGCGTAAACAAGATGATATCTTTTAAAATAGAATAAACGATAATAAAATAATCCCAAAATCAACCAGCGAAATTTTTGTTGGTTGATTTTTTTTGTTATCATGAAAAGGTAGGACGGTCTAAAGGAGACGGAAAGGGTGAGTCGGATGCAAGGGATTGAGTTACATGCGATCGATCTAATCAAGCGGGCGGGAAAGTATATTCGTCAAAAGATGGATCAAGCGTATCATATAGAAGAAAAAACAAATAAAAGTGATCTTGTCACAGAAATTGATCAGCATGTTGAGGATTTACTGATTCGAGGAATTTTGGATCGGTATCCGGATCACCATGTGTACGGAGAAGAAGGACGAATCGTTCGTCCGGATACGTTGGAGGGCACGGTCTGGTTCGTTGATCCGATTGACGGGACGATGAACTTCATTCGTCAAAAACGGTTATTCGCCATCTCGATTGCCATTATGGTAGAGGGAGAATTACGTTACGGATTCGTCTATGACGTGATGGCGGATGAACTGTTTCATGCCATTAAAGGGCAAGGGGCTTACGAAAACGGAATCCGGCTTGCGCCAATCAAGGAGAGACCGGTCAAGGAAGCCATTATCTGCATGAATGCGACATGGGTGACGGCAAACCGGCGAATCGATTCCAACCTGCTCGCGCCTCTTGTCCGTGATGCGGTCGGTGTTCGGGCAGTTGGTGCGGCTTCACTCGAACTCGCCTGGGTTGCGGCAGGTCGGGTCGACGGATATATTACGATGCGGAACATGCCATGGGATTATACAGGGGGACAAGTCTTGATTGAAGAACTCGGCGGACGTGTCGGGACAATCGAGGGAGCGGACATGACGTATCTTGAACAAACGAGTGTATTGGCAGGAAGCCGGCAATTCGTTGAGGATGTCTTAACGTACGTGCAAAAATAAAACGCCCCTAGAGGGCGTTTAAGCTTGTTTACGTAAACGAGCTTTTAAGACGAAGCCTACTCCCATTGTTCCGATAGTCAAAAGAAGTGAGACGACAATCATCAGTACGTTTTGCTCCGCAATAAAAATACCGATGGCAGCCATTGAACCGACTGCGATAATGGCTAGCAATAAAAAAAGAATCCGCATTTGTCATTTCCCCCTTACGATACATGAACTCGTCTTTAGTTTAGCGTGAATCAGGGACAATGAAAAGGCTTTCGCTGTCATCTTCAATCGAAGTGATTGCCAACTACTAGTCAACCTGTGCTATACTCTTAAAGTTGACCGAAAGTATTAATGGATTATTTAAATGAACAGAAAGAGGTACACACCTATGACAACATTAGTAAGAAACGATTTACGCAACGTCGCGATCATCGCCCACGTTGACCATGGTAAAACGACACTCGTCGATGAGCTTTTAAAACAATCTGGAACATTCCGTGCGAATGAACTAGTCGAAGAACGCGCAATGGACTCAAATGATATCGAGCGTGAGCGCGGAATCACGATCCTTGCTAAAAATACGGCAATTGATTACAAAAATACACGTATCAACATCGTTGATACACCAGGTCACGCCGATTTCGGTGGTGAAGTAGAACGTATCATGCGTATGGTTGACGGCGTTATCCTCGTTGTCGATGCACGTGAAGGCTGTATGCCACAAACACGTTTCGTATTGAAAAAAGCACTTGAACAAGGTCTTCAACCAATCGTCGTCGTCAATAAAATTGACAAGCCGATGGTCCGTCCACTCGAAGTTGTTGACGAAGTCGTCGACCTCTTGATCGATCTTGGAGCGGATGAAGATCAACTCGAATTCCCAGTCGTTTATGCATCGGCAGTCAACGGCTCAAGTTCATTTGACCCTGAACTTGAAAATCAAGAAGATACAATTACAAACGTTCTTGATTTGATTCTTGAACACACACCGGCTCCTGTTGACAACAGCATGGACCCGTTACAATTCCAAGTTACAATGCTCGACTACGATAACTATCTTGGTCGTATCGGAGTAGGACGCGTTTTCCGTGGAGAAATCAAAGTTGGAGACAGCGTTTCGCTTTCTAAACTTGATGGATCAATCAAAAACTTCCGTGTTACAAAATTATTCGGATACTTTGGTCTGAAACGTGTTGAAATTGAAGCTGCAAAAGCTGGAGATTTGATCGCAATCGCAGGTATGGAAGATATCAACGTCGGTGAAACGGTTTGCCCGACTTCACACGTCGATCCACTCCCATTACTTCGTATTGATGAGCCGACTCTTCAAATGACGTTCATCGTTAACAACTCGCCATTCGCTGGTCGTGAAGGTGACCTCGTCACTTCGCGTAAAATCGAAGAGCGTCTTGAAAAAGAACTTGAAACAGACGTTTCGCTCCGTATCGAAAACACAGATTCACCGGACCGCTGGATCGTATCTGGCCGTGGTGAGCTTCACCTCGGGATTTTGATTGAAAACATGCGTCGTGAAGGATACGAAATTCAAGTATCTAAACCGCAGGTAATCATCAAAGTTGAAGACGGCGTTAAAGTTGAGCCGTTTGAGCGCGTTGTCATTGATACACCTGAAGAGTACACAGGTGGTGTCATGGAATCGATCGGTCTCCGTAAAGGTGAACTGACGAACATGCAGACAATGGATAACGGACAAACAAAAATGGAATTCATCGTTCCTTCACGTGGATTGATCGGATACCGGAATGAATTCTTATCTGCAACACGCGGATACGGAATCATGAACCACACATTCGAAGAATACCGTCCGTTCATCAATGCAGACATCGGTGGACGCCGCAGTGGTGTTATGGTCTCAATCGAGACAGGTAAAGCGACTGCTTATGCAATCTCTGCACTCGAAGACCGCGGAACGATCTTCATCGAGCCAGGCCTTGAAGTGTACGAAGGAATGATCATCGGTGAATGTAACCGTGACGTCGACCTCGCTGTTAACGTTGTTAAAGCGAAACAATTGACGAACATGCGTGCATCTGCGAAAGATACAACAAACGTTCTTAAACGTCCACGTGTCTTTTCACTTGAAGAATCATTAACATTCTTGAATGAAGATGAGTACTGTGAGATCACACCGCAATCAGTTCGTCTTCGTAAACAAGTATTAAACAAAAACGAACGTGAAAAACAAGACAAGCGCCGTCGTCTTGGTAAAGACTGAGCTCTTAACACGTAAGGGGGACTGGCAATGACTGCACAACCTGCCGTTGCTTCTGATTTCTCGAAATTTGATATTCCTGCCGTTGCCAAATTGCTTGGTGTGGGAAGTGACCCGAATAACTTGAGTGCCGGATTTAATGCACTGATGATTACGGTCGTCATCTTGACGTTAATCGTTTTTAAATTAGGTTTTGCGAAAGAGTTAGCCTGGTGGAAATCACTGATTGTCTATTTGTTACTCGCGGTATTTTCTGCTGCTTTAACACTCGTCTTTTGGACATGGCCGATTCCTGAAGTCTTACTTGCGATGGTCGTCATTCTCGGAATTTACCGATTCCGGATGTGGATGGTCAAACGTGAGCGAGAACGAACTGCTTCTTGATCGTAAATCAATAAAAAAGTCCCGTTTCCTTTTGGAAGCGGGACTTTTTTATGTGAAATGAAGGGAAACGTAATCCGTGTTCGATTCCAGGAATAGTTTGCGGCAGGTTCGGGAAAAAAACAGCAAGAGGTGATAGATATGATCAACCGAAAATGGAGCATCCCGTGCAGTCTTGCTGTTGTTTTAGCCGGATGTTCAGAAACCACGACCGAAGATCCATCGAAATCGGTTCCGAAAACATCTGAGCCGGTCGAAAGTAATATCATTTTCAAAAATTTAAAGATACCGTGGAATATTGAAAAAAACAAACAGACCTTTTATATTACAGAACGGGAAGGGACAATCGTCAAAGGAACAGAAGGGAAGTATAGCCGGATGGAGCTCGAATTGACCGAACCGGTCGTTGCAGAAGGGGAGGGCGGACTGCTTGGGATGGCGCTTGATCCAGACTTCCAAAAGAACCGAATAGCGTATGTCTATCATACGTATGAGAAAGAGGGTGCACTTTGGAATCGAGTCATTGAAATCACGGAAGAGAACGAATCGTGGAAAGAGCAACGCGTGTTACTTGATGAGATTCCAGGTGCATCGATTCATAATGGCGGTCGAATTGAAATCGGACCGGATGGATTATTATATGTGACGGCAGGTGACGCGGCAGTCCCCGAAAACGCTCAAAAACTATCTTCTTTATCCGGAAAAATTCTCCGTATGAACCTCGACGGCAGCCCGGCGAAGGGGAATTTAAGAGAATACGTCTACAGTTACGGTCATCGTAATCCACAAGGGTTGGTTTTTGTCGATCAAACATTGTATGCAACGGAACACGGTCAGAGCGGTCATGATGAAATCAACCGGATTGAACAAAAAAACTATGGTTGGCCATTGATTGAAGGAACGGAAAAACAGCAAGGATTAGTAACGCCTTGGTACGAAGTGGGTGAAAATTCAGTTGCACCGAGCGGAATAGCAGAACAGGGGGGGAAGTTGTATTTTGGAACGCTGGTCGGTCAGAGCCTCCGGTCAATTGAAACGTCGACCTCTAAAGTGGAACAACTCGTAACGGACCAGGGGCGTATCCGGGACGTGATGACGGATGGACAACACCTGTATTACGTCACGAACAATAGCGATGGACGAGGAAATCCGTCGGATGAAGATGATGTCCTAGTTCGTCTCGAACCGTAAAAAAACTACTTTGAAAACCAAAGTAGTTTTTACCATCTTTTTTTAGTTGTCGCCCAGGTCGGATAGAGGTTGAACTGTCCTGTTTCTTGCCGCGCAACGGTCCGCTTTGTGATACGTTCATGGCATTCATCGCATATGTAGACGCGCACTGGTTTGTTTCGCAATCTTTTGGCTGTGAAGGACCAGTCGTCGATGGTTTCTCGTTTATCGCAGATGGTGCATTTAACACGCATGGTAGGTCCTCCTTTTTTTCTTAGTATATCATATTTAAGAATTATTCAACTTGAAAAAGGGATGCGTTTATTCGATATCGAATAGTAATAAAATAAGGAACGGAGGGGGTGGTATCATGGCAAATAAAGTGGAACATCGTCTGAGTGAACAGCAGATGAAGGCATTAACAGATTTACCACTCGTGTTTTTAATCACACATGATCAGAGCAAAAGCTGGCCGATTACACATGCCATCAGTTGGGTGTACGCAAAAGATGAAACAACGATTCGTTTTGCGATTGAAGCGGATTCGTTACTTGTCAAAACGTTAGCTGATCATCCCGTTTTTACACTTATTTTCTTTGCCGATCAATCAACGTACAGTTTAACGTGTACGGATGTCGCAGCCTGGGAAACGAACAATCGATTACCTTTACAGGTAGCGTTGTATGAAGGACAGATTCAAGAAGTCCGCGATATCTTATTCTACGGGGCCGCCGTGTCGGACCGGCCGCGTGTTCATAAAACGTATGATGAAGCAGCAGCTCTGAAACTTGATCAACAAATTCAGGATATTTTAAAAGGATAACATTCATCAAAACTCGACTCTAAAGGAGCGAACGATGGAATGAAAAAAATATATGTGCTCGATACCAATGTCATGCTACATGATCCGTTGTCTCTGTTTCAATTCCAGGAGCACGATGTCGTGATTCCGGCCATTGTCTTAGAAGAATTGGATGGGAAAAAACGGAATATGGATGAAGTCGGACGAAATGCACGGGAAACGGCGCGGATTCTTGATCAATTACGGGAAACCGGACATCTCCATGCCGGTGTTCCGCTCGGGAATGGAGGGATTCTACGGGTTGATATCGGAGATTCCATCAGTGAAGTTTCACCGTTCACGCATGAATCAAACGACAACAAGATTCTTGAACTGGCCTGGTCGATTCATCGGGAACAAAAAGAACAACAAAGCGGGCGGGATGTCATCCTGGTCTCGAAAGATATTTTAGTCCGGGTGAAAGCGGATGCGTATGGGTTAGTCGCAGAAGATTACTTGACGGATCATATCGCTGACCTGACAGGACTATATACGGGTTTTGTTGAACTGGTCGTTGATCAAGAATACATCGATTCTTTTTATCAAGATAAACGATTGTCAGTCGATGTTCTTCCGGAAAAAGTGCATCCGAATCAATTCGTCATTTTAAAGAGTAATGTGTCGAAAGCATCTGCCATTGCCGTCGTCGATCAAGAAATGCCGATTATTCGTGCACTATCACTCGACATCGATCAAGTCTGGGGTGTCGTTCCGCGAAACGTCCAACAGCGAATGGCATTTGAACTGTTGCTTCGGGATGACGTTCCACTTGTCACACTCGTCGGGAAAGCGGGAACCGGAAAAACATTACTGGCACTCGCGGCGGGGTTATTGCAGGTCGAAGATGAACACCGGTATAAGAAATTGGTAGTTGCGCGGCCGGTTGTGCCGATGGGCAATGATATCGGATATTTACCGGGGGAGATGGAAGAAAAACTCCGGCCTTGGATGCAACCGATTTATGATAACTTGGAGCATTTATTCAACACGAGTTCCGGTGACGAACTAGGAAACATTTTGGCGGGGATGAAATCGATTCAACTGGAAGCCCTGACCTATATCAGAGGACGGAGTATGCCGGGGCAATTCATTATCATCGATGAGGCGCAGAATCTGACAAAACATGAAGTGAAAACGATTTTGACCCGTGTCGGTGAAAATTCTAAAATTGTCTTAGTCGGCGATCCCCAACAAATCGATCATCCGTATTTGGATGAGTATTCAAACGGATTATCTTATGCAGTCGAACGGCTGAAAGGTGAAAAAATGACGGGGCATGTCAAACTCGTTAAAGGCGAGCGGTCAAGCCTGGCCCGCTTGGCAGCAGACTTACTCTAAGCAAACACGACAAAAAAGCCGTTTCTGTTTCCTTCACGTTAAGAAGGCACAGAAGCGGCTTTTTATATCTTTTTTAGATCATACTACAGTTATACGAGTCACAGAGCGGACGATTTGATCACGGTAAAGCAGATGGACAGGGCCATCACTTAACACTTTTCCGTCTTTTGAAAACTGCAAGTACAGTTCCGGTAACATACTCAGATCAAGTTCAACCGTTTCCGTTCCTTCGAACCGTAATGCGGCGGCGCCTTCGATCGGCTCGGCATTTTGAATGAACGCTGCAAGCGGCATAGCGAATGACCCACGCAAGGCGGCATCTTTTTCTTCGCGCGTCATCGGTTTGTTATGGTCAGTCCGGCTGCCTTCCGTAATTCCTTTATCCCAAGCGGCCCCCATTTTGGCATAATAAGCTTCTTGTGCGTTATCTCCGACTTCTTTCCCAATGTGGTCGACTTCAATCTTCCGTTCATCGAAGATCCAAACCGTTGGGTCGATCGTCAGTGGATAGCGGACGTTACCTGTAATCGGAAAAATCATCATTATTCCCCCTAAATGTATGAGTCGTGCAAATCCATTATACCGAAACGTTGAATTGTTGGCGAAAGTAAGGTAAAGTTTAGCTATAACAGGAACGCGTCATTTGATGAGGAGGGATTGGATTGTCAACTGAAATCGGGACAGTTCATCGCCAGCGCGCTCTTGAGCTACTAGAAGCGGATGCCCATAAAATCCGCCGGTTGATCGAGGTCCAGCTTGCGAATTTAACGATGCCACAATGTCCTCTGTATGAGGAAGTATTGGATACACAAATGTTCGGATTGTCACGCCAAATTGATTTTGCCGTTCGTCTCGAACTGATTGATGCGAGTGAAGGAAAACAATTACTCGACTCATTAGAACAGCAATTATCTGATTTACATGATGCGGAGACGTGCTGATTTTCTACTCAAACGTGAAATGCGGCGTTTGGGTATTTTTTTTTAGAACTAGGAATTAGAAAAAGGACGTGTACATAATGCAATCGAAGTTTAAGGAAAAACGTGCGTTTTTTGATTATCGCCTCTTCTTCACGATGCTGATTCTGATGGCGATCAGCACGGTGATGGTTTACAGTGCCAGTGTCTGGAACGGTGGCGATTACGCAGACACCTCATTTTTTGAGAAACAATTGATGTTTGATGTAATGGCGATTGCTGTCTTCTTGTTTGTCGCCCATCTGAATCATGAGATTTTCCGAGGACCATTGGTACGGTTGGCTTTGTATGTCATCACGTTCGGTATGTTGACGGCAACGCTGTTTGCTACACCGTTGAACGGGGCGCGTGCCTGGTTGAATTTCGGGATTTTCTTGATCCAGCCGATCGAGCTGTGTAAATTTGTTCTCGTCATCGGTCTTGCCAACTATTTTGATCAAAAACATAAAGGGCAGATGAATGGTGTGATTGGAATCGTCCACCATTTCATTCATCGTCAAATCGCACCGGATTCATCCGGCAAGCGGATTTTGCTCAGTTTCACGGACTGGATTTTGATTCCGATGCTCGTGTTACTAGCCCCTTATGCCTTGATTATCCGGATGCAACCGGATGATGGCGGGTTGTTCATTTTACTCTTAATTACGGCGATGATTTGGTTTGCAGTCGGATTGCCGCGCGGTTATATCGCTGTTGCCATTGTATTAGCAGCAGGAGCCGCTCTGTATGCCTGGAACAATTTTTCCGCCAATCAGATGGAACGAATCAATGCCATCTTCAATCCCTTTCTGGACGCGGAAGGAAAAGGGTATCAATTGATCAATTCGGTCATCTCGATTGCCCACGGAGGATTCTTTGGAGTTGGTTTAGGGAACAGCTTTCAAAAGTACGGTTATCTGCCGGAACCGGAGACCGATTATATCATGTCGATTATTTCGGAAGAACTCGGATTCGTCGGAGTCCTGATTGTGCTGGGACTGTTGTTCTTTTTAATGTGGCAAAGTGCGCTTATTGCCCGGCAATCGGCTTCCATCTACTCGAGCATGGTGGCATTCGGCATTTCGTCCATCATCTTTATTCAAACCGGCATCAATATTGGAGCGATGTCCGGTCTGTTTCCGGGGACCGGTGTGACGTTACCGTTCATCAGTTACGGCGGGTCTTCGCTTCTCGTCATGAGTACGATGCTTGGTGTCGTGGCAAATATTTCGATGCAAAACAAGCACCGGATAGCGTATCATAAAGAAGTACAGGAAGCACGAAAGATGAGTGCTACGAGTTCATTACCTAAAGGGGGAGCATCAGTTGACTAAAATCAAAAAGATTCTTGTCGCCAACCGCGGAGAAATCGCGATTCGCGTATTCCGTGCGGCGACCGAACTTGGGATTCGGACAGTCGCTATTTATTCACGAGAAGATAAGGGATCGCTTCACCGGTATAAAGCAGATGAAGCATACCGGATTGGCGAGGGGAAAAAGCCGATTGAAGCGTATCTTGATATCGAAGGAATCATCGAGACTGCGAAGAAAGCGGAATGTGATGCAATCCATCCCGGGTACGGTTTTTTATCAGAAAATATTGAACTCGCTACACGATGCCGCGAAGAAGGCATTATTTTCATCGGTCCCCGAGAAGAACATCTCTACAGTTTTGGCGATAAAGTCCGTGCGCGGACGACGGCCATTGAAGCCGGTTTACCTGTTATTCCGGGTACGGATGGTCCGATTACATCAATTGATGAAGCGTATGCTTTTGCTGAAAAGGCCGGTTATCCATTGATGGTCAAAGCTTCTTTAGGCGGCGGTGGACGCGGTATGCGTGTCGTCCGGACCGAAGAAGAGTTACCGGACATGATTGAACGGGCAAAATCGGAAGCCTTAAAAGCATTCGGCTCAGACGAAATATACGTTGAGAAATTGATTGAACGTCCAAAACATATTGAAGTTCAAATCATTGGAGATGCCCATGGCAACATCGTTCATTTGTTCGAACGTGATTGTTCAGTGCAACGCCGACACCAAAAAGTTGTCGAAGTCGCGCCATGTGTCACGTTATCAGATGAGGGGCGCCAAAAGATTTGTGATGCAGCTGTCACATTGATGAAGCACGTCGGTTATGAAAATGCCGGAACGGTTGAATTTTTGGTGACACAAGACGAATCATTCTATTTCATCGAAGTCAATCCGCGTGTTCAGGTTGAACATACGATTACGGAAATGATTACCGGGATTGATATCGTTCAGACACAAATCCGAGTTGCGGAAGGGGAATCACTACATAGTAAATTAGTGGGTATTCCTGCACAAGAAGAGATTCAAATGTTAGGTTTCGCTATCCAAAGCCGGATTACATCAGAGGATCCGGAAAATGGCTTCTTGCCGGATACGGGCAAAATCAAGGCCTACCGTTCACCGGGTGGTTTTGGTGTTCGTCTCGACGGTGGAAATGCCTATGTCGGTGCTGAGATTTCACCTTATTACGATTCTTTACTCGTTAAGATTTCGACACACGGCTTAACCTATGATCAAGCCGTTGCAAAAATGAGCCGGAACTTAAGCGAATTCCGAATCCGTGGTATTAAAACCAATATTCCGTTCTTAAGTAATGTATTGAAACACCATGCGTTTATCAGCGGTGATTACAATACGTCGTTCATCGATGATACAAAAGAATTGTTCATCTTCCCGAAACGACAAGACCGTGGAACGAAGCTGCTGACATATATTGGAGAAGTATCTGTCAACGGTTTCCCCGGAATCGGAAAAATCGAAAAACCGATTGCCCGTGACGTCCGGATTCCAAAAGATCTGCCTGCCGACTATCAAGCAGGAGCTAAAGCGATTCTTGACGCGGAAGGACCACTTGGTGTCATCAACTGGCTAAAAGCACAAGAACGCGTCCAATTGACGGATACGACATTCCGGGATGCCCACCAGTCGTTACTTGCGACGCGGATGCGGACGAAGGATTTAATCGCCATCGCGGAAGCGGAAGCTAAACTGTTACCGGAACTCTTCTCAGTGGAAGCTTGGGGTGGAGCAACATTTGATGTGGCATACCGGTTCCTGTCAGAAGATCCGTGGGTCCGTTTGATGCAATTACGCGAAAAAATGCCGAATGTTTTGATTCAGATGTTGTTACGCGGAGCCAATGCAGTCGGTTATAAAAACTATCCGGACAATGTCATTCATGCCTTCGTAAAAGAAGCAGCCCAAGCAGGTGTCGATGTGTTCCGAATCTTCGACAGCTTAAACAATCCGGAATCCATTCAGCTTGCGATCGATGCTGTCTTGCCGACGGGAAAAATCGCCGAAGCAGCAGTTTGTTATACAGGCGACTTGTTCGATGCGAACCGTCCGAAATATCATCTTCCGTATTACGTCAAGCTGGCGAAACAGCTCGAAGCGAGTGGTGCTCATATCATTGCCATCAAGGATATGGCAGGATTACTGAAACCGGAAGCTGCTTATGCTTTGGTCTCAGCATTAAAAGATGCTGTTGATTTGCCGATTCATCTGCATACGCATGATGCAAGCGGAAACGGAATTTACACGTATGCCCGGGCTGTCGATGCCGGAGTCGATATCGTGGATGTCGCTGCTTCAAGTATGGCCGGTCTGACAAGTCAGCCTGCCGGAGGAAGTTTGATTCATGCATTAAGCGGTCATAAACGTCAGCCGCTCGTATCTGTCCAAAAATTCGAACAAGTGTCGGACTATTGGCAGGATGTACGCCATCTCTATCAAGCGTTTGAACTTGATATGTTAGCTCCGAATCCGACAGTCTATGATCACGAGATGCCGGGTGGTCAGTACTCAAATCTTCAACAACAAGCAAAAGCTGTCGGTCTCGCGGATCGTTGGTCTGAAGTTAAAACGATGTATGCCCGTGTCAACATGTTGTTCGGTGACATCGTTAAAGTTACACCATCTTCAAAAGTCGTCGGCGATATGGCTTTATTCATGGTCCAGCATCATTTGACGGAAGAAGATGTACTGGAACGTGCCAGCAATCTCGATTTCCCGGATTCTGTCGTCGAATTGATGAAAGGGGAGCTTGGGACGCCATCAGACGGTTTCCCGAAACAAGTCCAGGCGGCAATCCTCAAAGGCGTCGAGCCGTTGACGGAGCGTCCTGGAAAAATGATGGAGCCACTCAATTTTGATGCCATCAAGCATGAACTGTTCGAAAAACTGGAACGTCCGGTGACGGAGTTTGATGCCTTGGCATACGCTTTGTATCCGAAGGTATTCCTCGATTACAGTTCGTACGTTGCACGATATGGTGATATTTCAGTTCTCGATACGAGCACGTTCTTCCACGGCATGCGTCTTGGGGAAACGATCGAGGTCGAAATCGAGCGCGGAAAAACGTTGTATTTGAAGTTGATTCAAATTGGTCAACCAAACGATCATGGTGTCCGTGTCATCTACTACGAGATGAACGGTGTGCCGCGTGAAGTCGAAGTAAAAGATATCAGCATTAAAGAAAGCTCATCAAGCCGTCCGAAAGCCGATCGTTCGAATCCGAAACAGATTGGTGCGTCTATGCCGGGTAGCGTCTTGAAAGTCTTAGTTGAGCCTGGAACGCGGGTTCGTAAGGGAGAGCAGTTGCTTGTAACGGAAGCAATGAAAATGGAGACGACGATTCAAGCACCTGAAGACGGTGAGATCAAGTCGGTCCACGTCAAAGAAGGCGAAGCTATCGCGAGTCAAGACTTATTGATTGAATTCATTTAACACACGAAACGTAAATCGGCATAAATACAGTATGACGAAAGCAGGCAAAACGCATGGCGGATTGCCTGTTTTTCGTTCATCATTATTTTAGGGAGGCACGAATATGAACATCATCTGCTGGATTCGAAGTGATTTTCGAATCGAGGACAATCACATGTTGGCACAAGCGGTCGACTATCTAGAAAAGGATGAACAGGCAAACGTCGAGTTCGTTTTTTGGGTGAACCCAGACTATATCGGAGAGTATGATGCGAGGCAACAATATTTCTTTCAGGCACTCGAACACTTCGCAAAAAACTGTAAAACACACGGGATGCCGATTCGATTCATCGAAGGGCAGGAAAAAGATTTTCTCGAGGCGACAGATATGGCAGATGTCTTATTGTTTAACGCTGAATATGTAGAACCGTTTAAGAGTCGTGACGACGGGATTATGAAAAAGCGGGGTGACAAAAAGTCGGAACGTCTACTTGACCGTCATCTGCTTCATCCACATGCCGTCAAAAAAAATGACGGTTCCTATTATAAAGTGTTTACACCATATAAAAATACTTTTTTGAAGAAAGATATCAGTAAGCCGTATCCGGTCAATCTGGATCTCCTGAAAGAACGTTATCATACACGACGTCAAAACAATGCATTTATGTTGGATTACTTTAAACAGGCGGCATCGGAGGCTGACTTTGGTGTAGGGGAAGAAAAGGCGACGAAACGATTGCAGGCATTCATCAAAAACAATCTGTCTTCTTATGACGAGCAACGGGATCTGCCGGCGGTCGACGGAACAAGTCTGATGTCCCGTTACCTGCGGACCGGTGAAATCGGAATTCGGACAATCTATGAAGCCGTCAATCAGGAGGAAGGTTCGAAGGGAAAACAAACGTATCTGACAGAATTGATTTGGAGGGAATTTTATTACACGATTTTGATGCATTATCCGGAGTCCAAACGACTGCCGGTCAACGAGCAGTATACGAAGGTTGAATGGGAAACAGATGAGGCGGGCTTTAAAGCCTGGACAGAAGGGAAAACGGGCTATCCGATTGTCGATGCGGCCATGCGACAGCTCAACACGACGGGGTGGATGCATAACCGTCTGCGGATGATTGTCGCGTCCTTTTTGACAAAGGACTTACTGGTCGATTGGCAAAAAGGGGAGCGGTATTTCCAAAAAAAACTGGTTGATTATGAAGCCGCGTCTAACATTGGCGGGTGGCAATGGGCGGCGTCGGTCGGGACGGATGCTGTTCCGTATTTCCGAGTCTTCAATCCGACGACTCAGTCGAAGAAATTTGATAAGGATGGAACCTTTATCCGCCACTATTTGCCGGAACTCAAGGATTTACCTAAAACATCGATTCATGAGCCAACGGAACAACAACGACAAGATTACGATTATCCGATGCCGATTGTCGAGCATGACATGGCCCGAAAACGAGCGATTGCCCGTTTCAAATAAAACGTGCAAAAAAAACAGGGAGGAGGATTAAATCCTCTCCCTGTTTTTTAGTTGAAAGTCTAATCAGCGTAACCGGGAATCGTCTTTTCGCGTCCGGAATGCATGGTAGGCGAGGTAAGAGATGACTCCGAAATAGCATGTGATCAAGAATGCGTGTAATAACGGAACGTACGTGGCATGTCCACCAAGAACGATCCAGGCACCGGTTGCAACCTGACAAGAGATAAAGAAGGTTGCGAACAACATACCGGTACGCGAGGTCCGGTGTTTCAGGCGAATCGCCGTGTAGTGAACGAACAGCGTATAGAAGAACAACAGACCGGCCAAAATCCGGTGAATCATTTGAACCCACGCTTCGAACGTCATCGTCGGTTGCGAACAGACCGGCCAGCCGACGCAGGCATACGTCGCACCGACATGGCGGACGAACGCTCCGGTGTAAACGACGATTAACGTATAGATCAATAAGCCGTACAACAGTTTACGCAAGAACGCTGGGACCGATTCCCTGAATTCTTGACCGGGACGCTCCATAATCAAGATCGTCAAGATAAGTAAGGAAGCAAAAGAAATCAATGAGATTCCAAAATGGAGTGCCATGACGAGATCCGACTGTTGCCAAACGACGGCACCTGCACCGACGATGGATTGAATCAACATGAAAATGAAGGCCAGGAAAGCGAAAATCTTGATATCCAGGCGATCTTTGAAAGCGACAAGTGTCCAAAGACACAAGGCGATGATCAATAAACCGACGACTCCTGTTACTGCGCGGTGACTATACTCAATCATCGTTTCGACACTTGGATTAGTTGGAATCAATTCTCCGTGACAGAGCGGCCAATCGGTCCCGCATCCGTTTCCGGAATCTGTTTTCGTGACGGTCCCCCCCATGAGAAGAACGATCATCATCGTGAATGTGACAAATGCTGAAAAAATCGAGAGTTTTCGATTCAAAACGCAGCCACCACCTTTCTAGAGAAAATACATGATACTTGAAATACCTAGCAATAGTATCGCATAAAAAATATCGAAACGCTTGCAATCTTTTAGAAGAACGCTATTCTAATATTAGGTAAATATGGTGAACTGTGAGGTTAATCACATAGATTTCACATTTTGTTCATTATGTCGAAAGTATTTTCATACGTCATGACCTTGAATATGTGGTATCTTTTATAGAGAAAAGGACGTTTCGTGGCGTGTCTGTGTTATTTCTGTGAAGAAAATACGTGAATCCTACGTACAGAAAGAACGCGGACGGTTAGAAGGAGGAAACAACATGGCGAAAGTAAACGGGGAGACCCTGGACATCATGATCGAGCAATCGGATCAGCCGACGTTCAAGGACTATGTCACCCTAGCAAAGATGGGAATCGTTCGTGCGAATCTCATCACCGTCTTCGCAGGTTATGTCGTGGCAGCATCATACTTAACGGATGATGTTCTACTGTATTTGTGGCAGACGAAGTTGACATTATTGTGGACGCTTCTCGGAAGTGGACTGGTCATTGCCGGTAGTTGTTACCTCAATAACTATATCGACCGTGACATTGATTACAAGATGGAGCGGACGATGGGAAGACCGAGTGTTACCGGTAAGATGGATGGGCAACGGATATTGGCATTAGGACTTGGGATACTGGCTACCGGTACCGTTCTCTTGCTGATCGTTAACCATGTCGCGGCAGTTTTCGGATTGATTGGTTCGTTTGTCTACGTCGTCATCTATACGATGTGGTTAAAGCGGACACACACGATCAATACAGTCGTAGGTGGTATTTCCGGAGCAGTGCCACCGATCATTGGATTTGCGGCAGTCACTCCAACACTTCATATCGATGCATGGATTTTGTTTCTCATCATGTTCGTATGGCAACCGCCTCACTTCCTTGCGCTCGCCATGAGACGGACGGAAGAGTACCGGGCTGCCGGTATTCCAATGTTACCTGTCGTCAATGGTTTTGCGATCACGAAACGGCAAATTGTATGGTGGATTGCAGTTTTAGTTCCATCATCACTCCTCCTCGCGCATTACGGCATCATTTACATGCTTGTCATGGCTGCGCTTGGTGGATACTGGCTCTACATGGGACTGAAAGGTCTCAAAATCAAGGAAGAACAAGCTGAGATTAAGTGGGCTTCGAAGATGTTTTTCTTCTCGCTCTTTTATTTCACGGCTTGGATCGTGACGGTCGTACTCGTTTCTCTCTAAAACGATTTGACATACTTCACGAACACCATTAAGAAAGAAAAAAATTGGGGAAAAGAAAGTGGGGATGGTTGTGAAAAAATCAGGAAAAATGCTCTTCCGGCTTCTTCCGATCGGTTTGATGGCATTATTGTTATCAGGTTGTGGAATCCCGGAATTGTCCGCACTACAGCCTCGCGGGGAAGGCGCACAAATGCAACTTGAAATCATTAAGCTCAGCTTATGGGTCATGTTGTTTGTCCTTGCGATTGTAGCAGTCATCTATATTTACGTACTTATGAAATTCCGTCGTAAAGCTGGAGACAACACTGTTCCGAAACAAGTGGAAGGAAATCACACACTTGAAATCATCTGGACAGTCATTCCGATTCTCTTGTTAGTCGTTCTTGCCGTACCAACCATCAAAACGACGGTTGAATTAGCAGATGCGAAAGAAGCGAAGAAAAATGAAGTCATCAACGTTACAGCAAACCTGTACTGGTGGGAGTTCGAATATCCAGACAAAGGTGTTTCAACAGGACAAGAGCTCGTTATTCCAGTCGGAAAACGTGTTGCTGTCAACTTAACTTCAAAAGACGTCATTCACTCATTCTGGGTACCTGCTCTTTCAGGTAAAACAGATACAAACCCGGGTCTTGAGAATGAAATGTGGTTACAAGCACAAGAAGCCGGTACGTACTACGGTAAATGTGCCGAGTTATGTGGACCATCGCATGCTTTGATGGACTTCAAGGTCATCGCGCTTGAACAGGATGATTACGATGCATGGCTTAAAGACATGAAGTCAGCTAAAGAAGCAGAAACAAAACAATTGGATGCAAAAAATGAAAAGAACTGGACGACTGGCGAGCAAGTTTACGCACAAAACTGCCTCAGCTGTCACGGTGGCGGGAAAGTCGCGCCAAGCTTAACAAACTTTGGTGATCGTCAGCGTATCGCTGGATACCTCGATCATGACAAAGAAAATCTCGAAAAATGGATTCGCGATCCACAAAAAGAAAAACAAGGAACAAAAATGCCTGGTTTCTCTGAAGATAAGATTAGCGATGAAGAGTTAAGCGAACTTGCAGACTACCTATTGGACAAAAAGCTCCAATAATATTTAAGGGGGAATCATAGTGGGGACACATACTATGGGTATGCCGAAGAAAAAAACCGGCATCATGGACTGGCTAACGACAGTCGACCATAAAAAAATCGGGGTTCTCTATATCATCTCTGGATTGTTTTTCCTTCTGGTTGGTGGCGTAGAAGCCTTAATGATTCGTTTTCAATTGATTAAACCGATGAACGATTTCGTCAGCGGTGAATTATTTAACCAGTTGATCACGATGCACGGTACGACCATGATCTTCCTGGCAGCCATGCCGATGTTGATCGGTTATATGAACGCTGCTGTTCCGCTTCAAATCGGAGCACGTGACGTTGCGTTTCCATTTTTAAATGCACTTGGTTTTTGGTTGTTCTTCTTCGGGGGAGTCTTGTTGAACCTGTCATGGTTCTTCGGCGCAGCTCCGAACGCAGGGTGGACAGCATATGCACCACTTTCAACTGTTCCAGAATCACTCGGTGTTGATTTCTACTCACTCGGATTACAGATTTCTGGTTTCGGTACACTCATGGGGGGGATTAACTTCCTCGTTACGATTTTGAACATGCGTGCACCAGGTATGAAACTGATGCGGATGCCGTTGTTCACATGGACAGCATTCGTTGCATCAGCATTGATCGTTTTCGCATTCCCGCCACTTACGGTCGGATTGTTCCTCTTGACGTTTGAGCGTCTGTTCGGGGCACATTTCTTCGATCCGGCAGCCGGTGGTAACATCGTCATCTGGGAACACCTTTTCTGGATTTTCGGTCACCCGGAAGTATACATCTTGATCTTACCGGCCTTCGGTATCTTCTCTGAAATCATTCCTACATTTGCCCGTAAACGTCTCTTCGGTTACACGACGATGGTCTTTGCGACAATGTTGATCGGTTTCTTAGGATTCATGGTTTGGGTCCACCACATGTTCACAGTTGGACTTGGTCCGGTTGCGAACGCAATCTTCGCGGTTGCGACAATGGCGATCGCCGTTCCGACCGGGGTTAAAATCTTCAACTGGCTCTTTACGCTATGGGGCGGTAAATTGACGTTCCCAGTTGCGATGCTCTACTCGGTTGCCTTCATCCCATCATTCCTTGTTGGTGGTATGACAGGGGTCATGCTTTCTGTTGCTCCTGCCGATTATCAGTACCATGACAGCTACTTCGTAGTTGCCCACTTCCACTACGTTATCGTTGGTGGAGTTGTCTTCGGTCTCTTCGCAGGTCTGTACTACTGGTTCCCACTCATGTTCGGGAAACAGCTCAACGAGTTCTGGGGTAAAATTCAATTCTGGTTGTTCTTCATCGGCTTCCACTTGACGTTCTTCCCACAACACATTCTCGGTCTGACTGGTATGCCACGTCGTGTCTTCACGTACTTGCCAAACCAAGGCTGGGAAACAATGAACTTACTGTCATCAATCGGAGCAGCCTTCATGGGTGTCTCGACAATCGTTCTTGTCGTATCCATCGTTGCGGCATTGATGTCAAAAGAATACGTTAAACGTGACGTCTGGGGAGACGGTCGTACCCTCGAGTGGACACTTCCTGTCCCAACTCCAGAGTACAACTTTGCACAGATTCCACTTGTTAAAGGTCTTGACACATACTGGCTCGAAAAAATGGCTGGAAACAAAACGGTTTCGGTTTCGGAAGAAGTCGGCGATATCCACATGCCGAACAACTCGATCCTGCCATTCGTCATGTCTGTCGGTTTATTCCTTGCCGGTCTCGGATTCATTCTTCGCCTTGACTACGGTACAGTAGGTCTGATTATCGCCTTGATCGGTCTTGCGATGACACTCTTCGCAATGTTCCTCCGTTCTTGGATTGACGATGAAGGATACTACATCCCGAAAGCGGAAATCGAAAAAGATCTACGCCTTGAAGCTGAAAAGGAGGCGAAGTAAGATGGGACATCATTCAGTACCAAACAACCCGATTACGGGTATTCCGGATCATGTTGAAAAAGCAACACTTGAGGGTAAGAATAAATATGTAGCCTTCTGGTTCTTCCTTGGAGGAGAGACGACATTGTTCGCTTCTCTCTTCGGGACGTACATCGGGTTGCACAACTCCGGTGCGAAAGAAGGATTACGCAGTTACGATATTTTTGAAATGGGTCTTGTCTTCATCATGACGATGCTCCTTCTCACAAGTTCACTGACAAGTGTTCTTGCGATGATGGCGATGAAACGTAATGATGTGAAGAAAATGAAAATGTGGTTGATCATCACGCTTGCACTCGGTTTAGGGTTCCTCAGCGGTGAGATTTATGAGTTCAACCATTACTACCACATCGGTCACACGTTTACGTCAAGTGCTTTTGGATCAGCCTTCTACACACTCGTTGGTTTCCACGGAGCACACGTCTTGTTCGGTCTCCTCTGGATCTCGACATTGTTGATTCGGAACTGGAATCGCGGGATTACGGTCGTTAACGCACCGAAGTATTATGTTTCAAGTCTTTACTGGCACTTCATTGACGTCGTCTGGGTCTTTATCTTCTCAGTCGTCTACCTCATGGGGATGGTGAAATAAGATGGAAAAACACGAACCGCAATTAACACGTAATCAAGTTGAACTCGAGATGAAAGCAGATCGCAGCCGCGAGATGCAGTTGCAACTCACAAGTTTCGCTTTGATGATCTTTCTCACACTGATTGCTTTTGGTGCGGTCATGGCAGAACTCATGCCACATTGGGCAGCCGGTGGATTCCTGATCATCATGGCAATCGTGCAAGTGTACCTCCAACTTTATATGTTCATGCACATGAACAATAAAGGAAATACATGGATCAAAGTCATGATGGCACTCGGTATCTTCGTCGCCTTGACGATCGTCGCGACACTCCGTCTTTTGATCTGGTAATAAATTGTGACCATTCTGCTAACGTTTAGCAGGATGGTCTTTTATTTTGGAATCGTTTTATGAGAAACCTTTACAATGAAATAGGGGAACGGTAATCTTAATCTGTAGGAAAAAGGAACGGGGTGAAAACATGTTAGGCAACTTAAGGGGATCTTTATCACAATTCGACTGGACGGTTTTATGGAGTCCATATTATGCATTACTTTTGATTGGTATATATGTTTTATACGCTGTCTTGACGGAAAAGATCCGTCGACCCGATGAAGCTGAGACGACGCTAGGGCAGAAGTTTTCGATGCTTGCGGCATTATTCGTCTATTACATCGGTTTTGGCAGTCCGCTTGACGTCCTCGCGCACATCACATTCTCTGCCCATATGCTGCAGATGGTATTCGTGTATATGGTGGCGCCACCGCTCTTGATGATGGCGATTCCAGGGTGGGTATTCAAACGGTTGTTTGAGGTGCCATATCTCGGACGGACATTACGATTTTTCATTTTGCCGTTGATTGCACTGATTTTGTTTAATTCCTTGTTCACGTTTTACCACATGCCATTCATCTTTGATTATGTCTTGACGAATTATACGGTGCACCGGATTTTCCACGGAACACTGATTTTCCTCAGCATGACGATGTGGTATCCGATCATTGCACCCGTCAACGAAGAAGACAGTTTGTCGGACTTGAAGAAGATGGTGTATATCGTGGCGAACGGTGTATTGTTGACACCAGCGTGTGCGTTCATGATCTTTAGTCAAAGTTTTCAGTACGATGCCTATCAGGATCCGGCTACTTTTGCGAAAGTATTAGCATACTGTATGCCGAATAATGATTTAAGTGGACTCAATATGGAACGACTATTCGGAACAACAAAAGATTTGCTTGAGGACCAGCGTTTTGGCGGAGTTCTCATGAAACTCGGTCAAGAATTAGTGTACGGGCTGTTCTTTGGTCTGACGTTCTTTACATGGGTCAGACGTTCTAAAAGTACTGCTGTCGATGAAGGTATGTCCTTCTCGCCAAAAGCGGATTAAATTGGGGGAAGTTGGAACATGAGTTATTTGCCGTTGATTTGTGTCTCGTTGATTGTCATCAGTGCGATTTTTGTCGCAATCGGTTGGTTTTTGATTGCGCAGACACGCCGGAATATGAAAGCACACCAATTCGTGATGACGATTGCTGCTGCGTTAGCTTTACTCTTCTTCATCATGTATGCGTTACGAACGATTTTATTGGGCAACACTGCATTTGGAGGGCCGGATACGATTAAACCGTACTATACTGGATTTTTGATTTTCCATATCCTGCTCGCCACATCAGGTGGTGTCCTTGGACTGATGGCTCTTTTCTTTGCTTATAAGAAAAACTTTGCGAAACACCGTAAAATTGGTCCGAAAGCATCGGTCATTTGGTTTTTAACGGCGATTACAGGTGTTATCGTCTACTGTCTTTTATACGTGGTTTACGAGCCGGGAGAGACAACAAATGTGTTTCGGGCAATCTGGAACCATTAAGGAGGTCTTGATTTGAAGAAAAACAGTTATTTGACTGTCGCCGCAGTCGTATTGATTTTAGTGGCTGCAGCAGGCGGATATTATTATTTTTTCATGAAAGAAAAATTACCTGTCATTGCGGAACCAACTCCGTTTGAATTGACGAATGCAGTCGATGGAAAGCAGTTTAGTTCGGAAGATGGAAAAGTCAAAGTCTTGACGTTTTTCTACTCGAACTGTCCGGACATCTGTCCGTTGACGTTAAACGATTACCGCAAATTAGAAAAACAGTTACGTGCTGAAGAATTGTACGGAACAGATGTTGAACTTGTTGCGGTTACGGTCGACCCGAAAGTGGATACACAAAAAGTCCTGAAAAAATATGCGTCCAACTTCGAGGCGAATGCAGAAGGCTGGAAAGTCTTGACGGGAGACGATGTCGTCATCGATCGTCTGACACGACAATTGAATTTCTATTATTCAAAAGCAGAAAGCGGCTTGGTCACACACGGCACGCAGATGTTCATCCTTGATCGGGATAATAAAGTCCGGGCGATTTCTTCGATGGCAAAAACGACAGACGAACCGGTTGACTTAGAGGAAGTAATGACATCGGTCAAACAACTTGCGAAGGAGTGAATACCGTGATGGAACAGCAGTATGAAGTAACAGGCGAAGTGACGGTCTCCGTACAAGCGATTGAAGAACTTTTACTCTGTACAGTCCTTGATTTCGGCGCAACTGTAGCACGGATCAAACGATTATCCGGAGACTCGATTTCATTCAGCTTGAAAGTCCAGGTCGACGCCACCCGGCTTCCGGGTTTGTATCACTATTTGCGTGAACAAGTAAACCTCCAATTAGGGGAAGATGTGCTCGACTATCTTCAGTTGGTGGCCAAGTAACCGGAACCCATCGATTCCAGCGGGATGTCCGGAAAAAGTAAAGGAGGCACTTTCTCGGTTCATGAGAAGGTGCCTCCTTTTTACAACCTTTTTTAAGAAATGGATATGCAAAAAAAAATCAAAATCCACGAAAGGTGAATTTTGATTCGTTTGATGCTTATTTTTCGAGCGTTTCAAGTAGTGCAGTCAAGCGGCGTTCGCAGTCTTTGACGATTTCAGGAGGGAACTCCTCATCGTACTCGACGCCGTGCGGATAGTAATGTTTTCCGAGTAACGGTGTCAACATCCGAACGACTGCTTGACGGTCCTCGATCTCACCTTGAATGGCATAGACCGGAATACGGAGGTAAAATACCTCGCCCGTCGATTGTTTTTCGTACTTCATGTCATACATGGCACGCTCATAATCCCATTGTCCTTCACGGACGAAACGGTGATGCGCCATAATCGTTTCGAGTAACCCAAACTTCATTTCCTTATTTTCGATTCCGAACTGTTCAAACTTCATGTGTGAATCCCCCTATACCCCAGTTTGCTAGCGTACACTAGTCTTTCCAAGCTATCATACCATAATGAAACAACCAATAAAGAAAAAGTTGTGAAGTCAATTTGAAGAATTCATGAACTTCCGTATTTTCGCTCAACGTATTCAAGAATCGTATCCGGTGCATGGATGCCGAGATGATTTAACCCTTCTCCGCCAAAGAAAACGTTAAATTCAAGCACATAAATATGACCGTCCCGGAAAATGAGATCAAATCCGGCATGATCGATATCAAGTTGCTTAGCGAGCGTCAGCACAAAATCAAGTGCCTCCTGTGGAATGTTCTCGAAATCAAGGACACCCCCTTGAGCGACGTTATTTAAGAACTCGGTACCGCCGACCCGCCAGTAGGCAGCGAGAACGTGATCGCCGACGACGACGACACGTAAATCCTTTTCATTCGGAATATATTCCTGTACATAAAACGTATCATGTTGCGCCACGTATTTATCCCAGTCCGCGTCATTTTTGATCAGATGGACGCCTTGACCCATGGAACTGCGGACGGTCTTGGCGACGAACGGAAAACTGAACTGATCGAGTACACGGGAAATCGTGAATTCGTTTTTTCCGTAAATTTCTGTCCGGGGAATATTATCAGGAATAACGGTTTTGAAAATCCGTGTCATTTCGATTTTATCGTGACCCAAATGGAACGTCGCTGCTGAAGGAAAAATCGGTTTTTTCATTCCATAGATGATGGAATGAATCTGCCAGTATTCCGGGAACAAGATGACATCCGCCTGGGCGATTTTATTTAATGAATCAAAATGATAATCCGACTTCGCATGTTCGGTTTTGATTCCAATCGTCCGGAACATGTTAAATGATAAAAATTGCATACAATTCATTCCTTCCTTCTGAACAAATTATACACAATTCAGCGTGCTAGGAGCGAGATAAATGTTATGATATGATGGTTAAGTTAAGGAGGAGATTCGTTGTGATTTATTCAGATAAAACAGTCGACCTCATCAACGCAGCGGAAGACCTTGCATACTCTCTCTCGCAAAGCGAAACAGGTCAAGCATATAGATTAGCAAAACAGGCACGTGCAAACTCAAGACAAGCACAGGATGTGATTCGGGACTTCAACCGAATCAAGGAAGAGTACGAATTGGTGCAACGATTTGGCCGGTATCATCCGGATTATCAAACCATCACAAAAAAAGTACATGAAATTAAACGTGCACTGGATTTACAAGAGGAAGTCGCGCAGTTTAAAAAAGCTGAAAAACAATTGGAAACGCTTCTCGGACAAGTCAGTCTCGTCCTGGCAGGACAAGTCTCTCCTCAAATCAAAGTACCGACTGGAAATCCGTTTTTCGATCAAGGATGCGCAGGCGGATGTTCGACTGGAGGAAGCTGCAGCTGTAGCGGTTAAGAACGACACAAGGGAGGAACGGTGTGTGATCAAGGATCGAATTGGACTTATCGTCTATGTCAATGCATTGAAAGCATCACGTCAATTGCGTCGGTTCGGAAATGTCTATTTCACTTCAAAACGGGAACGATACGTCTTTTTATACGTTGATTTGGAACGACATGAACAGGTGGTTGAACGGATTACAGAATTACCGTTTGTCGAAAGCGTCATTCGATCAGAACGACCGTTCATCAGTGAAACTTATGCAAATAAAAAAGGTAAGATACAAGAAGAAGTCTAACAGGTAGAGCGATGAGGTCATCCTCGTCGCTTTTTTGTGAAAGGATGAGAATGCATGCGGGTCATATCAGGGGAACGAAAAGGGATGCGAATCAAAGCTGTACCGGGGGATCAGACACGACCGACGACAGATAAAGTCAAAGAGTCTTTGTTTAATGTCATCGGACCGTATTTTGACGGAGGAAAGGCACTCGATTTATTTGCCGGCAGTGGCGGTCTTGGGATCGAGGCATTATCACGAGGGTGTGATGAAGCAGTTTTTGTCGATCAACATTTCAAAGCGATTCAAACAATCAAAGAAAATTTAGAGATAACCCGCTTTACAGAGCGCAGCCGCGTCTTAAAGAAGGACGTGACGGTGGCATTATCGGAACTTTCGGGCGAGTCACCTTTTAAACTGATTTTTCTTGATCCACCGTATGCGAAGGAGCAACTTGCTGACCAAGTGGCGTACATAGATCAACATGACATGCTGACAGACAATGGCGTCATTATTTGTGAACATGGAACGGAGACGGAGTTACCGGATGAAATCGGTCGTTTACAGGTCATCAAACGTCTGCGGTACTCTACGGTCATCTCAATTACATTGTATGAATTTACAGAACTGGAGGAACAAGCATGAAACGAATCGCCATCTGTCCCGGGAGTTTTGATCCCATCACGAACGGACATCTAGATATCATTGAACGGGCAGCACCAATCTTTGACGAAATAATCGTTGCCGTACTGAACAATTCCTCCAAGCAACCGCTGTTTTCGGTGCGTGAACGAATGGAGCTTATTTCGAAAATGACGGAACATTTACCGCACATTAAAGTCGATTCCTTTAACGGGTTACTCGTCGATTATGCTTCGGAGGTCGGAGCCGACGTCATCGTCCGTGGATTACGTGCCGTATCGGATTTTGAATATGAAATGCAGGTCGCCTCAATCAATAAAAAAATGAATGATCAAATCGAGACGTTGTTTATGATGACAAATAACCAATATTCGTTTTTGAGTTCATCGATTGTCAAGGAAGCCGCAAAATACGGAGCCTCCGTTGCCGGACTTGTGCCTCCTGCCGTCGAAGAAGCATTACGTCATAAATACAGCAAAGGAGAATTGAGATGAAAGCTTGGAAACCGGCACTGGCCGCTGTACTCGCAGCGATGATTGCTTTTTTTGTTCCGCTTCCGTATTTTATCTCTTATCCCGGAGATGCGACCTCGACGGAGCAATTGATTGATGTCGAAGGAGCGACGAAGGAGCCGGGGGATTTAATGATGTTAACGATTGCCCAGCGCCGGGCGACTCCGTATTTTCTCGTAGAGAGCCTATTTTTGCCGTTTGCGGATCGTTCGAGTGTCAGTGACTATTTGTATGACGGTGAGTCGGATACGCAGTATGAGAAACGTCAGAAGCTTTACATGGAAGAAGCCCAGCATAACGCGACGATTGAAGGGTATGAGCTCGCAGGGAAGAAGGCGACGGTCGATTTCAAGGGCATTTATGTATCTGGCATCATTCCGGACGGTCCGGCAGACGGGAAGTTAAAAGCGGGGGACCAAATCACGGCGGTTGGTGACGAAGCGATTACTTCATTGAGCGGATTCATGGAAACGATCAGCAGTAAAAAAGCTGGGACGGAAGTAGAGTTGACGTTCCTACGAAACAAAAAACAACGACAAACGAATATCAAAGTCAGTCAGCTGACGAAGGAATCAGAGCGAGTTGGACTGGGGATTTATGAGCCGCTTCCGATGTCTTCGGTAAAGACGGATCCAGAAGTCGATTTTAACGTCAAGGATGTCGGCGGTCCGTCGGCTGGGATGATGTTTACACTCGAGATTTACGACCAACTGACGAAGGGTGACTTAGCGAAAGGGTATAAAATTGCCGGGACAGGTACGATTGAAGAAGGTGGAAAAGTCGGTCCAATCGGCGGCGCCTGGCAAAAAGTTGTGGCAGCAGACGAAGCGGATGCAGAAATCATGTTTGTCCCGTCCGGTGAAAATTACAAAGAAGCTAAACCGTCCATAAAAAAAATCGAGACGAATATGAAACTCGTCCCGATCAAGACAGTGGAAGATGCACTGGATTATTTAGAAGCGTTGCCGGCGAAATGAGCAAAACGGCGATGCTCTTCGAGCGCGTCATAACGAGCCAAGGGCACAGCATAGGCTGCTGTGACTTGGCTTTCTTTGATGAGCCAAGGATGTTTCTCGAATGTCGAGATGACCGGGACCCGTTGTTTGATTTCGCGTAAAGCGAGGCGTCCTTTATCATTGAATGCTAACGGACGCACATAGTCAATCCGGTCAAATGCAATCTCATCAATCTCATTTGCCTTAGTTGAAGTCAATACGTAAATCAGGGCGCGTTGAAGGCTCGTCCGGGTATAACGACGCGTTTTGACAGCAGCCATGAAGTCGTCAAACGTCTCGTTTTTGCGTGCTCCTTCAATCAATCGCGGAGCCAAGGAAGAATCAATCCCGTTAAATTGCGTTAAATCATCGAGACTGGTTGTCAGAAGGCGGTGGCGGATAAACGGATAGTAGGGCTCAAATGAAGCGAAGACCGCGTTCTGCAGCGTCTCAGCGGTCAGTGCCGGCAAACCGATTAACGAGTGGTGTTTGGCATAGTAGGCGCGGATGGCCGTCGCACTCATGATGTCACCGATCGAAAGGTCATGATAGCCGCTCCCGATTCGTTTAGTCGTGTGTAAGGTAATCGTAGAGGCAGCCCGTGCGTAATAGTAGCCGAGGGTATTATTCGGCGTCGTCAAGTCCAGGGTTGTCGTCATTTCCCGAAATGCTTGGCTGGCGGCTGTTGCCGAAGACAGTCCGCGCGCTAATCCTTGTTGGACCAATTCTTGATAACGTGGACTCGCTTCATGATTTTCAGCAGCGGCATGGATGAAAGAGGCTAACTGACCACATTCGCTCCCGAACGATAAAATTTCGGCTCCGATGGTCTCCGCAATCGTTACCCCGCCGAGGGCGAACCGGTCAGCCCGTTGGACAGCGAAATAAAATGGAAGTTCGAGAACGAGATCGATTTCACCACTTGCGACAGCTGCTTGCGCGCGCGACCATTTATCTGTAAAGGCCGGTTCCCCGCGTTGTGTGAACGTCCCGCTCATGATCGCAACGATCAAATCAGCACCGGTTTCCTGGCGTGCGATTTTGGCTTGATAAAGGTGTCCATTGTGAAACGGATTGTACTCAGAAATAATTGCAGTCATTCTCATGAAACTTTCTCCTTTGCAAACCGAATTAAGTGCGGTAATATGGATGAAGACGTCCAAAAGTGTTCGTTCTCTAGCGATTTCAGTGTAAAGAAAAAACATTGACAAAACAAGATGTCCTCTCTATAATTCATATTGTTGCAATTGAGGTGATTCGGATGAAATGGTCCCTGATGCAATTGAATAAATTGCGCAATCTGGGTCAACTTCAGGTTAACGAGACGATTGAGCTTCCTGAGCTTATCGCCCTCCATCCGGATATCCGGGCGGTGCAACCTGTGCACGTTCGTGCAAATGCATCGTTTACATCGAATCAATTAATATTCAATCTCCGGATTACAGGTGAAATGACGCTTCCGGATGCCCGGACGCTGAGTGACGTCGCGTACCCGTTCGAGATTGAATCCATCGAGTCGTTCCTGCTCGAGGTTGATGCTGTTCCGAGTGATTCGGATGAGATCAACTTACCGAACGGGAATACGGTTGATCTTCAACCACTCGTGCAAGAATTGATTTTACTTCATGTGCCAGTGCAAGTGCATGGGGATGATGAAGAAAATCAGTTGGTTCAAGGGGAAGGCTGGACGGTTCTCTCTGAAGAAGCGCCAGAAGAAACTGAACCAAAAATTGATCCGCGACTTGCGGGTCTCGCTCAGTTCTTTAAAAAAGATCAGGATTCCTAATCTTTTCATAAAAAGACGAGTGTATTTTTTCAAGGAGGTGGACAACGATGGCAGTACCATTCCGCAGAACGTCGAAAACACGCAAACGTCTTCGCCGTACTCATTTCAAACTCCGTGTACCAGGTATGGTCGAGTGCCCAAACTGTGGTGAAATGAAACTTTCACACCGCGTTTGTAAAGCATGTGGCTCGTACAAAGGTAAAGAAATCGTCAGCAAGTAAGCTGAATGATCGGTATAAAAGCGACCCTAGAATCGAGCAATCGGTTTGACAGGTCGCTTTTTTTGATGAAAGAAGGAGCGTGAGCGGATGAGTAATATAGGAATCATCGGTGCCGGATCGATTGGATTGTTAATCGCGTCCTACCTTGCAGAACAACACCATGTGACACTCTATACGAGACAAACGACAGGGCACGACATCACCATCCTCCGGGATGACCAAGTCAGCCAACCGGTAGAGGTACGGCCACTTAGTCAATTCGAGTCACAAGACTTGGTGTTCGTGACGACAAAGTCGTATGATATAAAAAGTGTGATGCCTTACCTGACGACCGGAAAGATGCCGGTCATGTTCTTACAGAACGGAATGGGGCATGTGAAAGAAGCAGAGCGGGTACAGTATGCTTTGTTCGGAATCGTCGAACACGGTGCCATGAGAACGGGACGATACGCGGTGCAACATACCGGGATGGGACGCATCCGCTACGGACGAGTACCTGTTCCGATGCTTGAAGCCACACCGTTACAGTTTGAGTATGTTCCGAATATCGAGCAGGTCATGTTAACGAAATTATTCATGAATGCGGTCATCAATCCATTAACAGCCTATTACCGGATTACAAACGGTCAATTGTTGGAAGCGCCCTATGCTGAAAAGGCACACGGTATTTTTGAAGAGTTACGGAACGTCTTTCCAGAGCATCCGATCAGTTATGAAGAAATCGCACAGGTCATCAGACGGACCGCATTGAATCGTTCGTCGATGCTTCAAGATCTAGAGCGGGGAAGACAGACAGAAATTGAACCGATTGTCGGTTTTGTCCTGGAACACGCGATGAATCCGACGCCCTTACTGACTTTTTATTTTCATCAGATTAAATCTCAGGAAAAAAGAGGGGATTCGATGTGACGTGGTTTATTATCTTTCCAGTCTTCAGCTTGGTTAGTCTATATATCATTTTTTTTGCTGTCTTTCGCCAACATGGAAAAGCAGTTCGGTTTGCACTTGATTTAGGTACATTCATCGTATTGTATGGGATTCATGTCGCGTTGATTGCACTGACAGGTCAAAATTACTTAGGATGGTTATTGATTGCCGTACTCTTGATTTTTGCGGTCAACGCCTTATGGCAACGCATCAAAAAAGTGGACGTGGATTATATACAAATGATACGACACAGTTGGCGGATTACAATCTTGATTGCTCTTCCAGTTCAGTTGATGCTGTTTGGAATCGGAATTCAACAACTGTTCATTCATTGATTTTGTCAGAAAGAAGGGATTTTGTTTGAAGGTACAATCATTTCATGCCTTGTATGACGAAGATTCATTGATGCATAAAGCCTCTCGCCAGGAATTTTCGAAATACGTTGATCATATTGGAACAGAAGGAATGCGGGCAAGGAGCAGCCTTTTACAAGAACGGCAGTATCCGCATCTGAACCCGCTTGTCGACGAACTGTTGCGGCAAAATCCTCGGTTGAACGACAGCTTGAAGAGCCGTCTCGAACTGTTGCGGACAGGTGAGGCGCAAGTTGTGATTACCGGTCAACAAACCGGAATCTTTGGCGGTCCGATGTACGCCGTTTATAAATTGCTGACCTGTCTAAAGGTTGCCCGCCAAACGGAAGAACTGATCAGTCGCCCGGTTTTCCCGATCTTCTGGTTGGCAACCGAAGACCATGATTTTGATGAAATCAATCATCTGATCGTCCCGACACATGATTTCCGGACGCGGAAGCTGGCCGTCCAGGCGCCGGACTCGATTTCGCGCTCTGTCAGCCGTTTGGCCTTTGATCAGACAGCCGTTAAGGAAATCGTACGTCAGGCATTATGTACTGAACGAGAGACGCCGTATACAAAAGAATTGTTGGCATTGTCGGACCGGTTAATCGAATCCAGTTCGACATATGGAGAATTTTTCGCTTCTTTCTTAGGAGAACTTGTCGATCACGATATCATCTTCTTTGACGCGGATACGCAAGCAGTCCGTCAACTTGAAATCCCGTTTTTCGAACGGCTGATTCAAGACAATACCGAAATCCGCCAAGCCTTATCAAAAGGTATCCAACAAACCACCGAATTGCCGGATACATTTCTAAATGAAGAAGCGGCCCACCTCTTTGTTGAGGATATCGGACGCGATTTGTTATACCCGGGCCAAGATTTTGTGACGAAACAAGGGAAGACCTATACGGAACTGGAACTGTTGGCATTGCTGTATGCAAGCCCGGAACGTTTTTCAAACAGCGTCGTCACACGTCCGTTGATGCAAGATTACTTATTCCCGACACTCGCTTATATCGGAGGACCGGGTGAAATTGCATATTGGACGAGACTACGACCATTATTCCATCACTTCGATTGGACGATGCCGCTGTTGATTCCACGGATGGGGGCCGTCATGTTGCAGGCGAAGGAAGAGAAAGGGCTTCGGCGTCATGGTCTGAGCCTTGAACAAGCGCTTCAGGCAGGTGTCCCTCTCGCAGCGTTCGATGCGACTGCGATTAAACGCCAATTGCATGACTCGACCATGTTAGGTGCGGTCCTGGTCGAAGAAGTCACCCGGATTGAAAAACAGGAGTTTCAGACGACGGCTGTCGCAACGAAGCTCAATAAACAGCTGCAGCTTGCCTTGGAAACAATCGTCGAACAAAAACGGCGTCTTCATGAACAAACGAATCGGTCGGATCGGGCACTCCAATATCAATTGGCACCCGATTATGCACCCCAGGAACGGATTCATTCGATCTTACCTTGGCTGAATCGCTATGGTTTGAATTTAGTTCAGACCTTGCGGATGCAATATGAACAAACTGAGGCGGAACAATTGAAAATCATGCTATAAACCTGCGAAATCAGCAGGTTTTTTTGTTTTTTTAACGAAAGATACATAAAAGTTCAAAAAATCAAGGAAACTGTCTCATTTTCGTAACGTTTTCAAGAAAGAATATGATACATTGAAAAAGAGTAACGTCCAGTTTGGACAGTGAAAGGTGAGGCAGCACATGTTTGAGCATGAAACAGTATTAAAATGGGAGTCCATTAAAGGGCTGAATATCAAACCTGACGGGATTTATGTCGATTGTACGTTAGGTGGAGCAGGACACAGTGAAGAGATCGTCAAACAGTTAACGACAGGACATCTGTACGCGTTTGATCAGGATGATGTCGCACTGGCACATGCAGCAGAACGTCTCGCGGCGTATGAAGGTCGCTTTACTTTAATAAAAAGTAATTTCGTACATTTAAAAGAAGAATTAGCAGCACGATCTGTGACAAAAGTGGACGGGATTTTATTTGATCTCGGTGTATCTTCTCCACAACTAGACGAAGGCGAACGTGGATTCAGCTACAACTTTGATGCCCGACTCGATATGCGTATGGACCAAACGTCATCGCTATCGGCATATGAAGTCGTCAATGAGTGGCCGTATAACGACCTTGTTCGAATTTTGTTTACATATGGGGAAGAAAAGTTCTCCAAACAGATTGCACGCAAGATTGAGAAGGCACGCGAAATCGCACCGATTGAAACGACGTTTGAACTAGTCGAATTGATCAAAGATGCGATTCCGGCACCGGCCCGCCGCAAAGGGGGGCATCCGGCAAAACGGACGTTCCAAGCGATTCGGATTGCTGTAAATGATGAATTGAATGTCTTCGACCGCGCCGTCTATCAAGCAATTGATTTATTGGCTGTTGGTGGACGCCTATGTGTCATTACCTTCCATTCACTTGAAGACCGTATGTGTAAGCAAGCGTTCAAAGAGAAGTCATCGTTACCTGAGCTTCCGCAAGGGTTACCGATGATTCCTAAAGAGTTTGAACCGGAACTACGCCTGGTGACAAGAAAACCGATTACAGCAGGAGATGATGAACTCGATGACAATCGTCGATCACGCTCTGCCAAGTTACGAATCGTTGAAAAAATGAAGGAAAGTTGAGAGGAGCATTCAAATGGCAGAGCCACTTCGCAAGCCGATGCAAACCATGGAACCCGTTCGGCAGCAACCTATCCAAGAACCACGTAAGACGGAAGATATCGCACGTCGTGTTGCGGTTCGTCCGAAATATCGTCTATATCCATTTGAGAAGTTTTTGTACAGTGCGATGATTGGCGGAATCGTCCTTTTCGGCAGTATGACGATTGGCGCTCATAACGAAGCGTATAATGTAAGCCGGGATCTCGCGAAGGAAAATCAAGTCACGCAAGAGATGAAGAAAGAAAATGAACGTCTTCAACTCGAAGTGACCAACTTAAGCTCTCCAGAACGAATTTACAAGATTGCGAAAGAACAAGGTCTTGATATGCGAAAAGGGAACATCAAGGTGATTCCTAAATGAATCCACTATCTAAATCCCGACGGAGAGTAGCCATTGTCATGTTGATATTTGCTGCTCTCTTTTTGGTGTTCATTTCACGCTTTTTGTACTTATCGACGACAAAGAAATTCCACGGGGAAGACATGCTTGTCTACGCAGAAAAAAAACGTTGGGAGTCCCAGGCCACACTGCCGGCAGAACGTGGAGAAATCTTTGACCGACTGGGCTCGCCGATTGCGATTAACATCCCGTCCTATCATTTGGTCGCCGTCTACCGGTTAGGCGGGGAAAAAGATCCGGATGAGACAGTGGTCGACTTTAAGAAAACAGCGACCGGACTTGCGCCGATTCTCGGCATGTCGGTTAAAGAACTGGAAACCTATCTGATTGAAAATAAAAACCGTTCCCAAATCGAATTCGGTAAAAAAGGGAATGATCTGACGGTTGATCAGAAAGAACAGATTGATCGGTTGAAGCTGCCGGGGATTCGATTGATCGAAGAACCGAAGCGCTATTATCCGAACGGGATTTTCCTGTCCGATACGTTAGGGTTCGTCCAGAAAATCACAGAGGATAACGGACGGGTCGTCTTAAAAGGACAGATGGGTATCGAAAAACAGTATGATGAGGCTTTACGTGAATCGTTTGGTTCCCGTGTCTTTGAAAAAGATCGCAGCGGCGGAGAACTGGTTCAAGGTACTTCGAAAATTTCAAATGAGCCGAAAGACGGATCGAACCTCTATCTGACCATCGATCATCGGATCCAGCAAGCACTCGAGAAACAGATGCAAAAGATGTACAACGAATACAAACCTAAAAATGCGACAGGAATCGTAATGGATGCCAAGACAGGCGAAATTTTGGCGATGACGGATCGTCCGTCGTTTAATCCGAATTTACGCGATATGACGGATTTTACGAATTTTGCTGTCTCCTCACGGTTTGAACCCGGATCGACAATGAAGATCTTTACGTTGGCTGCTGCCATCGATGCAGGTGTCTTCCGTCCGAACGAACCGTATAAATCAGGGAGTTACAATTATAAGGGAACTGTCATCAAAGACTACAATGATGTCGGTTGGGGAACAATCCCGATGATTGAAGGGGTCTACCATTCCTCAAACGTCATGTTCTCGATCCTGACAGCTGAAAAGCTTGGAATCGAACGGTATAAAGACTATTTCAAGAAGTTTCATTTTGATCAAAAAACGGGTATAGATATTTCGGGTGAAGTAAACAGCCAATCTGATCTGTCCAAACCGTTGAATACGTTGATTACATCATGGGGACAATCGACGGCAGTGACGCCGATGCAGATTCTCCAAGGGGCGACAGCAATTGCCGGAAACGGTGAGATGGTCAAACCGCATATTATCCAAAAAGCGGACCATACGGATAAAGCGCCGTATAAAGCAAAAACGGAAGTGGTCGGAAAACCGATTTCTGCGGAAGCGGCAAAAGCGACCCGTGAAGCGTTGGATGGTGTCGTCAACAGTAAAATCGGTACTGGACAAATGTATAAGCTGAAAGATTATCGTGTCATCGGAAAAACAGGGACGGCACAGATTTCAGAAAACGGAAAATACATCCAAGGACAGTTTATTCATTCCTTTATTGGAATGGCGCCAAAAGATGATCCCGAATTGATCATGTACATCGCTGTCGACCGGCCATCGAAAAATGAGTCTTCGGTTTCCGGACCGAGTATCATGAGTCCGGTCTTCAAAAGTGTCATGAATACCGCTTTGCAATATCGAAGCATCAAACCTGCGACTCAAAAAGAGTCGGTGGATGTCAAAGCTAAAATCATTCCAAGTTATATTGGGAAAAGTATGAATCAAGCAGAAGAGATGGCGAAGGAACAGGGGGCCGTACCGGTCGTTCTCGGTGACGGGGTTGAAGTCGTCTCACAAATACCGACGCGCGGACAAGAATTCGTCAGCGGGGAACGTGTCCTCTTTAAAACAGGACGGACGTTCAAAATGCCTGATATCACCGGTTGGTCACAACGGGATGTTAAAAAACTTGTCAGTCTCTACGATTTAAAGTTAGACGTGATTGGTAAAGGTTTTGTAACCAAACAATCGGCACGAACTGGTACACTAGTGAAAGAAAATGGAAAGCTGACGGTGGAACTCGCTGAACCAAAAGAGTAAGAAACAGCGGTCTCCTGATTTCTGCAGTGAAACGAGGACGGACCGGAGTCATTCGTTGACTTCTGTTCGTCCTCGTTTGCTGTAATCGAGTGGAGGAAATAGGGATGGTAACAATTGCACAGATCGCCCAGTGGTTGGGATTGGAAGAAACCGATACACGGTCATTAAGAAATTTTGCGACGGATTCAAGAAGTACACTCACGGAAGGGTTGTATATCCCAATCCAGGGAGCACGCGTCGACGGACATTCGTTCATCGAGGGAGCAGTTGCTCAAGGCGCGATTGCCACGTTGTGGAAAAAAGGCATTCCGCTTCCGGAGCTTGACATCACGGTTCTTGAAGTCGAAGATCCGTTAAACGCGTTACAAGTCATCGCACAACGGTATTTACAGCAAGTGGCACCAAAAGTCATCGCGATTACTGGATCAAACGGCAAGACATCAACAAAGGATATGATTGAAAGTGTCCTGAAACAGTCGTTTCGGACACATAAAACGGCAGGTAACTTCAATTCAGATATCGGAATGCCTTTGACGATCTTGATGATGCCGAACGAGACGGAAGTTGCTGTTCTCGAAATGGGAATGAACGGGTTTGGAGATATCGAACTCTTATCGAATCTTGCCGAACCGGATATTGCACTCGTGACGAACATTGGCGAGTCGCATGCCGAACAGGTGGGCGGACGAAGTGGAATCGCCCGAGCTAAACTAGAGATTCGATCTGGTTTAAAACCGAATGGCCATCTCTTCGTCGATGGAGATGAACCGTTGTTGGGAGAAGTGCCGGCTGAACGCATTGGGTATCATGCGACCAATACGTACATCATCGAACAGGCGGAAGCGACGTTCATCGGGACGACTTTCAAATTTGATGGTGCGACGTTCAACCTACCGGTCCTTGGCAAACACCAAATCCGGAATGCAGCGTACGCGATTGCGACAGCTCGAGCACTTGGTCTTACGGACGAATTGATTCAGGCAGGATTGAACGAGGTACAATTGACACCGATGCGGATGGAACGATTAATGTATGGTCAAACTGCCATCATCAATGATGCATATAATGCCAGCCCGACTTCGATGAATGCAGCAATCGAGACGGTTGCAACGCTCGATGGATTTACGAATAAAGTCGTCGTTCTCGGCGATATGTATGAACTCGGTCAACAGGAACGCCTGTTGCATGCCTCTGTCGGGAAGAAGATTGCACTTCCTGTATCCCATGCTATCCTTGTAGGGGGGAAAGGGCGTTATATCGCGGATGGAATTGTTGATCCGACCGTCCAAGTCCAATTTGCGGACACGGTCGAAGATGCAGCCCGTCTGCTCCAACCGTTGCTCGGCAAGCAAACCGTTGTTTTGCTGAAAGCTTCGCGTGGACTCGCACTGGAACAAATCTTCACATATTTAAATGAAACTTAATCCTTAAAAGTAGGTGTTTGTAATGATTACATTATTCATCAGTTTAATTATTGCGTTTTTGGTTGTCGTACTCGTGATGCCAAAAGCGATTCCTTTTTTACACAGCCTTAAATTTGGTCAAGAGATTCGGGAAGAAGGTCCGGATTGGCACCAAGTGAAATCAGGGACGCCGACGATGGGTGGAATCGTCATTTTGCTGGCTATGATCGGCAGCCTGATTGTTCTCTTATTGATGGGAGACTTGGATCGGAGTCATCTGTCGTTGCTGTTCTTAACGCTTGCCTACGGGGCAATCGGTTTCATCGATGATTACATCAAGGTCGTCAAAAAACGTAATCTTGGTTTGAACTCGAAGCAAAAATTAGTTGGACAAATTGTTGTTGGTCTGTTGTTTGTCTGGTTGAGCGGTGGATTTTCGAGTCAGGCGACGTATCTGTCGATTCCATTTACGACCTGGTCGATTGATTTCGGTATCCTGTATCCATTAGTCGCGTTATTCTGGCTCGTCGGATTCTCGAATGCCGTCAATCTGACGGACGGACTGGACGGACTCGTATCCTTTACGGCTATTCCGACGTTCCTGTTCTTTGGCCTCTACGGATGGTTCATAGCCGATGAGCCAGGTGTTGCCTTATTTGCTTTTTCAGCTGTCGGTGCATTGATCGGGTTCCTCGTGTTTAATGTCTACCCGGCTAAAATCTTCATGGGTGATACCGGCTCACTTGCTTTAGGAGCAGCCCTTGCTGGTTTATCGATCTTATTGAAACTGGAATTATTGTTAGTATTGATTGGAATTGTATTCGTTGTTGAGACATTATCGGTCATCCTGCAGGTTATTTCCTTCAAGACGACAGGAAAACGTATCTTTAAGATGAGTCCGATTCATCACCATTTCGAAATGGTCGGTTGGAGTGAATGGCGAATCGTTGGAACATTTGCTTCGATTAGCTTAATCGTGGCGTTAATCGCCTATCTGTTCGTGTAATCGAAATTCGTGGTCAAGAAAGTGAGCGATTTAATGATGAAGAGTTCTGAACTGGAGAAGAAAAAAGTATTGGTCCTTGGGACTGCGAAAAGCGGAATTGCAGCAGCGACCTATCTTGTTAAGGCAGGAGCTGTCGTGACGGTGAATGATGGAGGGACTCCTTCGGAAGCCGACGTACAAACGCTTGAATCTTTGGAGGTCGAAACGGTTTTCGGAAGTCATCCGCTATCCTTACTGGATGGAACAGAATTAATCGTAAAAAATCCAGGCATTCCGTATCAGATTCCGTTATTACAGAGGGCAATCGAGCGTGGCATCCCGATTTGGACAGAAGTTGAACTGGCTTACCGTTCAACGAAAGCAGATTGGGTCGCGATTACCGGATCAAACGGTAAGACGACGACGACGACACTGGTCCATGAATTATTGAAACAGGGGTCAAGACGCGTTCATTTAGCTGGAAACATTGGTTTCCCGGCAGTTGAAGTTGCCCAGCAGACGGCTGCAGATGATGTCATCGTCATCGAGTTATCCAGTTTTCAATTGATGGGAATCGAATCATTCCAACCAGTCAGTGCAGCCTTCTTAAACTTGTCGCCGGCTCATCTTGATTATCACGGAGATGTAACGTCTTACGCGGCAGCAAAAGCACGGATCTTTTCAAACATGAATGAAGCTGGACGACTTGTCGTCAATGCAGACGATGAGGAAGTCATGCGCTTGAGCGAAACAGCGGCAGCGGAACGATTGACGTTTTCACGTCGTCAACCGGCCTATGCACATGTCGAAAACGGTATGATCTTCGTCGGTCAGACAAAAATTCTTCCGGTCAGTGAACTGGCGCTTGGCGGTGGACACAATCTCGAGAATGTCCTGGCCGCCTTGACATTGATTGAACCTTTTGGGATTGCCTTAACGGCGATTCAAGAGGTTTTGCGGACATTTGGTGGAGTCGCGCACCGGACAGAATACATCGGAGAATTTGCCGGACGAAAAGTCTACAATGACTCAAAAGCCACGAACAACGTGGCGACGGAAGCGGCCCTGTCCGGTTTTCACTCGTCTATCATCTGGATCTGTGGTGGACTCGAACGCGGTGCAGATTTGACACCGTTAAAAAGTGCGATGACCCATGTCAAACATGTCATCGGACTCGGTGAGACAGGTCAACGCTTCGCTGATCTAGCTGACGATCAACAGATCGCCTCTACGGTAACACGTGAGATGGAAGAAGCCGTTATCACAGCATTTGATGTTTCGAAGCCCGGTGATATCATTTTATTATCTCCGGCATCTGCAAGTTGGGATCAATATAAGACATATGAAGAGCGTGGCGAACATTTCATCCGTTCCGTTCAAAAAGTAGGGGGGACGGCGAAATGAGAATCGTAGTTTCAGGTGGCGGAACAGGCGGGCATATCTATCCGGCACTGGCCATGATCCGAGAAGTTGAGCGTCGTATGGCATGTGAAGTGTTATATATCGGTACTGAGAATGGACTCGAGGCGGACATTGTCCGCCGGGCAGGCATTCCGTTCGAATCAATTGAAATTTCAGGACTACGCCGTTCCTTGTCGTTTGAGAACGTCAAGACCGGTGTCCGCTTTTTGAAAAGTGTGGTCCGAGTCCGAAAGCTTCTGCGTGATTTTCAACCGGATATTGTTGTCGGAACAGGTGGTTTTGTTTGCGGTCCTGTCCTCTATACAGCAGCGAAGATGGGGTATAAGACGCTGGTCCATGAACAAAACAGCTTACCTGGAATCACCAATAAATTCTTGGCGCGTTATGTCGACCGGGTGGCATTGTCCTTTAAAGGGTCTGGTCATCATTTCGGGAAAAACGAAGGGAAAACGATTCTAATCGGAAATCCCCGGGCCTCAGAAGTTGCGATGTTGCAAATTGATCCAATCGAAGAAAAACAAAAATACGGTTTTGAACAAGATCGGCCTCTGATTGTCGTTTACGGCGGCAGCCGAGGAGCACCGGCCATCAATAAAGCGGTCGTCGAGATGATTCCCATGTTGACAGCAACTGACTGGTCATTGTTGTTCGTCACAGGCCAGGTCCACTATGAAGACATCCAGACACAAGTAGGAACATTACCGGACCGGATTCAATTGCGACCGTTCATTTACGATTTGCCGTTGATTTTAAAAGCAAGCCAGTTGGTCATCTCGCGTTCCGGGGCAAGTACGTTAGCCGAATTGACGACGCTCGGTTTACCGAGTATCTTAATTCCAAGTCCGTACGTGACGGAAAATCATCAGGAAGTAAATGCTTCTTCACTCGTCGAGACAGGAGCGAGTCTTTTGATCCGGGAATCCGAATTGACGGGGGAACGATTGTTCGAGGCCTGTACGAAGGCGATTGCCGATCAAGTCGGCATGTCTAAAGCATCGCTCGCACTCGGCATGCCAAATGCGGCAAGTGATTTGGTCGATGAATTATTACGGTTGATTCAGCAAAAAAACTAAAGCATTGCAGGAATAGACCGATAAGGTACTGAAATTAAACATAATGGAGGGAGAGGCTTACGTGAAGGAACAACAACCGGCAAGACAGCCGAAGATGGATACGACTGTCCGCAGCTTAGAAGATAAAATTCCATATGTCCGTGAGCAGCGTCGGAAAAAGGCGAACCGGCGTTTAATCTATGTCCTCATCCTGATCGGTCTATTGATTGGTGTCGTCTTCTATCTTCAATCGAGTTTTTCGCGTGTCGCGACGTTTGACGTCACCGGCACCGTGAACGTCAAGAAGGAAGACATCATTCAAGCATCACGTATTAAGGTGAAGGAGACACATGCCTTCAATGTGTCGGAAGAAGCCGTGTTGGAACGGATTGAAGATGTCCCGGGTATTCGTGAAGCGACGATGAAAAAAACGTTTTTACATCATTACGAAGTTGACGTCGTCGAAGAAAAAGAGATTGCGTATGCCAAAGATAAACCGGGTGCCCGGATTGTCTTAGCGGATGGGACGATTCTTCCCGGAAAGTCGAAGGAAGAATTGTTTGATGCACCGATTCTAACAGGATTTACGGATCAGTCCCTGGAACGTCTGACAAAGGAACTCGTCAAAATCGAGCCGAAAGTCCGGAGCCGGATTTCGGAAATCGTAGCCAATGATCAGACGGACAAGGGGGGATTGAAGTTATTCATGACAGACGGAAATACCGTCTTATTGAGTACATCGGCTTTTTCTAACTCGTTGAATGAATATGTCAAGGTGATTTCCGCTTTGCCAAAAGGAAAGACTGGAACAATCACCATTGATGGAGGAATCTATTTCAAACCATATAAAGGTAAAAATTAGAAAATAACATCATGGATTAGATGGGTTTGACAAACGTTTGTTTTCATTAGTAGGAAAGCGGACACATCGTCATCAAATCGTAATCTATTAGATGGGTAAGTTAGACAATAACTTCTTTTCGTGAGGTTTTTTATAGTGTAGACTTAAACGAGAAGAAGATTGTCTCGATTCCTGTAAATATAAACAGGGACGATAGGATTAGTATTATGAAAGTGGAGGTGTCACTCCCATGGAAACGAAAGGTACGATTGCCGCACTAGATATTGGGACATCGGAAGTGAAACTCATCGTCGGTGAACTTCTAGGTGGAACACTCAATGTCTTAGCGGAAGGGTCTGCACCATCTGCAGGCGTCAAGCGAGGTGTCATCGTCGACATCGATCAAACAGTAAATGCCATTAAACAAGCGGTTGCAGAAGTGGAGCGCACACTCGGCGAACCAATTGGTGAAGTATATGTAGCAATTTCCGGTGAGCACATCCAAGTCAAAGATTGCCAAGGGATGACATCAATCAAAGGGGAAGATAACGAAATCACGGATGACGACGTGAAGGATGTCCTTCACTCAGCAATGGTGATGCGGATTCCAAACGAATTGAGCGTTGTCGATGTGTTACCTAAAACATTTACTGTCGATCAGCAGACGGAGATCACAGATCCACGTGGAATGATTGGTTATCGTCTAGAAGTGACAGGGAAGCTGATTATCGGAGCGAAGACGATTCTACATAGCATCAAACGTTCCATCGAACGGGCTGGGTTGGAACTTGCGGGGTATGTGCTGGAAAGTTTAGCCGTCTCACGAATCGCAGCCTCGATTGATGAGTTGGAGCTGGGTGTAGGGATCGTTGATATCGGACATGAAACGACCACTCTTTCAATTTATGAAAAAAACGATTTAGTTTACACAACGACACTTGCGTACGGTGGAGATCACCTGACACGCGATTTGACGTATAAAATGAATTGTAAATACCAGGATGCGAAACTAGCCAAAGAAGAATACGGCGTCGCATTAGAAGCGTTAGGTGACCCGGAAGAGAAAGTCTCGTACGTGACAATCAACGGGGAACACCGTTTCGAACCACAGACGGAGATTGGCTTTGTCCTTGAAGCCCGTCTGGAAGAGATTTTTGAGATGATTCAGAAACGAATGACACAGGCTGGGTATACACAAATGAACAGTGGAATCATTCTTTGTGGTGGCAGTTCTTCCCTACCAGGAATTGACCAGCTCGGTAAGCGAATCTTTAAACAAAGCGTGAATGTGTATCAACCAGCCAGCTTGGGGATTCGTCATCCGAAGTATGCTGTCGCTGCTGGGATGTTACGATATGTTTTATCACGCAGTGCCGTTTCGAAGTCAGGATTTGACCGTGCGGACGAAAAGGGAGTAGCCGCACAAGGCCGTGAGCAAGAGGAGTTACTTGCACACCCTTCCCAACCTTCAGTACGCGAAGAGCGACCACAGAAGGAACAGCCTCCAAAAGAGCGAAAGTCATTCAGCAGTTTCTTTGAGAAATTTTTCGGCTAAATAAAAAATTATCAGTAAAAAAAATAGGGGGCCCCTTTTATGTTGCATTTTGATGAAATGATGGACCAAGTAGCTAAAATCAAAGTCATCGGAGTAGGTGGCGGTGGATCTAACGCTGTCAACCGAATGATCGAACATGGTGTCCAAGGCGTAGAATTCATCGCTGTCAACACGGATGCACAAGCATTAAACATGTCACAGGCAGATGTAAAACTTCAACTCGGAGCAAAACTGACACGTGGTCTTGGTGCCGGAGCAAATCCGGAAATCGGTAAAAAAGCTGCCGAAGAAAGCCGCGAACAGTTGACAGAAATTTTATCTGGTGCCGATATGGTTTTCGTAACGGCAGGAATGGGTGGAGGTACCGGAACAGGTGCTGCACCGGTCATCGCAGAAATTTCTAAAGAAATCGGCGCATTGACAGTAGGTGTCGTCACAAAACCTTTCATGTTCGAAGGCCGTAAACGGATGCAACATGCTGTTTCAGGTGTTCAGAACTTTAAAGAAAAAGTCGATACACTCATCGTCATCCCGAACGATAAATTGCTTGAAATCGTCGATCGTAACACACCGATGCTTGAAGCCTTTAAAGAAGCCGATAACGTTCTTCGTCAAGGGGTACAAGGGATTACGGACTTAATCGCCGTTCCTGGTCTCATCAACCTGGATTTCGCGGATGTTAAAACGATCATGACGGAAAAAGGTTCAGCATTGATGGGTGTTGGTGTCGCAACCGGCGAACACCGTGCAACGGAAGCTGCGAAAAAAGCGATTTCAAGTCCATTGCTTGAAACATCGATTGAAGGGGCAAAAGGCGTCCTGATGAACATTACCGGTAGTGCGAACTTGAGCCTTTATGAAGTAACGGAAGCGGCTCAAATCGTTCAAAGCGCTGCGGATGAAGAAGTTAACTTAATCTTCGGATCAGTCATCAACGACAACTTGGAAGACGAAATCATTGTTACGGTCATCGCAACTGAATTCGAAAACGAACCACTCGATTTTGAAATCCCATCAGCACAAGAGATGATGAAAAACTTGCTTAAGAAAAAGCAAGCGGCACCATCACCGGTAGCTGAAGAACCTAAACCGCAAGTCGAAGAGACACCTAGTAGCTCGAACCAAGAATCAGCAAAAGGGTCAGATGTTGAAGAGACGATGGATATTCCTTCTTTCCTTCGCCGGAATAATCGTTAATCCGATATTCCAAAGACACGACTGCTAGATCAAGAGGTGTCGCGTAAGCGACACCTCTTTTTTTAAAAAAGGATGGGATGAAATGTTTGGTCAATGGATAAAATGGGATACGCCGACAGGTACTGTTCGCGCAGCGTTTACGACAAAATTTTCAGCCCCTCATGGCAAGGGCAACTTAGGACTGCACGTCAAGGATGATCCGGAAGGGGTCATCAAAAATCGTGAAGTCATCGTCCGACAACTGGATTTAGCTTTAGAAAACTCTGTTTGGGCTGAACAAGTGCACGGCAATCACGTGGAACAAGTAACGACACTCGAGTCCGGTCGTGGAGCTTCTGATTACGAAACGGCAATCAAGGGTACAGACGGACTGGTGACAACGGACTCAAACGTTTTATTGATGATGCTGTTTGCTGACTGTGTACCGCTCCTGTTCTGTGATCCGCGGACCGGTATCATTGCAAATGTTCACGCCGGTTGGCGCGGAACGGTCGCTAACATCGTCGAAGCAACTCTGACAAAGATGGAACAAGCCGGTGCCGAACGGTCTTCTATTCAGATGGTCATCGGACCCTCGATTCGTGAATGTTGTTATGAAGTCGATGGACCGGTCCTTGAAGCTGTAGATCAACTTGGTCTTGAAGAATCTCCTTACATCAAGAAAGAAGACGGGAAAGCCATGTTATCGCTTCAAAAAACAAATGCTATGTTAGCCGAACGCAGTGGTGTCGGCGATGTGCTCGATACAGGAATCTGTACGAACTGTCAGGCAGAAGACTATTTCTCCTATCGTCACGGAGATCATGGTGGACGGTTTGCCAGTTTGATTGTAAAGGAGTCTCTCGATGTCAATTTCTGAAAATGTACAACATGTCCGACAAAACATGAAACAGGCGTATGAAAAGACTGAGCAAAAAAAGCAGGTACAATTGATCGGCGTGACGAAATCAGTGTCAAGTGAAGTGGCAGCCGAGCTACTCGCTTCAGGGATAACGGCACTTGGTGAGAATCGTCCGGAAGGGTTGACCGACAAACAAACGGTCTTAGGACGTGAGGCTTGTGAGTGGCATTTCATTGGAACGTTACAGACTCGTAAAGTCCGGCAAATCATTGATCGGATTGATGTGTTGCATTCCTTGGACAGGCTGCATTTGGCGGAAGAAATCAACAAACGTGCGAAACGACCCGTCGATTGTTTTGTTCAAGTCAACGTCTCCGGGGAAGAATCAAAGCAAGGAATTGATCCGGAAGATGTCCATTCATTTTTGCATGAAGTCGGACAATATCCGATGGTCCGCGTCATCGGGTTGATGACGATGGCACCATTGACGGAGGACGAGCAAGTACTGCGTTCAGTCTTTCATTCGCTGCGTGTGTTGCGGGATGAAGTGGCTTCCCGCCATCTACCGCACGCACCATGCACGGAGTTATCAATGGGTATGTCATCAGATTATCAGATTGCCATTGAAGAAGGTGCGACATACGTCCGAATCGGAACGACGTTAGTCCAATCATAAATTGTCTAGATATGCGAAAGGAGAATCGATATGGGATTCAAATCAAAAATGCAAAATCTATTTCTCGGTAACACAGACGATTTAGATGAACTCGAATATGAAAATGATGCTACAATAAATAAAGGTAGAGGTGCATCACAGCAAGAATACGACGAGTACTACGAGGAATCTACCCCGAGTGTTACTCAAAAGGAGGACCCTGTGAGACAATCGAACATCGTACCCATTCATACAAAAAAGACAAAATCACAAGTCATTCTCAGTGAACCGCGTGTGTTTAACGAAGCACAGGAAATTGGCGAACATCTTCGCCAAAATCGTGCTGTCATCGTTAACATGCAGCGGATGTCTAAAGATCAATCACGCCAAATGATCAATTTCTTGTCAGGTGTCGTGTTTGCCCTTGATGGAACGATTACGACAATCAGTCAAAATACACTCCTCTGTGTTCCGAACAACGTCGAGCTGGCCGGAAGTATTTCAAATCTGCTCGGTGAAGATGATATCAACCATAAGGGGTGGTAAGCATGGATTCGCAAGTCATGTACGCAATCGGTCGTACACTCAGCACGTTACTTCAATACTACAGCTACGTCATGATTGCCTATATTTTATTATCGTGGTTCCCAAACGCACGTGAATCACGATTCGGTCAAGTTCTCGCTATGTTAGTTGAACCTTTCCTCGCGCCGTTCCGACGGATTATCCCGCCCATCGGAGGTATGCTTGACATTTCACCTATTGTTGCCTTTCTTGTGCTTAATCTCGCACAGTCGGGTATTCGAGCAATCTTCCTGTAATGAGTGTCTATGATCATTATCGCGGACATGAGCGGGAGTTCGTCGATCTCGTCTTGAATTGGATCGACCATGTCGAAGCGACCTATACGTTTAAAGTGACAGATTTTCTGGATCCGCGTGAACAACAAATTACCCGAGAACTCGTCGGAACAAAATGTGCCCTCTTTTTTGAGGGCGGTTTTGAAGGCGCCGAACGACAGCGTGCGCTGATTGCCCCTGATTATTATGAGCTTGATGCCAACGATTTTGATATTGCCATTTATCGTATCCATTATCCCACCAAATTCGTGGAGCTCTCGCATCGCCAGGTGACAGGCACATTGCTGAATGTCGGATTAAAGCGAGGGAAATTCGGTGACGTGGTCATCCAAGATCAAGTCGTCCAATTTGCCGTTGCGAAAGAAGTGGCTTCTTATATCGAAGCAAATGTCGATCGTGCGGGAAAAACGAAGATTCGGTTGTCGCTCGTGGATTCAGAAGAACAGTTGAAGATTAAGGATCAAGAATGGCAAGAAGAACTGGGATTCGTCAGTTCGCTTCGTTTTGATACGGTTGTCAGTGAAATCCTTGGTTTTTCAAGACAAAAAGCGCAAAGCCTGATTAAACAAGGTGAAAGCAAAGTGAATTATAAAATCGTCGAAGATCCAAGTTTTTTGTTAGAGGAAGGCGACTTACTGTCCCTTCGCGGAACGGGACGTGTCAAGTTAATCGCCGTACTCGGCTCGACGAAACGGGATCGGATTAAATTGCAATACGGTCTGCTAAAAGGATAACCAACAAGCTGAGGGAGGATTTCATCATGCCATTGACGCCACTTGATATTCACAATAAGGAATTCACACGTAAGTTTCGCGGCTATGACGAAGATGAGGTCAATGAATTTCTTGATCAAGTCATCAAAGATTTTGAATTGTTGCTCCGGGAAAACCGTCAACAGCAAGAAGTCATTCAAAATATGCAGTCGCGTGTCGATTACTTCAGCTCGATGGAAGAAACATTAAACAAATCCATCATCGTGGCACAAGAAGCGGCAGAAGAAGTCAAAGCCAATGCGACGAAAGAAGCGAGCTTAATCGTCAAACAAGCGGAACGGGAAGCCGAGCAATTGCAAGATGCAGCACAACGTCGAGCACAGCGGACTGATTTCGAAGTCGAACAGATGCGTAAAAAAATCGAATTGTACCGGAATCGATTCAAAGTGTTGATTGACGCACAGATGGAATTGTTGACGAGCCATGACTGGGATGCATTCGATATTTCGACCCGGGGTGCGCTTGACGAGATTCCGGCAGTTGCGTATAATGACGACGATGTCATATAAGCTAAATCAATGAGAAGGACACGTCTTTTATCAGGATACTGTCAGCGAATCGGGGACTGGTGCGAGCCCGATCAGTAAATGAAAAAAGATATCCCCTTTGAGTGTGGGACTGAACATATTCATTAAGTTCCGCCGTTTCGCCTCCGTTATCGGGCTCTTAAGTGGTAATCTGTTTGTCAGGATTGCTAGTAGGGTGGTACCGCGAGTTCAAGCCAAGCTCGTCCCTATCAGGGGATGAGCTTGGCTTTTTTTGTACGTAAAATATAGACAAGTGAGGGAATGCCAAATGGAATACAAAGATACGTTATTGATGATGAAAACGGAATTTCTAATGCGGGGAAACTTACCGAAACGTGAACCAGATATGCAGGCACGCTGGAACGAGATGAATCTCTATGAAGCAGTTCAAGAAAAAAATGCCGGAAAACCTACATTCATCCTGCACGACGGTCCTCCCTATGCAAACGGGGACATCCATATGGGACACGGATTGAACAAAGTCTTAAAAGACATCGTCGTCCGTTATAAATCAATGAACGGATTCCGTTCTCCGTACGTACCGGGTTGGGACACACACGGACTTCCAATCGAGACGGCTCTTCAAAAAGCGGGTGTCGACCGTAAATCGATGTCGGTCGCGGAATTCCGTGAGCTGTGTGCGAAGTATGCGCTCGAACAGGTCGATCATCAACGTGAACAATTCAAGCGTCTTGGTGTTCTCGGTGACTATGACAATCCATACATCACGTTGCAACCGGAATTCGAAGCAGCACAAATTCGTTTGTTCGGCGATATGGCCAATAAAGGTTACATCTATAAAGGGAAAAAACCGGTGTACTGGTCGCCGTCATCGGAATCTGCTCTTGCAGAAGCCGAAATCGAATACCAGGATAAACGTTCTGCTGCCATCTACGTGGCGTTCCAAGTCATGGACGGAAAAAATATCTTGGAGCCGACAGATCATTTCGTCATCTGGACAACAACACCTTGGACAATTCCGGCAAACCTCGGAATCTCAGTCAGCGGTGAGTTGACATATGCACGCATCGAACACGAAGGAAAAGGCTATATCGTAGCCGAGACCCTCGTACCGGAAGTGATCGAAGCACTCGGCTGGGAAAATGCTACGGTTGGTCGTGTCTTTAACGGGACAGACTTTGAGTACATCAAAGCGAAACACCCGCTCTATGACCGGGAATCACTTGTCATGCTCGGCGATCACGTCACGGCAGAAGCGACGGGTGTTGTTCATACAGCACCTGGACACGGGGAAGATGACTTCAGAATCGGTCAAGCTTACGGTCTGGATGTGCTTTGTCCGGTTGACGATAAAGGTGTCATGACAGCAGAAGCTCCTGGTTTTGAAGGATTATTCTATGAAGATGCCAACAAAGAAATCGGTGTGGCGTTAGAAGAAGCCGGTGCTTTATTAAAACTGTCATTCATCAAACACTCGTATCCGCATGACTGGCGGACGAAAAAACCGGTTATCTTCCGTGCGACACCCCAGTGGTTCGCTTCAATCAAAGATTTCCGGGCTGAAATCCTCGACGAAATCAAAGAAGTCCAGTGGGTACCGGAGTGGGGCGAAACACGTCTTCACAACATGTTCAAAGACCGTGGAGACTGGGTCATTTCCCGTCAACGCGCGTGGGGTGTTCCACTGCCAATCTTCTATGCAGAAGACGGTACGGAAATCGTCACACCGGAAACAATCGATCATATCGCGAACCTGTTTGCGGCACACGGATCAAACGTCTGGTATGAGCGGGAAGCCGTTGATTTGTTACCGGAAGGATTTACCCATCCGGCAAGCCCGAACGGAATCTTCAAAAAAGAAACGGACATCATGGATGTCTGGTTCGATTCCGGATCATCTCATGCCGGTGTTCTTGCTACACGTCCGGAACTCGAACGTCCGGCTGACTTGTATTTAGAAGGTTCTGACCAGTACCGTGGATGGTTCAACTCGTCTCTTTCGACAGCTGTCGCAACGACAGGGAAAGCACCTTACAAAGCTGTCGTCAGTCATGGATTCGTCCTTGACGGTCAAGGGCGGAAGATGTCGAAATCAATCGGAAATACGATTGCCCCGATCCAAATCATGCAACAATTCGGAGCAGAAATCCTTCGTCTTTGGGTCGCTTCTGTCGACTATCAATCGGACGTCCGGGCTTCAATGGATAACTTCAAACAAGTTTCGGAATCATACCGGAAAATCCGGAATACGGTCCGGTTCTTGCTTGGAAACCTGGATCAGTTCGATCATACGACGCATCGTGTTGCCTTTGCTGACTTACCGGAATCGGATCGCTTCATGCGGACGAAACTGGATCAACTCGTTGGCAAAGTAAAAGCGGCGTATGACGCGTATGACTTTATGGCGGTGTATCAATTGTTGCATAACTTCTGTGTCCTTGACTTGTCTTCGTTCTATCTCGATTATACGAAGGATATCTTGTACATCGAAAAAGCAGATGCACCAGCGCGTCGTGCCGTTCAAACGGTCATGTACGATACGGTCGTTACATTGTTACAACTGATGGCACCGGTCTTACCGCATACAGCAGACGAAGCATGGGAATTCGTTCCTGGCGTCGAGACGGCAAGCATCTTCTTGACGGATCTTCCGGAAGCACCGGAAGTGACAGAGGAAGGATTGGCATTGATTGCGAAATGGAACAGTTTCCTCGTCTTCCGTGATGATGTCTTGAAAGCACTCGAAGAAGCACGTGCCGAGAAACTTGTCGGGAAAACGCTCGAAGCGAAACTGGAACTGGCACCAAATGACGAAACGAAAGCATTGCTTGCGACAATCGATCATCTTGAGCAGTTATTGCAGGTTTCACAGATTGAGTTCGTCGCTTCGGCGGAGAAATCATACGGGACAACAGGCATCACTGTTCTGAAAGCAGATGGCGAAAAATGTGAACGCTGTTGGACATATTCGACTGAGCTTGGACAAGATCCGGCTCATCCGACACTTTGCCCACGTTGTACTGAAGTCGTCAATTCTTTATAATGAATCAGGGAGGGGCAGCTACGGCGACTTCGTAGCGGTCCCTCATTATTTTTGGATGTGGAGGAAAAAAGAATGTGGCTTTACTTAGCGATTGCTGCTGTACTCGTCGGAGTGGATCAATTGACGAAATGGATCGTCGTCCAACAGATGACGATTGGTCAAGCGATTGAGATCATTCCCAATTTCTTTTATTTAAATTCATACCGGAATCGTGGCGCTGCCTGGGGGATGCTTGAAGGGAAGTTTGGATTTTTCTTCGTCATCACGCTGGTCGTCGTCATTGGGCTGATTTATTTTCTTTACAAAGAAGGCACAAAAAACAAAGTATTTGCTTGGAGCGTCGCCTTATTACTCGGCGGAGCGGTCGGGAATTTCATCGACCGAATGGCACGTGGAGAAGTCGTCGACTTTTTTCATTTTTATCCGTTCGGGTATAACTTCCCGATATTTAATGTGGCAGACGTCAGTTTGACGTTTGGGGTTATTCTGATGCTGATCAGCGTCATGTTTGAAGAGCGTTTGACTAAGAAGGGAACGATTGATTAAATGAATGAACAAAATGAATGGGCTGTTAAAGCCAATGGTGCTACCGGTCGAATTGATAAATGGTTAGCGGAACAACAAGACTGGTCCCGGTCACAAGTCCAGGACTGGTTAAAAGCGGGACACGTCGAAGTGGACGGACGAATCGTCAAACCGAACTATAAGATGTCCGGTACGGAAGAGATCCTCGTCCGGATTCCGGAAGCCGTCGAGCTGGAAGTTTTACCGGAAGATATCCCGCTGGATGTCGTGTATGAAGACAGTGATGTCATCGTCATCAACAAACCAAAAGGGATGGTCGTGCATCCGGCAGCGGGGCACGTATCCGGAACACTCGTCAATGCCTTGCTCCATCATTGCCAGGATTTGTCCGGCATCAATGGTGTCAAACGTCCAGGGATCGTCCACAGAATCGATAAAGATACATCCGGTCTCCTGATGGTCGCTAAAAATGATTTGGCACATGAATCCCTGGCACAACAACTAAAAGACAAGACGACAGAGCGTCTGTACATCGCGCTTGTCCACGGCGAGATTCCGCATGAACTGGGAACGATTGAAGCACCGGTCGGCCGTGACAAAAATGACCGTCAACGGATGACCGTGACGGATAAAAACTCAAAAGCCGCTGTGACGCATTTCCGCGTCCTTGACCGTTACGAAGGGTTCACGGTTGTTGAATGTAAGCTCGAGACAGGACGGACGCACCAGATTCGTGTCCACATGCGTTATATTGGTTTCCCGCTTGCCGGAGATCCGAAATACGGACCACGGAAAACGATGAAAATGAACGGTCAAGCGCTTCATGCGGCTGTTCTTGGATTCAAGCATCCACGGACTGGTGAGATGTTACATTTCGAGGCACCGTTGCCGGAAGAGATGACGTTCGAGATCAGTCAGTTGAAAAAACTTGAATTAGAGTCTTGACGTTTTTCTAATAAAACGGTAGAGTATCACCTAGAGAGCGATGCGAGACATCTGCCTCACACAACCGGTCGTCCGCGTTGACGATCCTACCCATAGCACACCTTTAAACGAGTCCGGAGAGGCTACGAAAGGGAGACACTTCATTTGTGTAGATACGTGTAGCGTGAGCTACCCACACTTATTGTCTTCAACAACCTCCTGCGACTTTACGCAGGAGGTTTTTTTGCAGAAAGGAGCAAGTGATGAAACCATCCGTCATTTTAGATGAAGCCGCCATCAGTCGGGCATTGACACGCATCGCCCATGAAATCATCGAACGCAACAAAGGAATTGATCAACTGATGATCGTCGGTATCAAGACACGTGGTGAGACACTGGCCCGCCGTCTGGCCCGCCGGATTGAAGAGATTGAAGGCAAACCGGTCCTGCTTGGTGTCGTGGACATCTCGATGTACAGGGATGACTTATCGAAAAAAAGTCTTGAGCCGGAAATCAAAGGCACGGACATGCCGGAGACGGTGACCGGAAAAATCATCGTCCTGGTGGATGACGTCCTATACACCGGACGCACCGTCCGCGCCGCGATGGATGCGCTCGTTGATCACGGTCGTCCGAGTATGATTCAACTCGCTGTCCTCGTCGACCGGGGACACCGGGAGCTTCCGATCCGACCAGATTTCATCGGGAAGAATGTCCCGACATCACGCGAAGAACAAGTCGTCGTCGCCTTATCTGAAGTCGATGACGCCGATCAAGTATTTATCAAACGTTAAACACAAATACCTTTAACGTGGTCCAGAGAGACCAGAAAGGGAGTTATCCTTATGAAAACCCACACAGCGATTCTTGATGTACAAGAACGGCCAAAACACCCCCTGCAATGGCTGATGCTCAGCCTCCAACATGTCTTCGCGATGTTTGGCGCGACGGTCCTGGTTCCGTTATTAACGGGATTAAACACATCCGTTGCCCTCGTCGCAAGCGGAGTAGGCACCTTGATTTTCCTCGCCGTCACACGCTTTAAAGTCCCGACGTACTTAGGTTCAAGTTTTGCTTATATCGTCCCGATCATTGCTGTCAGTGAACGCTGGGGAGTGGAAGATGCCCTTGTCGGTGGAATGGTCGCCGGGCTGGTCTACGGAATCGTTTCACTCGTCATCACATATATAGGGGTCGGTTGGCTGATGAAACTCTTGCCACCGGTCGTCATCGGACCGGTCATCATGGTCATCGGATTATCGCTTGCGCCGACAGCTGTCAACATGGCGATGAACGGAGCGGACGGAAAGTACAGCGGTACCTTCCTCCTCGTCGCCTTGACGACACTCGCCGTGACGTTACTTGCCATGACGTATTTCAAAGGCATGTGGAGTACGGTGCCGATCCTGTTCGGTATCTTGACGGGTTATCTGGTCGCTGTCGCGGCGGGAATCGTTGATTTCACTTCACTGAAACAGGCGAGCTTTTTCCAAATTCCTAACTTTACGGTACCGTTCCTGGATTACTCACCAACCTTAAACTGGGCAGCACTTGCACTCATCGTCCCGGTCACACTCGTCACATTAACAGAACACATCGGAGAACAAAAAGTGACATCACGGATTATCGGGCGCGAGACGCTTCTTGATCCGGGGATGCACCGGACGGTTCTCGGAGACGGACTGGCGAAGACGATTGCTTCAATGCTCGGCGGTCCGCCGGTGACGACATACGGTGAAAACAACGGTGTCATGGCCATTACCCGAGTATACAGCGTCTTTGTCCTCGGAGGCGCAGCCGTTCTTGCCATCAGCTTCGGATTCCTCGGCTATGTCGAAGGATTCATCAAAACGATTCCGACACCTGTCATGGGCGGCATCAGTATCCTGCTGTTCGGCGTCATCGCTTCGAACGGTCTGCGGACTCTGGTTGAAAGTAAAGTCGATCTTGCGGATAAACGCAATCTGACGATCACTGCTGTCATCCTGGTCATCGGAATCGGCGGGGCTGCTTTGAAAATCGGTAATTTCTCGTTAGAAGGAATGGCACTGGCGACGATTCTAGGAGTCCTTTTGAATCTGATCTTGCCGAAAACGAGTACCGAAGTGGCAGAACAAGAACAAGAATCATCACAACCGAAACGAGCAGCTAACGACTTTTAAGACGTTCCAGAGAGAACGATAAAGTGGAGGCCCTTCAGAAACAGATGGCGACATCTGTCTTCTTCAGCGCACCTTCACATCAGAAGGTGCGCTTTTTTGCGGCCCAAAGGAGAGAAGAACATGCAGACACGACAACGGATTGCCCATTTTACAAGTCTTGACGAGCTGTCGACAACTGAAATCGAACGATTGATAAAGCGGGGACTGCAACTGAAACAAGGCGCACCCGCCCGGCCGTTGCCGAAGAAAACCGTCGCTAACTTATTTTTCGAACATTCGACCCGGACCAAATGTTCATTTGACATGGCGGAATATCATCTCGGATTGCACGTCCTGCCATTCGAAACGGCGACCTCATCCGTTCAAAAAGGTGAAACGTTACTGGATACATGTAAGACGTTACAGGCGCTCGGCGTCGATGCGCTCGTCATCCGTCACGGAGAGACCGGTTATTACGAACCACTGCAACACCATCTGTCGATTCCAATCATTAATGCCGGAGACGGCAGCGGACAGCATCCCTCACAATCCTTACTGGATTTGATGACCATGTACGAGACATACGGTCATGTCAGCGGGAAAACGATCGTCATCTGCGGGGATCTCCGGCATAGCCGGGTTGCCCGCTCCAATGCACACGTCTTACAGCGGTTGGGAGCGACCGTCATCGGTTCCGGACCGAGGGACTGGTTCGATGAAACGATGGGAATCACTTACCGGGAGATGGATGAGGCAGTAGCCACGAGTGATATCATCATGCTGCTCCGCGTTCAGCATGAACGGCATGCGGATAAGCATTCGTTTGCAACAGATGAGTATCACGAACGGTACGGGTTAACGGAGGACCGGATGAACCGGATTCGACCGGATGCGATTGTATTACATCCCGCACCGGTCAACCGCGGCGTTGAAATTGCCGAAGAACTGGTTGAACATCCGCAATCGCGTATCTTTGATCAGATGACGAATGGTGTATTTGCGCGAATGGCGATTTTAGAACGGGCGTTTGAGACAGCAACGACAAAGGAGACGATATAAGATGGCAATCCGAATTGATCATGCGACATGGTATAAAAATGGGGAACGGCACGAGTCGAGCATTCGCATCGAAGAGGGTGTCTTGGCGGAGCTCGATGCGACACCACGCGAGACGGATCAGGTGATTGATGCGACAGGTTATACGGTCGCACCAGGATTTGTCGATATTCATGTTCATTTACGCGAACCGGGCGGCGAACATAAGGAGACGATCGCGACGGGAACGGCAGCAGCGGCGGCAGGCGGGTTTACGACGATTTGTCCGATGCCGAACACGCGACCGGTTCCGGATGACCGGGAGACGCTGGATGCGCTCTTTAAAAAGATTGAAGAAACGGCATCTGTCCGTGTTTTCCCTTATGCGGCGATTTCAAAAAATCAGCTAGGGCAGGAACTCGTCGCATTTGAACAACTGACCGATGCCTTTGCTTTCACGGATGACGGAGTCGGTGTCCAAACTGCCGCTGTCATGCGGGAAGCGATGATACGCGCCGCCGCCGTCAATAAAAGTATCATCGCCCATTGTGAAGATGATTCGCTGAAGGCAGGTTGTGTCCATGAAGGAGCGTATAGTGCACGCGAAGGATTACAGGGAATCCCGTCACTGGCCGAAAGCGTTCATATCGCGCGGGATGTCTTGATTGCGGAAGCGACCGGCTGTCATTATCACGTCTGCCATGTCTCGACAAAGGAATCCGTCCGGGTGATCCGGGATGCAAAACGGGCAGGGATTCGGGTGACGGCGGAAGTCACGCCCCATCATCTGGTGTTAACGGAAGACGATATCGTCGGACGCGATCCAAACTTCAAGATGAATCCACCACTTCGGAGCGAAGCGGATCGCCAAGCATTGCTGGAGGGTTTGCTGGACGGGACGATTGATTGTATCGCAACGGATCATGCGCCGCATGCAACAGAGGAAAAAGCACTCGGCATCGAGCGGGCTCCGTTCGGAATTACAGGATTTGAGACAGCATTTCCGTTGTTGTATACGAAGCTGGTCGAACCGGGCATCGTCACGCTTGCCCAGTTGCTCGATTGGTTGTCACGTAAACCGGCTGATTTGTTTGACTTGCCATTTGGACGAATCGAAGTCGGAGCACCTGCCGATCTTGTCTTACTCGATCTAAAGACAGTTCGGACGGTTCAACCGGATCAGTTTTTCTCGAAAGGGAAAAACACACCATTTAGTGGAGAACGACTAACGGGCTATCCGGTCTTGACGCTCGTCGGTGGAGAAATTGTATTCAAGGGGGAAATGACACATGTCTAAACGGACGTTGATTTTAGAAGATGGAATGGTGTTTGAAGGAGAAGCATTTGGTGCAAGCGAGGTGACGATGGGGGAAGTGGTCTTCCAAACAGGCATGACCGGGTATCAAGAGATGTTATCCGATCCTTCCTACTGTGATCAAATGATCGTCTTAACCAATCCGTTGATCGGCAACTACGGCATGAACCGTGATGACTATGAAACGACCCGTCCGCTTGCGAAAGCACTGATTGTCCGGGAAGTCTGTCATACACCATCAAACTTCCGCTCCCAGACGTCACTTGCAGCGGCTCTAGAGGAATTCAACATTCCCGGTTTAACGGGAATCGATACCCGTCAGTTAACCCGACACCTGCGTTCAAAAGGAGTCATGCGGGGACTCCTCGTCGATGGAGCGTACGAGTTGTCCGAGCAACTGGACCGGATTCAACAGATGACGCTTGCAACCGATCAGGTCAAACGGGCTTCGACGGAACGCGCCTATGTCATCCCGGGTGCCGGTCCACGGATCGTCTTGGTCGATTTCGGTGCCAAACTCGGGATTATCCGGGAGCTTGTCCGACGCGGATGCGAAGTCGTCGTCGTCCCGCACGACGTGACGGCGAAGGATGTCTTGCGTTACGTACCGGACGGTGTCATGTTATCGAACGGTCCCGGGAATCCAAAAGATGTTCCGACCGCGATTCCCTTAATTCAGGAACTGACCGGTCAAGTCGTCATCTTTGGCATCTGTCTTGGTCATCAATTGATTGCCTTGGCGCATGGAGCAGATACGTTTAAATTACCGTTTGGTCACCGGGGAGCAAACCACCCGGTCGAAGATCTTCAAACGGGACAAGTCAGTATCACGTCACAAAATCATGGTTACGCTGTCGAGGAAGAGTCGCTGGTCGGGTTGAATCTCATGCTGACGCACCGGGCGATCAATGATGGGACCGTTGAAGGAATCCGGCATACGATCCACCCCGTCTTTTCCGTTCAGTATCACCCTGAAGCTTCTCCCGGACCGATGGATGCCAATGATTTATTTGATCAATTTTTAACAGAAATCACGAACCAACAGGAGGTCTCTCATGCCTAAACGTCAAGATATTCAAAAGATTCTCGTTATCGGATCCGGTCCAATCGTCATCGGACAAGCGGCGGAATTTGATTATGCCGGAACACAAGCCTGCCAAGCCTTAAAAGAGGAAGGGTACGAAGTCGTTCTCGTTAACTCCAATCCGGCGACCATCATGACGGATCCGACAGTAGCGGACCGCGTGTACATCGAACCGTTACAAGCAGAGTTTGTTTCCCGGATCATCCGGAAAGAACGTCCCGATGCGTTACTCGCGACTCTCGGCGGACAAACGGGTCTGAATCTTGCTGTTGAACTGGATCGACTGGGTGTTCTTGCCGAATATGGCGTCGAGCTGCTCGGGACGAAGCTGACGGCAATCGAGGAAGCGGAAGATCGTGATTTGTTCAGAAAATTGATGTTTAGACTCGGGCACGGTGTTCCGGAAAGTGAGATCGTGCATACAGTCGAAGAAGCCGAACACTTTTGTGCGAAAATCGGTCTTCCAATCATTATTCGACCGGCATATACGCTTGGTGGAACCGGTGGCGGCATCGCTGAAACGATGGATGAGTTCATCCGGATTGTCGAAGGTGGACTCAAAGCCAGTCCGGCGACACAGGTTTTACTTGAGAAATCAATCGCCGGGATGAAAGAAGTCGAATTTGAAGTCATGCGTGACGCGACGAACCAGGCAATCATCGTCTGTGCGATGGAAAACTTTGATCCGGTTGGTGTCCATACGGGTGACTCGATCGTCTTTGCTCCGACACAAACGTTATCCGACCGCGATTATCAGATGATGCGTAATGTATCGCTCGATATCATTCGTGCACTCGGGATCGAAGGTGGGTGCAATATCCAATTCGCACTCGATCCGGTGAGTTTCACGTATTATGTCATCGAAGTGAATCCGCGTGTATCGCGTTCTTCGGCACTGGCTTCGAAAGCGACAGGATATCCGATTGCTAAACTGGCCGCGAAAATCGCCGTCGGGTATGCCTTATCCGAGTTGAAGAATCCGATTACGGAAACAAGTTTTGCTTCGTTCGAACCGGCACTTGACTATGTCGTCGCCAAGATTCCCCGTTGGCCGTTTGATAAGTTTGAGTCGGCGGACCGGACACTCGGGACGCAGATGAAAGCGACGGGCGAAGTCATGGCCATGGGACGGACGATGGAGGAAGCCTTGCTGAAAGCAGTCCGTTCGCTTGAAATCGGTCAATCCGATTTACACATGACACGTTTTGCTGAAATGAATGAAGCCGATCTGCACCGTCAGATCGTCAAAGCGACGGATGAACGATTGTTTGCCCTCTATGCCGGCATCGAACGCGGTTATACCGTCGAACAGTTGCACGAATGGACAAGCATCGACCGGTTATTCTTAGAAAAACTGCATCACATCCACCGAATTGAACAGGATATCGTCAAGAATGGATTGACACAGGAACGCCTGCATCATGCCAAACGCTATGGCTTCAGTGACCAAATGCTCGCCCGGATTACGGAACAAACCGAGACAGCTGTCCGGTCCATCCGTAACGAAGCGGGACTGCATCCAGTTTATAAAATGGTCGATACGTGTGCAGCGGAATTTGCATCCGACACACCGTATTACTACGGCACGTACGAAGTTGAAAACGAGGCGACACCAACAACACGGCCGTCGATTCTTGTCCTCGGTTCCGGACCGATCCGGATCGGGCAAGGGGTGGAGTTTGATTATGCAACGGTCCATTCCATTCAAGCGATTCGTGAAGCGGGATATGAAGCCATCATCGTCAACAATAACCCGGAGACGGTCTCAACTGACTTCTCGATTTCTGACCGGCTCTATTTTGAACCCTTGACGACGGAAGATGTACTCGAAGTCATCCGAAACGAACAGCCGATTGGGGTCATCGTGCAATTCGGCGGACAGACGGCAATCAATTTAGCTGAATCGCTGGAAGCGGAAGGGGTGAAGATTCTTGGAACGGCTCTTGAGGATCTCGACCGGGCAGAAGATCGGAAACAGTTTGAAGCGGCCCTGACACAGCTTGAAATTCCGCAACCTCCGGGGAAAACAGCTGTCACAGTAGCTGAAGCGACAGAAGCGGCAAGCGAGCTCGGGTATCCGGTTCTCGTCCGCCCGTCTTATGTCCTGGGCGGACGTGCGATGGAGATTGTCTACGGACAGCAGGAGCTGGAACATTATATGAAACACGCCGTCATTGCCTCGCCGGAACGTCCGGTTCTCGTCGACCGTTATTTGACCGGAATGGAACTTGAGGTGGATGCGATTTGTGACGGAGAAGATGTTGTCATTCCGGGCATCATGGAACATATCGAACGGGCCGGCGTCCACTCCGGGGATTCCATCGGCGTTTATCCGCCGCAACGGGTACCGCAAGCGATCAAGGATTTGATTGTCGATTATACGACGCGGATTGCCAAAGCCTTCCGGATCAAAGGATTGCTTAATATCCAATTCGTCTTTGCAGACGGAGAACTGTATGTGCTCGAAGTCAATCCGCGGGCAAGTCGGACCGTCCCGTTCATCTCAAAAGTCACCGGCTTACCGGTTGCACGCCTGGCGACGAATGTCATCTTGGGAGATACGCTCGCATCTTACGGATTGACGAGTGGCGTCTTACCGGAAGAAGAACTGGTCTCTGTAAAAGTACCGGTCTTCTCGTTTGCGAAGCTGAAGGAAGTCGATCCGTCGCTCGGACCGGAGATGAAATCGACCGGAGAAGTCATTGGAACGGACCGGACACTCGAAAAAGCGCTTTATAAAGGGTTGCTTGCCTCCGGTATGGCGATTCCGGAACACGGGCGTGTCTTGTTGACGGTCGCTGATCAGGATAAACAGGAAATGCTCGATCTCGCCAAACGCTTTACGGCACTCGGCTTTACACTTCTTGCCACGGCCGGAACAGCCGGTGTCTTGGCGGAGCACGGTCTGCGTGTCCAAGTCGTCGGTAAGCTCGGTTCGGAACAAGGGTCAATGCTCGAATGGATTGAAAAAGCGGAAGTTGAATATGTCATCAATACGATGAGTCGGGATTCGCAAGTCACGAAAGACGGCTTCATCATTCGCCGGGCAGCAGCAGAAAACAATGTCGTCTGTCTGACTTCTCTTGATACCGCGGAAGCTTTATTACGGGTCATTGAAAGCCTGTCCTTTGAAGCCAGTGCCATTCAGCCATTCGACTATATGAAAAAGGTGGTGACTCGATGATTCAACTTTTGACGGTCGTGACACGACGACAAATTGCTTCAGGCGCGACAGAATTAGTCTGTCGCCGTCCTGACGCGACGCCTATCGAACCAGGGCGGTTCATGCATTTGCGGGTCGGTCCATTATTACGTCGCCCGATCTCGATTGCTAACGTCGAAGGAGATTTAATCACATTTTTGTTCAAGGAAATCGGTCAAGGTACAAAAGAACTGGCGCGTCTTCGGGCGGGGGATCAAATCGATGCACTCGGCCCACTCGGAAACGGGTTTCCGGTCGAACATGTCGCGCGTGATGCCAAAATTGTGTTGGTCGGGGGAGGTATCGGGGTTCCACCGCTCTATTACACGATGCGTCGACTGGTCGAACGGGGAATTGCCTGCGAAGCAATTTTGGGATTCGATACGGCAGACAGTGTCTTTTATGAAGACGAGTTTCGAAAACTTGGTCCGACGACGGTGACGACCGTCGACGGGACAGCAGGAATTCAAGGATTCGTGACCGCCGCACTCGACAGCAACCGGTTCGATACACTGTTCGCCTGTGGACCGGAACCGATGTTACGCTCGATTCAACAGGTTCCGATCGAACATAAGTTTTTATCGATTGAAAACCGGATGGGGTGCGGCATTGGCGCCTGTTTCGCTTGTGTCTGTCCGACACCTGACGGACATTATGTCAAAACCTGTTCCGATGGTCCGGTCTTCCGGGCAGAAGAGGTGATTCTATGAACCGTCTACATGTGACGTTACCCGGTCTGAATTTAAAAAATCCGATCATTCCGGCGTCCGGATGTTTCGGATTCGGTGAAGAGTTTGCCAAACTGTACGATTTATCCATGCTTGGAGGCATCATGATCAAAGCGGCGACCGGGGAAGAACGGTATGGCAATCCGACGCCGCGGGTTGCAGAGAGCGGTATGGGCATGCTGAATGCAATCGGTTTACAAAATCCGGGTGTCGACGGAATCATCGCACAGAAATTACCGTTTCTCAGTCAGTTTGATACAGAAATCATTGCGAATGTGGCCGGCTCGACACCAGAAGAATATGAGGAAGTCACGAGACGGATCAGCCGGGATCCGGTCGTTAAAGCAATCGAGTTGAACATCTCCTGTCCAAACGTCAAGTCCGGCGGGTTGCAGTTCGGAACGGATCCGAAGATGGCGGCTGAGCTGACACGGCGCGTCAAAGCGGTTTCCGAAAAACCGGTCTATGTCAAATTATCTCCAAATGTCACGTCGATTGTTGAGATGGCCCAAGCAGTTGAACAGGCGGGTGCGGATGGACTGACGATGATCAATACACTTGTCGGGATGCGAATCGACGTTCGGACCGGTCAACCGATTTTGGCTAACCGGATCGGCGGATTGTCCGGACCAGCCATCAAACCGGTTGCCATTCGGATGATTCACGATGTCGCCCAAGTCGTCTCGATTCCGATCATCGGGATGGGAGGCGTCATGGAAGTGGATGATGTACTCGAGATGATTTACGCAGGCGCGTCAGCGGTAGCGATTGGAACGGCAAATTTCGTGAATCCGTTCATTTGTCAGGAACTGATAACGGCATTGCCGAAACGAATGGACGAGTTAGGCATTGAACACATTTTGGACATCAGGGGGAAAGCATATGGAGCAACTTTACATCGCGCTTGATTTTGAGTCAGCCAACCAAGTCGAACGATTTTTAGAAAAATTGGCACCACACCGTCCGGCAGTCAAAATCGGGATGGAGCTGTATTATGCGGAAGGTCCCGCTTTTGTCCGGCATTTGGTCAAACAAGGACATGCTGTTTTTCTCGATTTAAAAGTCCATGATATTCCAGAAACTGCCCGACGGACGATGCGGATCATTGGTCAACTCGGTGTTGAACTGACGAACGTCCACGCAGCAGGTGGAAAAACAATGATGCAGGCGGCCCTTGCAGGATTACGTGAGACGTCGGCCGATACACGGTTGATTGCCGTCACCCAACTGACATCGACCGATCAAGCGATGTTAACCGAACTGATGATTCCACACACGATGGACGAGGTGGTTGCGCACTATGCACGCGAAGCCGAACAGGCCGGTCTTGACGGAGTCGTGTGTTCCGCTCTCGATACGACGCACATCAAGGCCATCTGTCGACCCGGATTCCAACTGGTCACTCCGGGAATCCGGCCGAACGGGACGGCAGCAAATGATCAAAAACGGATTGCGACCGTGACGGACGCCGGACGAAACGGGGCGACGGATCTCGTCATCGGACGTGCCATCACACAGGCAGAGGATCCGAAAGCCGTCTATGAAGCATTACTCTCAGAATGGAAGGGGATCAGATCATGAATCAACTGGCAAAGGCTTTACTCGAAATCGAAGCGGTCACGTTAGCACCGACGACACCGTATACGTGGGCGAGCGGGTTACGGTCGCCCATTTATTGTGACAACCGGCTGACTTTATCCAGTCCGGCCGTTCGGACGCTGATTGCCGACAAATTAGCGGAACGCATCCGGCTCTTAAACGTCGATGTCATCGCCGGGACGGCAACAGCCGGTATTCCGCATGCGGCGCTCGTCGCGGAACGACTCGGTCTTCCAATGATTTATATCCGAGGGAGTGCCAAAGGACACGGAAAAGGGAATCAGATTGAAGGACGTTTGCAAGCCGGACAACGTGTCATCGTCGTCGAAGACTTATTGTCGACGGGGACGTCCTCGATTGAAGCCACCCAAGCAGTTGAAGCAGCCGGGGCAACCGTTGTCCTGATTCAAGCCATCTTCTCTTACGGCATGACACGACTGAAGGAAAACTTAACGGCGGCCGAAGTGGAAGCGGATGCGTTACTGACGTTTTCAGAATTGCTGGAGACAGCTGTCGAGACGGCCTACATTTCCAAAGAAGAACAGGACGCTTTACAGACCTGGTCGGTGGATCCGGTGAAGTGGAGTGAAGCGTTCCTGGCGGTCGCAAAACAGAATTAATTACGACAGCATGAGTGAAGTGAGCCGAGCATGACGGAAATGATGAGAATCATCCGTCATGCGTTCTTTTTTTTGATACACTGAAAACAAAGAAAAGGAGCTGTTTTCAGATGTTGACACATTATCGTGATTATGAGAGCTTCAAACAGGTTGCGGTCCCGTTGCTTGAACGACGACCTGATGTCCATCAGTTGCCGCTCGGGATACTCGAACGGGGGGATGTCCCGATTTTGATGGCGATTGCAGAAGAGGGAGACCGGACGATTGTCGTCCTGCAAACAATTGAAGAACAGGCGATCCTGGCAGGGGATGTGTTTACATACGAAGGAATTCGAAAGTTATCACGGATTTTGAACTGCCCCGGATATGTCGGCGAGCAGGCAATCATTAAACCGTTGCTGGCTTCGCACAGTCCGTTTCAAATCAAGATGGATCAAGGGATTTACGCATTGACGACGGTGATTCCTCCGGTAACGCTCGACTATGAGTTCCGTCTAATCGAGGAACGGTTTGCTGATCAGGCTGTTGCGTTCGGCTGGTCATTCATCCAAGAGACCGGCGCCTTACCCGCGACAGAACGCAGTCGTTTGAAAAATAAACAAACGATCCTAAAACATATTCAAGCAGATACCTTGTTTGGTCTGTTCGACGGGGAGCAGTTACTCGCGATGGCGTCTTCCAGTCGACCAACTGCTTCGGGTGTGACGATTTCGTATGTCTTCACCCCGCAAAAATGGCGGAAACAAGGGATTGCTTCTTACTTAGTGGCATGTTTGTCCGAGCATTTATTACAGCAGTATCCGATGGTGTCATTGTACACGGACTGGTCGAATCCGACGTCGAACAAGATTTATCAAGCAGTCGGCTTTAAACTCGTCGGACGTTCGGTACAAATTACGAAACGTCCGAAATACCAATGACCGGATGACAGCATGAAAAAGCAGCAGTGCTTTCCTGAATCATGAGGAAGTACTGCTGCTTTTGTTGTAGAAATAAGATATGTTAAAACGTCGCGATGATTTTTCCGCGGACGTGGCGCTCTGACAAACGTTGTAAGCCTTTGACGATGTCTGCCGCCGGAATTTCTTCCGTGACGAGCGGATCCAGTTCTTTTGCTGCAACGAGTTTTAGAAGCTCACTTGCCATATGACCGAGATTCCGGATGGCACGGTCATCTTCGCTCGCATAAGCAGCAGCGAGTGCGACTTCATGAACGGACGGAGAGAGCGTAAACGGTTTGACGACCGATTGATCGGGTCCACCGGCGATGAAGGCAAGTTGACCGGAAAAAGCGAGGCGTCCGAAATCCGCTGTTGCTTCATCACGACCTACCGTGTTGAAAATCAAATCAGCACCGCGACCGTTCGTCCAGTTTCGGATGGCTTCTGTCACGTTTTCTTTTTTATAGTCGATGGCAAGATCCGCACCGAGTTTCTTGACCCAATCGTGATTTTCCTTTGAGGCCGTCGTCGCAACGGATAACCCGAGACGTTTGGCAAGTTGAATACCGATTCCGCCGACACCACCTGCACCGGCATGGATGAGGATCGTTTCTTTACCGGTCGTGTTCATCTTTTGAACGATTGCTTCATAGGCGGTCATCCCGGCACACAAAATCGCCGCTGCCTCGGTGAAGCTGACAGCATCCGGAATTTTGGCCAGGGCACGGGCATCGACGACTGCATATTCCGCAAAGGTTCCGTTTTTTTGGAGGTTCGTATGGATTGCCACCCGGTCACCGGGCTCGACACCCGTTACGTTTTTCTCCACTTGTTCAACGATACCGGTTAAATCAACACCCGGAATATGCGGGTACGTCCAAGCCGGATTTTTCGTCGCTTTATAATCAACAGGATTCAAGGCGGCGGCTTGGACGCGAATCATGGCCTGCCCTTCACCCGGTGTGGGTGTTTCGACTTCTTCAAATGTCCATTGATCGATAGTGTCGCCTGCGTGATTTAGCCATGCTTTCATTTTAATACGCTCCTTCCGAGTAGGTCAGTTCATACGAATGGGAGTACAGTTCAACGAGGTTGCCGAACGGATCTTCACAGTACACCATCCGGTACGGTTTTTCGCCCGGATAATATTCACGGATCGGCATCCGTTGTTTGCCGCCGTGCGCGACGATTTTTTCGACCATGCCTTCGATGTCCGGATCTTGAATCGCATAGTGGAAAATGCCTGTTTTCCAGAATTCAAAGTTGTTTTCCGGTTTTACGTTGTTCGGGAACTCAAATAACTCGATCCCGACCCGGTCACCCGTCGCCATATGCGCAATGCGGAATTTTTCCCAGCCGGCTCCGAAGGCATCCGTACACATGACACCGATTGGTGAATCGTCTTCTACGACATCGGACGGTTCCATGATGATATACCAGCCCATGACCTCCGAGTAAAACGAAATGGCTTGTTCTAAATTTGGGACAGACAGTCCGATGTGCGAAAAATTACGTGGATATGTCATAACATCCAGCTCCTTTGCATTTTGATTTACGACAACGATAACTTACGATACACTCGACTGCATAGTACGCACTTTGAAGTAACTACCTGAAGGAGAGACGGAAGTAATGACGACAGAACAATTTCCAGTCAATCGGGCGCTCGCCATCATCGGCGGGAAATGGCGTCCACAGTTATATTGCACGCTAGAGGACGGTCCGAAACGTTTTTTAGAGTTACAACGCGCGATTCCCGGTATTTCCCGGAAAGTCTTGACCGATCAGTTAAAGGAACTCGAACGGCTCGGGATGGTCGAACGGATTGAATTTGATGAAGCCGTCCTGCATGTCGAGTACCGCTTGACAGACGCCGCTTATACGTTGCAACCTGCGGTAAAAGGTTTATGTGCCTGGTGAGAAGGGAACTAAATCTTCTGTTGATACCATTAATCTCAGGAGGTCATTTTAGATGAAGTTGACTTATCATGGACAGTCTACTGTCACCATCGAAACGAACGGGCACCATATCGTGATTGATCCGTTTTTCAGCGGTAACGATCACGCGATGACAAAACCGGAAGACGTCAAAGCAGATTTTATCTTGCTGACGCATGCACACGCTGATCATATGCTGGATGCAGAAGCCATCGCAAAAGCGACCGGCGCAACGATTGTCGCAACACATGAACTGGCGACTTACCTCAGCTTCAAAGGATTGAACGTGCATCCGATGAACCTGGGCGGACAGTTCGAGTTTCCGTTTGGTAAAGTCAAAATGACGCAGGCATTCCACTCTTCAAGCATCATTGACGAAGAAAAACAGACGATCACGTATATGGGGATGCCAGCCGGTTTCTTATTGACGATTGAAGAAAAAGTCATATATCATGCGGGAGATACAGCACTGTTTGGTGATATGGCGCTCTACGGTGCGCATTATGATATCGACCTCGCCTTCTTGCCAATCGGGGATAACTATACGATGGGACCTGATGATGCGTTAGTTGCAGCAGACATGCTGCAAGCGAAAGCGGTCGTTCCGGTTCATTACGATACGTTCGATTTAATCAAACAGGACGCCGAGGCATTTTGTGCGAATCTCGAAGCACAAGGGCAGACGGGTCATGCGTTAAAAATTGATGCATCCATCGAACTCTAAAATACAGTGAGCCCTTCCATGCGAAGGGTCTTCGGTAATCGAAACGGACACTTTTTCTGATAAAGCAGGAAGAGGTGTTCGTTTTTTGTTGTGCTCCAACCTCCGCCCGATGGCAATATGTGAACAATTTCGTATGATAAAGAAGGAATGTTGACAGACGAATCATAAATTCGGAATAATGGGAGAGAATTGGATGGAGGTAGACCAATGGAGGAGAACACAAGCAGAACAGAACGAAAACGCAAACAATCCTCGTTTACGCGGCTAAAGGACAAACGACGGAAAATGACGGCATCATTTGATCGGATTGGTACCCGCAAACCGATCCGGCGTCCACTGATTGTGTATGGATCGGTTCTTTTAAGTTTGCTGGTTTTATATACGGTGACGTTGTTTTTGACGACGGATTCCTTATCGCGGGGCGAAGCATTTAAAACGACGAAGCGGTATAAAACGTTGCAAATCGATGCCCCGAACGGCACGATCAACTTTGTCCGGAGTACGGACGGAAACGTTCAATTGAAATTGGTCGATAGTGCGTCAAGTCAAAAACGATTAAAGATCGGGACGTCAGGAAATACATTGACGGTGACAGGGCGAGACGGATTTGCAGCACGACTCGGGAACCGTCCGAGTGAGAAGCCGGGTGATTTTTCGATTCAAGTCGGATTACCGAACTATATGAATCGTATTGATGTCGACGCCGAGTCGATCAAAGGGATGGGTGTTTATGCCAAATCAATTAATCTGTCAGCCGAGACGTTGGACTTAAATAAAATGGACGCCGACGATATTGTTCTGACAGGTAAAGGCAATGTCAAAGCATCGAATATGAATGCCGTCCATGCTGAAGTGACGGCAGAATCGGTCAGTTTATCGGAATACGGTGCAAAACTCGATTTGACCGTCTCAACGATTGATGGTCCGATTCGATTGAAACCAACGAAAGCAGCGGGAACGATTGCTGTAACGACAGAGGGAGACATTAAAGCCTCCGACCGGTATACGAAACAAAAAGACGACGATGTGGCTTTATTCGAGTTATCCAAACAAGAAAAACCGGAAGTGACTGTCGAGAGTGAAGTCGGGCAGGTGACGCTCGAGTGAAATTCCAGTTTCGTATTGGTCTCCGGACGATCAAGACCGGAATCGCTGTAGCGATTGCCCTCAGCTTTTCCTGGTATGTCTTCGGGATCTATTCAGGTATGGGCGCCGTCGCTGCCATCGTTGCGATGCAACCGACGATTCACCGGTCGTTTAAAATCGTCTTCAATCGGATTTTAGGAACGATTCTTGGATTAGTTTGTGGACTGGCGGTCGTCGCTACGCTTGGAGCAAATCCGTTGACGATTGGTCTCGCGGTCATCGTTTCGCTTGTCTTCAACTCGATGATTGGACGGACCGACATGTCGACGTTTGCCGCTTTTGCGATCGTCCTGATGTTTGAGAGTCCGACAGCTGACTATGTCCATTACGCGTTGACTCGGTCTTTATTGACGGTCGTCGGCGTCTTATCCGCTGTCGCCGTCAACTATATCGTCTTCCCGCCGCACTACGAAGACCGCTTGTTGTTGTTCGTCAAAAAGACGACCAAACAATTGATGGAGGACTGGCGGAGTCTGGTCAAAGACGATGCGAAATTACTGACGGTCCGTAAACAGGTCTTAAAACATGAGGAAATGATCATCATGTTGCAAGAAGATCAGAAATATCCACTGGTTGCCAGTGGTCAGAGTAAAGCGTTCATTCAATTGAAACAGCTTGTTGATCTGGAAGATAAACTTCTGTTGCTTCTCGAGAGTATCGCCAGTCATCGTGACTTGCCGATGTCAGACGAGCAGGAGAAGATACTTGGACAAGAAATCGATTTTCTGCTCAGCCATCATTATGATGTGATCTTTTCACATGAACGCGATCAGCCGATGTTCAGCTTTGACCAGGAAGTCAGTGAGGTCAAAGACATCATCAACGGACACTTGCTAGATTACCGGGAACAACTCGAAAAAATGAAATAAAAAACGTCGTCCTCGAGACCCTTTTTCAATCGAAAAAGAGTGAGGGCGACGTTTTGGTTTAAGATGTCCGCAATGACTGGACGAGATCGGCGTCCGGTGTGACGTAAAGTGTCGTTTGATCCGTATAGATGACGAATCCCGGTTTTGCACCACTCGGCTTTTTGACATGACGGAGTTCTGTGAAATCGACCGGGACCTGACTCGATTCACGTGCTTTTGAATAGTAGGCGGCGACAATTGCTGCTTCTTTCAGGGTAGTCTCATCCGGCTGGTCACTGCGGATGATGACATGTGAACCGGGGATATCTTTTGTATGCAACCATGTCTCGGACCGGCGTCCGAATTTAAACGTCGCATAATCATTTTGTTTGTTGTTTTTGCCGACAAAAAATGGAATCCCGGTCGAAGATTGGTAGGCATCAAGTTTAGGGATAAGAGGTTTCTTTTTCTTTTTGCTGCGTTCCCGGACGTATCCTTCTTCGACGAGCTCTTCCCGCATCTCTCGAATATCCTCCGGAGAAGCGACATCGAGTTGTGCCTGTAGCGACTCAAAATAATTGATTTCGAGCTGGTTTTTCTCGAGCTGCTTCGCGACTTCGATTTTAGCAGTCTTCAGTTTGTTGTAACGTTTGTAGTACCGCTGGGCATTTTCGTTCGGTGAAAAGCGGGGATCAAGGGCAATCGTAATTTCCTTCCCGTCTTCGTCATAATAATCGACGACCGTCGCCTCTTTCATACCGCGTTCGAGCTGATACAGGTAGGTCGTTAATAATTCGCCTTTGTGTTTCAATTCGTCCATCTTTTCGGTAGCAGCCAGGTCACGTTCGAGTTTCGTACGTTTCAGAATATTTTTATCATATTCGCTTTTGATGAAACGCTCTAAGTCAGACGCCTGTTGTTTGACGCGATCCCGATTTGATTTCTGGTGGAAAAACGCATCGAGGACGTCTCCGCTTGTCGCAAAGGTCTTTTCTTCAACGATTTCCCCGTGGTGCAACGCGACAGGGGAGAAACGTTCCTTCCCGTTTGCGAGACGTTGGAAATAATAAGGACCTGTCAGTTCATCCAGAACGGAATGAATGGCCTCTGCAAGTGATGTCCGGTTCGAAAGACCGGCCCGCGACACGATTTCAGCAGTGATTTGCGGTGAAAAACCACTGAACAAACCTAATAACTGACGGTCGATCTTTCCGGCGTTCCAATCAATCCGGTGTAACGTCTGTTCGATGTCACCGGTCAGAGGATCGACTTTATCTTGTTCCGGCGGCAAGTGATACTGCAGACCCGGCATGATGGTCCGGAATGTATTCTGGCTGAGCGGAAGATGTTTGATCGCATCCAAGATTTTATCCTGTCCATCTGTCAGGAGGATGTTGGAATGGCGGCCCATCAGTTCGATGTACAGTTTTTTCGCTTCTTCATCCCCGAGTTCATTTCGTGAGCGGACACGCATTAAAATGACCCGGTCACGTCCGAGCTGCTCGATTGATTCGATGAAGCCGCCTTCGAGATGCTTTCGGAGCATCATACAAAACATCGGCGGTTCGCTTGGATTGCTCGTCGACTCCGATGTCAGATGAAGCCGCGCGTACATCGCATTGGCCGATGCGAGCAACATCACGTTTTTTCGTTCTGCCCGGACACTGAAAATTAAATCGAGTGCATACGGTTGGTGTATTTTATTAATCCGTGCCCCAACGAGCGGTTGGAGTTCCTGGACGACACGTGTTGTCATTAGTCCGTCAAAAGCCATGATATTACCTTCTTTCCTGATTTCGTTTCCACTTTCTAAAGGTAACAGAAAGTGCACGGTTATGGTATGATTAAGCAGTCGAGCTGAAAAAGACCACTTGCGAACTTCCTGTCTCTACTGCTAATATGAAACAATGTGAAGTTTGTTAGATGGAGGGGTTCTGAAGTGATTTTTAAAGAGCGTGGCTTATTACTCGTATTGTCTGGTCCGAGTGGTGTTGGTAAAGGAACGGTTTGCCGTGCCTTGCGCGAAGATGAAGACAATAATTTGCACTATTCTGTGTCATGTACGACACGTAAACCGCGTGAGGGAGAAGTGGACGGTGTCCATTATTTCTTCAAGACACGTGAAGAATTCGAAAGTATGATTGCCAATAATCAATTGCTCGAGCATGCGGAATTCGTCGGCAATTACTATGGTACACCCGTCGATTGGGTCAACAAGATCTTGGATGAAGGAAAAGACGTCATCTTAGAAATTGAAGTGCAGGGTGCGATGCAGGTTAAGGAACATTTTCCGGAAGCTGTTTTTCTGTTTTTGGCTCCGCCAAGTCTACAGGAACTTCGTAACCGACTTGTTGGACGTGGAACGGAATCAGAGGAAGTCATCAAACAACGTCTTCTTGTCGCGAAAGAAGAGATTGAAATGATGGATGCTTATGATTACGTCGTCACGAATGACGAGATCCACAAAGCATGTGACAGAATTCAAGCAATCGTCACTGCAGAACATTGTAGCCGGGAACGCGTTGCGTCCTTGTATAAAAAAGCCATGGAGGTCAAATAACATGTTATATCCATCAGTAGACAAGCTTCAAAAGACGGTCCCTTCGAAATACACAATCGTGACGGTTGCAGCAAAACGTGCGCGTCAAATCCAAGACGGGAAACGCGTGAAAGTAGCGAACCCGAAATCATACAAACCAGTCGGAAAAGCGCTCGAAGAACTCTTTTCTGGTGAAGTCGTGGTTACGAACCAACCGCAAGACTAATTTTGAAGCAGCCACTCCTCATTGTGGCTGTTTTTTTCAATAAGGAGGAATTCATCATGCTAACGAATCGTAACATCCTATTATGTGTCGGAGGCGGAATCGCTTCATATAAAGCAGCGGCCTTGGCATCGAAGCTCGTTCAGGCCGGAGCGAACGTTCAAGTCGCGATGACGAAGAATGCCCAACAATTCGTCGGGAAAACGACGTTTGCCGCACTGACGCGGAAACCGGTCTATGATGATGTCTTCATTGAGCATGATGCATCCAAGATTGCCCACATCGATTTAGCAGATGAAGCCGATTTGATTGTCGTTGCTCCTGCAACAGCGAATCTGATTGCGAAACTTGCCCACGGGATTGCCGACGATTTTATCACGACGACCATCTTGGCTGCGACTTGTCCCGTCGTTGTCGCTCCGGCGATGAACGTCAATATGCTCGAACATCCGGCGACGGTACGAAATATGGACCGGCTGATGGCAGACGGAGTCCATTTGATTGCACCCGGCGTCGGGAATTTGGCATGCGGTTGGGTCGGAAAAGGGCGGTTGCCTGAACCGGAAGAATTGGTCGAGACATTATCCGGTCTTTTCGAAACCAAAAAACTGGGAAATCGTCATGTCTTGATCAGTGCCGGTCCGACGGTGGAACGAATTGATCCGGTTCGTTATTTGACGAACGATTCATCTGGAAAGATGGGCATCGCGCTTGCGGAAGCGGCTCGGGATGCCGGAGCGACCGTCACACTTGTTCACGGTCCGGTCCGTGGGACAGTGCCGACCGGTATGACGACGATTGCTGTCGAATCCGGTGAGGAGATGCTCGAAGCGATGTTAGCCGTCTATGACAAACAAGACTTGGTCATCATGGCAGCGGCGGTCGCAGATTATCGCCCGACTGTCCAGTATGATCGCAAACAAAAGAAAATCGACGGACCATTACGGATTGAACTGGAAGAGACGACTGATATCTTACGAACACTTGGTGAGCGGAAGACCAAACAGATTTTAGTTGGTTTTGCAGCAGAGACGGAAAACCTGGAAACACATGCGAAACAAAAATTAATTCGAAAACAGGCGGATTTCATCGTGGCGAATGATGTCTCACGTTCGGATATCGGTTTTTCAAGTGATGAAAATCAAGTCACGGTCTACGGTAAAAGTAATGGAGCCGTCCATTACGATCAACAATCGAAGACCCGATTAGCAACCGCATTAATCGAACAGTTCGCGGAGGCCTTACGATGATTGCTGAAGTCATCGTCGATGTCGCCGCTGCGACGGTCGATCGGCCATTTGACTATGAAGTACCGGATTTATGGCGTGATCTCGTCGTTCCCGGTATGCGTGTCGAAGTTCCGTTTGGTCCGCGCTCCTTACTCGGAATCGTCGTAGCCGTGAAGGATGAGACCGATCTCGCACGAATCAAACCGATCGTACGTGTTCTCGATGAGACCCCGACGTATACGGAAGAATTACTTCGACTGTCGGGTTATTTATCAGAGACGACACTTTGCTATCAGGCGACAGCGCTCCTCGCGATGTTACCTGCTGCTTTGAAAGTCAGTTATGATAAACTGATTTTGGCGGAAGACCCGCGACTGGTTCACTGGAATCAGAAGAAAATCAGCCAGTTTCCGAGTGAGGTCCAGCAACAGATTTTAGTAGCTGCTCAAAAGGGAGAGGTGCACCTCCAACCGGTTGTCAAAGAAAAGAAAACCTCTAAAACGGACAAACGGATCCGCCTGCTTGATGAGACGATTGAATTATCAAAACAAGCTACCAAGCAGATCCTGTTTCGTGATTATCTGATGGAACGTCCGGAGGTGTTATGGAGTGAAGTGATGCACGAACTCGATTTGACCGTCAGCATTCTCAATAGTCTGGAGAAAAAAGGCGTCATTACGGTTGAGACGATTGATGTGAACCGGAATCCGTATGAACATCTTGTCCAGGATATCTTTGTTCCTTCTACGTTGACGACGCACCAGCAGGATGCCGTCGATGCGATTACGGCACCGGATGAAACGAATACGTTTTTACTCCATGGGGTGACCGGGAGCGGGAAAACGGAAGTGTATCTCGAATCGATTCATACCATGCTTGAACGGGGACGCCAAGCCATTCTGCTCGTACCGGAAATCAGTTTGACACCGATGATGGTCAAACGTTTTAAACGACGGTTCGGTGACCGTGTCGCCGTGCTTCACAGCGGGTTGTCGTTAGGTGAAAAATACGATGAATGGCGCAAGATTTCGCATGGAGAAGTGGACGTCGTCGTCGGAGCACGATCTGCGATTTTTGCACCGTTAACGAACATCGGTGTGATCATTTTAGACGAAGAACATGAAACGACCTATAAACAAGAAGAAAATCCGCGGTATCATACCCGGGACGTGGCAACATGGCGAGCGGCATACCATAAATGTCCCGTCGTCCTTGGAAGTGCGACGCCGATTCTAGAGACGTATGCACGCTCTCAGAAAGGGGTCTATCGTTACCTCCCTCTGACAGAACGATTCGGAGGCGAACTTCCACCGGTCGAGATCATCGATATGCGAAAAGAACTAGAACGCGGCAATCGAACGCCGTTCAGCCTCGCGCTTGTCGAAGGAATCAAACAGCGCATCGAGCGGGGCGAACAGACGGTCTTGCTCCTCAATCGACGGGGATACACGACATTCGTGCTGTGCCGGGATTGTGGAGAAACGCTTCAATGTCCTCATTGCGCTGTCAATCTGACTTATCATCAACACCAAGATTGTCTGAAGTGTCATTATTGTGGATTTGAAGCAGCGATGCCGAAAACGTGTCCGTCGTGTGAATCGAAAAAAATTCGGCAGTTCGGTACCGGAACGCAAAAAATCGAAGAAGAACTGGCACATTTAATTCCGGAAGCCAAAATCATTCGGATGGATCAAGACACGACGTCACGTAAAGGGGCGCATGAAAAATTACTAAATGCGTTTGAGCGCGGCGAAGGAAATATTTTGCTCGGGACACAAATGATTGCAAAAGGACTTGATTTTCCGAATGTGACACTGGTCGGTGTCATTGCTGCGGATGCCACACTCGGAATTCCCGATTTTCGGGCGAGTGAACGAACGTTTCAGTTGATCACACAGGTTTCAGGGCGGGCCGGTCGGGGAGCACTTGCCGGGCAATCGATCATCCAGACGTATAACCCGGATCATTACGTCATCCAGACGGCAAAACGGCATGACTATGAAGCATTTTATAAGCGGGAAATGCAGTTGCGCAAGTTAGGGGGGCACCCGCCCTTCTGGTTTTTAGGATTGATCACGATTTCAGCGGCCCATCCGCTTGAAGCCCAAGCGGAAGCAGAAGCGATTGCCGGACAACTTCGGCATTTGGAATCAGACGATTTAATTGTCAACGGTCCGCTCGAAGCCCCGCTCGCACGGTTGAAAAACATGTATCGCCAACAGGTGATTTTAAAACATAAAGGTCAAGAAGAAGTACGGGAGGCACTCCGTGCGATGCTTGCATTACGCATCAAACAAAAAGTCCAAGTAACAGTGGATTTAAATCCATTTGTATTCATGTGAGGTGGCAAACTATGTATAAAGTTGTAGAAGTACCAAATGAAGTATTGCGTCAAAAATGCCAACGAGTAACGAAGTTTGATAAGAAATTAGGGAAAATGATTGATCGTATGTTCGATACGATGTACGAATATGACGGCGTCGGACTCGCTGCGCCGCAAATCAATCAGCCGATTCGTGTCGCCGTCGTCCATACGGATGATGAAACGGGACCAATCGAGCTGATTAACCCGGAAATTATCGAAGCATCCGGTTCAGAAATCGATGACGAAGGATGTTTGAGCATGCCGGGAATTTTCGGACCGGTCGAACGGTTTGAGCAAATCGTTGTCAAATCACAAGACCGTCTAGGACGGAGTGTCAAAATTAAGGCGAATGGTTTTTTTGCACGGGCGATTCAGCACGAAATGGATCATCTGGACGGTGTATTGTTTACGGATAAATTAGTCGAAACAGAAGCATCCCCTCGCGTCGTCTTCATGGGGACGCCGGACTTTGCCGCAAATACGCTCCGTGAAGTGATTGATGCCGGTTATGATGTCGTCGGTGTCGTCTCTCAGCCGGATAAACCCGTTGGACGCAAACGTGAAATCAAACCAACACCGGTGAAGGAAGTTGCGCTGGCTCACGACATTCCTGTCTTACAACCCGTTAAAATCCGGGAAGATTATCAAGACTTGCTCGATTTGAAACCGGACTTGATCATTACCGCTGCTTACGGACAAATCGTTCCGACGGCCGTGCTTGAAGCACCGCGATATGGTGCGATTAATGTCCATGCGTCCTTGTTGCCGAAGTATCGCGGCGGCGCTCCGATTCATCAAGCCATCATCGATGGTGAAACGGAAACGGGAGTCACGATCATGTATATGGTGGACCGGTTGGATGCTGGAGATATGTTATCAAAAATCATCGTACCGATTGAAGAGCGTGACACGGTCGGAACGATGTTTGACAAGCTCAGTGCTGCCGGTGCCCGATTATTAATCGAAACATTACCGCAGTTGATTGCAGGTACGTTGACACCGGAAGCGCAACGGGAGGAAGACGTCACGTTTTCTCCGAATATCAGCCGGGAACGGGAACGACTTGATTTTTCACGTCCCGGAGAAGCGTTATACAATCAAATTCGCGGAATGAATCCCTTCCCGAGTGCGTATACGATGCTTGGTTCAGACCGTCTGAAAGTCTACTTTGCTGAAAAAGTCCCGGGTCACGGACCGGCGGGCGAAATCATTGCCCTCGAAGCCGACGGACCGGTCATCGCAACCGGATCTGATGTCGCATTGAAATTAGTAGATGTACAACCGGCCGGAAAAAAACGGATGGACGGTGCCACATTTATGCGTGGTGTCGGACAGACATTGACGATTGGACAGAAAGTAGGCGAACAAGCATGAATGTCAGAGATGCAGCAGTAACAACTTTATTAAAAATTGGTCAAGGTGGGGCTTTCTCCACGATTTCCGTCCACCAGATGCTTGAAAAACGTGCTATCTCAAAAGCGGATGTCGGCTTATATACGGAACTGGTGTACGGAACGCTCAGCCGTGAATTGACACTCGACTATATTTTAGAACCGTTCTTAACGAAACAAAAGAAGCTGGACCCATTCATGCGTCCGTTATTACGGATGAGTGTCTATCAACTGTTTTATCTCGACCGGATTCCGGATCACGCCGTCATCAACGAGGCAGTCGAGATTGCCAAGACACGAGGTAAACCGCATATCGCGAAAGTTGTTAACGGTGTGTTGCGGAACGTCCTTCGACAAGAAAAACCTGATTTCTCAGCGATTCCTTCAGTGGTCGACCGAATCAGTATCGAAACAAGCCATCCGGCATGGCTCGTCGAACGGTGGATTGAATTATTCGGAGAAGAAGAAACGTGGCAGATGTGCCGACTGAACAATGAACCGGCCCCCGTTACCGTACGTGTCAACCGGACCCGGACAGACAGACAAGAAGCGATTGAATTACTGGAAGCCCAGGGCGTCAGTGCGAAACCAGCCCATGCGGCACCAGACGGTCTAGAAATCATCAGTGGCAGTGTGCAACAGACGGATTTATTGGAACGTGGTTACCTGTCGCTCCAGGACGAAAGTTCGATGCTGGTTGCTGCAGCGTTAGGCGCACAACCAACAGACCGTGTCTTGGACAGCTGTGCGGCCCCAGGCGGGAAAGCGATGCATATCGCGGAAGGTTTGGCGAGCGGCTCGTTGTTGGCACTGGATCTTCATCCACACAAAGTGAAATTACTAGAAAAACAGGCAGTTCGTCTTGGACTTGAAAATGTTCAGGCGGAAGCACTGGATGCCCGTCAAGCGGGAACACGTTTTGAGGAGGCGTCGTTTGACCGGGTGTTGGTCGACGCACCGTGTTCGGGACTCGGTGTCATTCGCCGGAAACCCGATATCAAGTGGACGAAACGTCCGGAAGACTTAACGCAGTTGCCGGTCATTCAGCGGCAGATTCTGGAAGCGGTTCTTCCGCTGGTCAAACTGGATGGAACATTCGTTTATTCAACCTGTACGATGGATCCGCTCGAAAATGAGCAGCAAACGGACTATATTCTCAGCCAAGGATTTGTTTTTGACGAGACATTCAAAACACGGATGCCGGAAGCCGTTCAATCGCTGATTGGTGAACGGGCTGAATTAAAATTACTCCCGACATCACTTGGTACAGATGGTTTTTATATCGCTGCATTCAAAAAAGTGAATGAACCAACAGGATAATAAAAAACGATGAGGAGGACGGGTATGGAGTTAGCTTATTTGACGACGACTGGAAAGGTCCGTTCAAAAAATGAGGACACGGTCTTATTGGTAGGCGATGCGACACAAGGATTAGCTGTCGTCGCTGACGGCATGGGGGGACATGCAGCCGGTGAAACGGCGAGTGCCATCGTCAAGCAGATTTTTGCCGAAGCATACGCAGATATGCCAAACCGCCCGATGGAGTTATCTTCCTGGATTGAACGATTAGTGAAAGAAGCCAATGCGCAGATTCAACGTTTTTCTCAAGTCGAAAATTTGTCGATTGTCGGCACGACGATGGCCTGTGTCTGCTGGTCGGATGATTTACTTGTCATTGGACACGTAGGGGACAGCCGCGTCTATGCCCTGGAAGAAGGACAATTAAAACAGCTGACGGATGACCATTCCTATGTCAACATGCTCAAACAATTAGGGGAATTATCGGAAGCAGAGCTTGAAAATCATCCCCGTCGTAATGTCATTACACGATCCGTCGGTTCGAACGAGTCCGTGGATGTCGACATTCAAGTCCGGGATGCACCGGACTATGATATCGTGTTAGTGTGCAGCGACGGCTTGTCGGATGAGGTGCCTCATGAAGTTATCGAGCGGTTGCTTCAAGAAGATGCACCGCTCGATACGATTGTCGAACGTCTCGTGTCCGAGGCGAATGACCGGGGAGGCGCAGACAACATTACGATTGCTGCAATCCGTTTTAAAGAAAGAGAGAGGATCTGAATATGCGTTACGGAGATCGATTGAACGACCGCTACCGCATAGAACGGTTAGTTGGAAATGGCGGGATGGCAAACGTTTATCAGGCATATGATGAAATCTTGAATCGAACTGTCGCAATCAAAATTTTACGTACAGAGTTTTCGCATGATGAACAATTCATCCGTCGATTTGAACGAGAGGCACATGCTGCGACGAGTTTAAATCATCCCAACATCGTCGCGGTTTATGACGTAGGAGAAGAAGAAGCGATTTATTATATCGTAATGGAATATATTGATGGCATGACACTGAAAACGTATTGTGAAGGGCGAGCATTGCCGGTCGCAAAAGCGATTGACATCATCAGCCAAATTTGTGATGCAATTGATCATGCCCATGCACACCGGATTATTCATCGCGATATCAAACCGCAAAATATGCTGGTCCGTGAGGATGGGACTGTCAAGGTGACCGATTTCGGCATTGCGGTCGCCATGTCGAATGCGACCCTGACCCACACGATGTCAGTCCTTGGATCCGTGCATTACTTTTCGCCGGAACAGGCAAAAGGAAAATTTGCGGATGAAAAATCAGATATTTATTCGCTGGGAGCCGTTTTGTACGAACTCGTGACGGGGCAAGTTCCGTTTGAAGGCGATTCACCGGTTGCTGTCGCACTGAAACATCTGCAAGATACTGCCCGTCGTCCGACCTCGTTAAATCCGGCTGTGCCGCAAGCTTTAGAAAATTGCATCATGCAAGCTCTCTCGAAAGCGCCGCATGATCGGCAACAAACGGTCGCTGCCTTCAAAGAAGACATGGTGACCGCGATGTCAGCTGAACGGGCAAGTGAAGGCATTCGCGGTGACGATTTGATGGAAAAAACGATGGTGCTCAGTCCAGTGTCCCTGCCAACAGCAGACATCGAACACACAGCACCGGTTCCGAAGGTCGCTACCGTCATGTCAAAACCAGAAAAGAAAAAGAAACGTGCGTGGTGGATCATCTTATTGTTGTTATTCATAATGGCTGGAGCCGCAACGACTTTTGCCATGTGGCCTGACCCGACGGTCGTCGTTCCGGATGTAACGGGGAAAGATGCCGACGACGCGGAAACGAAGCTTGAAAAAATGGGATTCATCGTGGAATCGACCGAACGCTCAAGTGATACGGTGGAAGAAGGGTTCGTCATCAGTCAGTCACCGCGTGAACAGGCGACGGTTAAAAAAGGATCGACGGTGGATTTGATCGTTTCGACAGGAAGCGATCCGGTCGAGGTGCCGGACGTCTCAGATGAGACAGAGAAAAAAGCGATCGCCATCTTAAAGGACAGCGGTTTTGAAAAAGTGGATGTCGAACGGGAAGACTCTGAAGACATCAAACGTGGGAATGTCATCCGGCAATCCATTTCAGCTGGAACGGAAGTCATCGCGAAAGAACAGATGATTACCATCACGGTCTCAAATGGATCACCCGTATTCGTTCTGAAAGATTTGACTGACTTATCGAGTGCTGAAGCAAAAGCTTATTTGGATGAGATGGGACTGGACGGGACGTTTGAACAGGAGTTCTCAAGTGAGGTCGCGCTCGATCAGGTCATTCGTCAATATCCGCAAGCCGGTGCGCAAGTCGAACCGAACGATTCGGTAACGGTCTTTGTTTCTCGCGGAGAGGAAGAAAAGACCATCACGGCGACGTTCCCCGAGAAAGTAGTCTATGATGGCGTCAGTGAAGACGAGGAGCCTGCGCCACGTCAACTCGTCCGGATTGAGACGGAAGATGCCAAAGGAAAACGAACCGTCATCGAAGAATCGATTGATCAGGATGAAACGTTTGATGTTCCATTGACGATTGATCCGGGAGAAGAAGGCAAGATTACGATTTATAAAGATGACGAAGTTTACCGGGCGAAGACGATTACGTACAATCAGGCAAAATCACAAGAATAACGAGCAGGACGTTAATCCTGACAAAGGAGGGCATAGGATGGCAGAAAATCGAATTGAAGATAATCGGGATGGAACGATTATCCGTTTACAGGGTGGCTTTTATGATGTCATGACGCCTCAAGGTGAAATCCGTTCACGGGCACGCGGTAATTTCAGAAAACGGGGCATCAGCCCTGTCGTCGGCGATGAAGTCGTGTTACACATCGAAAGTGAGACCGGATATATCCTGGAAGTAAAAGACCGTCAAAATTTCTTGGTCCGCCCACCAGTTGCCAATATCGATCAAGCTTTGTTGGTCGTATCGGCAGCAGAACCTGATTTTTCTGCCCATCTGTTGGACCGGTTTTTAGTGTTGATTGAAGCAAAGGAAATTCAACCGATCATCATCTTGACGAAGATGGACTTGTTACAAGGTGAAGCCGAACAAGGGGTATTGGAAGCCATTGCCGCTTACCGGACCATCGGATATCACGTCATCGAAACTTCAAGTGAGACATTGGCCGGAGTCGAATCTGTCCGTCCGTTGTTAAAAGATAAAACGAGTGTCCTGGCCGGACAATCCGGTGTAGGGAAAAGTTCGTTGTTGAATGCCTTGGAACCTTCGTTGGCACTGGAAACGAGTCATATTTCGAAGGCACTTGGTCGTGGACGCCATACTACCCGTCATGTGACATTGATCCCGCTTGGCGAAGGCTTAATTGCAGATACCCCGGGATTTTCGAATCTCGATTTTCCGCACGAAATGGAACTCGAGGAGTTACGATGGTGTTTCCCTGAATTTGTTGCTTTACAGGACGAATGCAAGTACCGTGGCTGTCTGCACTTGAATGAGCCCGGTTGTGCCGTTAAACAAGCCGTCGAGGCCCATGAAATCATGGCTTCCCGGTATACGAATTATGGTATGTTTGTAGAGGAAATCAAGAATCGGACGCGGAGGTATTAAGATGATTAAAATCGCACCATCAATCTTATCAGCAGATTTTGCAAATTTAGAGCGGGATGTCAAAGCAGTTGAAGCGGCGGGAGCCGATTATATCCATTTTGATGTCATGGATGGTCAATTTGTTCCGAACATTTCCTTTGGACTCCCTGTATTAAGCAGTTTACGTCAAAAAACAGATATGGTTCTCGACGTCCATCTCATGATTGATCGTCCGGAAAACTTTGTCGAATCCTTCGTTGCAGCAGGTGCTGATATCGTAACCTTCCACGTGGAGGCGACGAATCATGTCCATCGTGTGTTGCAACAAATCAAAGCAGCTGGAGCGAAAGCAGGAGTAGTACTCAACCCGCATACGCCGCTGTCGACGATCGAACACGTGCTTGAAGATGTGGACATGGTCTTATTGATGACGGTCAATCCGGGATTCGGCGGACAAGCGTTCATTCCAGGTGTGATGAAGAAATTAAATCAACTGGCTGCAATGAAAGCAGAACAAAATCTATCCTTCGAGATTGAAATCGATGGTGGAGTCAATGCGGAAACAGCAAAATTATGTATCGAGAATGGGGCAAACGTACTTGTTGCAGGTTCCGCTATCTACAATGCACCGGATTATTCAGAAGCAATCACTAGTATTCGGAATGCTGCTCACGTATAATAGGGGCAGAATCAAAATTAAATGATGACCGCAAGGGGTGTCGCGTCAAGCGGCTGAGAGAAGTGATTGGACTTTAACCCTTCGAACCTGTTCCGTTCAGACGGACGTAGGGATGTGGCGCACGCAGGCAGTACGGCGTTCGTCGTACTGCCTTTTTGCCGTCCTGCGATTTTATTTTTTAGGAGGAAAAAAGGATGAAACGGCTACAAATGTTAATGGAAATTGCAATCTTTGCAAGTCTTGGTGTGGTGTTCGATTTATTGATCCCATTTAAAATGCCGCAAGGTGGTTCAATTAGTTTAGCGATGTTACCGATTTTCGTCATGGCGTTTCGTCACGGCGTTGTCGGTGGGGTCGTGACGGGAGCGCTCGTCGGAACGATTCAACTGATGTTCGCTCCACAAATCCTGACGGTCGTCCAGCCGTTACTCGATTATACGATCGCGTTTGGAGTCGTCGGGCTGAGCGGACTGTTCGCACGGCAAGTCAAAAAAGCAGCAGCAGCCGGGAAAAATGGCCGTCTAATGGCGATTGTACTAGGTGCGACATTGCTTGGTGCAGGTTTCCGTTATGTCTGTCACGTCATTAGTGGAATCGTGTTCTTCGCTGAGTATGCGGAAGGTCCGGTCGTCCCGTATTCGTTGATCTATAACGCGACGTATATGGTTCCATCGTATCTGTTATGTGGTATTGTCGCAGGACTCCTGTTTACGACAGCACCACGACTTCTTCGTTATTCAGCACGGGGTGTCTGATGCGGGTTGTGATTGTAGCGGCCGGTCCGGCGGAAGACATCCCGTCCCTGAAACCGTTTATGGATGAGAAGACGGTTGTCATCGCTGTTGACGGAGGTGTCACCGTGTTGGCACAGCAAGGTTTCGCTTTTGACTTGGCGATTGGGGACTTTGATTCTCTCGGATACAAACCGGAAGGAGCGATCATCCATCCGGCTGAAAAGGATGAGACCGACTTGGAACTGGCTTTACGACATGTCAGTCAACAGTATGAAGCAACGGAAGTGTTAATATTCGGTGCGACCGGAGGACGACTTGATATGACGCTTCAAAACGTCTATCTGCTAAAACAATTTCCGGCAGTCCGCTTGATGACGAAGCGGGAAGAGGTTCGTTTCTTACAGCCGGGGACGTATGAGATCGAGGCAGATGGATTTCACTATCTCTCTTTCATCCCGCTCGTTCCGACATGTCTGACCCTCCGCGGGGTCAAGTACCCGTTGACGAATCATGACGTGCCGGTCGGCGGATCATTGACCGTCAGCAATGAATGGACACATCACGGAGTGGCGAACGTGACGGTGCATACCGGTGAAGTGATTGCTTTAAGAAGTTTGTCAGACCACTAAAAAACGTGATCGGCTTTAGGATATCCTAAAAGTCGATCACGTTTTTTGTAGTTTTTTAAGATTCCAATGTCGAGCTGGCTGCCTGACGTTCAGTTTGAGCCGCAATATGTTTTCCTTTGACGAACAGGTGGTAAGAGGCCCACGTCAAGAGGAAGAATGGAACACCTATATACAGCGCAATCCGTTGATCCGCTTGGAATGCCAAGCTGATCAGTACAAGCATGTTTAAAGAGAACGAGATAATCGGCAAGACCGGGAAGAACGGAGTCTTGAATTTCAATTCACTGACAGCATGTCCCTCTTTGGTGAATTGACGACGGAAGGCGATCTGTGAAGCGGAAATCGAAATCCAACCGACTTGCGCACCGAGTCCTGCTAGTGACAACAACCAGATGAAGACGGTATCTTCCGCGAAAAAGGCAGTCAATAGTGATAACATCGCAAACAGCATCGTAAAGCACAAAGCGCGCATCGGTACTCCGCGTGAGTTGACGATGGCAAGTTTTTTCGAAATCATGCCTTCTTGTGACATCGACCATAACATCCGAGTAGCAGCGTACAACCCCGAGTTCCCGACCGACAGTAAGGCTGTCAACACGACGATGTTCATTAAATCAGCTGCATAAGGAATTCCGATGGCATCAAAGACCATGATGAACGGACTGCTGATGCCGCCGGCTGTTTCGTAAGGAATCAAGGCGCCGACAATCGTAATCGAGAGGACGAAGAAGATGAACGTCCGCCAAACGGTATTACGGATTGCTTTTGGAATCGATTTTTCTGGATCGTTTGATTCTCCGGCAGCAACCCCAATCAATTCGGTTCCTTGGAACGCAAAGTTGACGGCAATCATCGTCGTCAATACCCCCAGGGCGCCGTTCGGGAATAATCCGTTTGAAGTAAAATTGGCGAACAAACTTTCCGGACGTGCTGCCGCCATATCAATCCAGCCAAACCAAGCCGCTCCCCCGAGCACGATGAAAAATAGAATGGCCAGGACTTTCAGGCTCGAGAACCAAAACTCAGCCTCCCCGAAGGCTTTTGCGGAGACCGCATTGAGACCGAATAAAATGACGGTGAAAATCGCACACCAGATGACGATTGGTGTATCCGGAAACCATCGATCCATCAGACTGCCGGCTGCCGTGATTTCGAGCGCCACCGTGACAGCCCAACCGAGCCAGTAAATCCAACCGACGGCAAATCCGATACCCGGTCCGATGAACCGTGTCGTATACGTTTGGAAAGATCCTGAGACCGGCATATGGACAGCCATCTCCCCTAAACATAACATCGTCAGATACATGATGGTCCCACCCACGATGTAACTGAGAACCGCCCCGAGCGGTCCCGCTTGCGAAATCGTCAATCCAGAACCGAGGAACAGTCCCGTACCGATAATCCCTCCGAGTGAAATCATGAAGAGATGTCGGCTTGTCATTTCTCTTTTTAACTGCATGTTGACCCTTCCCCCTTGAAAAAAATAACTGCTCACTTATTGTAAGCGTTTTCAATTATTCAGACAATTAGTTTATAAGAAAAATAAAAAAAGAACAAAAAAAGAACCGGAAGGGAAGATTCCCATCCGGTTACTGCGCCTTATACGCGTTCGACTTTACCTGATTTGAGCGCTCGAGCTGAAACCCAAACCTTTTTAGGTTTACCGTCAACGAGGATACGTACTTTTTGTACGTTGATTCCCCAAGTGCGTTTCGTTTTGTTCAATGCGTGTGAACGGTTGTTTCCCGACTTCGGCGATTTCCCAGTAACGTAGCATTTACGTGCCATGTGTTCCGCCTCCTTTTATGTTGTTTTGCGTTCGTCCTAATAGACACTTTGCTATCTTAGCATGCTGTTAAGACGGTTGCAACATAAAAAAAGTAGCTGACAAGAAAAAAACTTGACAGACAACCTCAAAATTTAAAATAATGAATGAGAATGATGGTAAAAGTTCATTTGACCGCTACTATTTTTCACATATTCATTGTATAGTCAGTACGGCGACTTTTCAATAGTAGGTCCTTATAGTAGAATTATGAGAAGAACACAATTAACAAAGGGGGCTACTCAAGTGGCGATCGAGATGAAAACGACTTATGGAAAAATTGACGTAGACAATGATGTCGTTGCGCAACTTGCAGGCGGAGCAGCGATGGAATGTTTTGGTGTCGTTGGTATGGCATCCCAGTCGCAAATCAAAGACGGACTGGCTGAACTGCTGAAACGCGAAAACTTTGCCCGTGGTGTCATCGTGCGGCAGGTATCAGAACAAGTTCACATCGATATGCATATCATCGTGAGTTACGGTACGAAAATCTCAGAAGTCGCAAACAACGTCCAGAGCCGTGTGAAATATTCACTCAGCCAGGCACTTGGTTTAGAAGTGACATCTGTGAATATTTTTGTCCAAGGAGTCCGCTTGACGAATGTCTAAGGCGGGAATAGAGGAGGAAACTTTAGTGAGCGTAGATCGTTTAACAGGAGCGCAACTGGTCAAGATGATCCAGAATGGCGCAGCGAATCTCTATCAAAATGCGGATTTTGTCGATTCGCTGAACGTTTTCCCGGTCCCAGACGGTGACACGGGAACAAACATGAATTTGACGATGACATCGGGTTCGAAAGAAGCCGCAAAAACAACGACAGACTCGGTCTCAGAAGTTGCCACGGTTTTTGCACGTGGTCTTTTAATGGGAGCACGCGGGAACTCAGGCGTTATCTTAAGCCAATTGTTCCGTGGTTTCTCGAAATCAATCGAAGGAAAAGATGCGATTGATACAAAGGAATTCGCAGATGCCCTGCAAAAAGGGGTCGACACAGCGTATAAAGCAGTCATGAAACCTGTCGAGGGAACGATTTTGACAGTAGCACGCGAGACAGCTGTTGCAGCCATTGCCCAGTCAGAATCAACGACCGATCTGCTTGAGTTGATGCGCGGTATCGTTGAAGCGTCAAAAGTATCACTTGAAGGTACACCAGACTTGTTACCTGTACTTAAAGAAGTCGGCGTCGTCGATTCCGGTGGTCAAGGTCTTGTTTGTATTTATGAAGGATTCCTTGCGACACTTGAAGGGAAAGAACTTGAAAAACCGCATGCACCGGTCATGGAAGCACTCGTCGAAGCAGAGCATCACAAATCGGCTCAAAGCTTCATGTCGACGGAAGAAATTCATTACGGCTACTGCACGGAAATCATGGTTCGTTTCCAGGACGATAAACTGGCGAAAACACCATTTAGCGAAGAAACCTTCCGGAATGAGCTCGCGGAATTCGGGGATTCATTACTCGTCGTCGCAGACGAAGAGTTACTGAAGGTCCATGTTCACGTCGAAACACCGGGTGAAGTCATCACGAAAGGTCAACGTTTTGGTGAACTCGTTGCCGTCAAAATCGAAAACATGCGTCAACAGCACTCGACGATCCTTGAAGAAGAGGGCGTCAATCAAGTGGCAGCTCCAGTCGCGACGAAAGCAAAAGCGCAGTCGGCACTTGTGACGGTAGCGATGGGTGAAGGAATCAGCGAACTCTTTAAATCACTGGGTGTCAGTGTCGTCATCGAAGGCGGACAAACGATGAACCCGTCAACGGAAGACATCGTTAAAGCGATCGAAGATGCCCATGCGGAACATGTCTATGTCTATCCGAACAACTCAAACATCATCATGGCGGCCGAACAAGCGGCATCAGTGGCCTCTTGTGGTGTGACAGTCGTGAAATCGAAAACAGTTCCTCAAGGACTTGCCGCGACAATCGTCTACAATCCGGAAGCGACAGTCGCTGAAAACGAACGTCATATGATGGATGCGATCGCAGCAGTCAAATCTGGTCAAGTCACATATGCCGTCCGCGATACGAGTATCGATGGTGTCGAAATTAAAAAAGATGATCATATGGCGATTGCTGAAAAGCAAATCATCGCAACGGATCGTTCGAGTCTCGGTGCGGTCAAGAAACTCGTTGACACACTCGTGACGGACGAAGATGAAATCATCACAGTCCTGTTTGGTGAAGGCGTGGCGCAAGCAGAGGTTGACGAACTTGTTGCTTACATCGAATCCATCAATCCGGAAGCGGAAGTAGAAGTGCATGACGGCAAACAGCCACTCTACTCGTATATCCTGAGCGTCGAATAATATAAAACGTGAACGTACCTTTTCACACATCCCACCATCTGCGATAATAGAGGTGGGATTTTTGTTTAGTTGGAAGAGAGGGGAAAAAGAAGATGAAGTACCGAAGTGTATTTGATATCATCGGACCGATTATGGTCGGACCATCCAGTTCGCATACAGCGGGGGCAGCGCGAATTGGATTAATGGCAGGGAAACTGTTTGGCGAACAACCGACGGATATTACGATTACGTTTTATGGATCATTTGCGGATACGTACCGGGGACACGGAACGGACGTCGCCATTATCGGCGGTGTCCTTGGCTATGACACGTTTGACGACCGGATTCCGGAATCGATTAAGATTGCGGAACAAAAAGGGATCCGGATTCATTTTGAAACAAGTGAGGCGTTGACGGACCATCCGAATACGGCTCGCGTTCATTTGACGGATGGACAGGCGGAGTTTGAACTCGTGGGTATTTCAATCGGCGGGGGAACGATTGAGATTACCGAGTTGAACGGTGTGCCGTTAAAGTTGTCAGGCGGTGGACCGGCCTTGATCGTCCTGCATCATGACCGCTTTGGTGCGATCGCAGCCGTCACAAGTATTTTGGCCGATTATGAAATCAATATCGGACACATGGAAGTATCGCGTCATGAAAAAGGTAAACAGGCATTAATGGCCATAGAAATCGATGACCGGATGCCGATTGCTGTACTTGAAGAAATCAACCGGTTACCACAAGTCGAGCGTTCTGTCATGATGGGAGAGTGAAGAGATGTTTAAATCCGTAAAAGAACTCGTCGCACTGGCGACTGAAAAAAATGTACCGATTTCAGAAATCATGATTGAACAGGAAATGACCGTTAGGCACCTCGAGCGGGATGAAGTCCTCGGGATGATGGAACGGAATCTCGAAGTAATGGAAGCGGCGGTCGAACGTTCGTTGACAGGGGACGGCGTCGAGTCCGTCACCGGTCTGACCGGCGGCGATGCGGTCTTGCTGCAACGATACCGGGCGAGCGGTCAAGGCTTATCCGGTGATCTGTTGTTAGATGCCGTCAGCAAGGCGATTGGAACGAATGAAGTCAATGCCGCGATGGGCAAAATTTGTGCAACACCGACGGCTGGTAGTGCGGGCGTCGTCCCGGGAACATTATTCGCAGTTCGGGAACGCTTGAATCCGAGTCGCGAACAGATGCTACGTTTCTTGTTTACATCCGGAGCATTCGGCTTCGTTGTCGCGAACAATGCGTCCATTTCCGGCGCAGCGGGCGGATGTCAGGCGGAAGTCGGTTCGGCAACGGCAATGGCGGCGGCGGCAATCGTTGAAATGGCGGGCGGAACACCCGATCAATCGGCCCATGCGTTTGCAATCGCCCTTAAGAATATGCTCGGACTCGTCTGTGATCCGGTTGCCGGACTTGTCGAAGTACCGTGTGTAAAACGAAATGCCATGGGCGGAGCGAATGCGCTTGTTGCAGCTGATATGGCGTTAGCCGGTATTACGTCACGGATTCCGTGTGATGAAGTCATCGGAGCGATGTATGAAATCGGTCAAATGATGCCATCCGCTTTACGGGAGACGGCCAAAGGCGGACTTGCCAACACACCGACCGGACGCTGGCTCGAATCAAAAATCTTTGGGGAACTCTCGAATGAATCCATTAAGTAAAGTGACTGCACTAAAAGGAGTAGGGCGTGATTTAGCCCGTAAACTCGAAGAAATGGATATGCTGACGATTGCGGACGTGCTTGAGCACGTCCCGTTTCGTTATGACGATTTTGTGACCGGCAGTCTGACAGAAGCGATCCATGAAGACAAAGTGAAATTCACGGGGCAGGTTCAATCGGAAGCGCTTGTCCGTTATTATGGAAAAGGAAAAAACCGGCTCACATTCCGTCTGCTTGTCGAAGACCGTTACAGCGTCACCGTGACGATGTTCAACCGTGCTTTTTATAAAGATCAGTTAAAACTCGGCGAAGAAGTGACGGTCAGTGGCAAATGGGATTTACACCGAATGACGATTTCGGCGACGGAATTACAATTCGGAGCGATTGAGGGGGAATTGACGCCGGTCTATTCGCTAAAAGGAGATATGCGGATGAAGACATTCCGGCGGGTTGTCGAACTGGCTTTTGCCGAAAGCGAAACACTCGAAGAACGCGTTCCGGATAACATTCGCAAAACGTACCGGTTACTTGATCGCATGACGATGTTGCGTCGGTTGCATTTCCCGACGACCCGGCAAGATTTGACGACCGCCCGGAGAAGTTATGTGTATGAGGAATGCCTGTACTTCCAACTGAAGTTACAGACGTTACGTCTCGGAAAACGAAAGGGACAAGGTCTTGCTTTGCCGTTGTTCCAGCAAGAAATCGACCAATTCATCGCAGCGTTACCTTTTCCGCTCACGGGAGCACAGCAACGTGTGACGGAAGAAATCTTAGCCGACATGCATCGACCGGAACGGATGAACCGGCTTCTCCAAGGGGACGTCGGAAGCGGGAAGACGGTAGTGGCAGCTATCGCCCTCTTCACTGCAGTCCGTGCCAATAAACAAGGGGCATTGATGGTGCCGACAGAGATTTTAGCGGAACAGCATGCTTCATCACTGGCTCCATTGCTCGAGCCGCTGGGAATCAAAGTAGGATTACTGACGAGCTCCGTCAAAGGAAAAAACCGGGTGCTCCTACTGGAAGCATTAAGGCAAGGGGAAATTGATGTGTTGGTCGGGACACATGCCTTGATTCAAGATACGGTCATTTTTAAGGATCTTCATCTTGTCATCACGGATGAACAGCACCGGTTTGGTGTCGAACAACGAAAACGTCTCCGGGCGAAAGCGGAGAAGGCGGATGTTCTTTATATGACGGCAACACCGATTCCACGGACACTTGCGATTTCCGTGTTTGGTGATATGGATGTCTCAATCATTGACGAGATGCCGGCAGGAAGAAAAGAAATTGAAACTTATTGGGCAAAACCGGAACAAATGGAACGTGTCTTTGGGTTTGTCGAAAAAGAGTTACTGCTCGGTCATCAAGCGTATGTCATCACGCCACTGATTGAGGAATCTGAATCACTTGATGTTCAAAATGCAATCGAACTGCATTTGCTTTTGACAGAACGGTTTTCCACGCAACGTGTCGGATTGATGCACGGTCGTCTCAGTTCGTCAGAAAAAGACGACGTCATGCAAGCCTTTAAGGAAAATCAAGTGCAAGTCCTGGTTTCGACAACCGTCGTCGAAGTCGGTGTCAACGTCCCGAATGCCTCGATCATCGTCATTTACGACGCGGAACGATTTGGTTTGGCCCAATTGCACCAGTTACGTGGTCGGGTCGGGCGGGGAGCAGCCCAATCGTTTTGTATCCTGATTGCCGATCCGTCTTCCGACACAGGAAAAGAACGGATTAAAACGATGACAGAGACAAACGACGGATTTAAGTTGGCTGAAAAAGATTTGGAATTACGCGGAGCCGGAAACTTCTTTGGAACCGAGCAAAGCGGATTGCCCCGATTCGTGCTGACGGATCCGGCACTCGACATCCAAGTGATGGAGACTGCACGAAACGACGCAGTTCGTCTGTTACGTTCCGATGCCTTTTGGCAACAACCGGAGTACGCAGTTTTACGTCAATACATCGAACAGCAGGGACTGCTGGACGGAGAAAGAATCGAATAATACTTGAAAGTGAACAACAAGGGATATATACTACTATTAGTACCAGGTGATAATGGTAGACATCCTTCTTGTGGGAGGAACGTACATGCGGGTACCTAAAAAAGAGCGACAAACTGAATTACAGCATACAATTGAACAAAATCCGTTCATTACGGATGAAGCATTAGCGACTCATTTCAACGTCAGTATCCAGACGATTCGTCTGGACCGGATGGAAATGAAGATTCCGGAACTACGTGAACGTATTAAACACGTCGCGACGGAACGGTTAGATGATGTGCGTACATTGACTGAAAATGAAGTCATTGGTGATATGATTGACCTGAAACTGGATACATCGGCGATTTCGATTTTAGAAATCCTACCGGAACACGCGTTCAGCCGAAATGCGATCGCCCGCGGACATATTTTGTTTGCCCAAGCGAACTCATTGGCAATCGCCCTGATTGATGATGAACTGGCCTTGACGACAAAAGCCAATGTCCAGTTTACGCGATCCGTCCACGTTGGTGAACGTGTCGTGGCGAAAGCATTCGTCAGCTCGCATCGACAAGATGGACGATCGGACATTAACGTCGAGAGTTTTGTCGGCGATGAGTGTGTGTTCATCGGTGAATTTACGGTGTATCGAAGTAGTAAGGAGGAGTCAAGATGATTTTAGCAGTAGACGCAATGGGAGGAGATCATGCTCCACGCGCCATCGTAGAAGGAGTCGTCCAATTTTTAGCGGAACGTCCAACGGAACAGGTTGAAATTCGGTTGGTCGGCGATGAATTAAAGTTACGTTCGTATGACATCAAGGATCCACGTGTGAAAATCGTCCACGCTGCATCCGTCATTACCGGGGAAGACGAGCCGGTCCGCGCAATCCGTCGCAAGAAAGATAGCTCACTCGTGGTGGCTGCAAACCTGGTGAAATCAAAAGAGGCAGATGCTTTGATTTCAGCAGGCAACACGGGTGCACTCATGACAGCCGGATTGTTCGTGATCGGTCGAATCGAAGGAATTGACCGTCCGGCATTAGCGCCGACTTTCCCGACACGAAATGGAAAAGGGGTCGTCATCTTAGATGTCGGTGCCAATCCAGATGCAAAAGCAGAACATCTTTTGGATTATGCGATCATGGGGTCGGTCTACGCAGAACAAGTCAGAGGAATCAAACAGCCAAAAGTGGCGTTGCTGAATATCGGATCAGAAGCCGGTAAAGGGAACGCACTGACGAAAGAGACATATCCCCTGCTTGAGGCCGCTCCAATCCATTTTGTCGGGAACGTTGAGGCGCGAGAAGCGATGAGCGGTGAAGTGGATGTCATCGTAACGGAAGGATTTGCCGGAAATACGCTCTTAAAGAGTACAGAGGGTGCCGCCAGCATGATCATGGGCGTCATGAAAGAACAATTCATGAGTTCGTTCAGTTCAAAAATTGCGGCCTTGATTCTAAAGCCGAAACTGAAAAAAATGAAACAACTGCTTGCCTATGAAGAATACGGCGGAGCCGGATTGTTCGGGATTGCCGCTCCGGTCATCAAAGCACACGGCTCAAGTAATGCCTATGCATTCAGCCGGGCATTGGCACAAGCAGAACAAATGGTTGAACAGCAGGTAGTCACAAAAATCATCGAGGCAAAGACAACGAAAGAAATCTAAAGGGGTGAGACGGATGGGTAAAACAGTTTGGATGTTTCCAGGTCAAGGTTCACAAATGCCAGGAATGGGACAAACGCTTCTACATCATGAAGAGTCACGTCAAGCATTGATGGACCTTGGGACACGGATTGGTCTCGATTTAACGGATTTATTGACGACGGGGACAAAAGAAGATTTGAAGCCGACAGAAATAGCACAACCTGCCATCGTTGCACACAGCACGTTGCTTGCGAATCGTTATGCGGCACTTGGTCATCGACCGGACTTTGTACTCGGACATAGTGTCGGAGAGTACAGTGCACTCGTTGCAGCGTCTGTGTTAACAGCAAGTGAAGCGGTTTACCTCGTTCGCGAACGAGGTAATCTGATGAATCAAGTGACAGGCGGTACGATGGCAGCTGTCATCGGGTTGAACGATGTCGAAGCCGCACATCATGCGGTCGAGTCCATCGCGGCAACAGGAGAGATCGTCCAAATTGCAAACTACAACTGTCCGGGACAATTCGTGATTTCAGGACAAGTTGCAGCTGTCGAGGTGGCGACTGCGAAATTAAAAGAGTTGGGTGCGAAACGTGTCCTACCGCTTGATGTATCGGGAGCGTTCCACTCGTCGTTAATGACTCCATTCGCCTCACGATTTGAAGATATCTTGGTTTCTTCACCTTTCCAGGCGGCGAAAACAAAATTCATCTCGAACGTCGATAGTGATTTTCACGATCAGCCGGATGAATTGATTCGTTTACTGGTTCAACAATTGTATTCACCGGTTCGTTTTGAATCTTGTGTGGAAAAATTGATTGAAGAGGGTGCGGATACATTTATCGAATTCGGTCCGTCGTCACCACTTAGTGGGCTCGTCAAGCGGATTAAAAAAGATGTCAAGATCGTCAGCATCACGACACTTGAACAATTGGAAGCGGAGGCGATTCGTTGAATAAAGTAGCACTCGTAACCGGTGCATCACGCGGAATCGGAGCCGCTATCGCCAAACGTTTGGCGACAGACGGATTCCGGATCGTCGTGAACTACGCCGGTAATACAGCAAAAGCAGAAGAAGTCGTATCATCTATCGTTGATGCCGGTGGTGAAGCCATCGCCGTCCAAGCAGACGTTGCAGACGCTGAACAGGTGAAAGCATTGCTGAAGACGACAATGGATACGTACGGCCAGTTGGATTGCGTCGTCAACAATGCCGGTATCACGCGGGATGGTCTGTTGATGCGAATGAAAGAAGCCGATTTTGACGCCGTTCTGAATACGAACTTAAAAGGTGCGTTTCTTGTGACGCAAGCAGCGACGCGCCCCTTGTTGAAATCGAGCGGCCGCATCATCAATATCGCTTCCGTCGTCGGAATCACCGGTAACCCGGGTCAAGCCAACTATGTGGCGGCAAAAGCCGGTCTGATCGGATTTACGAAGTCGGTCGCACGTGAACTGGCGAGCAAAGGCGTTACGGCAAATGCGATTTGTCCCGGTTTCATTGAAACCGATATGACGGATGAATTGACAGAAACACAACGCAATCAGACACTCGACCAAATTCCGTTAAAACGATTTGGTCAGACGGAAGATATCGCGTCGCTTGTCAGTTTTATCGCGTCAGACAATGCCCGTTACATCACTGGTCAAACTTTGGCAGTCGATGGCGGCATGACAATGTAAGTGAACTGTGGTACTACTTTGCCAAATTGGCAATCATCTTATATACTCAACTCATGGAGGGATTTTCAAATGACAAAAGAACAAATTTTAGTAGACGTGCAAGAAGCAATCGCAGAGAAATTAGGCAAAGAACAGAGTGAAATCACACTCGACAAATCGTTCAAGGACGATCTCGGAGCAGATTCACTTGAAGTCATGGAACTCGTTATGGATCTCGAAGACAAATTCGAAATCACAATCGAAGATGACCAAGCAGAAAACTTAAAAACAGTTGGCGATGTCGTCAGCTACATCGAAACACAAGTCTAATACATGAAGCTGGACCCACCGCGTTTTTGCGGTGGGATTTAGCTGTTTAGGAGGCATTATGACGAATCAAAAGGGACGTCGTGTCCGAAAAGGACCGTATGTAAAGCGACGGAAAGACTCACGGGCTTTGGCGCAAATTGAACAGAAGTTCAGCCAGTTGCAAGAACGGCTGGATATTCATTTTGCGAATGTAGAACTATTGAAGCAAGCATTTACGCATTCTTCTTTCGTAAATGAACAACGTGAATCAGATGGAGATAACGAACGTCTGGAGTTTTTAGGCGATGCCGTATTAGAATTGACGGTCTCCAGGTATTTATTTCAGCACTATCCGGAACGTTCCGAGGGGGAATTAACAAAGCTGCGTGCGGCCATCGTGTGTGAGCCGTCACTGGTCCAGTTCGCGAATCATTATGAGTTTTCTGAAATGATTCTACTTGGCAAAGGTGAGGAACTGACAGGGGGAAGAAATCGTCCGGCACTATTAGCGGATGTGTTTGAAGCCTTCATCGGAGCCTTGTATTTGGACCAAGGGATTGAAGCTGCAGAACGATTCCTCGCCGAAGCGGTTTTTCCGAAAGTGGCGTCTGGATTTTTTGAAGAACAAACTGATTTTAAAAGCCAGCTCCAAGAAGCCATCCAACGGGTCGGACTTGGACAAATCGAGTATGAAATCATTGAGGAACGTGGTCCGGCGCACAGTCGTGAGTTCATCTCGCGCGTACACATCGCGGATAAGCTGGAAGGCATCGGGACCGGTCGTTCGAAAAAAGAAGCCGAACAGCAAGCAGCTAAACAAGCATTGCTGGAACTTAAAAACAGCTTCTGACATGGAAAAGGCACCCATTTTAAAATGGAGTGCCTTTTTTTGAGGAATCTTAAACGGTTTTGAGTGATTTCAGTTCGTCGACGATAGCATCGACTTCTGCTAACGTCAAGGACTCACGCATCATGACGAAGTCATAAATCTCTTTTAAATCATCATTTTTTGTTCCGTCGAATTGTTCCGCCTTGATGACGCCTTTGTTGATAATGTTTAATTTATCCAAAATGTCTACAATCATTTGTTCAATTGTCATGTCTTAAAATCTCCTCTTCATTTCTTTAAGCCTAACATTACCATAAAAGCTACCATTTTGTAGACCTTTCGGCTATGGTAAACTAAAAGAAAATCAAAAAGAAATTTAAACATATGGGTGGTCAAGATGTACTTAAAACGAATTGAAATCAATGGCTTCAAGTCATTTGCCAGTCGGACGGAGCTCGACTTCCTTCCGGGAGTCACAGCCGTCGTCGGACCAAACGGCAGTGGGAAGTCCAATATATCGGATGCTGTGCGCTGGGTGCTCGGTGAGCAATCAGCTAAATCATTACGCGGTGGGAAGATGGAAGATGTCATCTTTGCCGGAAGTATCACGGAACACCGGAAACAATTTGCGGAAGTCACGCTCGTGCTCGACAATGAGTCGGGGACTGTTGCCTTGCCGTATCAAGAAATCAATGTAACGCGGCGTGTCAGCCGGAACGGCGACAGTGATTATTTTTTAAATAAAAAACCATGCCGATTAAAAGATGTTCTGGATTTATTCATGGATACCGGATTGTCGCGTGACGCGTTCGCCATCATCGGTCAAGGACGGGTCGAACAAGTGATTTCCGGAAAGCCGGAAGAACGACGCGCGGTCATCGAAGAGGCAGCAGGCGTCTTAAAATACCGGAACCGTAAAAAACAAGCCGAACGAAAGTTAACGGATACAGAAACAAATTTGTCACGGGTCGACGACATCTTATTTGAATTGGGTGGACGAATTGAGCCATTACGGGAACAAGCATCACTGGCAAAAGAATTTTTAGTTGCACGGGAACGGTACGACTTCTTGGAACGGGGCATCATTGTAACCGAAATTCAACAATATAAGACACAGCTTGCTGACGTGTCGACGGAAATCGAATCGTGCCAAGCTCAGTTATTGATGGAACAAGACCGGTTGCAAGATACGATTGCAACACGGGAAACGCAAGAAACGTCGCTAGAAGAGACACGGCGACTTGAGACGGAGATGCAGGATCGTTTACGGCTTGTCTCGAATAAACTCGTTGAAATCGAAGGGGCTTTGAACCTGGCGAAAGAGCGGGAAAAACACGGGGCGGAAATGAAGGCGCGTCTGGAACGGGAAGTAGCAGTTGCCGAACAACGCGTAGCGCAAATCGAGCAAGAGGAACAGGCGGTGCTGAAACAACAGCAACAGACACAGCAACTGTACCTCGATACTGTTGCGCAACGGGAACAAGCCGATGCTGCCTTGTCTTACTCCGATCGGGATTTTGAAAAAGAAGCCGAACAATTACGTTCGGAAGCCTTTGAAGTGGCCAGCCGTCTGGCGGCGGCAACGAATGCTTACCACCGTGCCAAACAAGATCTTCTTCATGCAGAAGAACAGCAAATCAGCTTTTCTGAAAATGTCGGGTCAAAACAAACGGACCGCTCGACGTATGAAGCCGAAACGATCCGTCTGGGGCAACAGGCGGAAGAGTTGCGGAACCGTTTAGAAACGTTGCGTCAAGAAGAACACGCAAAACAAGACCAGCACCGTCAGCAACAAGAGACGTTGCGGCAAATGGAGCAATCCATCATCGATCTCCACCGGCGTCGCGATAAGACGGAAGACCGGATCGAGTTTTTGGAATCGGTCAAAGCGGACTACAGTGGCTATTTCGGAGCCGTCAAAACCGTTTTGAAACAACGTGACCGGATTGCAGGGATCCATGGCGCTGTTGCGGAACTGATTACCGTTCCTGCCCGTTTTGAGGCGGCAATCGAAACTGCTTTGGGCGGAGCGATGCAAAATGTCGTCGTCGATACAGATGTCACAGGCCGGAAACTGATTCAAGAACTACGTCGATTGAATGCCGGTCGGGCGACATTCATGCCGCTCGCGTCCATTCAGCGTCGTGAACTGAGTGCTTCCGTGCAAGAAAGTCTATCCGGCATGTCCGGCTACCTCGGCGTTGCGAGCAATCTGGTCACGACACGAGAAGACTTCACAAAACTGAAAGAGAATCTGCTGGGGACGACTTTGGTCGTTGAATCGCTTGAACAAGCGAATACGATTGCCCGTTCGACAGGACACCGTTACCGGATCGTGACGCTCGAAGGCGATGTCGTCAACGTCGGGGGATCGATGACGGGAGGCAGCCGGAAAAAAGGAACACCTCTCTTCAGCCAGTCGCGTGAACTGGAAGAGTTGCAGACAGGATTAAAACAAGGTCAGGCTGTTATTCGGGAACAAGAGCGACGCCGTGATGAAATGAGAACGGCTAACGCACAACTTGCCGGTTCACTTGAAGAAAATGTCCGCAACATTCAACTGGTCCAGGCGCAATTGGAAAGTGTCCGTGAAGCCTTTACAGAGGCGAAGCGCAGTCTTGCCGTCACCGCCTCGGAATTATCGGTTCACGATGGTCAGCTGAATCGTCTTGCTGAACAAGCGACCGAAGCAAAAGCAATCATTGCAACATCAGAGCAGGACATGGAACAGTTGACGAAACGCCAAGTGGAACTGCGCCAGGCTCTCGATCAACTGAAAGAAGCGCAGTCACGCGGGGCTGTTGCAGTCGAGGAATTGAAACAACAACAAGCTGAAGCATTGCTTGAGGAACGGACGGTCAGTATGACACGCGATCAAATCGACCGTGAAGTCATGCGTCTCCGGGAGACACTGAGTCATGCGAAATTAGAAAGAAGCCATAAAAGGCGTGATTTGAAGCATATTCTGGAAGGATTCGATGAAGCGAAGATTGATGCGCTGCACGTTGAAAAAATGCAGATGCAACAAGAACAAACTTCAGTCGAACATGAATTGACGCTTGTGACAAAAAAAATCCGGCAGGCAGCAGAAGATTTGCGTCTGTTACGGATTCAGGAAGCGAAATTGACGGAAGCACGTCAGGGGACGACGCAACGTCTCGATCAAGCCCGACTCGCCCAGGGACGACTCAGCACACGTCTTGAGACACGTCATGAAATACTGGAAGAAATGGGGCTGGTCGCGGACTTGATCCAACCATTGACCACTTCATTCGAGGAAGCCAAGGAAGAATTACATCTCTTGAAACGGCAACTCGAGGAAATCGGGATTGTCAATCTCGGTGCCATCGATGAATTTGCTGAAGTCGATCAACGCTTTACGTTCTTGGCGACGCAGCGTGACGATTTAGTCAATGCGAAAACTGATTTGTATGCTGTCATTGAAGAAATGGACCGGGAAGTCGTCCGATTGTTCAAACAGACATACACCGCCGTTCGGGAACATTTCCGGGAAACCTTCCGTGAACTGTTTGGCGGCGGGGAAGCCGACTTGATTTTAGTGGATCCAACCGACCTCTTGACAAGCGGTATCGATATCGTAGCCAAACCACCCGGCAAAAAGTTACAAAATCTGTCCCTATTGTCCGGTGGGGAACGTGCCTTGACTGCGATTGCACTGCTATTCGCCATCTTAAAAACACGACCGGTCCCATTCTGTGTTCTCGATGAGGTCGAAGCGGCCCTCGATGAGGCGAACGTCGCCCGGTTTGGAGAGTTCGTCCATCAACTGGCACGCGAGACACAGTTCATCATCATTACCCACCGAAAGGGAACGATGGAGTCTGCCGATGTCCTGTATGGCGTTACGATGCAACAAAACGGTATTTCTGAAGTATTATCCGTTAAACTGGAAGAAGCGAGACGGACACTCAGTGAAGAAGTAGAACCAAAGGGGATAAAAAAATGAGTTTCTTTAAAAAATTAAAAGATCGTCTGACGACATCCACGCAAGAAGTGACGTCGAAGTTTACAGAAGGCTTGACGAAAACACGGGACGGGTTGGCGAATGCCGTCAACGATCTCGTCTACCGTTTCCGTGAAGTCGACGAAGATTTTTTCGAAGAGTTGGAAGAAGTATTGATTCAGGCCGATGTCGGTGTCACGACGACGATGGATCTTGTTGAAAAGTTAAAAGTTGAAGTCAAACGTAAAAACGTCAAGGATACAAAAGAAGTGCGTGACGTACTGGTCGAAGTCGTCGCGAGCATGTTGGTGGAAGAGGAAGAGTCGGAACTGGATCTCAGTCACGAACTCAATGTCATCTTATTTGTCGGTGTCAACGGCGTCGGGAAAACAACGACGATCGGTAAACTGGCGAACCGTCTGAAAAACGAAGGCAAAACGGTCATGCTCGCAGCCGGAGATACGTTCCGGGCCGGTGCCATCGATCAACTACAAGTCTGGGGTGAACGTTCCGGTGTGCCTGTCATTCGTCAAGGTGAAGGGTCGGACCCGGCGGCAGTCATCTATGATGCGGTTCAAGCCGCTAAAGCACGAAAAGTCGACGTCCTGATTTGCGATACTGCCGGTCGACTGCAAAACAAAGTCAATTTAATGAATGAACTCGAAAAAGTAAAACGTGTCATCGAACGGGAAATTCCGGGGGCGCCGCATGAAGTATTGCTTGCGCTTGACGCGACGACCGGTCAAAATGCGATGGTTCAAGCAAAAGCCTTTAAACAAGCGACGGATGTCAGCGGGATCGTTTTGACGAAGCTCGACGGAACAGCGAAAGGCGGAATCGTCCTTGCGATTAAGAACGAGTTGGATTTGCCGGTGAAATTCGTTGGTCTCGGTGAAAAAATTGATGACTTACAACCGTTCGATGCTGAACAATTCGTATATGGATTATTTGGAGATGTCTTTGAAGAAAAAGAAACGGTCGAAGAAGTCCGAGAAGAGGACTGACCACGATTTCCTTGTAAAGAAAAAAACTTGACAACACACTGTGAGGGCTGTACTATACTATCTGTAAAGGAATTTCACTTAACAACCGCGGAGGTGTTCGAATGACACTTGATAAGACGAACCGGATGAATTATCTGATTGACTTTTATCAGGAGCTTTTGACGCCGAAACAACGGAATTATATGTCACTCTATTACTTAGATGACTTTTCGTTAGGTGAAATCGCCGATGAGTTTGAAGTCAGCCGACAAGCAGTCTACGACAACATAAAACGTACGGAAGCGATGCTTGAACAATATGAAGAACGACTGAGTTTGTTCGCAAAGTATGAACAGCGAAAGATACTTCTTGATCAGTTGAAGCAACTAGACCTTCCGAGCGAAGCTCACGTGACCATTATGGCACTCGAGCAATTAGAGTAGGGGGCAATTTCATGGCATTCGAAGGATTATCGGAACGGCTTCAAGCCAGTCTCGCTAAAATGCGGGGTAAAGGTAAGATTTCTGAAGCGGACGTAAAAGAAATGATGCGTGAGGTTCGCCTTGCGTTATTAGAAGCTGACGTCAACTTCAAAGTCGTCAAACAATTCGTAAATGATGTGAAAGAACGTGCAGTCGGGCAAGATGTCATGACGTCTCTCACGCCAGGTCAGCAAGTCGTCAAAATCGTCCATGACGAATTGACGAAACTGATGGGGTCAGAAGTTTCTCCATTGACGTTATCGAACCGTCCGCCAACCGTCATCATGATGACCGGTTTGCAAGGGGCAGGTAAGACGACGACAGTCGGAAAACTTGCGAATCATTTACGGAAGAAACAAAATCGCAGTCCACTGCTCGTTGCAGCGGATATTTACCGACCGGCTGCGATCAAACAGCTCGAGACATTAGGAAAACAACTCGAACTGCCTGTTTTCTCAATGGGAGATCAGGTCAGTCCACAAGAGATTGTCACTAATGCCCTCGACTATGCAAAAGAGCATCACCACGATATCGTGTTGATCGATACGGCGGGACGCTTACATATCGACGAGGACCTCATGCAGGAACTGGTTGATGTGAAAGAAATCGCCAAACCGAATGAAATCTTCCTTGTCGTCGATTCGATGACGGGTCAGGATGCCGTCAATGTCGCCGAAAGCTTTAATGAAAAGCTCGGTGTGACAGGTGTCATCTTGACGAAACTCGACGGGGATACTCGAGGCGGAGCAGCACTCTCCATCAAGGCAGTCACCGGAGCACCGATTAAGTTCGTCGGTCTTGGAGAGAAGCTGGACGCAATCGAGCCATTCTATCCGGAGCGGATGGCGTCACGGATTCTCGGCATGGGAGATATGCTGACGCTGATTGAAAAAGCGGAGTCTCAAATGGACGCGACACGCGCCAAAGAGCTCGAAGGCAAAATGCGCGATGCATCGTTCACGTTTGACGATTTCATCGAGCAGTTACAGCAAGTGAAACAGATGGGTCCTTTGGATGAGTTGTTAGGAATGATTCCGGGTGCCGGTAAAGGAAAGATGAAGGGTCTGAAAAATGCCCAAATCGATGAGAAGCAACTTGTTTATGTCGAAGCGATTATTCAATCGATGACAAAACGAGAGCGGACTGAACCGGAAATTCTCAATGCGAGTCGTCGGAAACGGATTGCGCGCGGCAGTGGTCGTAGCATTCAAGAAGTGAACCGATTGATCAAGCAATTTGAAGACATGCGGAAGATGATGAAACAATTCTCCGGCCAAATGGGCAAAGGGAAAAAGAAAGGCGGCTTTGGCCTCCCATTCTTCTAAAAGTCTTTTCACTTTTGCTGGAACGTTGTATACTAGTGAAGTTGTCAATTTGACTAAACCAAAAAATTATTTATTATCTGGAGGGACTTACGAATGGCAGTTAAAATTCGTCTTAAGCGCATGGGCGCAAACAAATCACCTTTCTACCGTGTGGTAGTAGCAGACTCACGTGCACCACGTGATGGTCGTTTCATCGAGCAAATCGGATACTACAACCCGGTTGCTAAACCAGAAGCAGAAGTAAAACTTAACGAAGAGCTTGCTCTTAAATGGCTCGCTGAAGGTGCTAAACCTTCAGACACAGTTCGTAACCTCTTCTCAAAAGCTGGTATCATGGAGAAATTCCACAACGCGAAACTCGCGAAGTAAGACGATTGGAGGTGAGCGAAAGCTTACCTCCTTTTTGTATGGCAAAATAATAACGGGAAACAAGACTTGTGAATAAGGAAGTGGAACAGATGGAATGGTTGGAAGTCGCAAAAATCGCCAACACGCACGGCTTGAAAGGCGAATTGAAACTACTGGCAAGCACAGATTTTCCGGAACAGCGCTTTAAAGTCGGCAATGATGTATTTTTAGAATCAAACGGAACATACACACCGTTTACGATCAGCAGTTACCGGAAACACAAACAGTTCATTATGGTGACGTTCAAAGGAATGCAACACATCAATGATGTCGAGAAATATAAAGGCTCGAAGTTGTATGTTCAGCCGGAAGCCTTACAGGAGCTCGGGGAACATGAATTTTATTATCATGAAATCATCGGCTGTACGGTCTTCGACGGTGAGAACGAAATCGGTGTCGTCTCTGATATTTTAGAAACGGGAGCGAATGACGTTTGGACAATCAAACGTCCTGGTAAAAAAGATGTTCTGATTCCCTATATCGAACAAGTCGTCGCCTCAATCGACGTCGAAGCAAAACGGATTCAAATCACACCGTTACCGGGTTTGATCGAAGGATGAACATCACGGTCCTGACGCTATTTCCGGAAATGTTCACGGCGCTCAATCACTCAATTGTCGCCCGTGCGCAAGAGGAGAAGCGGATTGAACTCAACTATGTCAATTTCCGGGACTATTCGACGAATCGTCATGGGCGCGTCGATGATTCTCCATACGGTGGAGGAGCCGGAATGTTATTGACTCCCCAACCGGTGTTTGACGCGATTGCGGCATTGCCAGAAGCCAACCGGCGAATCATTGCTCTGACACCGACGGGGCGGCGATTTGATCAGCGTCTTGCGGAAGAATGGTCAACCGAAACGGAGCTCGTCTTTTTGTGCGGTCATTACGAAGGCTTTGACCAACGGATCCATGATGAGCTCGTGACGGACGAAGTGTCGCTCGGTGACTTTGTTTTGACGGGCGGGGAGCTTGCCGCGATGACGATGATTGACGCCACCGTACGCCTGTTACCGGATGTCCTTGGGAAATCAGCCAGTCATGAAGACGACTCGTTTTCGACCGGATTGCTCGAGTATCCGCATTATACGCGTCCGGCTGACTTTCGGGGTTTAGTGGTTCCGGATGTCTTATTGTCCGGCAATCATGCCCGGATCGAAACATGGCGACGTGAACAGGCATTGAAACGTACGCTTGAACGGCGACCGGATTTACTTGAACAGGCCGATTTGTCCGAGGCTGACCGTCGTTACTTGCAATCAATTTCAGGATTGTCAAACGACTGAAACTGTGATAAGTTAAAACATGTGGCAAAAGCCACCTATTAACGATGTTCCGCTGTTGGATGCCAAGGGCAAATGAAGATACGAACATTGGTGAAAAAAGGAGAAATCATTCATGAACACACAACAATTGTTCCGTGAAATTACACAAGAACAAATCAAGTCAGACGTCCCTGCATTCCGTCCTGGTGATACAGTCCGCGTCCACGTTAAAGTCGTCGAGGGTACGCGTGAGCGGATCCAGCTTTTCGAAGGCGTAGTCATCAAACGTCACGGTGGCGGCATCAGCGAAACGTTTACAGTTCGTAAGATTTCTTACGGAGTTGGCGTTGAGCGTGCATTCCCGCTTCACTCACCACGTGTTGCGCAAATCGAAGTCGTTCGTTACGGTAAAGTCCGTCGTGCGAAACTTTACTACCTCCGTAACCTTCGCGGTAAAGCGGCTCGTATTAAAGAAATTCGTCGTTAATCATGTGAAAAAGTGGCTTGTCTCCGGACAAGCTTCTTTTTTTTACCGTTTATGCGTATACTAGGTTTAGGCAAGAGATTGAGTTGAAGGAGTGGAACGCGTGAAGGAGTTATTTAGTTGGATCAAGGCGCTGGTCGTGGCGCTCGTAATTGCGTTCATCATCCGAACGTTTTTATTCGTTCCGGTCATTGTAGACGGCGAATCGATGATGCCGACGTTACACAATTCGGACCGAATGATTGTCAATAAGGTTCCTTATTATTTCAATGAACCGGAACGGGGAGACATCGTCGTCTTCCATGCAACGGAAACACGGGATTACATCAAACGTGTGATTGCTGTTCCAGGTGATACGATGTACTACAAAGATGATACGTTATACGTCAACGATAAAAAAGTCGAGGAACCTTATCTGAACGAGTTTAAGGCGCAGATGAACGGTGTTCCGTTAACAGAAGACTTTACATTGGAAGAAAAAACAGCACAAACGACCGTTCCCAAAGGAAAAGTATTTGTAATGGGAGATAATCGTCAAAACTCGAAAGACAGCCGGGACATCGGTTTTGTAGACGAAGACCAAATCGTCGGTACGACGAATTTCGTTTTTTATCCGTTTAATGATGTTCGATCGGTCAATTGATGATTTCAGCAAGTAATTAAGAAACGGAGTTCACTGCATGTGGACTCCGTTTTTTTGTTCGGACCGGCACAGGGTTCTTTTCTGGCTAAAAGTTGCGTATACTAGAGAATGGATCGTTTCTCTCGAACAGGCAGTGGATCGGTCACACGAGACACGATGTATAAATCGTTCATTATTAGCAGTCCAAGCACTATGAAAACTTGAGGTGGAAGAAATGACAATACAATGGTTCCCGGGACACATGGCGAAAGCACGCCGTGAAGTCACGGAAAAATTAAAGTTGATTGATGTCGTCATCGAATTGGTGGATGCGCGGTTACCGATGTCGAGCCGTAATCCGATGGTCGAACAAATCACAGCAGGAAAACCGCGACTGATCGTCCTGAATAAATCAGACATGGCTGATGCCCGTCTGACCGAAAAGTGGATGCAGGCACTGCGGAAGGATGGTGTCGACGTCATCGCAGTCGATGCGAAGCATAACAAAGGGTTAGGACAGATTCATGAAGGTGCCTTACGCCTGATGAAAGACAAACATGACCGGATGCGGGATAAAGGGCGGAATCCAAGTGCGATTCGAGCTTTGATCATCGGAATTCCGAACGTCGGGAAATCAACGTTGATCAATCGGTTGGCTGGACGGAACATCGCGATTACAGGCGACCGTCCAGGTGTGACGAAACGTCAACAATGGATCAAAATGAAGACGGGTGAGATGGAACTGCTTGATACACCGGGAATTCTCTGGCCGAAGTTTGATGACCAGCTTGTCGGCTACCGGTTAGCGGCAACGGGCGCCATTAAGGATGATATCCTGAATATTGATGATATTGCCTTGTTTGCAATCCGTGAGTTGATGACTCGTTATCCGGAACAATTAAAACTGCGTTATCGTCTCAAGGAAATCACGGGAGAAGCTGTTGATGTATTAGAAGCCATCGGAAAAAACCGTGGTTTCGTAACCGGCGGCTATGTCGACTTTGAGCGGACAAGTGAAATGTTACTTCACGAGCTCCGAACGGAGAAAATTGGTCGGGTTACGCTCGAGACCGTCGAAGAGTGGGCGACTGTTACAGAATAAGACAGGCTTGGACTTCTCGAGATGAGAAATCCAAGCTTTTTTCGAAAAGGAGTCAAATCATGAACATTACTGAAATCAAAGCACGATTAGCAATCGTCTCACAGGGAGAATTTGAACAAGTAAAAATCGAGTTCGCACAAGATACCCGAAAAGGAGTCGTCGCTGCCCTGAAACAAGCAGAACGCCGGTTGTTAAACGAAGAGCAACAACGACTTCAGTTTCAAGAACGATCGTGTTTTGAAGACCAGTACCGCGCGCAAGGTCACCAGCGTATTGCTGGAGTGGATGAGGTCGGTCGGGGACCGCTTGCGGGTCCGGTCGTCGCAGCAGCTGTTATTTTACCAGTGGATTTTTATCATCCCGGGCTGACAGATTCAAAACAGATGTCGAAAAAACAACGACTTGCTGCATATGAGCATATTCAGGAAGTCGCAGAAGTCGCAATCGGTATCGTCGAACCGGAAGAAATTGACCGGATCAACATTTACCAGGCCTCTAAACAGGCTATGCAGCAGGCTGTCGCTCAATTGACGCCGGATGCCCTGTTAGTGGACGCGATGACGCTTGATGTCGATCTCCCACAGGAATCCTTGATCAAAGGGGATGCCCGGAGCATCTCGATTGCAGCAGCAAGTGTCGTCGCGAAAGAAACACGGGATACGATGATGGAACAATACGCCATGATCTACCCGGAATATGGCTTTGACCAACATGCCGGATACGGGACGGCACAACACTTACAGGCACTCGACCGTGTAGGTGTGACGCCGATTCACCGGAAGACATTTAAACCGGTCCTCGACCGACTTTAGGAGGTGAGCTATCGTGCAGATTGAGCATCGTGCCTTATTGCCCTTTAAAATTATTGATTCGGCTAACCAACCTTTGCGTGAAGGGGCAAACGTCATCGGTAAAGTACTGAAACTGCTTCCGGACGGTCTGATGGAACTGCAAGTCGGACAACGTGTCTTGACGGCGGGGACGACAGCCGAGCTAAAAGAAGGAGCGACCTACCGGTTTCTGGTCACGAGTACAGATGGACAGCCCGTTTTAAAAATTGTTTCACAGGAAACCAGTTCTCCGAAATTACCGGTGCTTCCGACATTTGATCGGATTGCTCCACTTTCAGCGGAATCCGTCCCGCAAACGACACGAGAAGTGTTGCAACAGCTGGGTCAAAAAGTGATGGAGGGATCCGGAACAGCCTTCAAACAAGCCATCATCGAGTTGGTTCAACTCGCTCGGAGTGCGGATGGTACAACAGAGGGGCAGCTCGACCGGAAGACGAGTGATCAGGTGCTGGCCCAACAGGTCATTCAAGCAACGAATGAAACCGGACGCGGTATATTTTTGTTTCAATTACCGCAATTTGGTCCTTTCGAAGAAGTCGACGTCACGATGGAGGCACCCTTTGATCAAAAAGAATTTAATCCGGATCACGCACGAATTGCTTTTTACTTAAAACTGCCGAAAGTCGGCGAAATTGCATTGGATTTATTAATCACGGATCGAAAAATCGCGATTTCCGTTTTTCATCCGGATGACCGGATTGCCGCTTTTATGTGCCACTATCAGCCGACCATCGAACAACGTCTGTACGAGCAGGGATATGATTTGATCCGCTTCGAACAAATAGAAGCGGAAAAAGAACGGATATCGTTCCAACCGACGGATCGAAACGGAAGGGTGGATTATCAGATATGAAAAAAGCCATCGCCTTATCATATGAAGAACAGATGCAGGCTCCTAAGGTCGTCGCGAAAGGATCAGAACGGGTGGCGGAGCGAATTCTCGAAGAAGCTCTCCAACACGGTATTCCGATACGGCAAGACGAGACGTTGGTCACATTGCTCGACGCCGTCCAAGTCTCAGAGCAAATTCCAAATGAATTATATGGGGTCATTGCCGAGTTATTCGCCTTTTTATATCAACTCGATCAAACAGGAATTTCGAAGAAATAAATGCTTTCGGTCGATAACGATAGACAGCGCTTCCAATTTTAACTACAATGAAAGAGCCGAAACTAAAGGGGTTAAGGGGGATTTTTTCATGAATGTACATGAATATCAGGCAAAAGAGTTACTTCGTTCGTACGGTGTACCTGTTCCGAACGGAATTGCAGCATTTACAGTTGAAGAAGCAGTCGATGCAGCAGAACAATTGTCAGGTCCGATCAAAGTCGTAAAAGCACAGATTCACGCAGGGGGTCGCGGTAAAGCCGGTGGTGTTAAATTGGCAAAATCGCAAGAAGAAGTGAAAGAATTCGCGACAGAGTTACTCGGCAAAACACTCGTCACGCATCAAACAGGTCCAGAAGGTAAAGTCATCCAACGTCTTCTTGTTGAGGAAGGTTGCGCGATTGACAAGGAATACTATCTCGGGATTGTCCTTGACCGTGTAACGGGACGTGTCGTCATCATGGGTTCAAGTGAAGGCGGAATGGATATTGAGGAAGTCGCAGAAGCAACTCCGGAAAAAATCATCAAAGAAGTGGTTGATCCGGCAGTTGGTTTACAAGCCTTCCAAGCGCGTAAATTGGCGTTTGCAATGGGTGTTCCGGTTAAACTTGTCAATAAATTCGTCGGTATGGTCACTAAATTGTATACATTCTTCGTCGATAAAGACTGCTCGATTGCTGAAATCAATCCACTCGTCACAACAAAAGACGGTGATGTCTTGGCACTTGATGCAAAACTCAACTTTGATTCAAACGCGTTATACCGTCATGCGGATGTCGTTGCACTCCGTGACGAGTCAGAAGAGGATCCACGTGAAGTGGAAGCTTCTAAAAATGACTTAAACTATATCGCACTCGACGGAAACATCGGATGTCTCGTCAACGGTGCAGGTCTCGCGATGGCGACGATGGATATCATCAAGCATTTCAGCGGCGATCCAGCAAACTTCCTTGATGTCGGTGGCGGTGCGACAAAAGAAAAAGTAACAGAAGCCTTTAAATTGATTTTATCGGATGAGAACGTCAAAGGGATTTTCGTTAACATCTTTGGTGGAATCATGAAGTGTGACGTCATTGCAGAAGGTATCGTTGCCGCAACAAAAGAAGTGGGCTTAGAATTGCCACTCGTCGTCCGTCTCGAAGGAACAAATGTCGATGCCGGGAAACAAATTCTCAAAGATTCAGGTCTAGCGATTACAGCAGCTACATCAATGGCAGACGGCGCAGAAAAAATTGCTGCGCTCGTGAAGTAAGGGGGAGCTAAGGATGAGTATTTGGGTAAATGAATCAACAAAAGTCATCATTCAAGGAATTACAGGGAATCAAGGGATGTTCCACGGCGAACAGATGATTGATTACGGAACGAACCTCGTCGGTGGCGTGACACCAGGTAAAGGTGGAACGGAAGTATTAGGAGTACCGGTCTTCGATACAGTAGCTCAGGCAGTCGAAAAGACAGCTGCCAATGCTTCAATCATTTATGTACCGCCTGCATTTGCAGCGGATGCCATCATGGAAGCAGCGGATGCAAACATCGCTTTGATCATTTGTATCACGGAAGGAATTCCGGTTCTTGATATGGTTAAAGTAAAACGTTATCTGGACGGAAAACCAGTCCGTCTGATCGGACCAAACTGTCCGGGTGTGATTACGCCAGGCGTTGCGAAACTTGGGATCATGCCAGGATACATTCATACTCCAGGTCACGTTGGAATCGTTTCACGTTCTGGAACATTGACGTACGAAGCAGTTCATCAATTGACGACAGCAGGAATTGGTCAATCAACAGCAGTAGGAATCGGGGGCGATCCGGTCAACGGAACAGATTTCATTGATACGCTTAAAGCGTTTAATGAAGATCCGGAAACAAAAGCCGTCATCATGCTGGGTGAAATCGGTGGAACGGCAGAAGAAGAAGCGGCTGAGTGGGTCAAAGCCAACATGACGAAGCCGGTCATCGGATTCATCGGTGGACAAACAGCACCTGAAGGTAAACGGATGGGTCATGCCGGTGCAATCATTTCAGGCGGTAAAGGAACTGCTGCAGAAAAAATCAAAACACTTCGTGCCAATGGTATCGAAGTAGCAGAAACGCCAGCTATCATCGGTGAGACGTTGATTCGTGTCATCAAAGAAGCCGGTATTTACGATGAATGTGTCACAGGTTCAACTGTGAACTAAACAAGATGTCAGCTGTCCTGATTTAATCAGGACGGCTTTCTTCTATATAAAAGGAGCGTAATGAATGGACAGAGAACTGTATGCACGTTTTGCGACTTGCCGGGTTCCGTATTCAATCGTTGTCTTGATCGAGCAGTACGGTCTTTTACCGGTAGAGGATTTACCCGTGTCAAGATCCATCAAAAACCGTTATCAGCAAGCCTTACAATTGGATCAAGTCCCAATGAACCTTCTTGTCCCCGGAGACCCGTGTTTTCCGATGTCGTTACTTCAGATTCCTCAGCCCGTTTATGGTCTTTTCTTCAGCGGTGATCCTTCCCTATTACAACAGCCGATGATCAGTATCATCGGAAGTCGTCAACCTTCTCCTTCTCACTCAAAACGTTTATCTTTCTTACGTCCCTTTTTTGAGTCTCCATTCGTCACGGTGTCAGGTGGCGCCCTTGGCATTGATTCTCTTGTACATCGTCTTTCCCTTAAACATCATCAAGCGACGATTGCTGTGTTAGCGAGCGGGTTTGATTACTTGTACCCCGTCCGGCATTCACGACTGTTCCAGCGGATTCAACAAGCCGGACTGCTTTTATCTGAGTATCCCGCTTCAACCCCAGTCAAGAAATATCAGTTTTTGGAACGAAACCGGATCATCTCGGGACTGGCGTCAGGATTGATTATCGTTGAGGCAACCCGGAAAAGCGGAACGATGAACACGGCAGGTCACGCGCTGGAACAGGGAAAAGACGTGTATTGTATCCCTGGTTGTCCAACAGAAAAACACTTTCAAGGGACAAATCAACTGATTGCGGAAGGGGCGATTCCGCTCTTGAATCCGGAAGAAGTTTCAAAAAGTATCTTGATGAACGTTGACAAATAGGAATCGAGACTACTATGATAAGTGAGATTAAAATACGAGTACGCCTCTAATAGGGAGCGATTGTAATGGCAAAATATTTAGTAATTGTCGAATCACCTGCAAAGGCAAAAACCATCAAACGTTATCTCGGTTCAAACTATACCGTGAAAGCTTCGATGGGACATGTCATCGACTTACCGAAAAGTCAAATGGGTGTTGACGTAGAACATGATTATGAACCAAAGTATATTACGATTCGTGGTAAAGGTCCGGTTTTAAAAGAATTAAAAACGGCCGCTAAAAAAGCACAAAAAATCTATCTCGCAGCCGACCCGGACCGCGAAGGGGAAGCAATCGCTTGGCATTTAGCGAAAGCCCTCGGTGTCGATGAATCGACAGAATGCCGGGTCGTCTTTAATGAAATCACGAAAGACGCCATCAAAGATTCGTTCAAGAGACCCCGCAAGATCAACTACGATCTTGTCGATGCACAACAGGCACGGCGTATCTTGGACCGTCTCGTCGGTTACAGCATGAGTCCGTTACTCTGGAAGAAAATTAAAAAGGGCTTGTCAGCAGGACGTGTTCAATCGGTTGCCGTGAAGATGATCATTGACCGCGAGCAAGAAATCAATGCCTTTTTACCAGAAGAATATTGGACGATCAAACTAGAGCTTGATGCCAATGGTGAAAAGCTCGAAGCCAACTTCTACGGGATTGACGGGAAGAAACGTGAATTGCACTCAGAAGAGGAAGTCAATGAAGTATTGGCAAAACTTTCAGAGTCCTTCACGGTCGACTCCGTCACGAAAAAAGAGCGTCGCCGGAATCCAGCCTTGCCGTTTACGACGAGTTCGCTCCAACAAGAAGCAGCCCGCAAGCTGAACTTCCGTGCGAAGAAGACGATGATGATTGCCCAGCAATTATATGAAGGAATCGAGCTCGGCAAAGAAGGAACGGTCGGTTTGATTACGTACATGCGGACCGATTCAACCCGGACATCCGAAACCGCCAACATCGAAGCGCAGGGGTTCATCGAAAATGCATACGGGAAAGAATACATCGCTGTCGAAAAACGGAAAGAGAAAAAAGCAGCGAATTCGCAAGATGCCCACGAAGCTGTTCGTCCGACATCGACGATGCGTGACCCGCAACTTGTCAAATCGTATTTATCCCGCGATCAGTTCCGGTTATACAAATTGATTTGGGAACGGTTCGTTGCGAGTCAAATGGCTCCGGCTGTTCTCGATACAGTCAAAGTCGACTTGGTCTCAAATGATGTCATGTTCCGGGCAAACGGTTCGACGGTCAAATTTGCCGGATTCATGAAAGTCTATATTGAAGATACAGACGATGAGACGGTAACGGACGTCAAGGACGGTTTGTTGCCGCCGCTTGAAGACGGTGAAGTCTTGGAGCAGGAAATGATTGAGCCGAAACAACACTTTACGCAACCACCACCGCGGTATACCGAGGCACGCCTCGTCCGGGCGATGGAAGAACTTGGGATTGGTCGTCCGTCGACGTATGCGCCGACACTCGATACGATCCAAAAACGTGGTTACGTGACGCTCGAAGAGAAAAAATTCCTGCCGACCGAACTCGGGGAACTGGTCATCGATATGATCAGTGATTATTTCCAAGAATTCATCACCGTTCAATTTACGGCGGATATGGAAGCGTTGCTCGATGCAATCGAAAAAGGGGACATGCAGTGGACGGAAGTCGTCGATCCGATTTATAAATCGTTCGAAAAGCGTCTGACACGTGCAGAAGCCGAAATCGAAAAAATCGAAATTAAAGACGAACCGGCCGGAGAAGATTGTGAAGTCTGCGGACACGCGATGGTCATCAAGATGGGCCGTTATGGAAAATTCATGGCGTGCTCAAACTTCCCGGAATGTCGGAACACGAAGCCGATTCAAGTTGAGATTGGTGTTAAATGTCCGACGTGTGGAACAGGTGAGATCGTGGAACGCCGGAGTAAAAAAGGACGCTTATTCTACGGCTGTTCGAATTATCCGGAATGTGAATTCGTCTCATGGGATAAACCGGTCGAAGAACCATGTCCGGTTTGTAGCAGTATGATGGTACAAAAGAAAATCAAGAACGGTGTGAAAGTAGAATGTACGTCTTGCGGACATCATGAAACACGCATCGATCAGGAGCAAGAGGAGGAATGACCGATGAAACGGGTAACCGTAATCGGCGCCGGTCTCGCAGGTTCTGAAGCAGCATGGCAACTTGCGAAACGTGGTGTACAAGTAGATTTATATGAAATGCGACCAGTCAAGCAGACACCTGCTCACCATACCGATCAATTTGCAGAACTCGTCTGCTCGAACTCACTTCGAGCTAATCAACTGACAAATGCAGTCGGTGTATTAAAAGAAGAAATGCGACAACTCGACTCACTTATCCTCAAGGCTGCCGATCTTGCGAGTGTGCCGGCAGGTGGTGCGCTTGCTGTCGATCGACATGACTTTGCCGGATACGTGACGGAAACGTTAAAAAATCATCCGAACGTCACGGTTCATCATGAGGAACTTGAAGCGATTCCGGATGGTCCGACCATCGTCGCGACAGGTCCTTTAACAAGTGCCTCCTTATCCGAATCCCTTAAGCAGTTCACCGGAGAAGATTACCTGTACTTCTTTGATGCTGCCGCACCGATTCTTGACGGCGATACGATTGACCGCGATAAAGTATATTTAAAGTCACGTTATGATAAAGGGGAAGCAGCTTACTTGAACTGTCCGATGACAGAAGAAGAGTTTATGCATTTCCACAATGAGTTGATTCAAGCGGAAGTCGTTCCGTTAAAAGAATTCGAGAAGGAAATCTACTTCGAAGGATGCATGCCATTTGAAGTATTAGCGTCACGCGGACCGAAGACACTTTTATTCGGACCGATGAAGCCGGTTGGTCTTGAAGATCCGAAAACGGGTGAACGTCCGTATGCCGTCGTTCAACTTCGTCAGGATAACTCAGCCGGGACATTGTTTAACCTCGTCGGATTCCAAACGCATCTGAAGTGGGGCGAACAAAAACGGATCATCCGTTTGATTCCAGGTCTTGAAAATGCTGAAATCGTTCGTTATGGTGTCATGCACCGGAATACGTTTGTCAATTCACCGAACTTGTTGCAACCGACGTATCAGACACGAACACGTCCGGATCTATTCTTTGCCGGTCAGATGACAGGTGTCGAAGGATACGTCGAATCAGCTGCTTCCGGTTTGACGGCAGGTATCAATGCGGCTCGTTTAGTTAATGAAGCGGAGCCGATCGCCTTCCCGAAGGAAACGATGATGGGTGCGATGGCGCATTACATCACGACGACGGAAGGAAAGAACTTCCAGCCGATGAATGCAAACTTCGGACTTGTACCGGGACTTGCCAACCAAACCGGTCGAATGAAGAAACCAGAAAAATATGCGCTTCTTGCCGAGCGGGCATTGGAAGCAATCAAAGACTTTACCGATATGTAAGTAAGATGGGGGAGAAGGCGCAATTCAGCGTTCTTTTCTCCCATTTCTTAATTTGTCATAAAAGCGTGATAATTTTGTTATTTTTCCGGTTTTTGGTCTATTGTCAGACTACTTACGGTGTGCTATGCTAAGGGCGATTCGAGTATGAAATGGTTAGAAGGGGGCTCATCAATGGGAGTAGACTCAGAGTTTGACGTACTGCGAAAATCGTTTTTACGGTATGTACACATCGAGCGTCAATTATCTCCAAATACGGGCCGCTCTTATGATCAAACACTTCGACAATACGCCGCTTTTTGCCTCGATCATCAGCTGAGATCGATTGAATTGGCAACTGCACGGCGTTATTTGTTTGCTCTTTATGATCAAAAAGCATCTAAATCAACGATCGCTCAAAAAGTATCTTGTTTGAAACAGTTCGGACGTTTTGTGACGCGGGATACGAATGACGTCAATCCTTTTGAGGGATTGAAGGCACCCAAACGTGTCCAAACGCTACCGACGTTTTTAGTGCCATCAGAATACGAACGATTTTTAGAAGTTTTCCGAACGTCGGATTCATTAGGGGTACGGAATGTGGCATTGATTGAGTTGCTGTATGCGTCAGGAATGCGTGTCAGCGAATTAGCCGGATTGAACGTAAAAGATTTAGATCCGGACTTGGAATATGTGCATGTATACGGAAAAGGACGAAAAGAACGGATTACACCAATCGGATCATTTGCGAGAAAAGCCTTATCCGAGTATTTGATGAAACGACAACCGGCCGAGGATGAAGCACAAGCCGTTTTTCTTTCTCGTTCAGGTCGCCGTTTGACAACGGACGGGATTCGGAAAATCTTAAAAAAGGCAGATCCCTTTTTATCGAAACATGTGACACCACATGCTTTACGACATAGTTTCGCGACCGATTTACTGGAACGTGGAGCAGATTTACGAGCGGTGCAAGAATTGCTTGGGCATGCTTCATTATCGACGACAGGGCAATATACACACGTCACGACGGAGCGGCTACGACATGTTTATCAGCAAGCGCATCCGCGTGCCTAAGGGAGGAAATAGCATGTTTCATGCAACGACGATTTTTGCGATTCAACATAACGGTCAATCTGCAATGAGCGGGGATGGACAAGTGACTTTTGGTAATCAAGTCATCATGAAGAAAAGTGCAAAAAAAGTCCGACGTCTCTATGGTGGAAAAGTGATTGCAGGGTTTGCAGGAAGTGTAGCCGATGCGTTTACATTATTCGAAAAGTTTGAAGCAAAACTTGAGATGTACAACGGGAACCTGCAACGAGCTGCCGTGGAATTAGCAAAGGAATGGCGGGGCGATAAAATGTTACGCCAGCTGGAAGCTTTGTTACTTGTCATGGATGGAACACATTTACTTCTTGTTTCAGGTAACGGAGAAGTCATCGAACCCGATGACGGGATTTTGGCCATCGGTTCAGGCGGAAACTATGCGCTTGCCGCGGGTCGGGCACTGGCTCGGCACGCTGCACACATGACGGCCGAGGAAATCGCCCGCGCCGCTCTTGAAACAGCAGGGGAGTTATGTGTATTCACGAATGATCAAATCATTTTAGAAACGATTGGGGGAAGTGCAGATGCATGAATTTACACCGAGACAAATCGTGGAAAAACTAAATGAACATGTTATTGGTCAAGCGGACGCGAAACGAGCCGTCGCGATTGCACTCCGAAATCGTTACCGCCGTCAGTTGCTCGATCCGAGTCTGCGTGATGAAGTGACACCGAAAAACATCTTGATGATCGGACCGACAGGAGTCGGGAAAACGGAAATTGCCCGTCGACTTGCTAAACTGGTCCGTGCACCGTTCGTTAAAATCGAAGCTACGAAATTCACGGAAGTCGGTTATGTCGGACGTGACGTTGAATCAATGGTCCGTGATTTAGTCGAAGCTTCACTACGGCTTGTCAAAGACGAGAAAAAGGAAGCTTTGAAAGAGCGTGCTGAAGCGGTTGCGAATGAACGAATCGTCGATGCCCTTGTCGGTAAAAAAGCTTCGACTGGTCTTGGGGGAGGAAATCCGTTTGAGATGCTGTTCGGTGGAACTCAAAAACCGCCCGAGCAGGAAACTGCCAGCGATACAGCCGATCGATCCGTCATTCGTCAACAATTGTTTCAAGGTCAACTAGAAGACCGCATGATTGATGTGGACATTGAAGAACGCCAAATGGATTTGTTCTCCGGACAACAAGGTATGGAAGGTCTTGCGAATCTGCAGGATATGCTCGGACAAGTCATGCCGAAAAAAACAAAGAAACGTCAGCTGAGTGTCAAAGAGGCACGTCCGATTTTGACAGCAGAAGAAGCGGAACGATTACTCGATTTAAATGAAGTCCACGATGAAGCTGTTCGTCGTGCTGAACAGATGGGAATTATCTTCGTCGATGAAATCGACAAGATTGCAACGAAGGGGCAAGATAGTGCCGGTGTATCACGTGAAGGCGTGCAGCGTGATATCTTACCAATCGTCGAAGGATCGACTGTCGTGACGAAGTATGGTCCTGTGAAGACGGATCATATGTTATTCATTGCAGCCGGGGCTTTCCATATGGCAAAACCATCCGATTTGATTCCGGAGCTGCAAGGACGTTTTCCGATCCGGGTGGAACTCGACAGTCTGACCGAAGATGACTTTGTTAAAATTTTGACGGAGCCTAATCAAGCATTGCTGAAACAATACAAGGCTTTGCTTGGAGCGGAGCAAGTCCATGTCACGTTTACCGAAGACGCGATTCGTCAAATTGCACGGATTGCGGCACAAGTAAATGATGAAACAGATAATATCGGTGCTCGCCGTTTATATACCATCATGGAACGTGTATTAGAAGAATTATCGTTTGAAGCGGCAGAGATGCCAGAGACAGACGTCACCATCACACCACAATATGTCATGGACCGCGTCGGAAAAGTAGCAGATGATCGTGACTTAAGTCAGTTCATCTTATAAGTGGAGGAAGAAAATCATGAATTTATTGGCAAAAACACGAAAGCTCAACACGATGTTACAACAAGAAGCAAGCACACATGTCGACTTTAAGGTCATGGCAGATCGTTTAAGTGAAGTTATGGAATCAAATACCTTTATCGTCAGCCGTCGTGGAAAGTTATTAGGAATTGCGATTAAACAACAAATCGAGAATGCACGGATTCGTGGATTCCTTGAAGAGCGTCAGTTTCCGGAAGATTATACGAAAAAATTGTTTAATGTGACGGAAACGACAGCGAACATCGCAATCGACAGTGAGCATACAGCTTTCCCGATCGATAACCGCGATATGTTTGAGACATCAAAAACGACGATTGTTCCGATCATCGGTGGCGGTGAGCGACTTGGAACACTTGTCCTTGGCCGGATGCTCGAAGATTTTAATGAAGAGGACTTGGTGCTTGCGGAATACGGAGCAACAGTTGTCGGAATGGAAATCTTACGTGAGAAAGCTCATGAAGCGGAAGATAAAGCGCGGAAGAAAGCCGTCGTTCAAATGGCAATCAATTCTTTATCGTATTCGGAACTTGAAGCCATCGAACATATCTTCGAAGAGTTGGACGGAAACGAAGGATTACTCGTGGCCTCTAAAATTGCCGATCGTGTCGGCATCACGCGTTCAGTCATCGTCAATGCGTTGCGGAAACTTGAAAGTGCCGGCGTCATCGAGTCCCGTTCGCTTGGTATGAAAGGGACATATATCAAGATTTTAAATGACAATTTCCTCTATGAGTTAGAGCGCATTAAATCGAACTAAAAAAAGGAAGAATTAGAATTTAAAAGAAGACCTAGTAAAGTACTAGGTCTTCTTTTTTTTATAGGTATTATTTATCATTTTTATAAGAAAAGGGTTTAAAAAGCGAAATACTAACATCTCATTCCCCTATTTTTCAAAAAACTTCTTTTCAAACATTGACCTATTTGTTTCAATTATTTCAGATATGTTACTAACCGCTTACTTTATAATACTAATTTTTACCAGATAAATAGAGGTGGAGGTTGAATGATGAACTGGCTTGGTTCAGATTATGCAACAATGACACAGGCCGTCGATCGGACGGTAGCTGCGCAGAAAGTAATTTCAGCAAATATTGCGAACGTCGATACGCCTGGATATAAATCAAAGCGCGTAGTGTTCGGAGATGTCTTGGATTCTGAAATGAAAATGAGTTTAAAACGACACGCGACGATCGGTACGTCAGGAAGTATCGTCGAACAATCGTCTGCTATGCGTAACGATGGGAATGGGGTCGATATTGATCTCGAAATGTCTGAATTATCACGCAATCAAATTGAGTACGAAGCATTGGTCGAACAATTGAACCGGAAATTTTCCGGAATCCAGTCTGTCATCCGGGGAGGACGTTAATTCATGAGTATGTTTTCAGGTTTTCATACGTCCGCAACGGGATTGACGGCACAGCGTCTGCGACTCGATACCGTCTCTGCCAATATCGCCAATGCTCAGACGACACGCGGTGAGCTAGTTGACGGAGAATGGCAACCATATGCCCGCAAATTAGCCGTTTTGAAAGAAACAGGCAACGGGGTGACAGTCAGCGAGATTCGAAAAGATCAAGAACCATTCAAATTGGAATACAATCCGAATCATCCAGATGCGGATGAACTGGGATACGTTAAAATGCCGAACGTCGATCTACTGAAGGAAATGGTCGACATGATGGGGGCGACACGTTCTTATGAAGCGAACGTCACGGCGTTGAATGCAACAAAAGCAATGTTGGTTAAAGCGATGGAAATCGGCAAGTAAGAAGGAGATGACACGATGGCGATTCAACCGATTCAAAGTATGCAAATGGTCTTACCGTCTCAATCGGTTACCAAAACGACACCAAGTGATTTCAGTGAAGTATTGAGTCAGGCCATGAACGGTCTGAACGAGGCGCAACAAGCCTCTTCGCAAGCACGAGTAGATCTTGCGACTGGAAAAACGACAGACTTACATAACATCATGATCAAAACAGAAGAAGCATCGCTTTCTATGCAACTCGCTATCGAAGTCCGGAATAAAGGCATCGAAGCATACCAAGAAATGATGCGTATGCAACTGTGATTGTTGAGGAAAGCGTGGGAGATGTTTGATGAATGAAGGACTAAAAACGCGCTTTGGCGCATTAAAAATGACATGGCAGGAATGGTCGCTCGTTAAAAAAGCAACGATCATCGGAATTATCTTATTTCTAATTGCAGCTATCATTGTTGCAGCCATTTGGTTAAGTAAACCAACGATGACACCGCTCTACTCAAAGTTGTCACCACAAGAGGCTGGGCAAGTGACTGAGAAATTAAATGAAGATGGTGTACAGTCCGAAGTCGTCAGTGGGACAGACGGTGTAACGATTCTTGTACCGGAAGAAAGTGCCGAAAACTTAAAAGTGGAGTTGGCGACAGCTGGAATACCTAAATCAGGTCAAATCGATTATTCATTCTTCAGCGAAAACGCCGGATTTGGAACAACAGATAAGGAAATGAACATTCTCGAGCGGGACACGATGCAGACGGAATTAGAAAATCTGATTACGCAAGTCAACGGGATTGATGCTGCGAAGGTCATGATTACATTACCGGAAAAAAGTGTTTTCTTATCAGATAAAGAAGAGACGTCAACTGTCTCAGTCGTCTTGACATCAAGCGCCGGCAGCGACTTGAATCAGCAGACGGTTCAAGGTCTGTATCATCTGATTGCGAAAAGTATCCCGAATCTAAAAGAAGAAAACATTACCATCATGGATCAGTACTTTACGTATTATGAGCCGGGTAAGGGAGCACAGACTGCAGGAGGAACGGATCCGATGCAGCTGAAGAAAACGACGGAAAAAGATTTACGCCAACAAATTCAGCAGATGCTGTCAGTCGTTCTCGGTCCACAAAAAGCACTGGTTTCTGTTACCGCAGATGTCGATGTCACGCAACGGCAAGAGGAACAAAAATTAGTTGAACCGGTTGATCCTGATAAAATCGAGGGAATCGTGACATCGGCAGAGAAAGTCGCTGAAGCGTATACGGGAGCGGCAAATGAAGGAACTGCAGGAACGGGTGAGAATGAGACCATTAACTTCCCGCAAGGTACAGGTACGGCAGGAGACACAAGTGAGAAGACGCACGATATCATCAATTACGAAGTCAATCGAATCACAAAACAGATTACCGGTGCGCCGTATGAAATTCGGGATTTAGGAATTCAAGTCATCGTTGAGCCACCTAAAGGACAAAATCAAATTGATCCGCAACTTCAAACAGATTTACAGACTATGATGTATTCGATCATTCGTACTTCACTGACGAAGACGGATGCGAAGACGACCTTAACCGATGCAGAGCTTGCGAATAAAGTCGTCGTCATGTCAAGACCATTTGCCGAGACACCGAAACAGACAGTAACAACGGAAACAACACCGATGTGGGTCTGGTTTGCATTAGGTGCCGCAGCACTGGTTGTAGTAGGAGCCATCTTCCTGTTGATGCGTAGAAGAAGAACAGCTGAAATTGAGGAACTGGAAGAATGGACTCCGATTGAGACAGAGATTCCTGAACTGTCGACAGAGGACACAAGTGAAGGAACGGTCAAACGGAAACAGCTTGAGAAGCTTGCCGCATCCAATCCGGATGAATTTGCGAAGTTGTTACGCACCTGGTTAGCGGAGGATTGATGAGATGAAGAAGTTAGAGATGAGTAGTCGGGAAAAAGCCGCCATTTTAATGATTTCGCTTGGTCCGGAAGTCGCGGCCAGCGTATACAAACATTTGTCTGAAGAAGAAATGGAATGGCTGACATTACAGATTTCGAGCATGAAACGGATTGATCCGGATGAGAAGCTCGAAGTGTTAGAAGAATTCCATGAATTAGCGACAGCGCAAAATTATATCACGCAAGGTGGTATCGGATTCGCCAAATCCGTGTTGGAAAAAGCATTAGGTGAAGAGAAGGCGATGGAACTCATTTATCGTTTGACGTCGACGCTTCAAGTGAGACCGTTTGAATTTGCCCGCAAAGCGGATCCGAAACAATTGCTGAACTTCATTCAAAATGAACATCCGCAGACCATTGCCTTGGTCTTGGCGCATCTGGATCCGGTCAAATCGGGACAAATTTTATCAGAACTTCCGGCAGAAGCCCAGTCAGATGTCGCCCGACGGATTGCAACGATGGACCGGATGAATCCAGAAATCATCAGTGAAGTCGAACAAATTCTTGAACGGAATCTATCGCAAGCAGGAATGCAGGATTATGCCCAATCTGGCGGAATCGAGGCAGTAGTTCAAGTCTTGAACGGTGTCGATCGGACGACGGAACGGACGATTCTCGATACGCTTGAAATTCAGGATCCAGAGTTGGCGGAAGAAATCAAAAAGCGGATGTTTGTCTTTGAAGATATCGTTACGCTCGACGCACGTGCCATCCAACGGATTATCCGGGAAGTTTCGAATGAAGACTTATTGCTTTCACTTAAAGTTTCATCGGAAGATGTCAAAGAAATGGTGTACCGCAATATGTCCCAGCGAATGGTCGAATCGTTCAAAGAGGATATGGAATTCATGGGACCTGTACGCTTACGGGATGTCGAAGAAGCACAAAGTCGTATTGTTGGCATCATCCGTCGCCTAGAAGATATGGGTGAGATCGTGGTAGCCCGTGGTGGAGGAGATGATATCGTTGTCTAACGTCATTAAGCGTCAAGTTGTTTTCGACCGGACGCAACGAACGATTTTCCATCAGACGGAATCCGAGCAGGTGACTGAAACCGAACCGCTTGTTTCTTATGACGAGATGATGCGGGAAGGACAAGCCCAACTAAAGCAACAGCAGCTGTTGATCGAACAACAAGAACAAACACGGCGGGCTGATTTGGAGCAAGAGCGGCTTCTCGTGTTTGAAGAAGCGAGACAACAGGGTTACAAAGAAGGGTATCAGTCGGGTCAACAAGCTGGACAAACACAATACGAACAACGGATTGAGGAAACAAATCAACTTGCGAACCGGCTCGAACAGATGTTTTCAGAACGAGTCCTCCTGATGGAAGATGAATTGTGTGCACTGGCTCTTCAATTGACACATCAGTTTTTGGAGCAGCTTCACGATAAGGATGAAGAAGCACTTTATCAGACGATTCAACAGTTGATTCTTCAATTTAGAGATCGCGAAAAATTGATTGTCTATACATCAGCTGAAGACTTTGAACGGGTTGTCTTACTGGATGAACGGTTACAGACCATTTTAGGAGGGACGGCAACAATCCGTTTACGGATTGATCCCGAGCTTCCTGCACGAGATTTCCGGATTGATTCAGAGAACGGTGCCATCACGGGTGGATTGTCAATCGGTTATCAACGATTAATGGAGCAACTCACCGAGGTGTTACACGATGTATAAACTCAAACAGTTACAAGCAGCGATTCGAGATGTTCGTCGGGAAGAACTTGTCGAGCATTCTGGTAAAGTCGTTCAAGTCATTGGCTTGATGATTGAATCACGTGGTCCGACAGCTGTTGCCATCGGCGAGCGGTGCTTGATCCGGATTCATCGTGGAGACGAGATTGAGGCAGAAGTCGTTGGATTTCGAGAAGGACATGTACTATTGATGCCTTATGGTGAAACGACGGCCATTGCACCGGGATCGATTGTCATCGCAACAGGAAAACCGCTTCATGTTCCTGTCGGAGATGATTTGATCGGGAAAGTCCTGGATGGTCTCGGACGTTCGCTAGACGGGAAATCACTGGCGCATTTACGGACGACTTCAATTGTCCGTAAGCCGCCAAGTCCACTCGATCGTCCGCGGATCGATCAAGTGTTATCGACAGGTATTCGTGCCATCGACGGTTTATTGACCGTCGGACAAGGGCAACGAGTCGGACTATTCGCAGGATCGGGTGTCGGTAAATCGACATTACTCGGTATGATTGCCAAACGATCGACGGCTGATATTAATGTCATCGCCTTAATCGGTGAACGGGGCCGTGAAGTGAAGGAATTCATTGAGGCGGAGTTAGGTGAGGAAGGCATGAGCCGTTCGATCATCGTCGTAGCGACGAGTGATCAGCCGCCACTCGTTCGACTCAAAGGAGCGTATACGGCAACGGCAATCGCTGAATATTTTCGGGATCAAGGAAAAAATGTCGTATTGATGATGGACTCCGTCACACGTTTTGCCATGGCTCAACGTGAAATTGGCCTGGCGACCGGTGAACCACCTGCTTCGAAGGGATATACACCGAGTGTATTCGCCTTACTTCCACAACTGTTGGAACGAAGCGGGAAAACGACAGAAGGTTCCATTACGGCATTTTATACCGTACTGGTTGACGGCGATGATATGAATGAACCGATTGCGGATGCGGTCCGCGGAATTCTTGATGGTCATTTTGTCCTCGACCGAAATCTCGCTAATAAAGGACAATATCCGGCGATTCACATCTTACGCTCCATCAGCCGGGTCATGAATCAAATTACTTCGACCGAACATAAAGATAGTGCGATTACGTTCAGACAGTTATTGTCGACATACCTCGATGCCGAGGATTTAATCAATATCGGTGCTTATAAAAGTGGTACAAACCCTGACATTGATCGGGCTGTTGAAAAATATCCTGAATTGATCGGTTTTTTAAAACAACGGGTGGAAGAAAAAAGCCATTTCGAAGATGGCATGGGTCGTCTGATTTCGACAATCCGTTAAGGGAGGGCGCGAATGAAAACCATATATGAACGTATTATTCCTTTAGCGGAAGCGGAAAAGGATCGTGTTTCAAAACATACTGCTGAAAAAAAGAAGCAATATGAAGTCGAGGTCGAGAAACTGTACCATCTTCTCGTTCGTTATGAAGCTTTTTTAAAAGCACAAAATGAAACAGGAACGGTTGAGCTGCTTGCTTCTCAATACCGTGAACGTGCACGTGATGTCGTCAAACAACAGATTGAGCGACAACAGCTATACGTGACCCAGGCGAAAAATCAGTATGAACGGGCTCAAGTCGATTTAAAAGAGGCTTTGATTGAAGAAAAGAAATTTACACGACTGCAATCAAATCAATTAGAAGAAAATCGGCGGACACTCGCTTTGGTGGAACAGAACCAAATGGATGAATTAGCATTATTGCAGTTTGGAAGAAGGCGAACGACATGAGTGAGAACAAGTCATCAAAACAATGGATTTTGCCCTTATTAATCATCCCGTTGTTATTGTTATTATTTACAGCCTATCTCGTATTAAATTACGCTAATGGGCGGCCGATTTTTTCATTGCCTTTTGCGTCAGAAGAAGTAACGAACACGAAGGTAACGTCTTCAAAAAGTTCGGAGATCGAACAACGTTTGAAATTAGCAAACGCTGAAATCAAAAAACTACGGGCAAAGACGACTGATCAAGCAGAACTCATCCAAGCGAAAGAACAGGAAGTCGTCCGGTTGATTGCGGAACGGGATCGGTTGAAAAACACGCCGGCTACACCTGCAACGACAGTGACAGATAAGTCTGCGTCGAAAAAGACTGCTGATGTGACAGATGTCTATGCGGAGATGACGCCGAAAGATGCAGCCAATATTTTTAACGAATTGAGTCCGACGGAAGTCGTTGCAATCATTAAAGAAATTGATGCTGAACAACAGGCGGCCATCATGGCAAAGATGGATCCTAAAAAAGCTGCAGCGTTGACACAATTGTTGGCAGTCCAATAAGGGGTGAGAAAATAAAATGAACTTGACGACGGATGTACAGCAAGCACAAACAGCTAAACCGGTTACGAAGTGGAACGGGAAAGAGCTCCCGGCGAATGGCGTTGGAAATTTTGCTTCGTTACTTCAATACTTAGTGCAACCTCTAGCTGAGGGCGTACAGAATCCTTCACTGGATCAACAGACAATACCAACTGAAGGGGAGACGAATCTTGAAGTCAAACCGCTGTTGGAACAATTGACCGCACAGCCGGAAAAAGTCTTAAAACTTTTGGAGCAACCCGAAGTAGAAGGTATGATACATGATCCAAAAAAAGCGACGGAGCTGATTCAGTTCATCAAGTTGATACAAGACGGACAACAAGGACAAGCGATGGAGTTATTCGAACAATTTCCTGTCTCGGTCCAACAAGTACTCGCAGCGGCCGTTTCAACTGTCATCGGAGTCGATAAGGAAAATGTGAAATCAAATGAATTACCGGTCGGAATGAATACTCCGGTTATACGGATGACTGACACTCCAGGAATTGCCTTGTCAGCTCCACCGGTGAGTAATCCCACGTTGGTTGATTCTACAGGCATCAAAAAAGATGCAGTTGTGACTCCGTTTTCGAACCGTCTTGTACTTCCTGAACAAAATACACCAACACTGAAAACAAGTGTCATGACTAAAAAGGTGATTGAATCCATTCAGATAGCTGCTGATTCGGAAGGGAAAGACCAACCATCAGCACTAACCGGTTTGAAATTTGAACGAATGAACAGTGCATTAGGAGTAGGCGTTCGGCCATCCATCATGCAGCCAAGTGTCGATGATCAACTCACGTCACGGATTGAAGCGGCGATGAAACAAGCACCATTTTTAAAAGGCGCGGACGGTTCGACAAGGATGTCCATCCGATTATATCCAGAACAGTTGGGTGAGGTCGTCATCCAATTGGATAAAAAAGATGGTTTATTGACGGTAAAGCTTTTCGCAGCGACGGAACAAGCGAAACAAATGCTGGATCAGCAACTAGGAAAGTTACATACTTCGTTGCAGCCGCAAGCACCATTCGTCAAAGTCGAAACCGGGATGTTAGCATCGAGTGTCAAAGACTTTGAACAAGGTTTACCGCAAGAACGACGAGAGCGTCAGCAAGAAGAACCTGCACCGTACGAAGAAGAACTAGAGGAGGATGAAGATGACTGAATCCATCAAAAATGATGCGTCGTCCTATCAGTTACCGGAGAAAACGAAAGTACCATCCAGTAACTCGATGGACAAAGACATGTTCATGAAAATCCTGATTGCCCAACTGTCCAATCAAGATCCGACGGCACCGATGGAAGACAAGGAGTTCATTTCGCAGATGGCTCAGTTTTCTTCTCTTGAACAGATGCAAGCGATTGGAAAAGGGATGGATACGATGATGCTCAATCAGCATGCGGCGGCTCTGATGAACTATAGTAATTTGATTGGAAAAAGTGTCAGCTATGAAGGTGAGACTGTCACGAAAGATGCGACAGGAGCAGATGTGACATCGACCGGTAAAGTGACGGCAAACGTCCTCAGTGTAAAGCGTGACGGGGTCGATGTCATTGCCGAGTTATCGAACGGAAAAAGTGTCAGTGTCTACGAATTGACTGAAATTAAAACAAAGGAGGAAAAATAATGTTACGTTCAATGTATTCAGGAATCAGTGGGTTAAAGAACTTCCAAACAAAGTTAGACGTCGTCGGGAATAACATCGCCAACGTCAATACATTTGGTTATAAAAAAGGCCGTGTCACGTTTAAGGATCTTGTCAACCAATCAGTTGGTTCCGCATCAGGTAATGGTGGAGGTGTCGGTGGGACAAACCCGAAACAGGTAGGACTCGGGGCCTCGATGTCAACGGTCGATAACGTTTACAATCAAGGAGCGTTACAAAATACAGGTCGAACGCTTGATGTCGGGATTTCCGGTGAAGGATTCTATCAAGTCTTAACGGCAGACGGTGTGCGTTATTCTCGTTCCGGTAACTTTTATACAGATCTTCAAGGAAATATCGTAACGGGAGATGGAAATTATCTCGTAGGATTGTCTGATCCACCGCCTGCCAACCCTGGACAGCCACCTGCCGATCAAGCAAACCTACCTGCCAACCAATACGATGCTCAAGGTCAAATCACAAACAAAGTAAATAATGGCTACATGAAGTTACAAATTCCGACAGGAGCACAGAACCTTGCAATCGGAAAAGATGGACTAGTCACGTTTGTCGATGGAACGGGTAACTTGCAACGAGTTGGTTACGTATCAATGGCTAATTTTGCTAACCCGGGTGGTCTTGAAAAATCAGGAGTGAACTTATTTGCCGCTTCTCAAAACTCGGGTATCGCAGCGACTGGAACGCCAAGCACAAACGGTCTTGGTCAATTAACATCCGGAACACTTGAAATGTCAAACGTCGACTTATCGGAAGAGTTTACGGAAATGATCATCGCCCAACGCGGATTCCAGGCGAACACCCGGATCATTACAACATCAGATCAGATTTTAGAAGAACTCGTTAACTTGAAACGATGATTACTTTAACGACATTACGTGAAACACCGCTTGTCTTAAATGCAATCTTAATCGAAGCGGTCCGGTCGACACCCGATACGACGATCCAGTTGGTCGGGGGACAGACTTATGTCGTCAAAGAAACATTGGAAGAGGTAAAAGCAGCCACAATCGATTTTTACCGACAAGTCGGTTTAACGGGCTTGAACAGTGCTAGGAGGCTCGAAGATGGCAGAAGAAAAGAAGAAGAGTAAGTTGAAATTACCACTCATCATGGTCGTCGTCGCGATTATGATGGTAGGCGCGGGCTACATGCTTTCAAAATATTTGTTAACGAGTGATCCGACCGAAGCGAAAGTCGAACAACCGACAGGAGCGGAACTCGAAGAGCGAAGTTTTCAAACAGATGATTTAACGACGAACATTGCAGACGAACGATTCTTAAATGTTCAGTTTACAATCGTCACGGATGACGCGGCGACGCGGGAAGAACTGGAGTTACGCAAGTTTCAAATCAACAATATCATCTTAGGGGATTTAGCTTCGATGAAAAAACAAGATTTAGATTCTAAACAAGACATGGCGAAACTCGAAGAAAAATTACGGGGGCAATTTAAAAAGCTCCTGCAAGAAGGCGATGTTCAACGTGTCTACACGACGAAAAAAATCATCCAGTGAGGTGGCCGCATGAGCGAAGTATTATCACAACATGAAATTGACGCCCTGCTATCAGCCATTTCAAGCGGAGATATGGAAGTCGAGGAAATACGCAGTCAAGAAGAAGAACGTCGTGTGAAAGTCTATGACTTTAAACGGGCGTTGCGATTCTCAAAAGACCAGATGCGGAACTTAACGCGGATTCATGAACAATTCGCCCGAGTCTTGACGACCCATTTCTCAGCACAGCTTAGAACATACGTCCAGTTTACGGTCAATACGGTCGAACAGCTGCCTTATGATGAATTCATTCATTCCATTCCGAACATGACCTTGATTAATTTAGTGAATCTTCATCCGTTAGACGGACGGGTCATCTTCGAAGTGAATCCGAACATCGCGTATGCGATGCTCGATCGATTGCTCGGCGGACCGGGTGAAGGCATGAATAAGATTGAGAACTTGACGGAAATCGAAACCCGGATCTTGACGCAGTTATTCAAACGCGCCTTTGTTCAATACGGGGCAGCGTGGGAATCGATTGCCGAAATCGAAGCCGAGTATGATGATTTGGAAATCAATCCACAATTTCTTCAACTCGTCTCACCGAATGAAACGGTCATTCTCGTCTCGATTTACGTGACGGTCGGAGAAGTAAGCGGAACGCTTAATGTCTGTCTGCCGTTCGTGACACTCGAACCAATCATTCCGAAACTTTCGAGTCACTTTTGGATGCAACAAGAGAAACGAAAGTCAGCCGATAACCAAGAGTCAGAACATATGCAAACACAGTTGATGGGATCAATCGTCGATTTGAAAGCAGTGCTCGGCCAGACGGAACTTTCGTTTGGAGAATTGTTACACCTCGAGGTAGGCGATTGCCTGTCCCTCCAGACACGTACATCCGATCCGGTTGAATTGTTCGTCGATGATCGGAAAATGTTCAAAGCGCGGCCTGGTCTGAACGGGAAGCATCTCGCTTTACAAGTCTTACAACGAATTGAGGAGGAATAACATGAGCGATATGCTTTCGCAAGATGAAATCGATGCATTATTACGTGGAACCCCATCGGCTGAAGAACCAACCGATACCCAATCAACAGACGATTTACATCAATTGGATGAGATGGAAATTGATGCGCTTGGAGAAGTCGGGAATATCTCGCTAGGGAATTCCGCGACGGCTCTGTCCGCGTTATTGAATCAAAAAGTCGAAATCACGACACCACACGTGCGGATGATTACGATGGAAGAATTGCGGAGTCGTTATCCGATTCCCCACGTCGCCCTTCGTGTCGGATATACAGAAGGATTCAAGGGAGAAAACGTTTTAATTTTGACACAACGGGATGCTTCCGTCATTGCGAATTTGATGATGGGCGGCGATGGTGTCGTTGACGAGAGTCTTGAAATGGAACCGATTGCGTTATCTGCCGTCCAGGAAGCGATGAACCAGATGATGGGAGCGGCTGCGACCTCAATGTCGACCGTTTTCTCAATGCGTATCGATATCTCGCCTCCAGCGGTCGAAGTTTTTGATTTCTCGCAAGAAAAAAGTATCGTGGATAGCTTCTCGTTATGGGAAAGCATGGTCATCATCGAGTTTGATTTGAAGATCGGAACGCTGATCGATTCAAAAATCGTACAATTGGCACCACTTGAATTTTCCAAACAACTGATTCAGAAATTATTCAGTGCCAGTACGACAACGACCGAACCGGCACCCACAGCTCAAGTCCCTACACCAGAACCGGTCCGGGAACAGCCGGCCGCGCCACAGCCACAACCGGAACCCCGGTATGAAGCACCGCCGGAATACAAAAAAGAGCCGGTTGGTGTCAGTCCTGTCCAATTCGGTCAGTTCTCTGAAGTGCAACAAGAAGGTCCGCCCGGAAATATCGGCATGCTCTACGATGTACCATTGAATGTCACAGTCGAACTGGGACGGACACGCCGGTCAGTCCGGGACATTTTGGAACTGACGCAAGGTTCAATCATTGAACTGGATAAATTAGCAGGAGAACCCGTTGACGTGTTCGTCAATAATACATTGATTGCAACGGGTGAAGTCGTCGTCATCGAAGAAAACTTCGGTGTCCGGATTACAGAGATTGTCAATAAAAAAGAACGTCTGCGGATGTTCTAAGGAGGAAATAGGATGAGTGCAAAAGTTTTGATTGTAGATGATGCAGCTTTCATGAGAATGATGATTAAGGAAATTTTATCGAAGAACGGCTATGACGTCGTCGGTGAGGCGGAAAACGGACGTGAAGCAGTTTCGAAATATAAAGAGTTAGCGCCGGATCTCGTCACACTTGATATCACGATGCCGGAAATGGACGGGATTTCAGCATTAAAAGAAATCAAAGCCTTTAACCCGGCTGCCAAAGTCATCATGTGTTCTGCAATGGGACAACAATCGATGGTCATCGATGCGATTCAAGCCGGAGCAAAAGACTTCATCGTTAAACCGTTCCAGGCAGACCGTGTACTCGAAGCCGTTTCGAAAACCATTTCATCATGAGAAGACTGACCTGTTTGACCTGTCTTCTCCTGTTCCTGCTGACGCATCAGGTCGGTGCCGAAACAGTGGAAGAGAAGCTCAACCCATCTAAGAAAAATGAACCTACAACACAACAGGTCGACGGGTCATCGACAGTCGTCACGGTCGTAAAAATCGTCGTGACACTCGCAGTTTTGATTGGTGGATTCCTTCTTGCCGTCCGTTTCATCAATGAACGGACAAAGGGAGTCCGTCAATCGAGCCGACTGTCGCATCTCGGTGGTGTCCCGCTTGGCAAAGATCGATCCGTTCAGCTCGTGAGGGTTCACGGTAAGATTTATGTTGTCGGTGTCGGTCAGAACGTTGAACTGCTTGATACGATTGAAGAAGACGACGAATGGTTAGCAACGGATACATCCGACAGCCTACCACATCCGTCAGCCGCATCCCCGTTTCTGGAATCATTTAAGCAACAGCTCGATCAGTTCCAGAAGAAACGAGGACGGTCATGACGACGATTGAAAACTTGATTTCCTTGGATACGCCGTCCGGGACGGCGACTTCCATCAAATTACTGGTCTTACTTACGCTTTTATCATTAGCACCGTCGTTACTGATTTTGATGACTTGTTTCACACGCGTCATCGTCGTCTTATCCTTTGTTCGTTCTGCTTTAGGAACACAACAAACACCGCCTAACCAACTGCTCGTCGGACTGGCGTTATTCATCACATTGTTCGTTATGGCACCTATTTTAACAGAATTGAACACGACGGCATTACAACCGTACATGGACGACAAAATCAGTCAAGAGGAAGCCTTTGATCAAGCCGGAGGAACGATGAAACGTTTTATGTCTCAATACACGCGGAGCAATGACTTAGAACTGTTTTTGAAGTATGGCAATTACGAGAAGCCCGAGAAGGTGGAAGATATTCCGCTCGTCGCGTTAGTACCGGCCTATGCCATCAGTGAGTTAAAGACGGCGTTTCAAATCGGATTTATGATTTTCATTCCGTTCCTCGTCATCGATATGGTCGTTTCGAGTGTCTTGATGTCGATGGGGATGATGATGTTACCACCGGTCATGATTGCCTTACCGTTTAAATTATTATTGTTCATTTTAGTAGATGGTTGGCATTTGATTGTCGAATCACTACTCGTCAGCATGCGATAGGGAGGGACGACATGACGCAGGAAATGATTATTCAATTAGCCAGTTCGGCCGTCTGGACCTTGTTAAAGGTGTCAGCTCCGCTCTTGCTCGTCTCACTCGTCGTTGGACTTCTCGTCAGCATCTTGCAGGCGACGACTCAAATTCAAGAGCAGACCTTATCGTTTGTTCCGAAGATTGTTGCCGTTTTTTTAGCACTCGTCTTTTTTGGACCATGGATCATGGAAGAACTCAAAACGTTTACGATTGAAATCTTCAAACAGATTGCCGAGGTTTCGCGGAAATGACGTTACTGTCCTTTGTCAGTGTTTTTTTACTTGTATTTGGCCGACTTGTTGGATTTTTAGTGGCTGCTCCTTTGTTTTCATCGAAGCAGTTACCCGCTCAGCATAAGTTGGCAATTGCTGCAGGACTTGCCTATTTTGCCAGTTACGCGGTCAAGACAACGGTTCAAGTCGATGACATCGATTTCTTTTTTCGAATGGGAACAGAAGTCATCATTGGGCTCGCCCTCGGTTTGCTCGCCAGTTTTTTACTGTATGCGCCACAAATGGCCGGATCAATCATTGATTTACAGATGGGGCTGGCGATGGCTTCCGCATATGATCCGATGTTTGGTGGTCAATCGCCGATCGTCGGTCGATTTTTTTACATGTTGACACTGCTCGTGCTGCTGGCGTCAGATATGCATTTGATTTTACTGGATGGCATCTATACGAGTTTTAAAATCTTTCCGCCCGGCAGTGCGATTAACGTTTCCGGAGAAGCCGGCATGAGCTTAGTCGTTCGTGTCGTCGGGCTCGCGATGCTCACGGCTCTTCAAATGGCGATGCCACTTGTGGTTGCCTTGTTTTTAGTCGATTTGGCGCTTGGTTTTTTAGCGAAAACCGCACCCCAGTTCAATATTTTTGCGATTGGATTTTCCGTCAAGTTATTGATGGGTTATGCGATTTTGTTTTTACTCGCCGGAGCGACCATTACCGGGATTTCCCGATTTGTTCCCTTATTACAAGACGTACTGTCCGATGCGATTCAATTACTAGGAGGTTGAGATGAAAAAATACACATTAACGCTTGACCTCCAGTATTTTGCGGGCGAAAAGACGGAAAAGGCATCACCCCGAAAACGTGATGACTCTCGGAAAAAAGGTCAGGTCGCAAAGTCGGCTGATTTAACGAGCAGTTTGATGTTGTTCGGAATGTTCTTGATTCTATTTTTCTTTGGTCCGTTTTTAGGGAAACGGTTCGTCATGGTATTAGAAGATGGGCTGAGCGCCCAAACGGTTTTAGTCGCTGTCGAAGAAGGACGCGTCCAGGAAGTCATGATTGAAATGCTGGTCCAAATGAGTATTCTTGTTGCACCATTCTTTCTGACGGCTGTCGTCATCGGCATTTTAGGGAATTTTGTACAAATCGGAGCATTGCTTAGCACCGAATCGATTCAACCGAAACTCGACCGGATCAATCCGTTGCAAGGCGTCAAACGAATCGTCAGCATGAAAGCATTAATTGAATTCTTAAAATCTGTTTTTAAATTACTTGTCATCGGTGTGACGAGCGGAACTGTCTTATGGAATAACAAAGTAGAAATTTCACGTTTGACGTCAGAACCGATTGGTGACGCCTTGGCGATTATCGGTCATCTGACGTTCCTGTTAGGGATTTCGGTCAGTATTGCGTTGATTGTCCTTGCTGTACTCGATTTTGCATATCAAAAATTTGATTTTGAAAAGTCGATTCGGATGAGTAAACAAGACTTAAAGGATGAGCATAAGAATACGGAAGGTGACCCGCAAATCAAAGGGAAAATTAAACAGCAACAACGGGAGATGGCGATGCGGCGGATGATGCAAGAAATACCGAATGCCGATGTTGTCATTACGAACCCGACCCATTACGCCGTAGCGATTCAATATGATGACGGCAAACATGCCGCACCCATTGTCGTCGCCAAGGGAGTGGATGCTGTCGCATTCCGGATTCGGGAGAAGGCGACAGCAGCTGAGATCCCGATTATTGAAAATAGACCGCTCGCACGAGCATTATTCGCAAAATCAGAAATAGGAATGGCAGTGGATGAATCATTTTATCAGGCACTCGCTGAAACACTCGCCTTTGTCTATCAAATGAAACAAGCGAAATGAAAGGATGAAGCATCATGACTATTTCAACACGAGATTTATCTGTCCTGCTAGGCGTCATTATGATTGTCTTCATGCTCGTCATTCCACTGCCAGGATTTTTACTCGATTTTCTCATTATCATCAATATTTTAATTGCCTTAATGGTCTTACTTGTCGCAATGAACGCGAAAGAAGCATTGGAATTTTCCGTTTTCCCGACACTCTTACTGATTGTGACTTTGTTCCGATTGGCATTGAACGTCTCGACGACCCGTGCGATTCTCTCGAACGGGAACGGTGGAGAAGTCATTGAAGCATTTGGTAGTTTCGTTGTCGGCGGAAACGCCCTGGTTGGATTCGTCGTCTTCTTGATTCTCGTATTGATTCAGTTTTTGGTCATCACGAAAGGATCAGAGCGGGTATCGGAAGTGTCGGCCCGTTTTACGCTTGATGCCATGCCCGGAAAACAGATGGCGATTGATGCCGATTTGAATTCCGGTATGATTGACGAATTACAGGCCCGGACACGCCGCCAAAAAATTCAATCGGAAGCCGATTTTTACGGAGCAATGGATGGAGCTTCGAAATTCGTCAAAGGAGACGCGATTGCCGGAATCATCATCGTCATCATCAACTTGATTTTCGGAATGATCATCGGTGTCGTGCAACAAGGGTTACCAATGGGGGAATCTGTCAAGCTGTATACGCTGTTAACCGTCGGTGACGGTCTTGTCAGTCAAATCCCGGCCTTATTGATTTCTGTTGCAACCGGAATCATCGTTACCCGCTCGACTTCTGACGGTAACTTAGGAGAAGACATCATCGGTCAGCTCTCACGGACACCGCTCCTCGTCATGATTGGAGCCGGTGCAATCTTCCTGCTAGGACTTTTTACAGCAATTCCCGATTACGTGACGATTCCTGTCGCGGCTGCAGCGGCTTTCTTCGCTTGGCGATTGACACGAACGTCAAAAGCAGCACAAGAAGAAGTGGCTGTCGAAGAAGCACCAACTGAAAATCTGCGATCTAGCGAATCGGTCATTTCCCTCTTGAACGTCGATACAATTGAGTTTGAATTTGGCTATGGTTTGATCCCGCTCGCAGATGAAGCACAAGGTGGGGATTTACTCGACCGGGTCGTCATGATCCGGAGACAGTTGGCACTTGAACTTGGATTCGTCTTACCGACAGTCCGGATTCGTGACCATCTGCAACTTCCACCGAACCACTACCGGATAAAAATCCGTGGAAGTGAGATGGCAACCGGCGAACTGTTACTCGATCATTACCTGGCAATGAGTCCGGGAGTGGATGATCCGGAAATCCAAGGTATCGAGACGGTTGAACCCGCGTTTGGGATGCCGGCCTTATGGATTGACGAACGGACGAGAAGCCGAGCAGAGATGTCCGGCTATACAGTCGTCGACCCGCCATCTGTTGTCGCAACACATTTGACAGAGCTTCTGAAAAAACACGCGGCCGATTTACTCGGTCGGGAAGAGACAAAACAACTGGTTGATCATTTAAAGGAATCGCATCCGATTTTAGTCGACGAAGTGACACCACAATTGTTGTCGATCGGCGAGCTACAAAAAGTGTTCGTACAGTTGTTAAAAGAAAAAATTTCGATTCGAAACTTACCGCTCATCTTTGAGACATTGGCCGATTATGCTGCCGTGACGAAAGATAGTGATTTGTTGGCTGAATATGTCCGTCAAGCATTGGCTCGACAAATTACGGAACAAGTCTTACAAGGAGACGTCTTACACGTTGTGACGGTATCGAGTGAACTGGAGATGGAGATCCAGTCAGCGATTCAAAAAACGGAGTTCGGCAATTATTTGGCGCTTGATCCGGATAAGGCAACACGTTTCATCGAGTCACTAAATGAATTGACGGCAGAATTCGAACGATACGGAGCTCAGCCAATCGTTTTGGCATCGCCAAGTATTCGGATGTTTGTTCGTCAATTAACAGAACGTTATTTCCCGGATGTGCCTGTTCTGTCTTATAACGAACTGATTCCGACCATTGAAGTCAAGAGTATTGGGGTGATTTAACACATGATGGTAAAACGAATTATCGCAAATTCTGTCAGCGAAGCGATGGAACTGGTTAAACAAGACTTAGGAAATGATGCCATCATTTTGAACACACGGCAGATCAAAGTGGGCGGTTTGTTCGGCTTGTTTGCACAAAAAAAAGTGGAGCTCGTCGCCTCAGTCGAAGAACATCCGGTCGAAAAAACAACACAGCCTGTAAAACGGGTCTCGGATGAGCTACAACCAACTAAATCAGTCGTTCAAAGTCACCCATCAATGATGGAGCCGCTTAGCCCGAAGATTGTCTCGTTCAGTTCACGGCGGTTGCCGGAAGCGCTTAGCTCATACGAAGTCTTGCTCGCTGAACCTGCCCTGCAACATGAAGCGGAGGCACTCTATGATTTATTAGTGTCAACTTACTACAAGACCAATGATGTGAGACAGGTCGAACAAGCCTTCATCACGACTGTGACTGCTCCTATTCAAGTCACGACGGCAACTTCCCGTTTCATCATGGTGACCGGACCAACGGGAGTCGGAAAAACGACGACCCTTGCCAAACTGGCTGCTTATTACCGTCTCACGAAACAACAAACCGTTGGATTGATTACGACGGATACATATCGGATTTCAGCCATCGAACAATTACGGACTTATGCCGACATCATCGATATTCCGTTACACGTCGCCTATGATTTACAAGAATTCGAACAAGCGAAAGTCGACTTATCCGACTGTGACGTTATCCTAATCGACACGGCGGGAAGAAATTTTCTTGACGCGGGTTATGTCGAACAGTTAAAAAAGCGGCATGATTTTTCAGAGACAGATGTATTTCTTGTACTCAGCTTAACGTCGAAGTACCGCGATTTAGAACAGATTCAACAACGGTTCGATCAAGTACCGTTGTCCGGATTCATTTTTACCAAAGCCGATGAGACAACAGATTTGTGGTCGATTTACGGACTTACGAAAAAGACACAGTTGCCTGTGTTTTGTCTGACGACCGGACAAGAAGTACCTGAAGACATCATCTGGCCGACAAGTGCAGAAGTTTCCCGAATGATTGTAGAAAGAGGGTTAAGATGATGCCAGAGGATCAGGCACGAGCGTTAAGATCAAAAGTTTCCGTACGGCAGACCAAAACCATTGCCATCGTCAGCGGTAAAGGTGGGGTCGGAAAAACGAATGTCGCGGTGAATTTGGGTGTCGCGTTATCGTTGCAAGCTAAAAAAGTATTAATCATTGATTTGGACATCGGTATGGCGAATGTCGGTGTGCTACTCGGAAAATCGTCGAAAGTTTCATTAATGGATTGTGTCAAGGAACGGTCACCCTTGACCCAAGCGGTCGTCGAAGCGACGCCGGATCTGCATTTCATTCATGGCGGGAGCGGATTCACAGAACTGATGGATCTGACGGATCATGATGTCGAATTCATGATGAGCGAGTTTCGGTTTTTCTATGAATATGATTTCGTCTTACTTGATCTAGGTGCCGGAGCGACACATCAGACTTTTGATTTCATCAGTAGTGCGGATGAAGCATGGCTGGTCGTGACGCCTGAACCGACGTCGATCATGGACGGATATGCTTTCGTCAAACTTGCGCATCACCATGCAAATGAACTTCCTGTCGCTGTCATCGTCAATCGGGCAACGAACGGACAAGAAGCGCTTGAAACGTTTGACCGGCTACAACAGGTCAGTCAGAACTTTTTGGGAAAATCGTTGCGCTTCGTCGGTTTTTTGCCGGATGATCCGACTGTCATGAAGGCAGTCAAAGCCCAACGACCATTTTATGTATTTGATCGGACGAGTGATGTCAGTTGGCGACTTGATCATATCACGACATCGCTGACAGGACTTCAGGTCCAGGAACAGAAATTTTTAGACCGGTTACTGAATCGTTTGAAAAAACGGCATAGCCGTGTCCGCTAACCATAAAGGAGGATACGTTCCATGGATTTAAATGAATATTTAGGATTGTTTCTTGATGAATCGATTGAACATTTACAAGCCATTAACTCGAGTTTGCTGATTTTTGAACAACGACTCGACGATGAAGCCGTTATCGATCAAATTTTCCGATCCGCTCATACTTTAAAAGGGATGGCCGGAACAATGGGGTATGATGCCATTGCCGATTTAACACACGAAATGGAAAGTGCACTTGATTTAGTCCGTTCGAAGACACAACCTGCTACACCCGAATTAATTGATGTACTATTTGTCGCAGCTGAACAGTTAGAAACGATGGTCGAGGATATCAGTCAAGGTGGTACCGGGAAGCTGGATGTAGCAACAACCGTCGTTCGTTTGAAACAGTTTATCAATACGGATTCGGAACCAGGTCAGGATACGGACAAACCTGCAGCAACAGTCGTGAAAAACTTTGAGTGTGATGTCTACTCTGAGTCGGTTGTCCGTCAATCGATGGCTTCCGGTTATCAAGCCTATGTCATTACGGTGGAGTTATCGGCGGATGTCATTTTGAAGGCAGCCCGGGTGTATATGGTATTTGACCGGTTGCAAAACCTCGGGGATGTCATCTTGTCGAATCCGACTTCGGATGAACTGGAACAGGAACAATTCGAGACCCGTTTTGATGTCTTGTTCGTGACGATGAAATCTGCTGAAGACATTCAAGGTGAAATCAAAGCCGTTTCGGAAGTCGCTCAAGTGTTGATTCAGCCATTCGAAGTGCCGGTCGAACCAGCAGCAGCGGCGACATTGCTTGAGCCGGTTGAAACGCCGGTCGTCAGTCCGGCAACGGATACTTCGAACGAGACGCAAACACCGGTTGCGGCAAAAACGATTCGTGTCAACCTCGAGCGGATTGATCGATTGATGAATCTGTTTGAAGAATTCATCATCGATCGTGGACGTCTCGAGCGGATTGCGGCAGAAGCCGGTTCTTCTGATTTGACGGAGACGGTTGAACGGATTAAACGCGGAACAAATGAACTGCAGTCACTGGTCCTGACGTTACGGATGATGCCAATCGAACAAGTCTTCAATCGCTTCCCGCGGATGGTACGTTCGGTATCGAAAGATGTCGGCAAAAACATCAAGCTCCACATTACAGGAGCAGAAACGGAACTCGACCGGACGGTCATTGATGAAATTGGGGATCCACTCGTCCACTTGATTCGAAATGCGGTCGACCATGGAATTGAAAGCAAAGCCGACCGGATTTTAGCCGGGAAAGCAGTTGAAGGAAATCTTTCCCTCCGGGCCTATCATTCCGGAAACCGTGTTTTCATTGAGATTGAAGATGATGGCGCAGGAATCAATCAGGAACGGGTGACAAAAATCGCCCTTGAAAAAGGATTGTTGACGGAAGAAGAGGCGGCGATGTTGACGCCGGAAGAAGCGGCAATGTTATTGTTCGCGCCTGGATTCTCGACGGCAGAAACCGTCACCGACTTATCAGGTCGTGGTGTCGGGCTGGACGTCGTTAAATCGAAAATTGAATCGCTCGGTGGAGAAGTCTTCGTCGAGACGAAACGCGGAGAAGGAACGATTTTCAGAATCAGTTTACCGCTGACGTTATCGATTATTTCTGCGATGCTCGTCAAGTTGGGAGAAGAAACGTATGCCATCCCGTTAACAGCCATCCTTGAAACGACATCGCTGAAGCAGGACGCCATTTTACAAGCCCACCGGGAAAAGGTATTCGATTTCCGTGGCCAGCTTGTTCCATTGATTTCATTAAATCAAGTATACGGATTACCACATGTGGAGGCAGATGCCTATTCTGTCGTCGTCGTCCGAAGTGGTGAGAAATTAGCAGGGTTGATAGTCTCAGAACTGATAGGACAACAGGAAATCGTCATGAAACCGTTAGGCAGTTATCTTGAGGGGATTCGTGCGATTTCAGGTGCGACGATTCTGGGTGACGGACAAGTTGCGTTAATCATTGACAGCAATGCACTGTTACGAAAGTGAGGGAATGAAGAATGGAACAAAAATGGGTCGTCTTTCAATTAGAAGAAAATGCATATGGAATTGATGTGCAATCGGTTCGTTCAATCGAACGTGTCATTCCGATCACACGTATCCCCAATGCCGCATCCTATGTCAAAGGTGTCATTAACTTACGCGGAGTCGTTACACCCGTGATTGATTTGCGGACGCGTTTAGGATTTGAGGCCGTCGAAGAAACAGAAGAAACGCGTATCATCATCGCAACACTGGAACATGGAGATGCAGGATTCATCGTGGATTGTGCAAATGAAGTCGTTGAAGCAGCAGATGTCCGGATTGAACCGCTGGCAGATTCAAAACAAGATGAGACAAACTATTTAACAGCCATCGCTAAAGGGGAAGACCAACTGTTCTCTTTACTCGAACCAAACCGTTTATTTGAAGAGATTATCCATGCTTAATCGAATGGAACAGGATGTCTTTCGAGAAATTGGTAATATCGGGGCAGCACATGCGGCAACCGCTTTATCCACGTTGCTGGGACAACCGGTTGAAATCGAAGTCCCTTCAGCGGACTTGGAAGGGTTCTCGACCATCATTGAGAGGGTCGGAGGTGCTGAAGCCTACACAGCAGGAGCACTCCTTCGGTTTTCTGGGGATATTAAAGCATCCTTATTATTTTTAATGCCGCTCAAGGATGCTGAGAAACTCGTTTCGCAGTTATTGCAACAGCCATTTCAATTTTTTTCGGAGCACCATGCGCTTGGTGTTTCGGCATGGGAAGAGATCGGGAATATCTTAATCGGCGCTTATGCCCGCTCGATTTCCGATTGGCTGGATTTATCCGTCCATGTCACGGTCCCGGCCTCTGCTTTTGATATGGTAGGAGCAATTTTGGAAGTTGCCTTACTTGAGTCAACAAAATTTGGTAACATGGCAGTATACATCGATACACGTTTATCCAGTTCAGGTAATGATTTGAATGGTCATTTATTGTTACTACCTGAAGAAGGTGCCTTTGATTCGGTCTTTCAACGATTGGGTGTGGATATTGATGGATGAAGTCGTTCGGATTGGAATTGCAGAATATGCAGTCAGCCAAAAACCAATCATTCTTCGGACGGCTGGTTTAGGTTCTTGTGTCGGTGTCATTATCTACGATCAAGAGCGTGGACTGTCGAGTATGGCACACGTGATGTTACCGGACTCGGCAATCAGTCGGAATATCACACTGGAAATCGGAAAGTTCGCCGATACGGCCGTCGTCGAGTTGACACGCCGTCTTCGTCATAGTGGAGCAATTCGTCTCCGGGCAAAAATTGCCGGTGGTGCACAAATGTTTCAATTTAAATATGAACACGAATCGATGCGAATCGGTGAACGAAATATTGCGGCGGTAAAATTGGCTTTACGAAAAGCGAACGTCCCACTCGTTGCGGAAGACGTTGGTGGAACAAATGGTCGAACGATCGAGTTCCATTCTCAGACTGGACGGTTAGTCATCCGGACAGTCAACGTCGGAACGCTGGAAATTTAGAGGAGGAATGGTCATGCGTGAGGAATTACAACAACTTTGGAATCAATGGCTATCGACGCGTGATGTAGCGGTAGCTGACCAGTTACTGCTAAATTATGAACCTCTTGTGCACTACCACGTTCAGCGTCTCAGCGCGACACTTCCGAAGAGTGTCGATCGTGATGAATTAAAAAGTCTTGGGATGATGGGATTGTATGATGCTCTTCAAAAATTCGACCAAAATCACAATAATAAATTTGATACGTATGCAGCATTTCGTATTCGCGGCGCCATTTTAGACGGCTTACGAAAAATTGATTGGTTACCCCGGTCGTTACGGGAAAAATCAAAGCGGGTCGAAGCTGCTGTCGAGATTTTAGAACAAAGTCTTCAACGGACCCCGACGATTGATGAAGTTTCATCGATTGTTGATATGAACCCGGAAGAAGTCAAGACGGCACTTGCTGAGAGCTATTTTGCGAATATTCTATCGATCGATGAAGCAGTGACGCTTCAAGACGAAGGAAAAGCGATGGCCGTTTCCTATCTGGATCCAGATGCAGCGACACCTGAGGATACACTTTTGATGCGCGAGCTGATTTCGAAGCTTGCCGAAGAAGTGGAGCAATTGTCCGAGAAGGAACAATACGTTGTGTCCCTCTTTTACTTTGAAGAACTGACATTGACGGAAATCGGGGAAGTACTTGGCCTATCTACTTCACGAATTTCACAGATTCATTCGAAAGCGCTCCGAAAACTGAAACAAGCGTTAGGAAGTGCTTATCTTTCTGACCGCGTCGCGATGTGAAAGGACATACCATGACACTTTTTTATATTTTGCTAGCAGCACTCATTTGTTACGGTCTTTTGTTATTATTTAAGCAACAAGCGCTTTTGAAGGACCGCGTTACACATCTTGAACGACAGAAGCAGGAAACGGAAGAAATTCTGTTACAATTCATGCAACAGGTGAATGAGCTGACGGAAGGGGAGGTAAGATCCCGCCCGTCGACTCCTGTCGAACAAGAATGGAAAGGCGAAATCATTGTAGCTGAAGAATCAGAGCGACCCGATTATTCTTCTGAACCGGTCAAAGTATTTTCAAAAGAAGACAAACCGGACGACCGGGTGGAAGAATCGCCTCTGTTGGATGTTAAAGATCAACTCGAAAAAGGTGCTGATTTAGATCAATTGGCACGTTCACTGAACCGGGGAGCCGGAGAAGTGGCCTTGATTGCTAAACTTTCTCAGAAAACGAAGGTTGCCCGGCGTTAAACTTTATGCTATATTAGTCTACGGTGTTAATTACGCACGCATGTATCGCCGGCTGCGGTGCCTTTAATAGGTTAGCTGGAACAACGATCATCGCGGAGGACATCCAAAACCCAAAAGGAGGAATTCATCATGGCAGTAATCTCGATGAAACAATTGTTAGAAGCTGGTGTACACTTCGGTCACCAAACACGCCGTTGGAACCCAAAAATGGCAAAATACATCTTCACAGAACGTAACGGAATCTACATCATTGACCTACAAAAAACGGTTAAAAAAGTAGACGAAGCTTACAACTTCATCCGTGAAGTAGCGTCTGAAGGCGGAAACGTTCTTTTCGTTGGTACGAAAAAACAAGCTCAAGACACTGTGAAAGAAGAAGCGATCCGTGCTGGTCAATACTTCATCAACGAACGTTGGTTAGGTGGAACACTCACGAACTTCTCTACAATCAAAAAACGTATCAACCGTTTAAAACAACTCGAAAAAATGGAAGAGAACGGTACATTCGAAGTTCTTCCTAAAAAAGAAGTCATCATTCTTAAAAAAGAAATGACTCGTCTTGAGAAATTCCTCGGCGGTATCAAAGATATGCCAGGCGTTCCAGATGCACTCTTCATCGTTGACCCACGCAAAGAGCGTATCGCGATTGCAGAAGCACACAAACTCAACATCCCAATCGTTGCGATCGTTGACACAAACTGTGATCCGGACGAAATCGACTACGTCATCCCAGCAAACGACGATGCGATCCGTGCAGTCAAATTGCTTACTGGTAAAATGGCTGACGCAATCCTCGAAGTTAAACAAGGCGAAGATAACGTAGCACCTGAAACTACTGAAGAAGTAGTAGCAGACGCTGAGTAATTCGTGATGCCAGGTGATAAAGGGAATTGACCTTTTATCACCTTTTTTTTGAAAATAAGGACGTTATAAGGAGGAATATCGAATGGCTATTACAGCAGCTATGGTAAAAGAACTTCGTGAAAAAACTGGTGCAGGGATGCTTGACTGCAAAAAAGCACTCGTCGAAGCTGATGGGGACATGAACGCAGCAATCGACTTCTTGCGTGAAAAAGGAATCGCTAAAGCAGCAGCTAAAGGCGACCGGATTGCAGCAGAAGGTTTGACAGCTGTCGCAGTTAACGGCAACAAAGCAGCACTTGTTGAAATCAACTCAGAAACAGATTTCGTTGCGAAAAACGAACGTTTCCAATCACTCGTTCAAAACATTGCAGACGCAGTACTCCGCAATGGTTCTGAAACGGCTGAAGCAGCACTTGCTTCTGAATACGAAGCAGGAAAAACAATCGACACATACATCTCAGAAGAAGCATCAACAATCGGAGAGAAAATTTCACTTCGTCGTGTAGCGCTCTTCGCTAAAGAAGACAACGCAGCATTCGGTTCTTACCTCCACATGGGTGGTCGTATCGGTTCTGTCGTCGTCGTCGAAGGCACAACAGACGAAACTGTTGCAAAAGATATCGCAATGCACATTGCTGCAGCGCGCCCACTTTACGTCGACCGTTCTTCTGTCACAGAAGAAGAAAAAGCACGTGAAGAAAAAGTTCTTACAGAGCAAGCACTCAACGAAGGCAAACCTGCTAACATCGTTGAGAAAATGATTGCTGGTCGTATGAACAAATTCTACGAAGAAATCTGCCTCGTTGACCAAACATTCGTCAAAGATCCAGACTTCAAAGTTGGTAAATATGTAGAATCTAAAGGCGGAAAAATCGTTTCATTCGTACGCTTCGAAGTTGGAGAAGGTATGGAGAAACGTGAAGAAAACTTCGCTGAAGAAGTAATGAACCAACTTAAAAAATAAGAATCAGGATTTCCTGATGACAAGAGAAGGAACACGTATGCTTCAATCCACTTTCGTGTGGAAGTGGGTCGTGTTCCTTTTTTACGGAATTTAGCAAGGGGGACATAGTCATGCAACCGAAATATAACCGGATTGTGTTAAAATTGAGCGGAGAAGCGCTCGCAGGAGATCAAGGGTTCGGAATTCATCCTGGGATTGTCAATTCGATTTCGAATCAAATTAAAGAACTAGTCGAATTGAACGTAGAAGTCGCAGTCGTCGTAGGTGCAGGAAACATTTGGCGCGGTAAGACGGGAGCGGAGCTTGGGATGGACCGGGCAAATGCCGATTATATGGGGATGCTTGCGACCGTCATGAACTCGCTCGCTTTACAAGATAGCCTGGAATCCGTTGGTGTCGAAACACGTGTTCAGACGTCGATTGAAATGCGACAAGTCGCTGAACCATACATCCGCCGTCGGGCAATGCGTCATCTTGAAAAAGGACGGGTTGTTATCTTTGCAGCCGGAACAGGGAATCCGTATTTCTCAACAGATACGACAGCGGCGCTTCGGGCAGCTGAAATCGAGGCGGAAGTCATCTTAATGGCGAAAAACAACGTCGATGGTGTCTACTCGGCTGATCCAAATGTTGATCCAGATGCGAAGAAATTTGAGACATTATCTTACTTGGATGTTCTTAAAGACGGTCTTCAAGTCATGGATTCAACGGCAACATCACTTTGTATGGACAATGACATCCCGCTCATCGTATTCTCGTTGATGGAAGAAGGAAACATTAAACGAGTCGTCATCGGTGATGAAATCGGGACACTTGTAAGGGGGAAATAACATGTCACAAGCAATCATGAAACAAGCAGAAGAACGGATGGAGAAAGCACATCTGTCATTGAAAAAAGAACTTGCGACGTTACGTGCAGGACGTGCGAACGTATCAATCCTTGATCCGGTTCAAGTGGACTACTATGGTTCACCGACACCACTCAATCAAGTCGCAAACGTCAACACACCGGAAGCGCGTTTGATTTTGATTACACCGTGGGATAAATCGATGGTGACAGAAATTGAAAAAGCGATTCAACGTGCAGACCTAGGGCTTGCTCCTTCTTCGGACGGGACAGTCATTCGATTAGCGATTCCACCATTGACAGAGGATCGTCGGAAAGAACTCGTGAAACTTGTCAAAAAGTACACGGAAGAAGGAAAAGTCGCTCTTCGGAACATTCGTCGTGATACGAACGAACAACTGAAAAAACAAGAAAAAGACGGCGTGTTGACTGAAGATGACCTCCGCGGTTACACAGAAGACGTTCAAACATTAACGGACAAATTCGTTAAAGTACTTGATCAAACGGCGACGGATAAAGAACAAGAAATTATGGAAGTATGACACGTAATATTGTCAGGTTGGGGACTCTTTGTCACACGAAGAGTCCCTTTCTTCTTAAACTAAACGAGGGGAGGAAGAAGTAAATGTTTCAATGGTTAAATCAGACTAAAGAAGTGATTGAACAACAAGTTCCTGAACATATTGCGATTATTATGGATGGAAACGGACGTTGGGCAAAAAAACGAGGCCTTCCCCGTATCATGGGGCATCGTGAAGGGATGAAATCTGTCCGGGAAGTTGTTCGGACGGCAAATGAATTAGGTGTGAAAAGTTTGACGTTATATGCTTTTTCAACCGAAAACTGGACGCGTCCTGAAGAAGAAGTCAGTTTCCTGATGAAACTGCCGGCCCAATTTTTAGAGTCGGATCTTAAAGATTTGAATGAACGGAACGTCAAAGTCGAAGTGGCGGGAGAAATTTCGCGTCTGCCGATTTATACACGGGAAGCCGTTCAACAAGCCAAAACGGATACAGCGGACAATACAGGACTTCGGTTGATTTTTGCCCTCAATTATGGAGGACGGGATGAAATCGTTCAAGTCATGCAAAAAATCGCTGAAAAAGTGCAAGCCGGTGTATTGCGGCCTGACATGATTACGAACGAAGTCATTGAACAAGAATTAATGACAGGTTCGATGACAGATGTCGATCTCGTCATTCGTACGAGTGGGGAACAACGACTTTCCAACTTTTTATTATGGCAAGCTGCCTATGCCGAATTTTACTTTACAGATGTCTTATGGCCCGAGTTCCGGCGTGACCAGTTCTTAGCGGCGATTGAAGACTATAATCAACGGACGCGTCGTTTTGGCGGAGTCTGACTAAACGAGGACATATCTTATGAAAACACGAATTATTACAGGAATATGGGCAGGTGCCATCTTTTTAGTATTGCTTTATCTAGGAGGACTCCCATTCCTTGCTTTCATGGCAATTTTGACAATCATCGGGTATACCGAACTGATTAAAATGCGACAATTGTCGTTCAAGTCAATTCCGGTCCTGTTGTTCGGAGCGGGAACATTACTTCCGTTCATCGGGTTGTATGAACAGGCCAGCGAACAGTCGCTGTCACTCGGGCTGTCTCCGATTGCATGGGGCATGTTAATTGTCTTGATCGGTTTATTTTGGACAGTGTTCTCCAAAAACGTATTCACCTTCGACGATGTGGCCTTTTTGCTGTTGACTGCAGTCTATGTCGGAATAGGATTCGCATCGTTTACGTACATTCGGTTGCTTGAAAACGGTTTGACGTTTTCCTTACTGATCATCTTACTGATCTGGTTCACGGATTCGGGTGCTTACTTCGTTGGGAAAAGTCTGGGGAAAACAAAATTGTGGCCAGCCATCAGCCCCAATAAAACAGTTGAAGGAGCACTCGGTGGTGTCGTTCTTGCGATCGTACTCGGAGTGGTGTTTGAACTGATTCACCCGACAGTCGGTCTCGGAACTGTCGTATTGTTGGCACTGATCGTTGCCGTCGTCGGTCAATTAGGCGATTTAGTCCAGTCAGCGTATAAACGTCATTATGGCGTAAAAGATTCCGGAGCATTATTACCCGGACACGGTGGGATTCTTGACCGGTTCGACAGTATGATCATTGTCTTTACCGTTCTGATTGTACTCGGTATATTCGGATAAGGAGGAAAAAGGATGAAACAGGTTAGTATCATTGGGGGAACTGGATCAATCGGGACCCAAACGTTAGATGTCATCGCAGCAAATCCAGACCGTTTCCAACTGGTCAGCTTTGCGTTCGGGAAAAACATCGAGGTTGCCTTACCCTGGCTGAATCGTTTACGTCCGGAGCTGGTAGCTGTCTTAGACGAGACAGTAAAAGAACAACTCGAAGCTGTTCTTGATTACGCGCCAACAGTGCTCGTCGGTGAAGAAGGATTGATTGCTGTCGCAACAGCAGAACAAGCGGATATCGTCATTACAGCCGTCGTCGGTGCCGTCGGGCTTCGTCCTACGCTTGCCGCCATTGAAGCGGGAAAAGCAATCGGGTTGGCAAACAAAGAAACACTAGTGACAGCCGGACACCTCGTCATGAAAAAAGCACGTGAAAAAGGTGTCGCTATTCTTCCGGTCGATAGTGAACATGCCGCGATTTTCCAATGTCTGAATGGCGAACGTCGCCAAGACGTCCGACAAATCATCTTAACCGCATCCGGCGGCAGTTTCCGTGATCAAACACGGGAACAGTTGGCAAACGTAACAGTCGAGCAGGCGCTAAACCATCCGAACTGGTCAATGGGGGCCAAAATTACGATTGATTCGGCGACGATGATGAACAAAGGATTTGAAGTCATCGAAGCGCACTGGTTGTTTGATGTCACGTACGATGAAATCGATGTCGTCCTTCACCGGGAATCCATCATCCACTCGATGGTCGAATTCAATGATGGTGCGGTTATGGCGCAACTCGGGATGCCGGATATGCGTGAACCGATTCAATATGCCCTTACATATCCGTCCCGCCTTGAAATCAAAGGGGGAGAACGGTTAAACTTAAAACAAATCGGACGCCTGAATTTTGCGGAAGCTTCATTTGAACGTTATCCATTGCTTCGTCTTGCGTTTGAAGCAGGACGTGCGGGTGGATCGATGCCTTCCGTGCTCAATGCTGCGAACGAACAAGCTGTTGACCGTTTTTTAAAAGGGGAAATCAGCTTTTTAGAAATTGAAGCGAGCGTCGAGGCGGCTCTTCAAGCACATGAAAACATCGAAGATCCGTCTTTGGACCAGATTTTAGAGTCGGATCGTTGGGCCCGTGCGTTTGTTGCGTCCCTCTCACTCGCTAATTAAGGATGGGATAACAATGACGACCTTTATATCAATCGTATTGATGTTCGGTGTACTTGTTGCCGTGCATGAATGGGGTCATCTCGTCATGGCAAAACGGGCAGGAATCCTCTGTCGCGAATTCGCCATCGGATTTGGTCCGAAAATTTTTTCTTTTTTCAAAAATGAGACGTTGTACACGATTCGCCTGTTACCAATTGGTGGATATGTCAAAATGGCCGGGGAAGAACCGGAATTCGTTGAAGTCAAACCGGGGCAAACAATCGGCTTGGGACTTCGTGACGGTATCATTGAGACGATGTATTTGGATGCTTCCCGTCCGGAGGCGGATCAAGTCGTAACCGTCGAAAAAATTGATTTGTTGCATAAGCTAGAAGTCATCGCCTTACAAGATGAAGTATCGGCACGTTACCCTGTCTCGAAGACGGCATTTCTTGTCGAAGGACAAACCAAAACTCAAATCGCGCCATACGATCGAACGTTTGGATCAAAATCCGTTTTCAAACGTGTCCTAGCCATTGCGGCAGGTCCGGCCATGAACTTTGTTCTCGCGTTTGTTATCTTGTTCGGCTTAGCATTGTATAATGGTTCACCGACCGGAGAAAGTGTCATTGGAACGGTGCAAAAAGAATCTCCGGCTGATAAGGCAGGTCTTGTCGAAGGAGACCGGATTGTTTCCGTCAATGGAACAGAAACGGATAAATGGACGGATTTACGGGCCGGGTTCCAAGATCAGGCCGGAAAAAAGACAACCGTCGTCTACGAACGAGATGGTCAGGAGCAAACGACGTCCATCACACCGAAGGTACAACAGCAAGGTGATCAAAAAGTTGGAATCATTGGTGTGACGAATGAGACAGAAAAATCATTTGGAACAGCCTTACAGACAGGTATTTCCGAAACATGGCGGATGTCGACATTGATCGTCGGAGCTGTCGGAGATCTCGTAACGGGTGTCGTCGGCGTCGATCAATTATCCGGTCCGGTCGGAATCGTCAAAATGACGGATCAAGTTGCGGACAGCGGATTTTCCATGTTGCTGACATGGACTGCATTGCTTTCAGTCAACTTAGCAGTATTCAACTTATTACCACTACCTGCTTTAGACGGTGGCCGATTATTGTTCCTGTTTTTAGAAGCGTTGCGCGGGAAACCGGTCGATCCGCAAAAAGAAGGATTAGTCCATTTTGTTGGATTTGCACTTTTGATGCTCTTGATGTTGGTCGTCACATGGAACGATATCCAGAAGTTCTTTTAAATTATTAGTCAAAGGGGTTCACGACTCACATGAAACAATCCAAATTATTTATGCCTACTTTACGGGAAGTACCATCCGATGCAGAAGCCATCAGTCATCAGCTTTTGTTACGGGCAGGGTTTATGCGTCAAAATGCAGCCGGAATCTATTCGTATCTTCCACTGGCGAAACGCGTCCTGTCGAAAATCGAGACGATCATTCGTCAAGAAATGGAGGGAGCTGGTGCGCAGGAATTGTTGATGCCAGCTATTCAACCAGCAGAACTATGGGAAGAAACCGGACGCTGGGATATTTACGGTCCGGAACTGATGCGTTTGACGGACCGTCACGATCGACGGTTTGCGCTTGGTGCGACACATGAAGAGTTGATTACGTCCATCGTCCGTGATGAGCTGAACTCCTATAAAAAATTACCGGTCAACTTGTTCCAGATTCAAATGAAGTACCGGGATGAACGCCGTCCACGGTTCGGATTACTCCGTGGCCGTGAATTCATCATGAAAGATGCCTATTCGTTCCATTCGTCGCAAGAGAGTTTGGAAGAAGAATATCAAAATATGTTTAATGCCTATACAAAAATCTTCACACGTGTCGGACTCGAGTTCCGTCCGGTCGTCGCAGATTCCGGTGCGATTGGCGGTAGTGGAACACATGAATTCCATGCCTTGGCTGCTATCGGCGAAGATACGATCGTGTATTCTGATCAGTCGGATTATGCGGCGAACCTGGAGATGGCAGAATCGGTCGATCAGTACACAAAACAAGATAAAGCATCAGAAGCATTAGAAGAAGTTCACACAGGTGACGCCAAAACAATTGAAGCTGTCAGTGCAGTACTTGGATTACCGGAACAGGAGTCGATCAAAACGGTTGTCTTCAAAACGGAAGAAGGTCTTGTCATGGCGCTCGTCCGTGGTGATCATGAAGTCAATGACATTAAACTGAAGAATTACCTCGGTGCTCTCGATATTATGATGGCAACGGATGAAGAAATCGAGCAGGCACTCCATTCGACACCGGGAACGCTCGGACCGATTGGGGCCGACATGAAGGTTGTTGCGGATTATGCAGTGCGGGCATTAACAAATTCTGTTTGCGGCGCGAACAAGCCGGAAACGCATTACGTGCATGTTGAGCCAAACCGCGACTTTGAAGCAGAATACACAGATTTACGATTCGTCGAAGAAGGTGACCTCTCACCGGACGGACAAGGACACGTCAAGTTCGCTCGAGGAATCGAAGTCGGACAAGTCTTTAAACTCGGGACACGTTATTCAGAGGGCATGAATGCTACGTTCCTTGATGAAGGCGGGAAAGCCCAACCGTTGATCATGGGTTGTTACGGGATTGGTGTCTCGCGGACGATGTCTGCCGTCGTCGAGCAACATTACGATGAACGCGGCATCATCTGGCCAAAAGCCATTGCACCATTTGATGTTCATTTGATTGCCGTCAACGGTAAAAATGCAGAACAAATGCAAGTGGCGGAAACGGTCTACCATGACCTGACGGCCGCCGGATTCTCGGTTCTCTTTGACGATCGGAAAGAACGTGCCGGCGTCAAATTCGCCGACGCAGACTTGATTGGACTGCCTGTAAGAATCAATGTAGGTAAAAAAGCACCGGACGGTATCGTGGAACTGAAAGCACGACGCGGTGGAGAAGCAGAAGAAATTCAACAAGCAGATCTTCTTGAAGCTGTTCGTTCGCTTTATGAAGGTTTACAATAAGTAATGGGAACGGTCACTTTTCGTAAAGTGACTGTTTTCTTGTCTCACACCCATTCGCCCCTTGGGCAATCTGCAAGAGGAGGAGGAGTGGCTGTCATGGTGTGAAGCAACAACGACAGCACAAATGCGAGTGGATACACAACAACGCATGTCGCTCTTGATGAGCGATTTAGAATTACCAACCGGCATCGTTGAAGAATTTTTTACAGATGCTTCACTTGAAAAATTACGGGTCCAAAAAGCAACCGCGACATGGACTTTCCATATCCGACTGCTACAGGTCTTACCTCAAAACGTTTATCAGATGTTTTACAGTCGGCTGAAAAGCCGTTACCAACAGTTTGCGGAGGTCAAATTACTGCTTGAATCCGAGCAACGTCCCGACGCTAAACTATTTATTGATTACTGGCCGTATATCGTCGAGGATTTGGCTGATGCCTCGTCAGCGATGCGGAGTCATCTAAGCCGTGTTTTGCCGGAGTACCGGGACAATAAACTATTTATTCCGGTTCGAAGTGAACCGGAAGCCGGATTCCTGAAAAATGATCTTTGCGGTGAAATGCAATTATTATACGGGGCATACGGGTTCCCGAAATTTGTGTGTGAACCGGTCGTCCAGATGGATCAAACTGAGCAGGAAGAATTACGGAATCAGGTTAAACAGGAGGATATTGATGAAGCAAAACGAATGCTTGAACTTCAATTCAAACGGGAACAATCCCGTGACGATGACGAAGGACCAATTGATATCCGGATTGGAAAACCGATTCAAGACGAAGTGGTACCGATTAAGACGATTCAAGATGAAGAACGCCGGATTGCAATCCGGGGACTTGTTTTTGCGGCAGAAAGTCGGGAACTCCGCAGCGGAAAAACAATCTTTACATTTAAACTGACCGACTATACGGATTCTTTGGTCGTCAAAATGTTTGCCCGTGACGAGACCGATGTCAAAATCCTGTCGGCTATCAAAAAAGGCATGTGGATTCAAGTAGCGGGCCGTGTCGAATTTGATACGTTCTTGCGTGACTTGTGTATGATGATCGCCCAGTTATCCGAAGTCAAAATGGAACTGCCGGCCGATCCATGGGCGGGTGAGAAACGGGTCGAGTTACATGCCCATTCCCAAATGAGTCAGATGGATGCTGTCATGAACGTGACGAAATATGTGGAGCGAGCAGCTGCCTGGGGGCACCCGGCAGTCGCCATCACTGATCACGCGGGGGCGCAAAGCTTCCCGGATGCGTATTATGCCGGAAAGAAAAACAACATCAAGGTGTTATACGGGATTGAAGCGAACGTCGTCAACGACGGGGTTCAGGTCGCGTATCATCCGGTCGATCAGGACTTGGAAAAAGCAACGTTTGTCGTTTTTGACGTCGAGACCACCGGATTGTCTGCGATGTATAACAAAATCATCGAGTTAGCCGCTGTTAAGATTTACGATGGAGACATCATCGACAAGTTCGAAGCGTTTGCTGATCCAAAACATCTCTTGTCAGCGACAACGATTGATTTAACGGGAATTACCGATGAGATGGTCCGCGGAAAACCGGACCCGGAACAAGTCGTCAAGGAATTCATGGACTGGGCGGGGGATTCGATTCTCGTTGCCCACAATGCTTCCTTTGATATCGGGTTCTTAAATGCCACATTACGGTCCGGTAACCATGATGAATCGACTTTACCCGTCATCGATACGCTCGAACTCGCGCGTGTCCTGATGCCGAGTCTTAAAAATCACCGTTTGAATACGCTCGCGAAACGATTTGATATTGAATTGACCCAGCATCACCGGGCGATTTACGATGCGGAAGCGACCGGCTATTTGATGCTCAAACTACTGCAAATGGCGGACGAGATGTTTAATATGAAGACTCACCTTTCGCTTAACCGGGAGATGGGAAAAGATATTTCACGGGCACGTCCGTATCATGCGACGGTCTATGCCAAAAACCGGACAGGTCTGAAAAACTTGTATCAGCTGATTTCGCTGGCGCATACGAAACACGTCCACCGTGTCGTCCGGACACCGCGTTCGCAACTCGTTGCGCACCGGGACGGTTTGATCATAGGTTCGGCCTGTGACAACGGGGAAGTGTTTGATGCAGCCCTTAATAAATCAGATGAAGATTTGGCGAAGGTCATGCGTTTTTATGATTTCATCGAAATTCAGCCACCTGCGATGTACGGTCATTTAATCGAACGGGAAATCGTTCAAAATGAGTTGGAACTGCGGGATTTGATCAAAAAGGTCATCCGGGTCGCGGAAGAAAACGATATTCTGCCGGTAGCGACGGGCAATGTGCATTATCTGGACACACATGACGCCACCTATCGGGAAGTGTTGATTCGGACGCAGGGCGGCGCCAACATGCTGAATATGCGTAAACAATTGCCGCCGGCCCATTTCCGGACGACACAAGAAATGATGAGTGATTTTAAATTTTTAGGACCGGAACTGTCGGAGCGGCTTGTCATCATCAATAGTCAGAAAATCGCCGGCTGGTTTGAAAATATTGATATCATTCCAAAAGATTTGTTCACGCCTAAAATTGAAGGCGCGGATGAAGAGGTCCGGTCGTTGTCGTATGACATGGCGCATCGCATTTACGGCGATGTCCTGCCGGAAATCGTCGAAGCACGGCTCGAAAAGGAACTCAAATCGATTATCGGTCACGGATTTGCCGTCATTTATCTGATTTCGCACAAGCTCGTAAAAAAATCACTCGATGATGGATATCTCGTCGGATCCCGGGGATCGGTCGGTTCGAGCCTCGTCGCGACGATGACGGAAATCACGGAAGTCAATCCGTTACCACCGCATTACGTCTGTCCGAATTGTAAGGAGTCGGAATTCTTTGATGATGGATCGGTTGGTTCTGGATTCGACTTACCGGATAAAACGTGTAAGACGTGTGACGTGCCGTTAATCAAAGACGGGCACGATATTCCGTTTGAGACGTTCCTTGGATTCAAAGGGGATAAAGTACCGGATATTGATTTAAACTTCAGTGGAGAATACCAGCCGAAAGCCCACGCCTATACAAAAGTCTTGTTTGGTGACGACTATGTGTACCGAGCCGGGACAATTGGTACGATTGCCGAGAAAACGGCTTACGGCTACGTCAAAGGATATCAGTCTGAAAATGATTTAAACTACCGGAATGCTGAAGTCGACCGGCTCGTCAGCGGTGTGACCGGTGTCAAACGGACGACGGGTCAGCATCCGGGTGGGATCATCGTTGTTCCGGATTATATGGACATTTATGATATCAGTCCGATTCAATTCCCGGCGGATGACATGGGGTCCGAGTGGAAAACGACCCACTTTGATTTCCATTCGATCCACGATAACTTATTGAAACTGGATATCCTCGGACATGATGATCCGACGATGATTCGGATGCTGCAAGATTTGTCGGGACGCGATCCGAAAACGATTCCCGTCGATGATGCAGAGGTCATGAAGATTTTCAGTTCGACAGAATCGATTGGCGTGACACCGGAACAGATTGATTCGAAAACCGGGACGCTTGGGATTCCAGAGTTTGGGACAAAATTTGTCCGACAGATGCTTGAAGAAACAAAACCGACGACTTTTTCAGAACTTGTCCAGATTTCCGGTCTGTCTCACGGCACGGATGTCTGGCTCGGTAATGCCAGTGAGCTGATTTATAACGGAACATGTGAACTGAAAGACGTCATCGGTTGCCGGGATGATATCATGGTCTATTTGATTTACGCGGGTCTTGAACCGTCACTTGCCTTTAAAATCATGGAATCGGTCCGTAAAGGGAAAGGTCTTTCAATTGAGATGGAAGAGGCGATGATTGAAAATCATGTACCGCTTTGGTATATCGATTCGTGTAAAAAAATCAAGTACATGTTCCCGAAAGCCCACGCCGCGGCCTATGTGTTGATGGCCGTCCGGATTGCTTATTATAAAGTCCATCATCCGATGTACTATTATGCCTCTTACTTCACGGTTCGTGCCGGTGATTTTGATATCGGGGCGATGAACAAGGGATCGGCAGCGATCCGCAAAGTATTGCAGGATATCAAAGATAAAGGATTTGAAGCAACGGCGAAAGACAAGGGGCTGTACACCGTGCTTGAGATTGCGCTTGAAATGATTGAACGGGGCTTTACCTTCAGCAAAGTCGATTTGTATAAATCGAGTGCATCCGAGTTTCTGATTGATGGAGATTCGCTACTGCCGCCGTTCGATGCTGTCACCGGTCTTGGAACGAACGCGGCGAAACAAATCGTCGAAGCCCGAAAAGGCGGTGAGTTCCTGTCGAAGGAAGATTTGCAAAAACGGGCGAAACTCTCGAAGTCGATTATCGAAACGCTGGATAATCTCGGTTGTCTGGAAGGTCTTCCGGATGAGAACCAACTCTCGTTATTTGACCTCTAAAGCCTTGCGGATGCTTGCTTAAGAAGGTGCATTATGCTATATTGAGTGAGGAAATGTTTTTTATACTACGACTTGGAAGGAGTAGGGGGACCTGCTCCTTTCTTGTTTGTTTTTTGAAGGAGGATGAAGATGACGAACGTAACTGAGAAGGTCGAACAACTCGCTAAACCGATCGTAGAACGAGAGGGGATGGAGCTTGTCGACGTCGAATTCGTCAAAGAGGGGGCGGATTGGTTCCTACGTGTCTCCATCGATAAAGAAGGTGGCGTTGACCTGGAAGACTGTGTCAACATCAATGAAAAGTTATCGGAAGCATTGAATCAAGATGATCCGATTGACGAACCCTACTATTTAGATGTTGCGAGTCCAGGTGCTGAACGACCACTCAAAAAAACCGAGGATTTCGAAAAGGCGATTGGCAAACACGTCTATATCAAGACGCATGATCCCGTCAAGGATGCGACAGAATTTGAGGGTACACTACTGACTTATTCTGAAGAAATGCTTGAACTCGAAGTCCGTGTGAAGACACGAAAATTGAAAATTGAAATACCGGTGAACAAGATCGCGATGGCGCGGCTTGCGGTAGTGTTCTAAGGAAAGGAAGAGAACGATGGGACCACAGTTACTTGAAGCAATCGAACAAATCGCTAAAGAAAAAGAGATTGATAAGAATATCATCATCGATGCGCTGGAACAGGCATTGATTTCCGCTTACCGTCGCAACTTTGGAAAAGAGTCGGAGGCAGTAAAAGTCGAATTTGACCAACAGACAGGAGATATCCGTGTCTTTGCCTTAAAAGAGGTTGTTGAACGTTTGACACAGCCGGAAGAACAGCTTTCACTCGAGGAAGCACACGAAATCGATCCAACGTATGAACTCGGTGATTTCCATAAAGTCGAAGTGACACCAGGTGATTTCGGACGTGTCGCAGCACAAACGGCGAAACAAATCGTCACACAAAAGATGCGCGAAGCAGAGCGGGAACGTATTTACAATCATTTCGCCGACCGGGAAGATGAAATCATGACCGGAATGGTTGAACGTCAGGATGCACGTAATCTTTACGTTAACCTGGAGGGGATTGAAGCCGTACTGACGACACACGAACAGATGCCGAATGAACGTTTCGGAATCCGGGAATACATCAAAGTATACGTAACGAAAGTCGATCCAATGGTCAAGGGATCAGGCGCATCGATTCTTGTATCGCGGACACACCCAGGTTTATTAAAACGTCTGTTTGAAATCGAAGTACCTGAAATCGCCAGCGGCGAAGTTGAAGTGAAGTCGGTAGCACGTGAAGCCGGCGACCGTTCGAAGATTGCCGTTGCTTCCGACGAAATCGATCCTGTCGGTGCATGTGTCGGTCAAAAAGGAGCGCGTGTCCAACGTATCGTTAACGAATTAAACGGAGAAAAGATTGATATCGTCCGTTATTCAGATGATCCGAAAGAATACGTCGCCAATGCATTAAGTCCAGCACAAGTCGTCGCCGTATATGTCAATGAGCCGGCAAAAGCGACAATCGTCGTCGTACCGGACTTCCAATTGTCACTTGCGATCGGGAAACGTGGTCAAAATGCCCGTTTAGCTGCCAAGTTAACAGGATGGAAAATTGACATCAAGAGCGAATCAGAAGCAGAATCGATGGAATTGAAAGATGTCTTCATGAAAGTCGAACCTGCGGCAACAGATGCAGTTGACGTGGAAACGGTCCAAGTCGAAGGCGAGGAATAATTCGTGCAAAAAAAGGTACCATTACGCAAATGTGTCATCACACAAGAGATGCGTCCTAAAAAAGAGTTAATTCGGGTCGTCCGGACACCTGACAGTGAGGTTGTCGTCGATCTTAATGGTAAAATGAATGGGCGAGGCGCCTATTTGACGAAAGATGCCACTGTCATTGCGACAGCAAAAAAGAAGCGCACACTCGATCACCATCTGAAAGTCAAAACAACAGATGCGTTATATGATCAATTGCTTGCGATCGCGGGAGGTACACATGAGTAAATGGGAATCGCTCCTTGGTCTCGCGAACCGAGCGCGGAAAGTGACGACTGGAGAAGAACTCGTACTGAAAGAAGTACGGGGGGGACAAGCCAAACTCGTCCTCTTAGCAGCAGATGCGGGGGCTGCCACGCGTAAGAAAGTGACGGATAAATGTACAAGTTATCGTGTTCCGTACATCGAAGTCGGAGATCGAAACATTCTTGGACATGCACTTGGGAAAGACGCGCGTGTTGTCGTGTCAGTCAACGAAGCCGGATTTGCGAAAAAGCTAACGGAACTCCTCTCGAACGATTAACTGGAGGTGGATCTTTTGGGTAAACGTGTATACGAATTCGCGAAAGAACAGAATGTAACGAGTAAGCAGGTCATCGCCCAGCTCGAAAAGCTGGAAAAACCCGTTAAGAATCATATGGCGGTTTTAGATGAACAGACAGTACAGCAACTCGACAAAGTATTTAATCCCGAGAAACATCGGGTCCAAAAAACGGAGGCTCCAAAACAAGTGAAATCAGACAATAAACCGAACAGACCAGGAACAACTAACAAACCAGCAGGGAACCAATCACGCAATACAAAAGGCGGACGTCCGGAATTCGGAAACCGCAATAACCGCGGTGGAAAACGCCGTCCACAGAAAAAAGTGGAACCACGTAAACTGGAAGTAGCAGACCCAAATTCAAAATCAAGTCAACGAAAAGCAGCACGTCGGGCGCAAGAAGAAGCAATGGCGAACGTCGTTCAATACGCAGACAACTTAACAGTCGGCGAATTGGCTGAAAAAATGGATAAAAAACCAAACGAACTGATCATGAAATTGATGGGAATGGGCGTTATGGCGACCATTAACCAAGATCTCGATGATGAGACGGTTGAATTGCTTGCATCTGACTTCGGATTTGAAGTCGAAAAAACAGTTAAAGTCGATGAAACAGACTTCGATGCATATGAACTGAACCTCGATAACTACGAATTGTCAGAACGTCCACCGGTCGTTACAATCATGGGACACGTTGACCACGGTAAAACGACATTGCTTGACTCGATCCGAAACACAAAAGTCACAGCAGGCGAAGCCGGCGGAATTACGCAGCATATCGGTGCCTACCAAGTAGAAATCGAAGGAAAGAAAATTACATTCCTCGATACACCAGGTCACGCCGCGTTTACAACAATGCGTGCACGTGGGGCAGATGTCACGGATATCGCCATCATCGTTGTCGCAGCAGATGACGGCGTCATGCCGCAAACGGAAGAAGCGATCAGCCACGCAAAAGCAGCCGGAGTTCCAATCATCGTTGCTGTCAACAAGATGGATAAAGAAGGCGCTAATCCAGACCGTGTCAAACAAGAATTGACGGAGTTCGAACTCGTAGCCGAGGACTGGGGCGGTGACACGATTTTCGTACCGGTTTCAGCTCTTAAAGGAGACGGAATCGACGAGTTGCTTGAGATGATTCTTCTTGTCTCCGAAGTCCAAGAATATAAATCTACACCGGACATGCACGGACGCGGAACGGTCATCGAAGCGAAACTCGATAAAGGACGCGGACCTGTTGCGACATTGCTCGTCCAACACGGAACACTTCGTGTCGGAGATCCAATTGTCGTCGGTCATACGTTCGGCCGGATTCGGGCAATGGTCAACGATATCGGTCGCCGTGTCAAAGAGGTTGGCCCGTCGACACCAATCGAAATTACAGGCTTGAACGATGTACCAAAAGCCGGAGATCAATTCTTTGCGTTTGAAGATGAGAAAAAAGCCCGTCAAATCGGGGAAGCGCGTTACCAACGTGAAATCGAGGCACAACGCCGCGATTCAGCGAAAGTCAGTTTGGAAGATCTCTTCGACCGGATCAAAGAAGGCGAAGTCAAAGACCTCAACATCATCATCAAAGGTGACGTTCAAGGTTCAGTCGAAGCCCTCGCCGGTTCACTCAAGAAAATCGACGTCGAAGGTGCTAAGATCAACATCGTCCACTCAGGTGTTGGTGCCATCACAGAAGGTGATGTCATCTTGGCTTCAGCAGCTAACGCCATCATCATCGGCTTTAACGTCCGTCCAGATGGTAACGCGAAATCGATGGCAGACCAAGAGAAGGTTGAGATTCGTCTTCACAAAATCATCTACAATGCGATCGAAGAAATCGAACAAGCGATGAAAGGTCTTCTTGACCCAGAATTCGTTGAGAAAATCATTGGTCAAGCTGAAGTTCGTGACGTCATCAAAGTCTCGAAAGTCGGAACGATTGCCGGTGGTTATGTCACAGAAGGTAAATTGACACGTGCTGCAGGTGTTCGTGTTGTTCGTGACAGCATCGTTATTTATGAAGGAAAACTCGATACGTTGCGCCGCTTCAAAGACGATGTCAAAGAAGTAGCAGCCGGTTACGAGTGTGGAATCAAGATCGAACGATACGACGATATCAAAGTAGACGATGTCATCGAAGCGTTCATCATGGAAGAAGTTAAACGCAAGTAACAGAACGGATCAGAATCCGAACTGGAGGGATATAGAATGAGCGTACGTTCCAATCGTGTAGCAGAGCAGGTGCGTAAAGAAATTACGCAAATGTTGATTAAAGATGTGAATGATCCGCGTGTCAAGGCGGTGACGGTAACCGGTGTTGAAGTCACAGGTGACTTACAACAAGCAACGATCTTTTATTCGGTGCTCGGTGATGAAACGGTGCGTGAAGAAGCGCGCGTTGGTCTTGAAAAGTCAAAAGGGTTCATGCGTAAAGAAATCGGATCACGGATCCGTTTACGGAAGACACCTGAATTGCTGTTTGAGATCGATACATCTGTCGAGTACGGATCACGGATCGACGAATTGCTCCGGAACTTGAACAAGGATTAACAAGACAAGGGCAACCACACCTGTGGTTGTCCTTTTTTAGGAGGGACAAGGATGGAACCCATCGGAGTATTACCGTTAGATAAACCAGCAGGTATGACGAGTCACGATTGTGTTTTTCGACTGCGTCGCCTTTTTCAAACAAAAAAAGTCGGACATACCGGAACGCTTGATCCGGAAGTGACAGGTGTCTTGCCGATTTGTCTCGGACGAGCAACGAAGCTTGCGCGCTTCATTACGGACGAAGGGAAGAAGTATGTCGCAGAAGTGACGATTGGCTATGCGACGACAACCGAAGATGCCCACGGGGAAACCGTTCGGGAAACGCCGGTCCCACCTGATGCATTTACGGAGCAGCAAGTCGATGAAATACTCAATCAACTGACCGGACAGCTGGAACAGACACCGCCCTATTATTCGGCCGTGAAAGTAAACGGGAAAAAATTATATGAATATGCCCGTAAAGGCATCGAAGTGGAACGACCGACCCGAATCGTTCAAATCGATACACTGGACCGAACATCTGAATTGACTTTTGAAGACGGTGTCTGCCGTTTTCAAATCGAAATTGCCTGCGGAAAAGGCACGTACATCCGGACACTTGCGGTTGAAATCGGTGAACGGTTAGGTTATGCGGCCCATATGAGTGAATTGCGCCGGACAAGCTCGGGTGCGATGTCCGAAACAGAAGCGGTGACACTTGCAACACTTGAAGCCTGTGAGACGGTGGAAGAGCGGATGCAGTACGTTTTACCGATTGAACAAGTCATTCAAAAGTGGCCACGGTTGACTGTAGACGCCGAGACAGCGGCCCGTGTCTTGAATGGTGCCAAGTTAGCAGGCATTCCTGTCGAATTTGAACGCTTTACTGTCTATAATGAAGAGGGCATCCCTTTAGCAATCTATCGGCTTGATTCCGAAATCAATATGGGACGCGTAGAAGTCATGTTACAAATCGATTAGGATCGGAGAGATCAGGAATGGACATCATTCATTTAACATATCCAGAACAACCAGTAGAAGACCCGGCTGTTATTGCACTCGGCTTTTTTGATGGCGTACATCTTGGACACCAACGTGTTTTACAAACCGCAATTGAAAAAAGCCGCGAATTACATCTGCCGGTAGCGGTCATGACGTTTGATCCTCATCCGAAACAAGTACTTGGTAACGGAACGGAACAGATTCTCTACATTACACCGCTGGACCGAAAACTCGAAAAGATGGCGCAACTTGGCATTGACCGGGTGTATGTCATTGAATTCACAGTCGCCTTTTCAGAGTTGTCACCACAAGACTTCGTTGACCACTATTTAATTGCTGCCGGAGCACGCCACATTGTTGCAGGATTTGATTATTCGTATGGACGGTTCGGGGCAGGCAAAATGGCGACGCTTGATTTCCACAGTCGTGGACGATTTGGTCATACGATCGTTTCAGAACACCAAGCAGACGATGAAAAGGTCAGCTCGACACGAATTCGTCGTTTGCTCGCAGATGGCGCCGTCGCAGAGGCAGCTCTGTTGTTAGGTGAGCCGTATCAAACGAAAGGGATTGTCATTCATGGCGACGCCCGCGGTCGCCAAATTGGATTTCCGACCGCCAATATCCGCCCGGAATTTACTTATGTCATTCCGAAACTAGGTGTCTATGCGACGTTTGTTCATCTAGAGGATGGGCGAAAATTTCCGGCAATGACGAACATCGGACGGAGACCGACGTTTTATGAGACGGGAGAAGTCAGCATCGAAACTCACCTGCTCGCATTCGACGAAGATTTATATGGACAGGAACTGAAGCTCGAATGGATGGCTTACTTACGGGACGAACAAGCATTCGATGGAATCGAGAGTTTAAAAAATCAACTTGCCCAAGATAAAATTCACGCGATGCAGGCATTAACGGTTTGACAGACGGTGACGGGTTCGTTATGATGAGTCAGTACGAATACGTACAGCCGGTTGGCTTGGCATCAGGTCTCACCATCCGATGCTCGGCAATACGGTCATTCAAAAGATGGAGGTGGAGTGACAATGGCACTCACTAAAGAACGTAAAAATGAAATTATCGAAGCTTATGCTACGAAACAAGGCGATACTGGTTCGCCGGAAGTACAAGTTGCTGTTTTAACTGAACAGATCACAACTTTAAACGATCACTTACGTACACACAAAAAGGATCACCACTCACGTCGTGGTCTCTTGAAAATGGTTGGTCGTCGCCGTAACTTGCTCACATACCTTCGTAACAAGGATGTTTCACGTTACCGTTCATTGATCGAGCGTCTTGGTCTTCGTCGCTAATCCGAACAGATCAACAAGGAAGCAGGAGCATCGTCTCCTGCTTCTTTTTTTTGCCGATTCGTGGACATTTGGCGCAAGAACATCCATAATTAGATTTGAATGAAAAAACGGATAGAAGTGAGAGGGGATTTGTGCATGTCACAAACAAAGCAGACGTTTTCGACCGAACTCGGTGGACGTCCATTAACAATTGAAATCGGTCAACTGGCCAAACAAGCAAACGGAGCAGCATTGATCCGTTACGGTGAGACGGCAGTCCTTGCGACGGTCGTAGCATCAAAACAACCGAAAGACTTAGATTTCTTCCCATTAACAGTGAACTATGAAGAAAAATTATATGCAGCAGGTAAGATTCCGGGTGGCTTCCTAAAACGTGAAGGACGTCCGGGCGAAAACGCGATTTTGACATCACGTTTGATTGACCGTCCGATCCGTCCCTTGTTCCCAGATGGATTCCGTCATGACATCCAAGTTGCAACGACGGTCTTATCTTCAGATGAAGACAATTCACCAGAAGTCGCAGCGATGATCGGGGCTTCCATTGCCTTGTCGATTTCAGACATTCCATTTGATGGTCCGATTGCCGGCGTGACGATTGGTCGCGTGAACGGTGAGTTCATCATCAACCCGACAATGAGTCAAGCAGCTGAAAGTGATATCGACCTTCAAGTTGCCGGAACGAAACATGCGGTCAACATGGTCGAAGCCGGAGCAAAAGAAGTGTCGGAAGAAGCGATGCTTGAAGCGATTCTTCTCGGACATGATGTCATCAAGACATTGATTGCGTTCCAAGAAGAAATCGTCGCAGCCGTTGGTCAAGAGAAATTCGCCTATACGGTTTCTTCGTTTGACGAGACACTTGTCAACCGTTTGAAAGCTGATGCACTTGCAGAAGTGACGATGGCGGTTCAAGTCGAAGAAAAACAAGCACGCGATCTTGCCATCAACGAAGTCATTTCGAAATATATCGATCAGTACGCAGCAGATGACTCGATTACGGAAGCGCAATTGGCAGAAGTATCGGGTGTCTTGAACAAATTCGTCAAAACAGAAGTACGTCGTTTGATTACAGAAGACAAAGTCCGTCCAGACGGTCGTGGTCTTGCTGAAATCCGTCCGCTTGACTCGGAAATCGGATTGTTACCACGTGCACACGGTTCAGGTTTGTTCACACGTGGTCAAACACAAGTCTTGTCTGTTGCGACGCTCGGTGTCGCAGGAGATGCGCAAATCATCGATGGACTTGGACTCAAAGCAGAAAAACGTTTCATGCACCATTATAACTTCCCGCCGTTCTCAGTCGGAGAAGCTCGTCCGATGCGTGCACCGGGTCGTCGTGAAATCGGTCACGGAGCACTCGGGGAACGTGCACTGTTACCAGTTCTTCCATCAGAAACAGATTTCCCTTACACGATTCGTCTCGTGTCAGAAGTTCTTGAATCAAACGGTTCGTCTTCACAGGCATCGATTTGTGGATCAATCCTTGCGATGATGGATGCAGGTGTGCCGCTGAAAGCACCGGTCGCCGGAATTGCAATGGGCTTGATTAAAGAAGGCGAAAACTATTCGATCCTGACAGACATTCAAGGGATGGAAGATCATCTCGGCGATATGGACTTTAAAGTCGCAGGAACTAAAGACGGAGTGACTGCTCTTCAAATGGATATGAAGATTGGCGGAATTACGCGTCAAATTTTAGAAGAGGCGCTTGAACAAGCGCGTCTCGGTCGTTTACACATCCTTGAACACATGAATTCAGTCATTGCTGAACCACGTGTCGAGTTGTCTAAATATGCACCGAAAATCGTCACATTGAAAATCAATCCGGATAAAATCCGTGATGTGATTGGACCCGGCGGTAAAGTCATCAACAGCATCATCGATGAGACGGGTGTTAAAATCGATATCGATCAAGACGGAACAGTCTTTATCGCGTCAACGGATCAAGACGGCATCAATCGTGCTCGTCAGTTGATTGAAGATATCGTCCGTGAAGTCGTCATCGGAGAAGAATTTGACGGGACAGTTCGCCGCGTCGAAAAATTCGGTGCTTTCGTCGAACTATTCAAAGGAAAAGATGCTCTTGTACACATCTCGGAATTAGCACTTGAGCGTGTTGGCCAAACTGAAGATGTCGTCAAATTAGGCGATAAATTGAAAGTCCGTGTCACAGAAGTCGATGACAAAGGACGTGTCAATGCATCGCATAAAGTATTGCTTGTTGAAGGTATGAGTGCGGAAGATCGTGCTGCATACGATGAAAAGAAAAAAACAGAGCGTGACAGCCGCCCGCCGCGTCGGGATACTGGATCTCGCCCACCACGTGACGGACAACGTCCACCGCGTCGTAACTAATGAAAACAAAGGTGGCTCAACGGTGCGAATACGTGCACCGCGGGCCACCTTGTTTCATATTTCAAGGAGGAATGAACGATGGTCGAAAGACTTGTATTAGAGAATGGGGTTCGAATCGTCAGTGAACGGATCGAGAATGCCCGGAGTGTAGCAACCGGTATTTTCATCAAAGCCGGTTCCCGGACGGAAACCAAAGAAGAACATGGCATCAGCCATTTGATTGAACACATGATGTTTAAAGGGACGAAAAAACAATCGGCAAAAGAAATTGCCGTTTATTTTGACCGCTTGGGTGGTAATATTAATGCATTCACGAGTAAAGATCAGACCTGTTATTATGTAAAGACATTGGATGAACATGCCATCACGGCGTTTGATGTCCTCGCTGACATGTTTTTGGAGTCGACGTTCGACGAAGAGGAACTGGAAAAAGAAAAGCGGGTCGTGATTGAAGAAATTAAAATGTACGAAGATACACCAGATGATTTGGTGCACGAACTGTTAGCAGTGGCCGCTTACGGGGAAGACGTCATGGCCCGACCGATTCTCGGTACGGAAGAAAGCGTCAAGCAACTGAGCCGTCAAATGATTGTAGAGTACCTGCAGGAAGCGTATGCACCGGAACAAATCGTCATCTCGGTTGCAGGGCATGTGACGGATGAATTGATAACACAAATTAAAAATCGGTTCAATACACTGCAGACAAGTGAAACCGTCCGCCAAATTGAAGAACCGACTTTGAAAAGTGACTCGTTGCGGAAAGAAAAAGACACGGAACAAGTCCATGTTTGTTATAACTTCCGAGCAATCCCTTCTGCTGATGATCGTTTGCCGACGTTAGCCTTACTCAATAATGCGTTCGGAGCGACGATGTCGAGCCGCCTGTTCCAATCGATTCGCGAAGACCGTGGATTAGCCTATTCCGTCTTTTCGTACTATACGACATTCGATGATCATGGCACGTTTACGATTTATGTCGGAACATCAAAAGAAACGCTGGAAGAAGTTGAAACCGTTCTTTCAACGGAAATCAAACAACTGCTCGAACATGGTCTGACGACGAAAGAGCTAGAAGATGGAATCGAGCAGTTAAAAGGATCGTTGATTTTAGGAAATGAGAGTATATCCAGTCATATGAACCGTAATGCCCGGAATGAACTCCATTTAGGAATGCATCCGACGCTAGAAGATGTACTGGCAGAAGTGGAACAGATTACGCCTGCTAACGTTCAGGAAATGATTGCGTATATCTTTAGTGAACCACCGGCTAAAGCTTACATCTTGCCGGAAATCGATGAGGCAGACCTTGAAACCGAGTGAACCTTACCCTACACTGAAATAGCATGTAACTGAAAAACAAGTTGTTGAGAAAGAAGGAATACCCTTGAATTTAGCTGAACTAATCGAAGTCATTCAGACTCAAAAAACGGAACGTATGGTAGAGGCAGTCGTGACGTCTTTAACAACCGATTCACGTGATGTGAAGCCAGGTACGTTATTTGTCGCCATTAAAGGTTATACAGTGGATGGACACGATTATGCCAAACAGGCCGAAGCACAGGGGGCTGTCGCCATCGTGTCAGAACGCTTGCTCGATGTGACGATTCCTGTCATTCTTGTCAGAAGTACGACCCGGGCGATGGCAGAACTTGCCGGTAAGTTTTATGATTATCCTTCTGAAAAGATGCGGATGATCGGAATCACCGGAACGAACGGAAAAACGACGACGACGACGATCGTCCGTGATGTCTTGGCCCAGTTGGGACGGAAAACGGGAATCATCGGTACCGTCGAAGTCAAAATTGGTGACCGGGTCGTCCCGAGTCGTAATACGACACCTCAAAGTTCGGAACTGCAAGCCTTTTTCCATCAAATGCACCAAGAAGGCGTCGAAGACGTCATCATGGAAGTCTCTTCACACGGATTGGAGCTCGGACGGGTGACCGGAACAGATTTTGACGTGGCTGGGTTTACGAACCTGACACACGATCATCTCGATTTCCATAAAACATTCGAGAATTATGCACGGGCAAAAGGATTGCTCTTTGCACAACTCGGGCAACGGCTATCCGATAAAAAAGTCGCAGTCTTGAATGCAGATGATGAGATCAGTCAGTTATTTGAGATGATGACGGGTGCCCGTGTAATGACATACGGGATTGATCAATCGGCCGACTTGATGGCTACAAATATTACACAAACGCTTCAGGAAACAACATTTACGATGGTTTATCAGGAACAATCGGTCGAACTGACTGTTCAATTCATCGGTCGATTCAACGTCTATAACTTACTGCTTGCCACAGGCATCCTTCTTTCAATCGGCTACAGTTTAACTGAGATTTCGAATGCGATCACTCAGATTCAGCCGGCAAAAGGTCGGATGCAACGTTTGCCGATTGACGGTTACAACATTTATGTGGACTATGCGCATACGCCGGATGGTATCGAACAATGTTTGAAAGCATTAGTTGATGTTCCAAAAGAAAATATCGTCTTTTTAATTGGAACAGGCGGAAATCGGGATGTGACCAAACGGCCGATGATGGGACAACTTGCCTCAACGTACGCGGGAACAGTCGTCATCACGACGGACGATCCCCGTTTTGAATCGTATGAGTCCATCACATCCGGAATCGCATCCGGGATGCTTCACGATCAATTCGTTGAAATCGGAGACCGGGAAGAAGCAGTCCGCTACGCAGCGAGTCTTGCTCGACCGGACAACATCGTTATTCTAGCAGGAAAAGGGCATGAAAAATATCAAATCATTGGGGATGAGAAGACACCCCTCGACGAAGAGGTACTCGTTAAAGAGATGATACGCCAATTGGAGGAAAAGAAGTGACTTATCAACAACTTGAAATTGAACAGGCGCAGTTTGAACAGTTTGTAAAAACCCACCCGAAAGGAGATCTTCTCCAGTTACCTGCTTGGGGATCCGTCAAGGCAGCAACTGGCTGGACGCATGAACGGATTGCGGTCGGAACGTCAACCGGTCAGCTGGTCGGGGTCGCATTGTTATTGTTTAAAAAAGTTCCGAAATTACCGTTTACGTTATGTTATGCTCCACGCGGATTTGTCGTTGATTATACAGATCAGTCAGCCGTTGCGGCATTACGGGATGCAGCGATTCGAGTCGCAAAAAAACGAAAAGCGATTACGATTAAACTCGATCCGAACGTCGACCGGACGGAATATCCGAACTTGCTTCAAGAAATGAAGGAACTCGGATTTAAGCACAACGGATTCGGAGGCGGATTTGATTATGCGCAACCGCGCTTTACGATGGAGACGAGTCTTGAAGGGTCGGAAAAAGAAATCTTTGACCGTTTCCATTCCAAGTTTCGTTATAATGTCCGTTTGGCCGAACGAAAAGGGATTGTTTGTTACGAAGCATCGCGGGAAGAGTTAAAAACATTTGCGAACCTGATGGTCGAAACAGGAGAACGTGATGGGTTTTCGATTCGCGGTCTCGATTACTTTGAAAATCTTTACGATCATCTTCGTCCGACTGGAGATGCGGCATTGTTTTTAACTAAACTGGATGTCGTCCGGGCGCTTGAAAATACGGAAGCAGCCTTATTACAAGCAGATAAGGAGTTAACGAAAATCCACCGTCAGCTGGAAAAAGAAACGGTCGAAAAAAAAATCAACAGTTTGAATAATCGACTCGAACAGACGACTGCTCAGATTGAAAAGGCAGAGAAATCGAAAACTGAACTGATGGCGATTGCGGCAAAACATCCAAACGGAGTGATTCTTTCAGGCGGTTTGTTGACGCTTGCCGGTCGCCGGTCGTATTACCTATACGGTGCCTCGTCAAACGAATACCGTGAATTCATGCCGAACCACTTGATGCAATGGACGATGATGCGTCATGCGAAAGCGCACGGAGCCATTTCATATGACTTTGGCGGTGTGAGTGGATCAACGGATCCGGACGATCATTATGCGGGTCTCTATGCCTTTAAGTCAGGTTGGGGCAGTGAAATGATTGAAAAAATCGGAGAATTCGACTATGTCCTGAACAAGCCGTTATATCTGTTGCTTGAAACAGGATTGCCGATTCTTCAAAAAATTCGGAAGAAGTTACGCCGCTAATGAAACGGGGAACAATCTTCATCTGGATTTTGTTCCTGCTGGTCATGTTTGCCATCGGATCCTTTCTTGCCGCGTCTACTAATCGAATGCCAAGCATTTTGATGGATCAGCCGGAGTTAGGGCTGGAAAGTTGTCCACGAGACCGTGCCGGCGAGAACCGTCTCATTAACGACAGTGCCAATCAATTGAAGCAACTTCATCCGGCAGTCCGTACCGGTGCGGAGGATTTGATTCGTCTCAGTCATTCCTGCTACAACATTGATATCCGGATCACACAAGGATATCGGACAAAAAAACAGCAGGATGCACTGTATGAACAAGGCCGCTCACAAGCAGGAGACGTAGTAACCAACGCGCGCGGCGGAGAATCGATGCACAATTATGGTTTAGCGATTGACTTCGTTCAAATGATAGACGGAGATATTTCTTACGATTTAGAATACGACGGAAATCAATCAGGTAAAAGTGACTGGCGTGAGGTGGCTGCTGTCGGGAAAGCGCTTGGCTTTGAATGGGGCGGCGACTGGAAACGATTTGTCGATTATCCGCACTTCGAGATGACATTCGGTTATTCCTTGAACGAGCTTCAAGCAGGCGAGAAACCGAGCAGACAGGAAAAAGCAAACCGAACAGAGGAAATCGAGAAGCTGTTGAATCCGTAAAACGAACATCGTGTGGACCGAAAGAGTGGTCACACGATGTTTTTTTTCGTTTTCACCATCCCTGTTGTTGGCAGAATGGCAAAGTTCGGCTAGAATAGTGATAGTGATAAGTGGACGGCTCACGAAAAGTGAATATAAATAGGAGGTCATATCGTGTCAAAGAAAAAGACGGAAAAAGTAAGCGTCTTTGCTCTTGGTGGCGCCGGTGAAATCGGTAAGAACATGTACGTCGTCGAACTCGACGAGGACATCTTCGTAATCGATGCCGGGTTAATGTTCCCAGGAGATGAGATGCTTGGAATCGATAAAGTCATTCCAGACATTAGTTATTTAAAAGAAAACAAAGAGCGGATTCAAGGGATTTTCATTACTCATGGACATGAGGACCACATTGGTGCCCTCAGTTATGTCTTACGGGACTTAAAAGTACCGGTTTATGGAACACGTTTAACGCTTGGTTTGATTGAAATTAAATTAAAAGAAGCCGGTTTATTGAAAAAGGCAGATCTTCGTCCAATTGATGCCAAGACGAAATTAACCGTAGCAGGTCACTTCATTACGTTCTTCCGTGTTAATCACTCGATTCCGGATGCAGTCGGGGTATGTATCCAAACATCGCAAGGGGCGATTGTCCATACGGGAGACTTTAAATTTGACTACACACCAGTCGACGGCAAACAAGCTGATTTCGGGAAGATTGCCGCAATCGGTCAGCGCGGTGTCCTCTGTCTGTTATCTGATTCGACGAATGCCGAACGTCCTGGTATGTCCGGCTCAGAATCAACGGTCGGTTCGGAACTGAACGATGTCATCTATGAGGCACCAGGTCGCGTCATCGTAGCTTCCTTCGCATCAAACGTTCACCGTCTGCAACAGGTCTTTGCAGCGGCAGAAGCCAACAACCGGAAAGTTGCGGTTGTCGGTCGTAGCATGGTCAATATCGTGGAGGTCGCTCAACGTTTGAACTACTTGCGCTTTAAACAAAAAACGTTGGTCGAACTGTCGGAAATCACTCGACTTGATGATAATCAAGTTGTGATTTTAACGACGGGGTCGCAAGGTGAACCGATGGCAGCTCTCACACGCATGGCACGGAACGCGCATAAGCAGGTCAACATCCGCTTAAACGATACCGTTGTCGTTGCAGCGTCACCGATTCCCGGAAACGAGAAATCCGTTTCGAAAACAATTGATCTCTTGTTCCGCGCCGGTGCGAACGTCATCTACAATCAGCGGAAAGTTCATGTATCCGGTCACGGACACGCAGAAGACTTGAAGTTGATGCTGAACTTGATTAAACCGAAATTCTTCGTTCCAATCCACGGGGAGTTCCGGATGCAAAAGGCACACAGCCGTTTAGCACAAACGGTTGGTGTCAATGCGAACAACATCTTCATCATCGAAAACGGGGATGTCGTCGAGTTTGAAAAACGGAAAGCCCGGATGTCACGTAAAGTGAACGCCGGAAACGTCCTGATTGACGGAATCGGTGTCGGGGATGTCGGAAACATCGTCTTACGTGATCGTCGCCTGTTGTCACAAGACGGTGTTGTCCTCTGTGTGATTACCATCAGCCGAAAAAATAAAACGATTGTCTCCGGGCCAGAAATCATTTCCCGCGGATTCGTTTATATGCGCGAATCCGAAGATATGATCAATGAAGCCAACCGTATCGTTGCCAAGCAACTGCAAGGTAAATTGACTGGTGAGCTCGACTGGACAGAAATGAAATCATTGATTCGTGACAAGTTAAGTTCATACTTGTATGAACAGACGAAACGTCGTCCGATGATTTTACCGATCATCATGGAAATTTAACAAAAGGAGCGACTCAGGGAGGCCGATGGATGGTCAGCTGAGTCGTTTTTTTATCAGGAGGTCAGAGAAAGATGGCGACAACAAAAAAAGGACCGGTCCGGAAAACACCGCCACGAAAGCGCATCCCGGCGAAAAAACGGCCACCCGCGAAAAAACAGCGTCAACCGATCCAATACCGTACATATGCAGCAATCATCGCGGTTCTTTCATTGCTGGCGTACGTTTTAGCACTTGGACAGTTTGGACGTGTCGGTGAAGTACTGGCGCAATTCGCAACAGATCAGGTGGGACAGTTTGGTTCCCTTCTGTACGGTTTGATTGGCGGAATGTTGTTACTGATCTTATCAAACCAAGAACGGGTAGCCAAATGGGCCTGGTCTTCCTTAATTTTAGGTGGCTTAATCTGGATTGATTTGCTACTTGGTCAACCGCGTGGGGCCATGAATGCATGGCTGTATCAAGGTTCCTCTTATTATATCTCCAGTTTTGGGGCATTTATGATCGGTTTATTTCTGATGGTGACAGGAATTCATCTGCTTCAGCCGACATTTTTCAGTGAACTGGCGTTCGGGATCAAGGAACGAATTCAGGAATTCCGGCAACGCGAGCGACAGACAGTAGCAAAAGAACGTCCTCAGAAAAAGAAACCAACCCAGTCAGAAGCGCTAGAACAACCGGTTGCTAAAAAGAAAACATTGAAAAAACAAGCCGTCGAAGAACTCGTCCCGGAAGAAGCACCGGTCAATCTTCAAGATGTACCAATCATCGGATTTGCGGATCATGTCGAACCACAAGCGAAAGACCCACAAGGACCGCTGACGATGACGGAGACACCGGACGGGTATCAATTGCCGTCGCTTGATTTACTGTCAGAACCCGTCACAAAAGACTTATCAGGGGAAAACAAGCGCTTAAAAGACAATGCGACGAAACTGATTGCTACGTTAAAGTCGTTTGGAATTGGAGCAAAAGTCTTAAAAATCCATCTTGGGCCAAGTGTGACGAAATATGAGATTGAACCGGATCAAGGTATCAAGCTGAGTCGAATCACCGGACTGGCCGATGATTTGGCACTTGCGCTCGCAGCAAAAGATATCCGGATTGAAGCACCGATTCCCGGAAAAGCTGCCGTCGGAATCGAAGTGCCGAACCGGGAAGTCGCGATGGTCTCTTTACGAGAGGTCTTAGGGGCGGAGAGCGTTCAAGCAGACCCGGATCGCTTACTTGTTGCGCTTGGTCGAAGCATCTCCGGTGAGACGGTCACAGCGAAGCTGAATAAGATGCCGCATGTCTTAGTCGCCGGTTCAACCGGCTCCGGGAAATCTGTTTGTATCAACGGAATGATTGTTTCGATTTTAATGCGGGCCCGGCCAGATGAAGTCCGGCTGATGATGATTGATCCGAAGATGGTCGAACTGAATGTCTATAACGGAATTCCCCATCTGCTCGCACCTGTCGTGACAGATCCGAAGAAAGCGGCACAGGCTTTAAAACAGGTCGTTTCGGAAATGGAACGGCGGTATGAAATCTTCAGTCAGAACGGGGCGCGGAATATCGAAGGCTACAATGCCTTGATCGATAAGATGAACGCAGAGGAAAAAGTCCATCAACGCCTGCCGTACATCGTCGTTATCGTTGATGAGTTAGCCGATTTGATGATGGTTGCCTCAAATGAAGTCGAAGATGCCATCATGCGGCTCGCTCAGATGGCGCGGGCAGCCGGGATCCACATGGTCATCGCGACACAACGGCCAAGTGTCGACATCATTACCGGCGTCATCAAGGCCAACATCCCGTCCCGGATTGCTTTCAGCGTTTCCAGTGGGACGGATTCCCGGACGATTCTTGATACAAGTGGGGCAGACAAGTTGCTCGGACGAGGGGACATGTTATTGCTCGGGAACGGAATGAATAAACCGGTTCGCGTCCAGGGAGCATTCCTGTCAGATGAAGAAGTCGAAACAATCGTCAATCATGTCATTTCCCAACAAAAGGCACAATATGTCGAGGCTATGATTCCTAAAGATATTCCAGAAGGGGAGACGGAAGTCGACGATCCGTTATACGATGAAGTCGTTCAGTTCATCTTGACACAGGAGACAGCATCCACCTCGATGATTCAACGGAAATATCGGATCGGCTACAACCGGGCCGCCCGACTGATTGATGCGTTAGAAGAAAATGGTTTGATTGGTCCGTCTGAAGGATCAAAACCGCGTCGTGTCATGGGGCATTAACAGTTGAAAGAGGAGAGAGCCACCTGAGGCTTTGTCCTCTTTTTTTAGGTGAAAATCAAAAAATGAAAACTTAAACCGTTTTCATCAAAATAGTTGTCAGACGTCTGTTGATTTTGTGCGGGATATTTGTCATACTCAGTCATATGAGTTGGCGTACCCGATAAAGGTACGTGAGCGACTTTTTCACAAATAGATAATGAAAGCGCTCACATTACAGGAAGAGGAGTTGGCGATGATGAAAAAGCAGTATGCATTCGTATCAATGATGACCATTGCGACAGTCGGATTAGCAGCATGTGGAGGTTCGGCGGACAACAATTCAAATAAAAAGGAACAGTTTTCTGTAGCGATGGTTGCCGATAAAGGCGGAATCGATGACAAGTCATTTAACCAGTCGGCATGGGAAGGCCTTCAAGCGTACGGAAAAGAAAATCAGCTTAAGCAAAATGAAGGCTACTCCTATCTTCAGTCTAAGTCCCAACAAGACTACCAACCGAACTTGTCTCGACTCGCACGAGGCGGGGAAGATTTAGTATTCGGAATCGGGAATACGTTTAACGAAGACATCGAGACTGTAGCGAAACAATTTAAAGATACTCAATTTGCCATCGTCGACAATGTCGTACCGGGTAAAAATGTGACATCAATTACGTTCAAAGAGAACGAAGGCGCTTATCTTGCGGGAATTGTAGCGGCCATGCAGACAAAAACGGACCACATCGGATTTGTCGGCGGCATGAAGATGGATGTCATTGAGCGATTCCGTGCCGGATTCGAAGCAGGGGCAAAATCCGTTAATCCAAAAATCAAAGTTGACGTCCAATACGCTGAGGATTTTGCAGCACCGGAAAAAGGACAAGCAATCGCAGCCGGAATGTACGGAAAAGGCGCGGATATTATTTTCCCGGCTGCCGGCGGAACAGGAAACGGTGTCTTCACAGAAGCGAAAAACCGTAAGAAGAACGGCGAAGATGTCTCAGTCATCGGAGTAGACCGGGATCAAAAAGAAGAAGGTATGCCGGAAGACGTGACGTTGACATCGGTCATCAAGCGAGTAGATCGTGCGGTTCAAGATACAGCCAATGCGGCGAAAGACGGAAAACTAACGGGTGGGAAAACGATTCGTTACGGTTTAAAAGAACAAGGTGTCGATTTAGTAGAGTCAGACAAGCTGTCAAAAGAGACATTGAAAAAAGTCGAACAAGCCAAAAAAGCTGTTGTTGAAGGAAAAACAGTTGTCCCTGAACAATAAGCGACAGGTGGAAAAGGGGTATTCTTAGGTAGAATGCCCTATTTTCTTCCAATCTTATTTACGTTATGAAAAGGGTTACAAAAGCGCCAGAAGTCAGACTTCTAACCTGTTACAAAATGATTGCAGGATTGAGTCCGGCATCATATACTTATCTTGGCTGGAGTTCTCATACGTCAGAAGTCTGAGCACTGGTTACAACTAGATAGAGGATGGAGATGCGTCATGTCGATTAAATTAGATCATCGTTTGCTTTATTTACGTGTGATTGAAAAAATCAAGTCTGACATCGATGACGGCGTTTACAAGGAAGGCGAAAAGTTACCTTCAGAGTTTGAACTTTCAAAGCAACTTGGCGTTAGTCGAGCGACTCTTCGAGAGGCTTTACGAATTCTTGAAGATGAGAACATTGTCATCCGTAAACACGGTGTCGGTACGTTTATCAATGCAAGACCACCGTTTACTTCAGGGATTGAGGAGCTTTACAGTGTCACGGAGATGATTGCGCGTGCAGGTATGATTCCGACCTCAGAAGTTCTGTCATCAGAAATGGTACAACCAACTGAACGTGATCGAGAACGTTTTCAGTTAGGACCGGATGAACTGGTTTATCGAATCGAACGAATCCGACTTGCGGGAGATGTTCCTGTCGTCTATTGTGTCGATAAGATTCCAAGCCATTATATTAAAAATGAAGAACAGTTTACGTCTTCGACGTCACTGTTTGACGCTCTAGAAAAAGAATTAGGACGCCGTGTCACTCATGCGGTCACGCACATCGAACCGCGGATTGATCCAAAGATCGCTGAACAATTACATACGGACCAACCGTTACTCGTACTGCGGCAAACGCATTATGATGAGCTTGACCGATCCGTTCTTTATTCAGCGAACTATTTCCGTGCGGACAAGTTTGATTTCCATGTCATCCGTAAGCGTGTCTAACCACTCGTTTTAGGGGTTCCACTGAAAGCGCTTTCCACCCACCTACCTACGTAACGCTCCTCATCACCAGCCTCAGGTGCTTGACGTAGTCAGGAACTTTGTATGACCATATTCGAAAGGGGATTATTTCAGATGAAAAAGAAGTCACTTCTCGCATTAGCAGCAACAGGTTTAGCAATGAGTTCGGTACTCGCAGCATGTGGTGGTAACGATGATTCGAAAGATTCAAGCGGCGGAGACGAAAAAGCAGGCTTCAAAGTAGGTATGGTTACAGATACGGGCGGTGTTGACGATAAGTCGTTCAACCAATCAGCGTGGGAAGGGATTCAGAAATTCGGTAAAGACAACGACTTAAAAGAAGGTACAGGATACAAGTACCTCCAGTCAGCGAAACAATCGGATTACCAACCGAACCTTCAGCAATTGGCTCGTGCGAAATATGACTTGATTCTCGGTATCGGATTCTTAATGGCAGAAGATATCGGTAAAGTTGCCGATCAGTTTAAAGACAACAACTTTGCACTCGTCGACATGGTCGTTGATAAGCCAAACGTAGCTTCAATCGTCTTCAAAGAAAACGAAGGATCATTCCTCGTTGGTGTTGTTGCCGGTTTGACAACGAAATCAGACAAAGTTGGTTTCGTCGGTGGTGTTAACTCTGACTTGATCAAAAAGTTCGAAAGTGGATTTAAAGCTGGAGTTAAAGCCGTCAACCCGAAAGCAGACATCCAAGTTCAATATGCAGAAGACTTTAACGCTGCTGAAAAAGGACAAGCAATTGCTTCAGGTATGTACGGTAAAAAAGTCGACGTCATCTATCATGCTGCTGGTGGAACAGGACAAGGTGTCTTCACAGAAGCGAAAAACCGTAAGAAAAACGGCGAAGATGTTTGGGTAATCGGTGTCGACCGTGACCAAGTTGAAGAAGGTATGCCAGAAAACGTTACATTGACGTCAATGGTCAAACGTGTAGATACAGCAGTTGAACAAGTAGCAAAAGATACGAAAGACGGTAACTTCCCAGCTGGTAAAGTCGTTGAGTTCGGTCTCAAAGACGGCGGAGTTGATATCGCACCATCACAAGACAATGTAGCGAAAGACGTCTTGACGAAAGTGGAAGACTTCAAAAAACAAATCATCGCTGGCGACATCAAAGTTCCAGCTACTGACGACGAGTACAAAGAATACGAAGCGTCACTGAAATAAACTGGAAGCGGGGGTCGCTAGTACTGCGGCCTCCCCTTTTAAACTAAACATGGGAGTGGATTTTCTTGGAATACGTCATTGAAATGCTAAACATACGAAAAGAGTTTGGCAGTTTCGTCGCAAATGATAACATCACGCTCCAGCTTCGGAAAGGTGAGATTCACGCTTTACTTGGTGAAAACGGTGCCGGAAAATCGACGCTGATGAACGTCTTATTTGGTTTGTATCAGCCTGAGGCTGGAGAGATTCGTGTACGTGGTGAGAAAGTCAATATTACGAGTCCGAACGTTGCGAATGATCTGGGGATCGGGATGGTACACCAACATTTCATGCTCGTTCAAAATTTCACAGTAACAGAAAACATCATCTTGGGTGCAGAACCGAAAGCCGGTCTGAAAATCGACCGAGCAGCGGCACGTGAAAAAGTCCGCCAAATTTCGGAACAATACGGTCTTGCCGTTGATCCAGATGCAAAAATCGAAGATATTTCGGTAGGGATGCAACAGCGTGTTGAAATTTTAAAAACACTGTACCGTGGCGCAGATATTCTAATCTTCGATGAGCCATCTGCTGTTTTAACCCCACAAGAAATCAAAGAATTGATTCAAATCATGAATCGATTGATTGCTGAAGGGAAATCGATTATCTTGATTACCCACAAATTGAAGGAAATCATGGAAGTCGCCGATCGCTGTACGACAATTCGTCGTGGTAAGTATATCGGAACAGTTGATATCGATGAAACAATGACCCAATCAAGACTGGCTGAGATGATGGTAGGGCGGGAAGTAAACTTCAATGCGGAGTATTCCAAGGCAACTCCACAAGAACTTGTACTGGACATCAAAGATTTAGTTGTCAAAGACAGTCGCGGTATCAAGGCAGTAGACGGATTGAACCTCGATATCCGGGCCGGTGAAATCGTCGGAATCGCTGGAATCGATGGGAATGGACAAACGGAGTTGATTGAAGCTATTACCGGTTTGCGTAAAGCAGACAGCGGTGAGATTTTCCTCAATAACAAATCCATCAAGAACTTAAAACCGCGAAAAGTGACGGAATCCGGTGTCGGACATATTCCGCAAGACCGTCATAAACACGGTTTGGTCCTCGACTACTCGATCGGGCACAATATGGTGTTACAAACGTATTATCAAAAACCGTATTCAAAAGCAGGCATCATGAACTACGGTCAGGTCATGGAAAAAGCAAAAACCTTAATCGAGAAGTTCGACGTCCGAACTCCAAGTCCGGAAACATTTGCGCGCGCCCTGTCAGGCGGAAACCAACAAAAGGCGATTATCGCCCGTGAAGTAGATCGTTCCCCTGACTTACTGATTGCGGCACAACCAACACGTGGACTAGATGTCGGAGCCATTGAATTCATCCATGAACAATTGGTTCTCGAACGAGAAAAAGGCCGTGCTGTTCTATTGATTTCATTTGAATTGGAAGAAATTCTACAAGTGTCGGACCGGATTGCGGTTCTTTATGAAGGACGTACCGTTGCTTTCCTTGATCCGAAAGAAACAAACGAAATCGAACTTGGCTTCTTGATGGCCGGCGGTAAGAAAGAGGAGGTCGGTCGTTCATGAAACTAGAACGTTTTTACGGAATATTGATTCCGATTCTGTCCATCATTTTAGGAATGGTCGTCGGTGCAATCGTTATGCTGGCTGGCGGTTACAATCCGGTTGATGGATTTGATCAATTGTTTTACGGAATATTCGGAGAGCCTTACAGCATCGGTGAAACATTACGAGCTGCTGCTCCGCTGATTTTTGCGGGTCTTGCTGTTGCCTTTGCTTTCCGGACAGGACTCTTTAACATCGGAGTGGAAGGACAAGTGTTGGTCGGCTGGATGGTTGCCGTCTGGATCGGGATTGAGTTTGACCTCCCGACAGCGATTCACTTGCCGCTCGCTTTGATTGGTGCGGGACTTGCTGGAGCGCTTTGGGCATCCGTCCCGGGTATCTTAAAAGCAAAATTCCACGTGCACGAAGTTATCACGTCGATCATGATGAACTATATCGCCCTCTATGTGACGAATGATATTTTACGTCACGTCATCGGGATTGAAAACGAACGGACGGAGTCAGTAAAGGAATCCGCTTCACTTGCTTCACCATTCCTGCAGGAATTGACGGATTTCTCACGTCTGCATAACGGGATTTTCATTGCTGTTCTCGCAGCACTCGTCTTTTGGTTCATCCTTTGGAAAACGACGCTCGGTTATGAATTACGGGCAGTTGGTTTCAATAAGAGTGCAGCAGAATATGCCGGTATGGGTGTCAACAAGAACATTGTTCTTTCATTCGTCATCTCGGGTATATTTGCAGGACTCGCCGGAGCGATGGAAGGGTTAGGAACATTCCAAAACATGACGCTGAATGCTTCATTCACAGGTGTCGGATTCGACGGGATTGCCGTTGCCTTACTAGGTGCCAACAATCCGATTGGGGTTGTACTTGCCGCCTTACTGTTTGCGGGTCTGAACATCGGTGGTCTTTCGATGCAACAAATCGGAATCCCGCCAGAATTAATTAAAATCATCATCGCATTTATCATCATCTTCGTCGCATCGGGTTATGCGATCCGTCTTTTGATCGAGAAGTTCACGGTCAAGAAACCCGAAGATAAAAAAGTGAAAGGAGCCGATAAATAATGGGCTTTTTAGAAGTACTGTATATTATCGTACCGATCGCACTTGCCTATTCGGCTCCGTTGATCATTGCAGCACTCGGTGGAATCTTCAGTGAGCGTTCTGGTGTTGTCAACATCGCACTTGAAGGATTGATGGTCATGGGGGCATTCTCAGGTATCGTTTCGGCCTTAACGTTATCGAAGATGGGGTTAGGCGCTGCCAGTCCTTGGATTGCCATGCTGATTGCCATCGTTGTCGGAGCCATATTCTCGTTGTTCCTCGCAATTCCGGCCATTTTATTCCGTGCCGATCAGACGGTTCTCGGAGTAGCGATTAATATGTTAGCTGTCGGTTTGGCGATTTTCCTTGTTCGTGCGTTTTATGGAAAAGGACAGACGGATTCGATTCCGAACCGGATTTCGAAAGAAAACGTTCCGTTTTTATCGGATATCCCGGTACTCAAGATGTTTTTTGCTAACGTCTATTACACGTCGTACATTGCGATTGCTTTGGCATTCGTTGCGTGGTACGTCATCTTCAAAACACCATTCGGTCTCCGTCTTCGTTCGGTCGGGGAACATCCCATGGCGGCAGATACGATGGGAATCAATGTCACGAAAATGCGTTTCATCGGTGTCATGATTTCAGGTGGTTTTGGTGGTCTTGCCGGCGCTGTTTACGCGACATCGATTTCACTCAACTTCAGTGTAACAACAATTCTTGGACAAGGATTCCTTGCGATTGCAGCCATGATTTTCGGAAAATGGAATCCACTCGGAGCGATGGGCGCAGCCTTATTCTTCGGATTCGCTCAAGCGATTTCGATCATTGGACAACAGTTACCGCTTTTGGATCAAATTCCACAAGTCTACTTGTTGATTGCACCATACTTGCTGACGATTTTGGCACTTGCCGGTGTCGTTGGACGGGCGGATGCACCGAAAGCTGTCGGTGTACCGTATATCAAAGGAAAACGGTAACGTTTCCTGTCTTAAATCACTTTTCTGCGCTCGCCGTAGGAAAGTGATTTTTTTTACGAAAAAAAGATCTGCTCCTGTAAGAGCAGACCGGTGAGTCGAACATTATTCGTATTTAAGCGCGTCGCCTTCAAATGATTCGTCCGCTACTTTGATAGAATCTGTCGGGCATCCTTCGAATGCATCGATCATATCATCAAATAACGCTTCTGGAATTTCAGCTGTTCCCTTGTTATCATCTAAAATGACGTAAGCCAAGCCCTCATCATCGTAATCATAAATATCAGGGGCAGCTGCGCCGCAAGCGCCACATGCGATACATGTGTCTTTGTCAACAATTGTAAATTTAGCCATCGGTCATTCTCCTCTCGATTCGAAAACATTGGAAACCAAGTACTGTTCTCATCTATAAGTCATTGTATCGGACTCATGCGCGCATTTCAATGAAGAAGAGGTAGAAGTATGTGAATAAACCAATCGATGGGGTGAAATCGCCTTTTCCGTTTCTTTAGTAGATTCAACATAGCGTAAATCAGATAGGAAATGTAAAATAGGAACAAATGTACGAATTGGGAGTCGGGTGTATTCTGAACATGAACGAGGCATCCCAGTAACAACTTGCAACAGGACGGAAAGGAGGACTGACATGGAAAAAACAATCGTACGACAAATCGTACTAGAAGCCATCAGTCGTTTGCAAAATGAACGGACAGATCGAAGCTTATTTCATCTGATTCAAGGAAAACGTTCAGCGACTTCCTTACAAGACGCACATTTTTACGGACTGGAAGCTATTTTCGGAATGGTGCCATTAAAAAAAGACCGGTTTGAGCAGCTGTTACAGGAGCTGGAACATGCCGGCTGGATCGAGCGGGAACAAACTTTGATGATTACAGATGCCGGAAGAGCACAAATCACTCCGCCTTTTTTACTGGATGACTTAGGTGGAGAGCTACGCGGTTATCCGATACATTTGTGGAAACGGATCAGTCTGTTGATTCAATCGATTGCCTGTCTTGATCAAAACACTTTTTTTATTCCAGTACAACAAGACAGTGGGATAAAAGAGTGGGTCAGACAACAAATCCGTCAGGTACCCGAACGGTCGGTTTGGATAACGACTGTGTATCAAGAACTGAATAAGGCGTTACATCAATTGACAGAACGAGATGCAATTCTCATCAGTTACCGGTTATCCGGGCAAAAAACGGGATTATCGTTTCCTCAATTGAGTGAACGGCTGGGAACGGACTTGCTTTCGCTACAGTTGGAATTTGTGATGGCCTGGCGAAGATGTTTACGGGCATTACCTGAAGACGGCCTGATACTGTCTCTAGGAAACGATATTGATCATTTTAAAATGACGCAGTCTGCGAAAAAGACCTGGGAGTTGCTGAAACAAGGTTACACCGTTCAACAAATTGCCGAGAGGCGACGATTAAAAAAAAGTACGATGGAAGATCATCTCGTCGAAATCGCAATGTATGCTACTGTTTTTCCACTCGAACAATTTGTGACTGCTACCCAATATGAAGAGGTTGTCCGACTCTCTGAACGGTTACAGACGTTCTCACTGAAACGGATTAAACACGAATTGACGCAGGAAATGGACTATTTTCAAATCCGTATCGTCCTGGCAAGAAAGGTGGCTCGTCCATGATGGAAGAAGTATTAAAGCGAATCTTTCGATATGATGCATTTCGTGACGGGCAACGTCCAATCGTCGAATCGGTCCTTGACGGTCATGATACAGTCGCTATCCTGCCGACAGGCGGAGGTAAATCGATTTGTTACCAATTGCCATCTTATCTGCAAACGCCCGGACTGACGTTGATTGTATCCCCCTTGCTGTCGCTGATCGAAGACCAGGTCATGCAAATCAAACGCCGGGGGGAACGATCCGTCGCCAAGTTGACGTCGCTTGAGTCCCGTGATCAAAAAGAGCACATTTTACGCCACCTGAATCAGTTACGTTATTTATATCTGTCCCCTGAGCAGTTGGCTGTCCCGCAAATCCAACAACGGTTAGCGGACATCAAAATCAATCTGTTTGTCGTCGATGAAGCCCACTGTATCTCGCAGTGGGGGCACGAGTTCAGAACGGAATATGCAAAACTGGGGTCTATCCGAAAACAGCTGGGTAATCCGACTTGCCTAGCTTTGACGGCTACGGCAACGAATCAAGTCGAACAGGACATCATTCAAGGGCTGGCACTTATACAACCCAACCGGATCCGTCATTCCGTCAACCGACCGGAAATTCAACTCATTGTCGAACAAACTGAACAAAGCGAAAAAGATACAGTGTTGAAAAGACGATTGAAGACTACCAATCGTCCATGCGTCATTTATACGACGACGCGGAAAGAAGCAGAGCGAATCGCGACGTTTGTTCCTCAGGCGGCCTATTACCACGCCGGTCTTGAACCGGAAGATCGACAACTGATTCAACAACAGTTCCTTCACGACGAAATTGACTGTCTGGTCTGTACCAGTGCATTTGGTATGGGTGTTGACAAAGGAAATGTCCGGACCGTCATTCATTATACGATGCCGGCTACGATTGAAGCCTACATGCAGGAAATCGGACGAGCGGGACGGGACGGTCAGCCCTCGACTGCTGTATTACTCTATGCACCAGGTGATCAACAACTTCAACAATTCTTAGTGGATAAACAATATGCGTCGTTACTTTGGGTTGATCAAGTGACTCAATCCCGCGGACAAGGGGAGTCTTTTGAATCGATTGAACAACGCCTTAATCTCGAACCGGATGATCCCGCCTATCGATTGTTAAAAAGTCAACTTATGGAAGGGAAAACAAAATCACAAATTATTGAATGGCAAGAGGACCGGAAAAAAATACGTTTACGTGAACTTATGCAAATGATAAATTATATTCAAAATACGTTTTGTCGCCGGGCCTTCATCTTGGAGCATTTTGGCGAAAAGCCAGTTGTACAAGACCGGTGTTGTGACAATTGCGGTACACTCACGGTGGACGAACCCGTCATACAGGTCGATGTGAACCAACTTGACTGGAAACGTCGGCTAGAAGAAGTCTTTTTTTCATCCCGTCCTTCAGTGTAAACTAATAGTATTCCTTATTTTTTAGAAAAGGTGATGAAATTGAGTAAACACGATCAACGAAAAAATCGGCAAGATGAACAACAACGAACATCATTACCTCCACGTTCCTCGAGAATCGAGCACGTTCGAAATGAACGGTTAAAACAACCATTTGCTAAAAATCCACTTGCGATTACCCTCACCGTTTTGATGATTACCATTATCATTGCCTTTGTCTCCATCGGTTTCATGATGTAAGCGCACATTGTGAACGGAGATTTTTTTCCTTTACGGGTATACTAAAGGGAAGAAGAAAGGAGGCACGGTGCATGGATCGTGGGAAATATAATATCAAAGCAGTTGCTGCATTGGTGGGACTCAATCCGACGACCATTCGTGCTTGGGAACGGCGGTATCAAGTATTGGATCCAGATCGGAGCGAATCAGGACATCGTATTTACAGCGATAACGATGTTGCCAAGCTGCGGTGGATTGTCGATAAACAAAAAGAAGGGCTATCGGTTTCGAAAGCCATTCAACTATATGAAATGCCGGTGAACCGAACGGAGGTTCCAACCGATTACGGGATCGAACTGCGTGATCAACTGTTCGAAGCACTGACGAGTTTCGAAGAACGGCACGCACATGACATCATGAACAAAGCCTTTTCGATGTTTAGCTTTGATAAGGTCATTCAAGATATCGTAGGTCCGTTGTTACATGAAATCGGGATGCGATGGGAAAAAGGAACGATTACGATTGCACATGAACATTTTGCGACGGCGTTCTTACGGGCGCGTCTCTCGACGTTATCCCTTCAAATGCCGATTAATCCATTTTTGCCACGCATTCTGTGCGTTTGTGCACCGGAAGAAGAACATGAACTTGGATTGCTGTTCTTTACGTTGTATTTACGTCAGAGCGGATTCGATGTCATTTTCCTTGGCGCGGGTATTCCAGTACCCGATCTTGTGGCGGTAACGAAACAGCTGACTCCTCGAGCAGTTGTTTTATCTTGTACGATTTCTGATCATTTAAAGGACCTGGATGAAGCAATTGACGAGATTCATCTGCATGCGCCGCAAACGGAAATTGGTTTGGGTGGCTATGCCGTTGACCAACATCCGGAAAAGTACGGGGATATGTTGCTTGGATCAGATGACACCGCTTGGAAAAGTTGGTTAAGTCGACTCACTCCGACAACTGGTGTATAGTGTGAGTCATATTGAACGGAGAGCTTTTGTACTCTGCCGAGTAACTGGAGGAGTCTAACATGAGGTTTGAGCAATTTAAGCAAGGTCACTTACGGGTCTTCGTGTCAAAGCAAGAACTGTCTGCCCATGACGTTCGACCAGAAACGTTGGCTGTCGGAAAAGGACAAGCATTATTACGTAATTTACTAGAAGAAGCAGAATCGAATTACGGATTTCATGCCGTCGGGACACTCGACTTTTTTGTCACATTTTTCCCGAATGACGGGATGTTGGTCGATGTTCGGCGGGAAGGCGCCTTGCCGGAAGAAACGTTTGAAGAATTTGATCAAGTGGAAATCAGGATGACGGTCGATATCGTGCATCATGTCTTATATCAACTGGATCAGTTGGAGGATGTCATTCAAGCGAGTCATAGTCTGGGGCGTCACATCGATCAAACGGAAACGGGTGGCACACTGTATTTCTTTGAAAACCGTTATTATTTATACTTCCAAGAACAAATGAAGCAACATGTTGAGCAGACGATTACAACGATTCTGTCGGAATACGGAGTACCCAGTCCGAAAAGTCCGCTCGTGATGTCGGAATACGGCAAAACGATTCTGTTGGAACAAGCGGTTCCAGCTCTGATCGCAACCTTTACACCTTGATTCGGATGACCCGTTTTAATCGGGAATCGTCAAGGTGTAGCTAAAAAGTCACTTCACCGAATGCATTCGGGAAGTGACTTTTTATGTGTCTGGACGATTCTTGCGACCATTTTGTGTTTTTTCATACAAAAAGTGATGGTATGATAAGCATTGAACGTAAGATGAAGGAGTGAACAAGATGAAAGTGGCAGTATTGTTTGGCGGAATTTCTGGTGAACGTGAAGTTTCATTAAATAGTGGGAAATCGGTAATTAATGCGCTGGAAAGTAAAGGGCATGAAGTCGTTGCCGTCGACTTTCATCCAGAGCGTGCAGAGGAAATCTTAAATCTACAAGTCGAGGCCGCTGTCATTGCCCTTCACGGCAAGTTTGGTGAAGATGGTCGTGTCCAAGCACTACTAGAGATGGCAGGCATTCCATATACAGGTTCAGGAGTATTGGCGTCAGCGTTAGCGATGGACAAGGCGCGCTCAAAGGTACATTTCGAAAAAGCAGGCATTCGAATTGCACGGGATGTATTGGTCGAGCGAGGGGACGACATCGAACAAAAAGTCAAACAATGGGACAAGCAGTTCCCTTGTGTCGTCAAGCCGGCACAAGAAGGCTCTTCGAATGGTTTAACGATTGCGACGGACGAACAGATGCTGCGTCAAGGCATCGAACTGGCATTCCAGGCGGATGATGCTGTTTTGATTGAACAATTCATCAAAGGGCGTGAAGTTACAGTGCCGGTTCTCGGGGCGAAAGGACAAGAAAAAGCCTTGCCGGTCATTGAGATCATTCCGAAAAATGAATTTTATGACTACGAGTCAAAATATGCAATCGGTGGATCGGAACATATCTGTCCGGCGCAGTTTAACGACAAGACGACACAAATCTTACAGGAATGGGCCGTTTTAGCCCATCAAGTGTTAGGATGCGCCGGTTATTCGCGGTCCGATTTCCTTGTTCCCGATGAAGGGGCACCGGTTATTCTGGAAACGAATACGTTACCGGGGATGACCTCTACGAGTCTGTTCCCAGATGGTGCGCGAGCTGTCGGAATCGACTATCCGGAACTGGTCGAAACATTTATTGAACTGGCGATTACGCGTCATCAAAGTGAATCGGCAAGCAAAAAAAAGTGAAAATGAAGTAGATGGTAGAAAGCGCTTACAAATATGGTGACAACCCCTTTCATTACGGCTCGGAAAAAGGTATACTTTATCCGAACAAGGAAACGGCATAGGGGATGCCACTTATGGGGAGGAACGTTGGAATGATCACTGACCAACAACACGCAAATCATCGCAAGAATGTACTCGAAGCAACACAAGAAATCGTCAAGGAAGCACTTGAAAAACTTGGTTACCCAGACGAGATGTATGAACTGTTGAAAGAACCACTTCGGATGTTGACAGTCCGGATTCCGGTTCGAATGGATGACGGATCGACCAAAATCTTTACCGGTTACCGTGCTCAGCATAATGATGCTGTCGGTCCGACGAAAGGTGGAATTCGTTTCCATCCTAACGTAACGGAAGTCGAAGTCAAGGCATTGTCCGTCTGGATGAGTCTCAAGGCAGGAATCGTCGATTTACCTTACGGCGGGGGTAAGGGCGGAATCATCTGTGACCCACGTGAAATGAGTTTCCGTGAAATTGAACGGTTAAGTCGCGGATATGTTCGTGCCATCAGTCAAATCGTTGGTCCGACGAAAGATATTCCGGCACCGGACGTCTTCACGAATTCACAAATCATGGCGTGGATGATGGATGAGTACAGTCGAATCGATGAATTCAACTCACCAGGCTTCATTACAGGGAAACCATTAGTGCTTGGAGGTTCCCATGGTCGTGAGACGGCAACGGCAAAAGGTGTCGCCATCATGATTCGAGAAGCGGCTGCCAAAAAAGGAATCACGCTTGAAGGGGCACGTGTCGTCGTTCAGGGATTCGGTAACGCCGGAAGCTTCTTATCGAAGTTCATGCATGACCTCGGTGCGAAAGTCATCGCCATCAGTGATGCATACGGAGCATTACACGATCCGAACGGTCTTGATATTCCGTATCTACTCGATCGTCGCGATTCATTTGGTACTGTGACGACCCTTTTCAAAAATACGATTTCGAATAAAGAGTTGTTGGAACTGGAATGTGATATTTTAGTCCCGGCAGCCATTGAAAATCAAATCACAGAAGACAACGCCCATGACATTAAAGCGAGTATCGTGGTCGAAGCGGCGAACGGTCCAACGACGAACGAAGCGACGAAGATTTTAGCGGAACGTGATATTTTGATTGTTCCGGACGTTCTCGCTTCAAGTGGTGGCGTAACAGTCTCTTACTTTGAATGGGTTCAAAATAATCAAGGATACTACTGGACGGAAGAAGAAGTGCATGAAAAACTTGAAAAAGTGCTCGTGAATTCCTTTAATCAGGTGTATCAAACGGCTCAGACAAGAAATGTCGACATGCGACTTGCGGCATACATGGTAGGTGTCCGGAAAATGGCGGAAGCGTCACGATTCCGTGGTTGGGTTTAATCTAAGTCAAGCTCACTTCTAAGTGAAGTGAGCTTTTTTTGTATGGTTATTTCTTTCTTCGGCCGGAAAGATTTGCTAAGATGAAAAAAAAGCAAGCGGAAGAGGCGAAAGAGATATGTTGGATTGTATCGTCATCGGCGCAGGACCTTGTGGGTTATCAGCTGCAATTGAAATGCAGGAACGGGGATTGTCCGTCGAAGTCATTGAAAAAGGAAATATCGTGGAAGCCATTTATCAGTACCCGACACACCAGACGTTTTTTTCAAGTAGTGAAAAGCTGGAAATCGGCGGTGTGCCTTTTATTAATAAAGAATTGAAACCGAAACGACAAGATGCACTCGTCTATTACCGGGAAGTAGTACGGCGAAAAGAAGTTACCGTGCGACCATTTGAGACGGTTCAACACGTCGCGCGCATCAACGGCGGGTTTAACGTGACTTCGCTTCGCAATCAGCAAGTCGTGACACGGGAAGCCAAATCGGTTGTTCTCGCGACCGGTTATTATGGACTGCCGAATAAGATGAATATACCGGGCGAAGAGTTGCCACACGTTTTCCATTACTTCAAAGAAGGTCATCCGTTTTATGGCCAGGATGTTGTCGTAATCGGCGGGAAGAATTCGAGTGTCGATGCAGCAATTGAACTTGAAAAAGCAGGTGCCCGTGTGACCATGTTGTATCGCGGCGAATCGTATAGTCCGTCGATTAAACCATGGGTCCTGCCGAATTTTGAATCCCTGGTCCGGGCAGAAAAAGTGACGATGGTGTTTGACGCAACAATCGAAGAAATTACGAATGCGGAAGTGTTATATTCTGTTCACGGCGAACAGTTGGCCGTCAAAGCTGATTTTGTCTTCGCGATGACGGGTTATACACCGGATATCGGACTGTTCGCCGATGCCGGAATTGAAATCGATTCAGAAACAGGAATCCCTGTATTTGATGAAGCGACGATGGAGTCGAACATCGACGGCATCTATATCGCTGGTGTTGTTGCAGCTGGATATGATGCCAATAAAATCTTCATCGAAAACGGACGATTCCATGGTGAATTGATTGCAGACAGTCTTCTGTATCGTCTGAAACAAGAAACTGCACGATCATAATGTATATGCACACAAAGGGAGAGGCGTTCATAGCCCCTCCCTTTGTTGTCTGTTCTTCTATTCGACGCGGAAAGATTCTTCCAAAGCATGGTGCGTCGCACTAATCTCAAGTTCGATCATTAATTTCAACCGTGCTTTTTGAGAATTCAGTCCATTTGAGAAAATCACACCGAGTTCTTTTAATTGTTGTCCGCCCCCGGTATACCCGTATACATCCTGGACGATCCCGTTGAAACAACGACTGACGATAACGATCGGCATTTGTTGTGTCAGTGTCTGAATCGCATCGACCAGGCTTGGCGGCACGTTTCCTTGACCGAGTACTTCTAGCACAAGGCCATCGTAACCGAGTTCGCTGACCGCAAGCAGTAAATCAGGCTCCATCCCGGCATAGACTTTGAGGACAGCAACGCGTTTGCTCAATTGTGTCACCATATGGGTCGGTTTGAGAAGCGGTGTGTTAAATAAGTAAACATGATCTTTCGTCACCATACCCAGATTTCCGAAATGGACGGATTTAAAAGTATCGACTGAAGAAGTATGAGTTTTTGTGACGTTAAACGCAGAGTGGATTTCCCCGTTGAAGACGACGAGGACCCCTTTGTCTTGAGCAGCCTTACTGACGGCAACCCGTAAGGCGGTAATCAAATTAAATTCACCGTCTGATCCAACCTCATTGGAAGAACGCATCGCACCAGTCAAAACGATCGGGATAGGCGCTCCGATTGTGAGCTGGAGAAAGTATGCTGTTTCCTCTAACGTATCCGTGCCGTGTGTGATGACGACGCCGTCATACGAGCCATCCTGTAATTCCTTACCGATGAAGTGAGCAAGTCGTAACATGATTTCTGGTGTGATATGCGGAGACGGCAGATTGGAAAAGTGACGTGTTGTAATGTCAGCAATGTCGGTCGCTTTGGGCAATGAGGCATCCAGTGGATTGATTTCATTAGGTAAAACGTGACCGGAATGGTTTTGCGCCATGGCGATGGTGCCTCCGGTATGAATCAAAAGTAGTTTTTTCATTAAGTAGTCGTCGTCGTAAAACGAGCAACCTTCACCTTCTTTCCCGTCATTTTCATTAACATTGTACCCTTTTTTTCCAGAGAAACAATAGGTGCTGTTTTCTTTTTCGACAGAAACCTTTATTCTAAGAGAATAGGAAGGGGGAGGAGACGTGTTACCAATCGTTTTCTCAGGAATTGCCCCAGGAATTGCATTGTTGACATATTTTTATCTGCGCCACGAACATGAATCAGAGCCCGTAGGGTATATCCTACGTAGTTTTATTTTCGGGATACTTCTTGTTTTTCCTTTAATGTTCATCGAATACATCATTCAAAATGAGTTTGGAGGACTGGAACCGATTCAATTGGTTCGTTCTGCCGTGACGGAAGAATTTGCAAAATGGTTTGTTGTGTTTTATACCGTCTATATCCATCAGCGGTTTAATGACTATTATGACGGTATCATTTATGCAGTCGCTTGTTCCTTAGGATTTGCGACACTGGAAAATATTTTATATTTAATGGTCAATGGGACGGTTGAACATATGATTTTCCGTGCGTTGTTACCGGTCTCAGGACATGCTTTATTTGCAGTCATCATGGGATTTTTTATGGGAAAAGCTAAGTTTTCGAATCATCCGTATCGTTGGCTCGGATTATCGATTTTTGTTCCGATGATTGTACACACTATCTTTAATTTGTTAATATTGGAAAATGGTGGGATATCTATTGTGCCGATTTTATTTATGATTGGATTATGGACAGTCGGTCTGTATCAAATTCGAAGTGCGAATCGTTTGAACCAACGCCACAATAGAAAAAGTAACTGAATAGAATGGGCTGGGAGAGAGTAAGATGATAGAAACTGGAGATTTAGTCATGTTGACCAATCAAGAGGACCGGCAAGGGCGAACGAAAGTGACAGCCGTGACGAACCGACTGATTTGGATTGAGGCACCAAGTGAAGTCTCGACGTTAAAAACTTTTATCTTGTCGGATCAAGAACAAGTCGGATTTTACTTTTTTAAGGAAAAAGGAAAGCTGTATGGATTTGAGACGGAAGTCGTCGAACGTCAAAATGATCCGTTACGAGGTCAACGGTATGCGTTACGTCGACCAAAAGAAGACATGATTCAGCGTGTCCAGCGCCGACAGTTCGTCCGCGTGCCTCAATTATTGGATGTAGCTGTTCATCCACATAAAACGGCTTTTGAACCGTTCACTTCTGTGACGCTCGATTTATCGGCAGGCGGAATTTTAGTATTGGCTAATCAAATTCCAATTGAAGTGAAGGAAGAGCTGGAATTAACCTTTTTACTGCCGACGGGAGACGGTGTGACACATACAGTCGATGTTTTGGCAGAACTCGTCCGTGTTGACCCGAGAGAAGCCCGTTATGAATTAGCCTTTCAGTTTACTCGGATCAATGACCGAAGTCGTGAACTGGTCTTACGGCACTGTTACCAAGCGCAAATGAAAAATTCACGACGTGGAACGAATCCATTCACGTAAGGGCTTTTTTTTGCTATGATAACGGTCGATACTATACACCACTTACGTTGGTGATGATGGAAGGAACGAAATCACTCATGAAGAATATTCAAATTGCCTTAGACGGACCAGCAGGAGCCGGGAAAAGTACGATTGCCAAACAATTAGCAGCACATCTCGATTATGTGTACATCGATACAGGAGCCATGTATCGTGCCGTCACGCTTGCCGCGTTAGAACAGGGGCTTGATTTAGAAGATGGACCGGTCCTTGGAGAATTGATGAAATCACTCGATCTTCGTCTGACACCGGGAGAACACGGACAACGGGTCTTCATCGGAGAACGGGAAGTGACGGAAGCGATTCGAACGAATGAAGTGACGAATAACGTTTCGTTTGTCGCCCGCCAAGCAGAAGTCCGGTCGGCGCTTGTCATTGCCCAACGCAAACTGGCGGAACATGGGGGGATCGTCATGGACGGTCGTGACATCGGGACGGTCGTCTTGCCTGAGGCCGAACTGAAAGTCTTTCTGACGGCATCGGTCGAAGAACGAGCGAGCCGCCGTCACCGTGAGAATGTCGCCCGTGGAATAGACAGCGACTTAGAAGCATTGCAGGAAGAAATCGCCCTGCGCGATCAGCGGGATAGCGAACGGAAGGTTTCGCCGCTTAAGCAAGCAGAAGATGCCATTTACCTCGACACGACAGAATTGAACATTGATCAGGTCGTCGCCCGGTTAACTGAACTTGCAGAAGGTGTCCTGAAATGAAAAAGAACGAATTTGTTTATCGATTAGCACGATTCATCGTCCTGATGATTGCTAAAACGGTCTTCCGTTTAAAAGTGACGGGGAAGGAAAATATTCCGTCTGACGGATCACTCTTAGTCTGTGCCAACCACAGTTCCAACTGGGACCCGGTCTTTTTAGTCAGTGCTATTCCGACCAGCCGCTCCGTACGCTACATGGCGAAAGAAGAATTGTTCAATATCCCGGTTCTCAAGCAAATCATGATTTCAGCCGGAACCTATCCGGTCGGTCGCGGACAAGGTGATCGCCAAGCACTGAAGCGGACGATTGAATTGTTAAATTCGGATGAAACGGTCGGAATTTTTCCGGAAGGGACCCGATCGGCACCAGGAGAGTTTACATCAGCCCAACCCGGCGTCGGATTCTTCGCTTTGCGTTCACCGGCCCAAATCTTACCGATTGCAATCATCGGGGATTACCGTCCGTTCCGAAGAATGCGCGTTGCCATCGGAAAACCGGTTGACATTACGGATTTAAGAGATCAGCGAGGGGCGGCGAAGGCGATTTCCGAACGGATTTTGGAAGAAATCAAAACCGTCTACTTCAATCACGCGTAATGCCTTGACAAATAGTCAGAATTGTAAGAAGTTAGAAGAAGGATAAACGTATTCATACGTTTCTTGTACTCATCGTGAGGAGGTTGTGTTGGAATGGTCGAAGAAATGAAAGATATGCCTGATTTTGAAATTCATCGGGACCAGGTGATAACCGGAACGGTCGTGAAGATTGAAGACAAGCAAGCACTCATTGATATCGGATATAAGACAGAAGCAATCCTGCCGATTAGCGAAGTATCGAGTCTCCACTTGGATGACATTCAAGGTGCGCTCAAAGTCGGTGATGAACTACAAGTAAAGGTCAAGAAAATAACAGATGAAGAAGTAGTTGTTTCCAAACGTGAAGTGGATGCCTTGCAGGCATGGGAAAAAGTCGAAGCGAAATACGCATCAGGTGAAATTTTTGATGTTGTTGTAAAAGATATCGTCAAAGGCGGACTTGTCGTCGATATCGGTGTTCGTGGATTCATTCCGGCTTCTCTTGTAGAACGACATTACGTGGAAGACTTTTCGGATTATATTGGTCGAACGATTGCTGTTAAAGTCGTCGAACTGGATCAAGAAAAAAATCGTGTCATTCTCTCGCATAAAGCCGTTGTCGAAGGCGAACTGAATGCGAAGAAAAAAGAAACCCTCGAGCAGCTCGAAGTGGGCCAGATTTTAGAAGGAACGGTTCAACGCTTAACGGATTTCGGTGCGTTCGTTGATATTGGCGGTGTGGATGGTTTAGTCCACATTTCTGAAATGGCACATCATCGTGTGGAACGGCCGTCTGATATCGTCACGGAAGGACAACAAGTCGAAGTGAAAGTACTTGGTGTCGACCGCGATACGGAAAAAGTAAAACTTTCGATCAAAGAAACGCAGCCGGGTCCATGGCAACAGATGGAAGGTAAAATCGAAGCGGGAGATATCGTCAAAGGACGTGTCCGTCGAATCGTCCAATTCGGTGCGTTTGTTGAACTAGCGCCACAGGTGGAAGGACTGCTTCACATTTCGCAAATCGCGAACCGTCACATCGGGTCGCCGTCAGAAGTGCTTGAAGAAGGTCAGGAAATTGAAGCAAAAGTTCTTGAAGTGCATCTTGCGGAGCATAAGATTTCCTTGTCAACACGTGTGCTGGAGCAGGAAGAATCGTCGGAAGATGACTATTCTCAGTATACGGATCAAAACGAAGGATTTTCAGTTGCTGATCTTGCTGAGAAAGAATCGGATTCAAAAGAATAACGTAGTAAAAGTGAACACGAAACGTGTTCACTTTTTTTATGTTCCGATAGATATGGTATAAAACCGCTTCATTTGGTACAATAGAACGGCTATGAAGCGAGAGAAGAGAAAGAAGGTGTTGGGATGGCAATTCCAGTAGTGGCGATCGTAGGTCGCCCAAATATCGGAAAGTCGACGATTTTTAACCGGGTGATTGGAGATCGGGTTTCGATCGTAGAAGACAAGCCAGGCGTTACCCGCGACCGTATATACGGAACTGGAGAATGGCTGAATCGTCATTTTCATTTGATTGATACAGGTGGAATCGAAGTCGGGGATGAGCCCCTACTTCAAATGATGCGTCATCAGGCGGAACTCGCTATCGATGAAGCGGATGTCATTATTTTTATGGTCAACGGCCGTGAAGGCATTACATCAGCAGATGAAGAAGTCGCAAATATGTTATTCCGTTCAAATAAACCCGTTGTCATTGCGGTCAACAAAGTCGATAACTTTGAAATGCGCGATTTGATGTACGAGTTTTATTCATTAGGATTTGGTGATTTGTATCCGATTTCCGGAACGCACGGTTTAGGACTCGGAGATATGCTTGACCGTGTGCTTGAGCTTGCACCGGATAAAGAAGAGATCGAATACGATGAGGACACGATTAAGTTTGCTTTAGTCGGACGTCCAAACGTCGGGAAATCAAGTATGACGAACTCGATTCTCGGTGAAGAACGGGTCATCGTGTCAAGTGTCGCCGGTACAACGCGTGATGCAATCGATACACCGTTTTCACGGGATGAACAAGAGTATGTCATCATCGATACAGCTGGTATGCGCAAACGCGGAAAAGTCTATGAATCAACAGAACGATTCAGTGTCATGCGTGCACAAAAAGCCATCGAACGGGCGGATGTCGTCTGTGTCGTATTAGATGGTGAAGAAGGCATCATCGAGCAAGATAAAAAAGTTGCCGGTTATGCCCATGAAGCAGGTCGTGCTATCGTGATCGTCGTCAATAAATGGGATGCCGTTGAAAAAGACGATAAAACAATGAAAAAAATGGAAGAGGAAATTCGCGAAGAATTCCGGTTCCTTGATTATGCACCAATCGTTTTTGTCTCGGCGAAAACAAAACGTCGTTTACAAACGTTACTTCCTGTCATCAAACAAGCAGCGAAGAGTCATGCACAACGCATTCAGACAAGTGTCTTGAATGATGTCATCGTAGATGCGGTAGCAATGAATCCTGCACCAACGGATAAAGGTGTTCGTTTGCGGATTAACTATGCGACACAGGTCGCTTCTCGTCCGCCTACATTCGTTTTATTCGTCAATGATCCGGAATTGTTACACTTCTCATATAAACGTTATCTGGATAACCGGATTCGTGAAGCTTTTGATTTTACAGGAACACCAATTCGGATTTTGGCACGTCAAAAACAATAAGGACAAGGTGAATCATGATGAAAAAAATCGCAGTCATTGGAGCCGGGAGTTGGGGAACCGCACTCTCACTCGTTTTAGCCGATAACGGTCATGAGGTCACTCTCTATGGTCGGGATCAAAAAAATGTTGATGCCATTAATCAAAATCATGAAAATACGCAGTTCTTACCAGATGTGACGTTGCCGGAATCACTTCAGGCAACAACTGTTTTAAGCGAAGCTGTTGAAGGGGTCTCACATATCTTGATTGTGACGCCCTCTTCTGCGATTCGTTCTGTATCGCGTCAGCTGAATGAATTGTTGACGGAACCGGTCGTGTTGATTCATGCCTCGAAAGGGATTGAACCTAAAACACATTTGCGGCTGTCGGAATTGATGGAACAGGAAATTGATGCCTCTAAACGTTCAGCAATTTGTGTGTTGACGGGTCCATCCCATGCGGAAGAAGTCGCATTACGGAAGCCGACGACTGTGACGGTTGCTTCCACTGATATGGCAGAGGCGGGACGTGTGCAGGAATTGTTTACGAATGATAACTTCCGTGTCTATTTGAATGCCGATATCATCGGAGCAGAACTGGGCGGAGCATTCAAGAACATCATTGCTTTAGCAGCCGGAATGGCAGATGGATTAGGGTACGGTGATAATGCCAAAGCTGCCTTGATCACCCGTGGAATGGTCGAAATTGCCCGACTCGGAACATTGTTCGGTGCAAATCCGATGACGTTCACTGGTTTGACGGGAATGGGCGACTTAATCGTGACCTGTACATCGGTCCACAGCCGGAACTGGCGTGCAGGAAATGCGATCGGCCGGGGGGAAAAACTCGAAACCGTTCTTGAGAACATGGGGATGGTCGTCGAGGGCGTCCGGGCGACACAAGCTGCTTACGATTTAGCAGAAACGAAACAATGTGAGTTACCCATCACGACAGCGCTTTATCATGTCTTATTCGACGGACATACTCCGGCAGAAGAAGTACAGAAATTGATGCGCCGTCCGCAAAAAAATGAGATTGAACATCTGTTTACAATGAAAGATTAACGGAGTGGGGTGGAAACCTTGAGTCCTGGATTACTAAAAATGTGGATTTCGTTCGCCGGGATCGGTTTGTTTGCGATCAGTGTCTTATTGGTCACAATCAGTCGGACGAAATTATCCGGAGGTTGGCAATTTTTGATGTCGACCATTGCTTTTCTTTGTTTTATCGTTGCATCGATCATCATGATCTTTATCGTCATGGCAGGTCCGAGCGCATGAAAAAACTTTTGGTGGTTTTCATGTTGGTCCCGGTCATGTTGTTATCCGGTTGTCTGTTTCCGGACAGTCAAAAACCGTCGAATCGGGTTCCTTATCCGGAACAGATTCGGACGGTACAAAATGCAGTGGACGCGTATCAAAAGGATACGGGAGTTTTACCAATCAAAACAAGAGAAGCAGATACGCCATTAATGGAACGCTATCAAATCGAACTGGGACGTCTGATTCCGCGATACATGAGTGACCCGCCTCCAAACAGTTTTGAAGGTGGCGGTACATTCATTTATTTACTCGTCGACGTCGAGAAAAAACCGACAGTCAAATTGATGGACTTGCTTGTAGCAGAAGAACTTCAAAAGCTCCAAGTCCGAATTGATACGTACCGTAAGAAAAATGACAAGTATCCTTTCAAAGGTTCGATCGGGAAAAATCAGTTTACGCTGGATTACAAAAAGCTGTTTATTAAAGATGAACCAAAAGTGCCGAGTCCGTATTCAGACGAAAAACTGTCGATCTATGTAGACGGGCAAGGACAGTTGTTTATCAACTACTTGCCTGAACTTAAAAAAGCCGTCGAAACAGCGAAGAAAAAGCCGAAAGTCGGCCAAGATATTCGGCATTTGCTCTACGATGAGCAACCTTTTGTTCCTGCGTACTCCCAAAGTTACACAATCAACAAAAAAGGCGAACTTGTGTTTTCTGAGAAATCGATCGAAGAATCAGAAAATTAATGGGGATTCTAACGAAAATGTTGTAATATCAACGTTTATAAGGTATGATTAGCCTCGAAGAAGTGATTGGGAGGGGGTGAACGTAATGAACAAAACTGAACTCATTCAAGCAGTTGTCGAAAAATCAGGTCTGACTAAAAAAGACGTGACGAAAGTTGTAGAATCAACATTCGAATCGATCACTGAGACACTTCAGTCTGGAGAGAAAGTCCAATTGATTGGCTTTGGTAACTTCGAAGTCCGTGAACGCGCAGCTCGTAAAGGTCGCAACCCACGTACAAAAGAAGATATCGAAATCCCAGCAAGCAAAGTACCGGCTTTCAAACCAGGTAAAGCATTGAAAGATGCGGTTAAGTAATTCGGCTACATAGTCGTTCGAGGAAATCCTCGGACGGCTTTTTTTGTGGACATTGAGAGACGAGAAAACGGACTGATTATGGTATATTAAAAAAGAAGAAAATCCATCAACGAGATGGCACTGGAGATCGGGGGGTAAAAGCATGAATCATCAAGAGCTGCTCGTGGAAGAAATGGTCACTGCACTCACTACAAAACAAACAACACAATTGGCTCGGCATGTGGATTTCCCTTCCATCAATCGTGAACAAATCAGTTGGTTGATCGATGTCGCCCAAAATGAAACGTTGGCTTGGCAATCACTTGTCAAAGGTGTGCACTATGCACAAGTGGCCTTACTGTTACATGAACGTGTCGGAGAGACCGAGAGAGGTTCAAAAGAACGACAATTGCTGGTTTTGGCCGGAGATTTGTTTTCGAGCTATTTCTTCGAAGAATTGGCTTCTCTTCCCCAAACGGCACTCGTAACACTCGGACGGACCGTTCAGCATGTGAACGAAGCAAAATGTGCCCTTCATGAGGAAAACTACGATTCGACCGAAGAGTATGTCTTATTGTGGTTAAAGGCAGAATTCGGATTGGTTCAAGGACTAGCAACGATTAGCGGAAGAGACTGGTTGACGGAGGACGGACAACGTTTAATCCGTCAACGGGCACGAAGCTTACAGGCAAGTGCTCAACAACTGTTATTATCTCATCTGGAACAGATGGCAGTAGCGTAATATCTTCGAAAGGGTGAACTGCGTGCAGACACAAGAAAAAGAGAAAAAAGTATATGAAGTGTTTCAATCGATTTCAAGTAATTATGATCAGATGAATTCCATCATCAGCTTCCGCCTTCATAAATTGTGGAGAAAAGAAACGATGCGGCGGATGAATGTGTTTCCGGGAGCAAAGTGTCTCGACTTATGTTGCGGAACTGCCGACTGGACGATTCAACTTGCGAAAGCAGCCGGTCCGACGGGTGTGATCAAAGGACTCGATTTTTCTGAAAACATGTTGAAAGTCGGCGTGGAAAAAGTTGAAGCGCTTGAAATGAAAAATGTCGAATTGATTCATGGAAACGCGATGGAGCTTCCGTTTGGCGACCATTCGTTTGATTACGTGACGATTGGCTTTGGGCTGCGGAACGTTCCGGATTATCTGCAAGTCATTAAAGAAATGCACCGGGTCCTGAAACCGGGCGGGACGGTCGTTTGTCTCGAGACGAGCCAACCGACAGCACCGTTATTTAAAGAAGCATACGCACTATATTTCGGGAAAATCATGCCGCAAGTCGGTCGTTTGTTTGCGAAATCCTATGATCAATACAATTGGCTACAAGAATCAACAGAAGTCTTTTTAGATCGTGTCGAGCTGAAGCAACTGTTTGAACAGGCCGGTTTTATGCAAGTTGAAGTAAAAGCATTTGCAGGTGGGGCGGCTGCAATGCACCTCGGAAAGAAGTGGTGAGATGTCACTGCATTCAATTTATCGGGATGTAACAAAAGAAGTGAATTTAGTGGATGAATTTTTGATCAGTCACATCGCATCGAACGATCCGACAATCGATGCTGCCGGACAACAATTGCTTCAAGCAGGCGGCAAACGGATTCGGCCTGCGTTTGTTCTGTTGGCATCAAAATTCGGTCGGGCGGACCGTGATGAACTCGTGCGAGTCGCAGCCAGTCTTGAACTGGTTCACATGGCTTCGCTCGTGCATGATGATGTGATTGATGATGCCGAATTGCGACGCGGAAAACCAACCGTCATGCAACATTTTGATGAAGAAGTTGCCCTCTATTCCGGTAACTTTTTATTTGGGGAAGCAGTTAAGTTGATTGGTGAAGTCGGGAAACCGGAACTTGTTCAAGTGATGGTCCATGCGATGCGTGAAATCTGTGAGGGCGAAATCGAGCAGATTTACGATCAGTACGACTGGGAACAATCCATCAAACGGTATATCAAGCGGATTGAACGGAAAACGGCGATCTTGATTGAAGCCAGCTGTCACCTTGGGGCGATTGTCGCGAACTGTTCACCGGAAGATACAAAAGCGTTACGACAATTTGGGCGTGACATCGGTCTAGCTTTCCAAATTGCAGATGATTTGCTCGATTTTACGGCCAAGCGGACGGAACTCGGAAAACCTGTCGCGGAAGATTTGCGGCATGGTCATAAAACTTTGCCTGTGTTTTATGCTTCGGAAGATCAAGACTTCTTTCGTGAGTTACAAAAGATCCGTTCGATGCCGAGTCATGAAGAAGTGGCTCCTTTACTGGACCGGTTGCAACAATCAGATGCGTTGGAGCGCACGCAACAAACCGTTGATTTATACATCCGACGGGCGATTCTCCGCTTGAATCATCTGCCGAAATCGTCAGCAAAACGTTCCTTGGAAGAAGTCGCCCGGTATGTCGGAAAACGCAAAGGTTGAAAAAATGTAAAAAATTTCTTGCCGCTTGTCCATTTACGCAGTAAACTTACTATGTAAGCGCTTTTTTATCTGCATTTCATAGGGGGAACTAGTAATGGAACAAACGTTTTTAATGGTAAAACCGGATGGCGTTGAACGAGGTTTGATTGGGGAAATCATCGCTCGTATCGAACGTAAGGGATTTGTAATTCGTGAAATGAAAATGATGCAGGTATCTGAAGAATTGGCTCAAGCTCATTACGCGGAACACGCAGAAAAACCATTTTTCGGAGAGTTGGTCACTTTTTTGACATCTGGTCCAGTCGTCGCGCTTCGTGTTGAAGGCGAAGATGTCGTCACGGTTTCACGGATGATGATCGGGAAAACGAAACCGACGGAAGCACTGCCAGGAACGATTCGGGGCGATTTCGCGAACACGATGAGCGAGAATGTCATTCATGGTTCAGACAGTGTGGAAAGTGCCGAGCGTGAACTCGGTCTTTGGTTTCAAGGACAACCATTAAACGTTTAATGTTGGCAAGACGATTGAGCAACTGCTCAATCGTCTTTTTTTGTTTTTTGGAAAGGAAATGGCTTTATGCTAAGATAGAAAATAAGATAGGGAGTGTGTTAGAAACAATCCCGACAGAGAGAGGATTTGTGAGGTGGACTATGCAGGACTATGAGCTTTTCATCCAGCGTTTCTTAAAAAAATCAGGAATTGATTTAGGACAATATAAAGAAGCCCAGATGAAGCGACGATTGACAGCGCTACGCGATAAAAAAGGATACAGTACATTTGCTTCTTATATGCAGGCGATGGAAAAAAGTGCGACATTGTATGACGAATTTTTGGATCGCATGACGATTAACGTCAGCGAGTTTTTCCGGAATCCGATTCGGTGGCAACAACTCGAACAAGATATCTTGCCTGTATTGCAAGCCCGTGCTCACGGACGAATCCGGACCTGGAGTGCTGCCTGTTCGACAGGGGAGGAACCGTATTCGTTAGCGATGATCTTAAACGAAAAGATGGATCCTGCACAATTTACGATTCAGGCAACGGACTTGGATGACCTGGTTCTCGAAAAGGCGAAACAAGGCCGTTACGGGGCATCCGCTTTAAATGAAGTGGAGGAAGCACGAAAAAAACGGTATTTCATCGAACAAGAACAACAGTTTGAAGTCGTTCCCGAAATCAGACGTCTCGTTCGGTTCAGTAAACACAATTTGTTGGGTGACCGATATGATACCGGATTTGATTTGATCATCTGCCGGAACGTCTTGATTTATTTTACAGAGGAAGCCAAGGCGCATGTCTACCGTTCATTCGTCGATGCCTTAAAACCGGGCGGCATTTTATTCGTCGGTGGAACAGAACAGATTTTCCAACCAGAACGATTTGGTCTGAAGATGAAGCAAAGCTTTTTTTACGAAAAAATCTAAGGGTAAGAGGGGATGAGGCAACATGCGTTATATGACAGCAGGTGAATCACACGGTAAAGGATTATCGGTCATCATCGAAGGAATCCCTTCTGGTCTTATCATTGATTTTGACAAAGTACAACGTGAGATGACACGTCGCCAAGGTGGTTATGGTCGAGGACGGAGAATGCAGATCGAACAGGACGCGGTAGATGTCCGTGGGGGAATCCGCCATGGCTATACGACGGGCGCACCAATCAGCCTGTTCATTGAAAATAAAGATCATACCCACTGGACACAAGTCATGCAGGCAGAACCGTTGCAAGAAGAGTTGGATCGTCCGCGGACGCTAACCCGTCCAAGACCGGGACATGCGGATTTAGTCGGCGGATTGAAGTATGGGCACCGGGATTTACGGGATGTCCTCGAACGTTCGTCTGCCCGGGAAACGGCGGCACGTGTCGCTGTCGGTGCGATTGCCAAACAACTGTTGAGCCAACTCGACATCGATTTATTCTCGCATGTCCGTTCGATTGGTGGCGTCGATGCGGATGTCATCAATCCACTAACATATCGTGACGCGATTGAGACATCACCTGTCCGCTGTGCCGACGAAGCGGCAGCGGAGCGAATGATGGCAGCGATTGATCAAGCCAAAAAAGACGGAGATACGTTAGGCGGGGAAGTCGAAGTGGTCGTGACGGGTGTCATGCCGGGAATCGGCTCCTTTACGCAAAACGAGACGAAACTCGACAGTCGTATCGCCCGGGCTGTCATCAGTGTCAATGCGATGAAAGCAGTCGGATTCGGAGACGGATTTGAGCTGGCTCGACGAAAAGGCAGTACCGTCCAAGATGAAATTCTGCATGATGAGACAGGTTATTTCCGTAAAACGAATCATCTGGGAGGAATCGAAGGAGGTATGTCGACCGGAATGCCGATTCGGGTCCAAGTAGCGATGAAACCGATACCGACTCTGTATCGTCCCCTGCAGTCAGTCGACATTGAAACAAAAGAACCGTTCGTTGCCCAAATCGAACGAAGTGACGCGTGTGCCGTTCCGGCTGCTGCGGTCGTACTTGAGGCCGTCGTAGCCGTTGAGATTGCTGCAGCTGTCCTTGAGATGTTCGGTACATCGACGCTTGGTCGTCTTAAGCAGGCTGTTACAGACTACCGGGAGGAGGTGCGTCTCTTTTGACGCATCTGATCATCGAGGCAAGCCTTCCTTATCCGGTCTATGTCGAAACGAAGGCTATCCATCATATTCGTGAAATCAAACAAGCGCAAGAAGCAGATCAGTTTTGGATCATTACGGATCAGACCGTAGCGGATTTGCACATGGTGTCGATTCGAAGTCAGCTCGAAAGCTGTTTTCCATTGACAGATCAATCTGTCAGTATCGTCGAGCCGGGAGAAGACAGCAAATCATTATCTGTCTATCAACGGTTATTGGAAGAGGGAATTGAGCAGGGAGCAACCCGTAAGACGATGATCCTTGCAGTCGGAGGCGGCATGATTGGTGACTTGGCCGGATTCGTCGCGGCGACTTTCCTGCGCGGAGTTCCGTTTATCCAAATCCCGACGACCCTGCTTGCTCACGATTCGAGTGTCGGGGGAAAGGTTGGATTAAACTTACGTTGGGGTAAGAACTTAGTAGGTGCTTTTTATCAGCCTTCTGCTGTTTTGTACGATCCCGCCTTTTTACAAACATTGCCTGACCGCGAATGGAGAAGCGGTTTTTTTGAATTATTGAAGCACGGATTATTGGCGCGTCCGACATTTGCTGAAGATTTGATCGGACTTGAATTGGCAGATATCAAACAGTTAGCGCTGGCAGACTGGATTTCAGCCGGGATTAAAGTGAAACAACATATCGTCGAGCAGGATGAACGTGAGGCGGGCATCCGCGCCTTTTTAAATTATGGACATACGTTTGGCCATGCGGTTGAATATGCGAGTGCAGATCTTTCCCACGGAGAAGCGGTCGGAATTGGACTGGTCTTTGTATCGTTACTCGAAGGAAATGAGCGTCAAGCCCGTCAGCTGGTGGAACTGATTGGTCGAATCGGTGTCGTATTACCGGAACGTCAACCGTTTGAAAGGTACTTGGAGTTGATGAAACGGGATAAAAAAAATGATGCGTCGATTCGATTTGTCTTACAAGGTCAAGACGGATTTGGCTTAGAAGCAATCAACCGGAAACGTCTAGAAGAAGCATACGATCAAACAGTGAGGTGTTTAAAGTGGGGTTAAAAGGGACAGTACGCGTACCAGGCGATAAATCAATGACCCATCGTGCATTTTTGATGGGCGGAATCGCAGAGGGGACAACCGTGATTTCAAACGCCTTGCTAGGAGCAGACTGTCTGGCATCACTCGCAGCAGTCGAGGCACTCGGGGCACAAATTCACCGGACGGAACAAGACATTCGGATTACCGGTACCGCTACTCTGAAGGCGGCAACGATTGACTGCGGCAATTCAGGAACGACAATTCGTTTGTTGAGCGGGATTTTGGCTGGCGGACAGGAAACATACATTTTAACAGGAGATGCTTCGCTACAGCGACGGCCGATGGACCGGGTGACTGTTCCGCTTGCGACACTTGGAGCGGACATTGAGGGCACATATGCCCCGCTGACGATTCATGGTCAACCGCTTGTCGGCACGACCTACACATTGCCGGTAGCGAGCGCTCAAGTCAAAAGTGCGGTGTTATTGGCCGGATTGTTTGCAACAGGAGAGACGACAGTCGTCGAACCGATTTTATCGCGGGATCATACGGAACGGATGTTACCGAAATTCGGAGCAGATCTGACGATTCAAGAACTGGAACAAGGCCGACAGATTCGTCTGCAAGGACCGGTCCGACTAAAGGCAACGACGATCGATATTCCGGGTGACCCTTCTTCTGCGGCTTTTTGGTGGGCAGCAGCGGCTTTAGGAGACGACAGCCAAATCACGACGGAACATGTCTTGATGAATCCGACCCGGACTGGATTTTTGCAAGTGTTACGCCAAATGGGCGCCAGTGTCGAAATCACAAATCGCCGTGAAACGGCGGGAGAAGAGACGGCGGATGTAACCCTGACGACGACTCACTTGCAGGCAGTAGCCATCGAAGGGGAGCAAATTCCCTCGTTAATTGATGAAATCCCGTTGCTTGCTTTGCTTGCGACACAAGCAGAAGGGCGGACAGTCATCCGGGATGCAGCAGAACTGCGTGTCAAAGAGACAGATCGAATTGAGACGGTCGTATCCACCCTTCAAAAAATCGGGGCAAAGATTGAAGCAACGGAAGATGGCATGATTATTGATGGACCGACACCACTCACAGGAGCGACGGTCGACAGTGCGGGGGACCATCGTCTGGCCATGATGTTGACGATCGCCTCAACATTACAGCCGGAAATTCAAGTCCTTGGGAATGAAGTAGTTGAAGTCAGCTACCCAACGTTTTATGATGATTTAAAGACACTGCAACAAACGAATCCCTGAAAAAGATCGCGAACAGTGAAATAGAGGAAAGTGAGGCGTTTGCCTTGAACGAAAACGTATTAAAAGAGATCGTCGAAAGTCTCGAACATGGTCACACGTCAGAAGCATTAACGGCGCTCGAACAGCTCGAAAAAACCGGGACGGATGAAGATCGTTTAGCGGTCGCCGATTTGTATATCGAATTGGGCTTATCCGATCGGGCAGTCGATTTACTGGCACCTTTGTATGTCGATTATTCGGGAAATGCCGGTGTAGCTTTATTACTTGCAGAATGTTACATCGATTTGGACCGAGAAGAAGAGGCCATCACTGTGCTTGAGCAGGTCGATGTGACGGATATTGAGAATGGTCCCCGGACATTGGTTTTGCTGGCTGACCTGTATCAGTCCCAAGGGCTCGATGAAGTAGCGTTAGCTAAATTAAAACAAGCGCGTGACTTGGCCCCAAACGAACCATTGCTGGCGTATGGACTGGCGGAACTCTATATGACACTCGGTGCTTTTGATCAAGCCGTTCCTTTGTTTGCGGAAATCGCGGCCGATCCGCTCTTACGCGAAGAGTTACCGCTTGATGCCCTCTATGCGGAATCACTGGCGATGATCGGTGAGTTTGAAGAAGCGATTCCACTATATGAACGCGCGGTTGCCGAGCGCTCGGATCTGCATACGTTATTCGGTCTCGCCATGACGGCCCACCGGGTCGGACAACACCAAAAAGCGGTCGAGACATTCCAGCAACTGATTGCGCAGGATCCCGACTATACGTCGGCCTATGTTCCATACGCGGAAAGTCAGTCGGAACTCGGCTTGACGAAAGAAGCGCTCAATGTCATCAAGCAAGGAATCGAACGTGATGATTACAACGACGAGTTACGGACGATGGAAGCCTTGTTCCTCTTGAAACTTGGTGATCGGGAAGGCAGTGTCAAAGCGTTACGTGAAGCATTGGCCCTCAACCCAGAATCCCTTGTCGCAGCCGAACGGCTGTTGGCCTTACTCGCAGAAGACGAAGATCATGACGCGACGCTCGAGACGATTTCCGCCATCGAAGAACATGTGACGGCACCGATCTTAACGTGGTATCGCGCCCGGTCGTTATACGCGCTTGAAGAATATACGCAGGCGATGGAGAAATATGCGCAAGTGGAAGCTGCTTTTGCAGATGATGCATTATTCTTAAAAGAGTACGGGTATGCTCTCGTAGAAGAAGGGCGCCGCGACGAAGGACTGGTCTTATTACGCCGGGCAGCCAATCTGACACCGGAAGATGCCGATTTAGTCGACTATGTCGAACGAATGGATGGATGATTTCACTGGAGAAGGGAGTAGGATTAAGATGACAGAGAGAAAGCAGCGTTTCTTGCGCCGCATCTTGACCTATTATACGTTGAAACGTCGGGAATCAAAGTGGATCATCGATTATTGGCTTCGAAACGATTCGAAGCTCGAACAGGTTCATTTTGTTCAAAATGCCATGTTTGCGCCCAAGGCAATAATCATTACGACCTATGGATTTGATGCAGACCCTTTTCTCTTTAAAAAAGGAGAGGTCAAGACGACCGATCCGGAAAAAGCCTATCATGATATTCGTTTGACCGATGAACCGATCTATATCGAGTTAAACTTTCAAGGAATGATGATGGATGACGAGTACCTCTCGCTGTTAGAGGAAAATCCTTTTCGACCGGAAGTGGCCGTTGAACCGAAATTGGCAGATGCGGCAATGAATTTCATTGCGGCGACCGTCAACCGTCAAGAAGAAGAACGTTTGGTCCGATTGATTGACGAGGCGCTCGACGCCCGGGATAAAAATCGTTTCCAATCGCTTTCGGACGAATTGCGGATTATTCGCAGTCAACTTTGATCGGAAAATCGAGTCGTTTGCCTTCCTTCGACTGAACCGAAGAAAGGCTTTTTTTTCGAAATCGAAACTAAGGGGAAAATATGAAGAAAAATTGTAGCTAATTTCATAAAACGTTCACATTAAAGAAGCAGTTCCAAAAGCGGATATGATACATTAAATGTGACGAAATGTAAGTGAACAGGAAAGGGGGGGAATGACTTGCGTTTCAAACCATCCGATGTTCAAAGGACGAGAAACGAACAAGCGTATATCGATACGTTGATTGTCCCATTGATTCCCGTCGGATTCGACGAAGCGATGCATGCTTTCTCGGAATGTGCAGATATGACAATGACTGTCGCGACGGAAGTCGAACGGCAATTGTCGGGACGGGCGATGCTTGTTCCGCCAATGACATATATTGGTGAACCGTCCATTGACCAGCTCACCAGTTGGGAGCAGGCCGCATCTTCAGAGCAGTTTCGATTTGTAACGTTCATTACTGCCGATTTACGGTGGAAAGAGACATCGGTCACGGACATCATTTATGTCCCACGTTTATCGCTTGAGACGATGAGTCGCGATCAACAAGGTCAGATGGTCGGGAATTTTGTCGGGCAAGTCTTAGAGCAGTTAGGAAACCGCTGGACCGCGCTATGAAGCGGTTGACGCAATGATTTTATTAAGATACTATTACCATGTGAGAAATTTGTGTGAAGTACTGTGGTCTTGGGGCACAGCGTACATCACGAGGGGGGATCGAGATGGCTCAAAACGGGTCTAACGTAACACGTCGTCAATTCTTGACGTATACATTGACTGGAGTCGGCGGCTTTATGGCGGCGACGATGGTCATGCCGATGGTCAACTTCGCAGTTGACCCAGTCCTGAAGAAATCAGGAGCAGGCGATAAAGTAAAAGTAATGAAGTTGTCGGACATCACGACAGAACCAAAACGGGTCGACTTCAAAAAACAGACACAGGATGCGTGGTATGAGTTTGAAGAAACGTTATCTGCGTGGGTGTTTAAAAACGATAAAGGCGAAGTGTTGGCCTTATCACCGATCTGTAAACACTTAGGATGCCAGGTCAGTTTTGGAGCGGATCCGACGCACCCAGAACAATTCTATTGCCCATGTCACTTCGGCCGGTATACGAAAGATGGCGTTAACGTACCAGGTACGCCTCCGACGAAACCGCTTGATGAATATGAAAAGCAAGAGAAAGATGGTTTCCTTTACCTAGGTAAACCAGTCGAAAGAGGTGCGTAAGCGATGATGCAAAAAATTTATGATTGGATTGATGAGCGCGTTGATATTACGCCACTTTGGCGAGATATCGCCGATCATGAAGTTCCAGAACACGTTAACCCGGCCCATAACTTCTCAGCATTCGTTTATTGTTTTGGCGGGTTGACATTCTTCACGATTGTCATCCAGATTCTTTCAGGGATGTTCTTGACAATGTATTATGTACCAGACATCATCAATGCGCATGCGTCCGTGTACTATCTTCAAAATGAAGTAGCGCACGGTCAAATCGTCCGTGGTATGCACCACTGGGGTGCATCGGTCGTCATCGTAATGTTGTTCCTACATACATTACGTGTCTTCTTCACAGGTTCATACAAAAAACCACGTGAATTGAACTGGGTTGTCGGCGTACTGTTATTCTTCGTTGTCTTAGCACTTGGTCTGACAGGATATCTGTTGCCATGGGATATGAAAGCATTGTTCGCAACGAAAGTTACGATTCAAATTGCGGAAAGTATTCCTGTCATCGGTGGTATCGCGAAAACACTCCTGGCGGGTGGGGAAATCGTCGGTGCAAGCACAATCGCTCGATTCTTTGCGATTCACGTCTTCTTCCTTCCTGCAGCATTGTTCGTCTTGCTCGGGGCCCACTTCATGATGATCCGTAAACAAGGGATCTCTGGACCACTTTAAACCGACACTTATCATTAGACAACTAAAAGGGGGAGAACACGATGCATCGTGGTAAAGGAATGAAATTCGTCACCGATTCACGGGTGTCGATCAACAACCGGATGCCGAATAAGTCAAAAGACTATTCGGAGTATCCAGGTCGGACGGAAGCGTTCTGGCCAAACTTCTTGCTTCGCGAATGGATGGTAGGAGCGGTCTTCCTGATCGGCTTCATGACATTGACTATCGTTGAAGCAGCACCGCTTCAAAATATCGCTGACCCGACGAATACGTCGTACATTCCACTTCCGGACTGGTACTTCTTATTCCTCTATCAGCTCTTGAAATATCAATTTGCGGCTGGTCCGTACATTTTGATGGGTACCGTCATCCTTCCTGGGCTTGCGTTTACGGCACTGTTAGTTGCGCCTTGGCTCGATCAAGGACTCGAACGTCGCCCGGCAAAACGTCCGATCGCGGTCAGCATGATGTTACTTGCGATCGTATCGATCGTCTTCTTGACATGGGAATCAGTTCAGACAACACACTGGGATACTATCCATAAACAAGGTGAGTTGACAATGAACGAAGGTCCAAAAATCGATACAGCAGCAAAAGGTTTCGAGATTTACTCGAATCAATCATGCGTCAACTGTCATGGTAAGAACCTCGAAGGCGGCGCAGCAGCTCCAGCCCTCGTCGGGACGAAGAAGACAGAAAAAGAGATTTATGATATCGCAGTTAAAGGTATCGGTTCGATGCCTGCTGGACAGTTCAAAGGTTCAGATGCAGATCATAAAGAACTTGCTAAATTCATCGCATCATACGGTGAAGGCGGAGAAAACAATAAATAAGACAACCGGCCGGGGGAATTTTCCTCCGGTTTTTGTCTATCATGAGGTGACGATATATGCCGTTCATTCATATTTTAAAACATAAAGCTGTGCTTTGGCCGCTTGCATTGATCAATCTGGGCGGAACATTATACGGCTATTACTGGTATCAGCCGCAACTCGCGCAGTCGAAATGGTACTATTATCCGTTCATTCCGGATAGCCCGACAGCCTCGCTCTTTTTTACGATTATCGTCTTTTTATGGATTTTCAATCGACGATCGCGTTTATTTGAAGCCCTTGCTTTCGTCACCTTGATTAAATACGGGGTTTGGGCAGTCGTCATGAATGCGTTGATGTTACAGGAACTCGGGACGGATGATTCCTTTTTGACCGCGATGGCTTTGATGCTGATGGTTTCACATGGTGCGATGGCATTTCAGGCACTCTTGTATGCGCCTGTCATGACGTTTCGGATCAAGGAACTGGTTCTCGTCTCAATTTGGGTCATTCATAACGATGTTGTGGATTATGTGCTCGGACAGTGGCCGCGGTATCCGGCACTTGCCGAACATATCCAGTGGATCGGATACGGTTCGTTTTGGTTGACCGGATTATGTCTTTTGATGGGATATTGGTTTGTCGCACGCGATTCGATTGACAATAAGTTCGCTTGAACATAAAATAAGACTATAATCTTTTTTTATGAAAGGAAGCGATGATATGGCGAACTATTTAATCTATCTGGCAATCATCATCATCGTGCCAATTTGGGCACAGATGCGTGTCAGAAAGACGTACAAAAAATATCAGGAAGTTCCGATTCACAGTGGAGTGACGGGAGCGCAGGTCGCAGACTTCATCATGAAGCAAAACGGGATTACCGATGTTCGTCTTGAGCCGATTGGCGGGACGATGTCCGATCATTACGACCCAACGAACAAGGTCGTCCGCCTGTCGGAAGATGTCTATTACGGTTCGACGGTATCAGCGGTTTCGATCGCGGCACACGAAATCGGCCACGTCATCCAAGATGCGACGGATTACGGAATGATGCGGGTTCGTCACCGGATTGCTCCGGTGGCTTCGATTACGTCTAACTTGTCATTCCCGTTACTATTGATCGGTTTCTTGGCGGGTATGAGTGGACTGGCGATGCTTGGAGTCATCTTGATGCTCGGAGCAGTCATCTTCCAACTCGTGACGTTGCCGGTTGAGTTTGATGCTTCAAAACGGGCGATGGTCCAGTTAACGGAACATGGAATCATCGATGCAGAAGAAGAACGCGGTTCGCGCCGTGTCCTGAATGCAGCGGCTTGGACATATGTCGCTGCGACGCTCGTTGCGGTTGCTGAGTTTATTCGCTTAGCATTGATTGTCTTTGCACCGTCAAGTGATGATTAAAAACAGGTAAATAAAAAGACGAGGAATCCAATCGGATTTTTCGTCTTTTTTTTGTATGCTGCCCAATCACGTTTCTTTGATCGGAATTCGGTTTTCATCGAAGGTGAATCCTTCTCCGGTCACTTCATAAACGTCATGCAGGGTGATGAAGGCATGTTGATCGACTGATTTGACAAGTGTCTTCAATCGTGTGATTTCATTTCGGGCGACGACGACGTACAGTACTTCCAAGTCGCGTCCTGAATACCCGCCCTTGGCGATCAGGCGAGTCGTCCCGCGATTCATCGTCGCATGAATACCATCCGCGATTTCCGTTCGTTGATCACTGATGATCATCGCGGCTTTTCCGGCATACGTCCCTTCTTGCATCCAGTCAATGACGCGAGCACCGACATAGACGGCAAGTAACGTGTACATCGCCTGTTTGTAATCTAGATAGCTCAGTGATGCGATAATGACAAAAAAGTCGAAGACCATGAAGGTCCGGCCGATCGACCAGCCGAAATACCGTTTTGTTAAGCGGGCGATGATATCGACACCACCGGTCGTGCCGCCGTTATTGAAGATGATGCCGAGACCGACACCGATAAAGACACCGGCAAATAAAGCCGCGAGGACCATATCATCTTTCAAGAAAATTTCAAGCGGTGAGTATTTGGCAATCAATCCATACCAAATTGAAAAACTGAACGTCCCAATCAACGTATAGACGAACGTCGTCCGCCCGAGCAATTTATAACTGACGAAGAATAATGGAATGTTGAGCAACAAGTTCGTGACAGATGGGGAAAACCCGAATAATCCTTTTAAAATCAAGGTGATCCCTGTAAATCCTCCCTCGGCCAACTCGTTCTGCACGTTAAAATGATAGATACCAAAAGCGAAAATAAATGATCCGATCAAAATCCAAATGATATTTTGAATACGAATCGGAAACTGAAATGGGGGTGCCATCTGATTGCTCCTCTCTGACATGACTCTTTCTCTAGGGTAACGGCAGACGTCAAAAAAGACTAGCTTTTCTGATGAAAATCACTTGAAAAGTGGCAGATGTAGTTTTTAGTCGGCAATTTGATTACAATGAGCAGGGGACAGGACATTACTTAATGAAGAGAGAGTGAACTAGATATGAAAAAAGCGATTGGGATTCTCTGTTATCCATCGGTCGGTGGCAGTGGTGTCGTAGCGACGGAACTCGGCATGAAATTAGCAGACCGGGGACACGATGTACACTTCATCACATCGAGCATTCCGTTTCGACTGACGGAGTACCGGCCGAACATTACCGTCCATCTCGTCGAGGTGAATCAATATTCGGTTTTTAAATATCCACCGTACGACATCACGCTGGCGTCGAAAGTAGCGGAAGTCATTGACTTGTTTGATCTTGATGTCATTCATGCCCATTACGCTGTGCCGCATGCCGTTTGTGCGGAGCTCGGGCGAAACATGGCGAAGAAAAAGGGTGTGGCTGTCGTAACGACTTTACACGGAACGGATATTACCGTCATTGGACAGGATTTAGAGATGCAACCGGCGATCCGGTACGGCATCGAAAGTTCGGATGCCGTCACGGCAGTTTCCGAAAGTCTGGCGCTTGAAACAAACATGACATTAAACGGACAGTATACGATTGAAGTCATCCCGAACTCAATTGATGAAAGTATGTATTATCCGATGCGGGATGAACGATTGAAACGCCACTACGGCATCGAACCGGATGAGGTCGTTGTCATCCATATTTCGAATTTCCGACCGGTCAAACGAATCGATGATACAATCGCTGCCTTTGCGATTGCTTCAAAGGATCGTGCCATGCGCTTGTTATTGGTCGGAGACGGTCCGGAAATGGGGCAGACGCGACGCCGGGCAAAGGAACTGGGGATTTACCACAAAATTATTTTTGCCGGCAAACAGGAGCATGTCGCCCAGTTGCTGGCGATCAGTGATATTCATTTACTGTTGTCGGAAAAAGAAGCATTCGGACTTGTCGTCCTCGAGGCAATGGCTGTCGGTGTGCCGAGTGTCGTCTCGAGTGCCGGTGGATTGCCGGAAGTGATTCAAGACGGGAAAACGGGATTCATCGTACCGACGTATGATGTCAAGGCCGCAGCGGACCGGATTGGACAGTTGGCGGATGATGCGACACTGCGGGAAGAATTGGCAGAGGAAGGGATTCGCGATACCCGGAGACGGTTTGATTCCAATCAAGTCGTTCGTGCCTACGAACTGCTGTATGAACGGGTGTGTGCACGCTATGAAAATGCTTGACTACGCCAATCAGATCATTCGAACGATTGAAGAGGCGGGCGGCGAAGCTTATATCGTCGGTGGAGCGGTCCGGGATATGTTGCTCAAACGGGAACCCGGAGATTATGACCTGGCCACTTCGCTTCTTCCGGAAGCAGTCATGCACCTCTTTCCGGTCGTGATTCCGACCGGACTCGATCATGGCACGGTCACGGTTGTCCTCGATCATGTCCCGTTTGAAGTGACGACATTTCGTTCGGAAAGCACGTACAGTGACCGCCGGCGTCCGGATGAAGTGACGCTCGGTGTCAGCTTGGAAGAAGACTTGACGCGTCGTGACTTTACAATCAATGCGATGGCATTGAAGCCGACCGGACTCGTGGATCTGTTTGGCGGTCAAGACGACTTGGCAGCAAAAGTCGTCCGGACGGTCGGTCGAGCGGAAGAACGCTTTAATGAAGATGCCCTGCGGATGATCCGGGCATTTCGATTCATGAGCCAGTTGGAATTTATGCTCGACCAGGAGACGGAACTGGCGATCAAAAACCAAAAACAGCATCTTCAATCGGTTGCCGTTGAGCGCATTGCGATTGAGTTCGAAAAACTGTTGTTAGGTCCCGGACGTGAAGCGGCCTTAGCGGCGATGCTCCGAACCGGAATCCAGCAGTATATGCCCGATCTGAACGAGACAATCATCAAGCAGTTGATGACGTTCCCGTTTAATGGTGTATCGTCAGATGACGTCTGGACACTCGTCTTAGTCGCAGGACTCCGACCGGAATCGTTAAGGGCCTGGAAACGTTCGAAAAAACAGGAAGGGCGTGCGAAGACACTGGCTCCGCTTGTTCAGGAAGCGACGTTATCCGATTGGCAACGTTACCGGCTATCGGACGAAGAGTTGGAACATTTGAACGAGATGACAGGACGCCGACATGAAGGGCGGATGTCCTTGCCGATCCGGCGTCTGCAAGACTTGACGGTCAACGGGCGTGACATGATCGAGCTCGGGTTGCAAAAAAACCAGATTAAAGAAGCGCTTCATCACCTGGAGCGACAAGTCGTACACCGCCAACTGGACAATCAACGCGAGATTCTGTTAAAGGAAGTGAAGAGTTGGAAAAATCAACACGGGACCGAGTCCTCCACGCACTGATGCAGACCGACTGGATATCGGGACAAGAGTTGGCTGATCATTTAAATATTTCACGTACCGCCATTTGGAAACAAATTGCGGCATTAAAAGAAGCCGGATACATCATTGAAGCGAATAAAAAAACAGGCTATCATTTAGCCGATCAAGGTGACCGGTTGACCCCGCTTGCGATTCAACAACATTTGTGGACGCAGGCGCTTGGACAACAGATCATCCATCTCGAACAGACAGAAACGACGCAACGCATTGCCCATGAACAAGCTCAGCAAGCAGCAAACGAAGGCTCACTGATTGTCTGTGACTTTCAAACCGGCGGTCGGGGGCAACTCGGACGCACGTGGTATGAGACGCGGGGAGCGGGCATTGCGATGAGTTTGATTTTGCGACCGGCAACACCGCTTCACCAAGCCGGTCAATTGACATTACTTGCCGGTATCGCCTTAGCTGAGACGTTCCGGACGCTCGATGTTCCGGCGACGATTAAATGGCCGAACGATTTGCTGATCGGTGGACGAAAAGTAGCCGGTATCTTGACAGAAATGCAAACGGAAGCGGATCGTATTAATTCCGTCATCATCGGAATCGGTATCAACGTTCATCACGAACAGTTTTCGGAAGTATTGGCAGACCGGGCGACATCGTTAAAATTAGCGACAGGAAAATCAATTGCCCGCGCTGAAATCGTCGCGTTGTTTTTAAATACGTTTGAGCCGATGTACCGGAAGTGGTTGACGGACGGATTCGCATCATTTGTTCCGGCGTGGGAGAGACATGCCGACCGGTTGAACGATCTAGTAACGTTACGCACACGGCAAGCAACCGTGACCGGAATCTTACGCGGAATTCGGACGGATGGTACTTTGCAGATCGAAACAGAGACGGGTCTGACAACATTTCATTCCGCCGAATTGATTTACTGGACGGAAATGTAAGCTCGGACGTTTGCAGTCTGCTTTTTGAATCATGTATAATGAATCCGAGGATGATAGCCATTTGGAGTCATACCGGTTAGAGGCTTTTATTCATAACGTTTATTTGACTGCCTTGATCCTACTCGGACAGGGACAGAAGGATGATATTGCACTTATCCACGCCTTCTTTCCTATGGATTATTTTAGGAAGGAAGGCGTTTCCTTTTGTCCTCTCTAAACTACGAAGGAGAGAACACACATGCACACGATGACACCTTTATTAAAAAAACAACAGACGGGCGAAAAACTCGTCATGCTGACGGCATACGATTATCCGTCAGCCAAACTGGCAGAAGCCGGACAGGTCGATTTGCTACTTGTCGGTGATTCACTCGGGAACGTCATTCTCGGCTATGATTCGACGATTGCCGTGACCGTAGACGATATGGTCCATCATGCGAAAGCCGTTCGGCGCGGGGCGCCGGCGACATTCATGGTCGTCGACATGCCGTTTGCCAGTTACCATGGTTCGTTTGACCGGACGCTTGAAGCAGCAGCCCGTATTTTCCAAGAAAGCGGAGCAGACGCCCTGAAACTTGAAGGGGCCGGAGACATCTTGACGACAATCCGCCGTCTTACCGATGCCGGGATGCCGTGTGTCGCGCACTTAGGACTGACACCACAATCTGTCGGGGTGCTCGAAGGGTTTAAAGTCCAAGGGAAATCGCTTGAAGCAGCGGAACAGTTGATTGCCGACAGTTTGGCAGCAGAACAAGCCGGAGCGAAGATGCTCGTCCTCGAATGTGTACCGCATCCCCTCGCAAAACGTGTTCAGGAACTCCTGAAGATTCCTGTCATCGGGATTGGTGCAGGGGCGGATGTTGCGGGTCAAGTATTGGTTTATCATGATCTTTTGACGTACGGTGTCGGCCGGCTTCCGAAATTCGTCAAAGCGTACACGGATTGGAACACATCAGGGACGGAAGCGATTGCGCAGTATGTCCAAGAAGTCAAAAACGGAACTTTCCCTGAACTCGCCCATTCCTTTATGATGGATGAAGAATTGATCGGGGCGTTATATGGAGGATCAAAAGAATGAAAATCATGCAGAGTGTTGAACAACTGCGGGAAGCGTTGGCAGGACAAACATCGATCGGATTCGTTCCGACGATGGGGTTCTTGCACGAAGGACATGCCTCATTATTGAATCAGGCACGTCATGAAAACGATATCGTTGTCTTGAGTATCTTTGTCAATCCGACCCAATTCGGTCCAAACGAAGATCTAGACCGTTATCCGCGCGATGAACAGCGCGATCAACAACTGGCGCAAGCAGCAGGTGTCGATTACCTCTTTTATCCGACGAATGATGTCATGTATCCGCTCGATATGGCGCGGGTTACCGTTCGTTCGGGTGATGACGTCTTATGTGGCGCATCACGTCCGGGACATTTTGACGGGGTCTTAACGGTCGTCAGTAAATTGTTTAATATTGTCCAACCGACGCGTGCCTATTTCGGATTAAAGGATGCACAACAATTGGCATTGATTGAAGGATACGTCACAGATTACTTCGTCCCGGTCGAAATCAAGCGGTGTCCGATCATTCGCGAAGCGGATGGACTGGCGAAATCGTCGCGTAACGTCTATCTGTCGGAAGCAGAACGCAAGCAAGCGCCGGGGATTCAACACGCATTGCAGGAAGCAAAACAAGCGCTCGACGCCGGGAAACCACTTGAAACCGTTCTTGCACAAACCCGTACGTCCCTTCAATTTGAAGGAACGACGATTGATTATGTGGAAGCCGTCGCCTATCCGACGCTCGGACCGGTTGAAGCGACAACGGAAACGATTTTACTGGCGGTTGCCGTTCAATTTGCATCGGCCCGGTTGATTGATAACTTACTATATACGAGAGGAGCATGATTATGTTACGCACATTCATGCATGCAAAATTACACAAAGCCCGTGTCACGGAAGCAAATCTCCATTACGTCGGCTCGATTACGATTGACGAGGATTTGCTCGATGCGGTCGGGATTCTCGAAAATGAGAAAGTCCAAGTGACGAATAATCAAAACGGCGCACGTATTGAGACGTATGCGATCAAGGGTGCCCGCGGTTCTGGCGTGATTTGTTTGAACGGAGCAGCTGCCCGTCATTTCCAGATCGGAGATGAAGTCATCATCATGGCCTATGCGCAGTTGACGAACGAAGAAATCTCATCACATGTTCCGAAAGTCGCGGTCCTTGATCAGGATAATTCAATCAAGCAGATGTTATCGCAGGAAATCGCACATACGATCTTATGATTTTTGAGGGACCCGAGATACATTCGGGTCTCTTTTTTGTTAAGATGGAACTTGAGATGCCATATATATAAGATATGGATGGTTAAAGGTGGAGATGAGTCGTGGAAAAGAAGTTTGTTGTAGTGGATTTAGAGACGACCGGACATTCGATTAAATCCGGCGATGAGATGATTGAAATCGGAGTGGCAGTAATTGAAGATGGTCAGATTACAGATCGTCTGTCGGCATTTGTCCATCCGCAAAAACCGATTCCGCCGTTTATTTCTCAGTTAACCGGTATTAAAGATGAGGACGTGGCGCAGGCGGAGTCCTTCGCGACCATTGCACCGCGTGTTCTTCAATTACTCGATGGCGGTGTGTTCGTAGCCCATAATGTGCAGTTTGATTTGACCTTTTTGAATGAAGCACTAGAGGAAGAAGGGTATTTACCGTACTCCGGTCCTGTCATTGATACAGTGGAGCTGGCAAGAATCTTATTGCCGACTGCCGAAAGTCATTCCTTGTCCCATTTGACGGAAGCGTTACAACTGACGCACCATGAAGCACACCGGGCTGGGAGTGATGCCGAGGCAACAGCGGAATTGTTGCTCCATCTACTTACGCGTCTACAGGATTTACCGCTCGATACATTACGACACTTACGTCGGTTAGCGGGAAAGCTGTTTAGCGCCATTGAAGAAGAAATCGATCAAGCGATTCAAACGGTGGGACTGGAGCCGGATGACCGTTTTGATTATTTCCGTAAGCTGGCTTTAAAGAAACGCACCGAACCGGAAGAATGGATGGAACGGACAGAACTGGAACCATTCAGTCCGTTCGTCGACCGCTTGAATGAAACGGTATTCCCGCAACTGTTTCCTGGATATGAACCGCGTATGGGACAACTTGAAATGATGCGTCACGTCTATCAATCGCTTGATCAAGAAACGCCATTACTGGTTGAGGCAGGAACGGGAACCGGGAAATCGCTTGGGTATCTTGTACCGGCGGCGCATTATGCGATTGAACATGAAACGCCGATCATCGTCAGTACGCACACGATTCAATTGCAGGAACAGTTATTTGCCCGGGATCTGCCGCTTTTACGCCAATTGTTTGAAGCACCGGTTGACATCACCCTGTTAAAAGGCCGCAGCAATTACATGGACTTGCGCAAGTTCGAGTTTTTTCTCAGTGAAACGGAAGAACCGTATAACTTCACGCTCGCTAAAGCGATTTTGTTAGTCTGGTTGACGCAGACCGAGACAGGAGACCTGGAGGAAGTCAGTTTACCCGGCGGGGCAGCGCAAGGTAATATCGCCATCAAACAACTGATTCAGTCGGACAGCCAGTCGCAACTCGGACGGTTTGACCCCTGGTACAGCCGTGATTTTTTCCATCATGCAGTCCGACGGGCAAAACAAGCGACGATTATCGTCACGAACCACGCTTTGTTGTTTAGTGATATTCAATATGAAGCCGGCGTCTTACCAAAGGGATGCCCCTTGATTTTAGATGAAGCACATCAAATCGAAGAAGTGGCCAGTCATCATTTTGGATTGGTTTTTGACGGCCATTCCTTTGACCGGATTTTCAGACAGCTTGGATTCTCTTCCGATAAAAAATTATTAACGCGTCTGATTAGTTTATCGGATCAATATGACTTGACGGAGTTGGTCGAAGCGCACAGTGAAACGATCGATGAGACGTTGACAGCACTGCTTGAAGAAGCAGACGGACTGTTGACGATCATTCAAGCGTACGGTCTTGAACTCGCATCACGAAAAGAACGGCGTGAAGGACGGGTCACGGTTCGTTTCAAACGACTGGATCATTCAATGCGTGCCGTACAGGAGAGCGCGAAACGGGTCGAACTTGTCTTAAGACGGTTACGGCAAGCCATTCGGGCGATTCATAAACTGTTCCATGATCAACGGGAACATATGAGTTACCGTGAGCGCTCGGTCGTAGCCGATCTAAAGGCTGTCATCGGCCAACTGGAGGAAGTCGAACAGGCGATTTTCGAGACGATGCTCGCACCTCACGACGAGACGGTTTCCTGGATTGAAACGACAGCTAAAAATCGAAAGTTAACAAGGATTTATACGCAACCGATTGATATTTCAGACCGTCTGCACCGGGAAGTGTTTTCGAAACGGACCTGTATCTTAACGTCTGCGACCTTGACGGTTTCGAATAAATTCCAGTTCATCGAAAAACGGCTTGGACTATCGGAACTTGAGACACGACGTTTCATCGTTCCGTCACCGTTTGGCTATGCAGAAAAAGTCCGGCTGATGGTCCCGACCGATTTACCGTTATTGCAGGACGTGCCGCAAGCGACGTATTCTGAAGTCATTGCGGACGCTATCATCCGGATTGCCGAAGTGACGGAAGGCCGGATGTTGGTACTCTTTACGTCAAACGAGATGTTGCGTCAAACGCATGATGCGACGAAAATGGCCTTGCCGGAACGGTTTACGCTGCTGTCCCAAGGAATCACCCAAGGGTCACGACAACGGTTGATGAAACAATTCAAACAGCTCGATGCCTGCATCCTGTTCGGTACAGCCAGTTTCTGGGAAGGCGTTGACGTTCCGGGTGATGATCTCAGCTGTCTTGTCATTGTGCGTCTGCCGTTTGCACCACCCGATCAACCAATCGTTCAAGCACGTTCGGAGCAGATTGAACAGCAAGGCAAATCGTCGTTCTTCGAATACAGTTTGCCGCAAGCGATCATTCGCTTCAAACAAGGATTTGGCCGCTTGATCCGGACGACAAATGACCGGGGGGTCGTCTTCATTTTTGACCGCCGTATCGAGACGACACGGTACGGAAAACGGTTCGTTTCCAGTCTGCCCAATGTCCCGCTTTTAGCGCAACCGCTCGACGAATTAACGGCCGAGTTGGAATTGTTCTTAAATGAAACGGATTGAGTCTGTTAAAATAAGCATTATCGCATTATAATAGATGTAGAAAAATGAGGGAGGATATAAGATGGATTCGAAAATCGAGACGCTAGCAACCGTCAAGGTCAACCGCCATGACGATACGTACAAGATTGTAGACTTATTGAATCGCACGTTAAAAACAGAAGATTTGATGTTTGGTCTGGCATTGGACGAAAAAGATAAGGAGCAGATGGTCTTTACCATCTACCGCACATGAAGTGGAAGATCGTCATTGGTCTGATCGGCTTCATCCTTTTGATTACGCTCATCGGGACAGGTGTGTATCAATTCACCGTTGCTGAGGCAAAAGAACGCGAACAAACCGTTGCCGTACAGGCGGAATCACGTTTGAAAAAAGAAGTGGCACCGCAACAGATTCAATTTGATTATGTATTTAATGGAAAAACCCAGTATAGTGTCTTTACGATTAAACAGGATGGTCAAGCATTACGGGCATTCGTTCCGAAAAAGGGTAAAATCGAGACGAGACGTGTCAAGGATGGGATGAAGATTGCCGATGTCATTCGACAAGCGGGCAATCCGGAGAACATCGTTTCAGCGAAATACGGTTTTGAAGACCGGGCGCTGATTGAAATTGTCACTAAAACGACGACCGGATACGATTATTCGTATTATACCTATCAAGAGGGATCCTTCATCAAACGATTACGGATCAACTAAAAAAGGAGTGGGCAGGATGTTATCGAAACGGGTACAACAACTGACACCGTCAACGACACTGGCGATTACTGCAAAAGCGAAAGCCTTGCGTGAAGAAGGACAAGATATCATCGGACTCGGTGCAGGCGAACCGGATTTCAACACTCCAGAATTTATCATCCAAGCGGCATTTGCAGCAGCTGAAGCAGGCGATACGAAGTACACGCCGTCCGGCGGAACAGTGGCTCTAAAAGATGCAATCATTGAAAAAACCCGCCGTGATTTATGGGTATCATATGACCGCTCGGAAGTCATGGTCGCTTCCGGAGCGAAGCATGCCTTATCGACATTGTTCCAGGCGATTTTAGATCCGGGCGACGAAGTCATCGTCCCGGCTCCGTATTGGGTCAGCTATCCGGAGCAAATCAAACTGAGTGACGGCGTTCCGGTCATCCTCGAGACGACGGAAGCATCACGCTTTAAAGTAACGCGTGATCTGCTCGAGCAACATATCACGCCGAAAACAAAAGCACTTGTTTTAAACTCACCTTCGAATCCGACAGGGATGGTCTACACGAAGGAAGAACTTGAAATGGTCGCAGATGTGGCGATTGCCCACAATTTGCTTGTCATCAGTGATGAAATTTACGAAAAGCTGTTATACAACGGTGTGACGCATTTATCGATTGCGACGTTACCACATATGCGCGAGCGGACGGTCATCATCAACGGCGTGTCGAAATCGCATGCCATGACAGGCTGGCGGATTGGTTATGCCATCGGACCGAAAGACATCATCAGTGCGATGACGAACCTTGCCAGTCATTCGACTTCAAATCCGACATCGATCGCGCAAGCGGCATCGGTCGCAGCCTATGCGGAAGGTGACGCACCGGTCGAGGCGATGCGTGTTGTGTTTGAAGAACGCTTGGAACAAATTTACGACCGGTTGATTCAAATTCCAGGCTTAACCTGCCTGAAGCCGGAAGGTGCTTTTTACCTGTTCCCACATGCCTTACGGGCAGCCGAAATGTGTGGCTTCTCAAACGTCGATGACTGGTGCACAGCGGTCTTGTCGGAAGCGAAGGTCGCCCTGATTCCGGGCTCCGGCTTCGGCGCACCAGAATATGTCCGGTTATCGTATGCGACAGACCCGAAACGGGTACTTGAAGCATTAGACCGGATCGAAGGATTTATCACGGCACATACGGCCGTTTAATAGAGAGAGGATGTTGACTTTTGAAAGCAATGATTCGGGATGTAGAGAAATACGTAGGCGAGGAAATCACGATTGGCTGCTGGCTCGCAAATAAACGTTCGAGCGGAAAAATCGCGTTTCTTCAATTACGCGATGGTTCAGGCTTCATGCAAGGAGTCGTCGTCAAGGAAACAGTCGGGGAAGAATTGTTCAAAACGGCGAAAGGCTTGACGCAGGAAACATCAATGTGGGTGACTGGCGTCATCAAGTCGGATGGTGGACGGACAGCAATCGGTCACGAAATGGAAATCACAGCGATCGAAGTGATTCATGAAGCGGTCGATTATCCGATTACACCAAAAGCGCACGGAACGGATTTCCTGATGGATAACCGTCACCTCTGGTTACGATCGAAACGTCAACATGCCGTCATGGTTGTCCGGAACGAACTGATTCGGGCGACATATGAATTCTTTAACCAAGAAGGATTCATTAAAGTTGATCCTCCGATTTTAACCGGCAGTGCACCGGAAGGAACAACTGAATTGTTCCATACGAAATATTTTGACGAAGATGCCTACTTGTCGCAATCCGGTCAGCTTTATATGGAAGCAGCCGCGATGGCACTCGGCAAAGTCTTCTCATTCGGTCCGACGTTCCGTGCTGAAAAATCAAAGACACGCCGCCACTTGATCGAGTTCTGGATGATGGAGCCGGAGATGGCGTTTTATGATCACGACATGAATCTCGAAGTTCAGGAAAACTATGTGTCGCATCTTGTTCAATCGGCTTTGAAAAACTGTCGTCCAGAGCTCGAGTTGCTCGAGCGTGACTTGACGGTTCTCGAAAACATTCAAGCCCCGTTCCCGCGTGTAAAATATACGGAAGCGATTGACATGCTGAAAGAACAAGGTTTTGACGATATCGAATTCGGCGACGATTTTGGTGCGCCTCATGAAACGGCAATCGCCAATACGTTTGCGCGTCCCGTCTTCATTACACACTGGCCGAAAGCCATCAAACCATTCTACATGAAAGAAGATCCGGAAAACCCGGGCTTCGTATTATGTGACGATTTGATTGCGCCGGAAGGCTATGGAGAAATCGTTGGTGGTTCACAACGGGAAGAAGACTATGAGAAGTTGCTTGCCGGTATGAAGGAACATGACCTGGATGAAACCGGTGCTTACAAATGGTACTTGGAAACACGTAAATATGGATCAGTACCGCACAGTGGTTTTGGTCTTGGACTTGAACGGACTGTCGCCTGGATCACAGGAGTCGAACACGTCCGCGAGACGATTCCATTCCCGCGTCTGCTGAACCGATTGTATCCGTAATAGTGATCGAAATCGACCCATCCCTCGGACGGGTCGATTTCTTGCTTACAATAAAGAATCGAGGAAGTATCATGGATCATAATTTAATTCAGCTGTTTGAAGAAGGAACGGTTGTCCTTCCCAAACGATTGTTTACAGAAGCCAAACGTCTTGGCATCAGTTTTGTTGAGTTTACGCTGATTGGACAATTGTTTGCCTGTCGCGCCGAAGGGATGGAGATGCCGTCGCCAGAGGAGCTCAGTAACCGGCTCGGACTTTCAGAAACGGAAACGATTGAGACGACACTCGGATTGCTTCAAAAAGGATTACTCGCCATGGAGAACGTCGCCGGCTCGGAACGTTATTCCCTGGTGCCGCTCTATGAAAAGTTAATGGCACCCCCGGAACAGGAAGCGCCAAACTTCGATACGATCAATCCGTCTGTCTTCCAGCATTTTGAGCGCGAACTTGGGATGATGTCCCCGTTTCAGATGGAACAGATCATTCAATGGTTGACGATTGAAAACATTGCAGAAGAACTTGTTCTCGCAGCTTTACGGGAAGCCGTCTACCATAATGTCCGGAAGATGACGTACATCAATCAAATTCTCCGAACGTGGGAACGAGAAGGCATCAAGACGCTCGAAGATCTTGCGACGAGAGGGAGCTGACAAGGATGTTACGCAAAGCAGAGATTGATCGAATTGAATCGACACTCGAAGAGATGTTTCCGGAAGCTTTCTGTGAACTGGTTCATCAAAATCCGTTCGAACTCGTCGTCGCCGTGGCGCTCAGTGCGCAAGCAACCGACGTCTTGGTCAATAAGGTGACCCCGGGGCTATTTGCCGCTTATCCGACACCGGATCAGTTGGCTGCAGCACCGGTCGAAGAGATTGAGGAAAAAATTAAACGGCTTGGTTTGTACCGCAACAAAGCAAAAAACATTAAAGCGTTAGCGGAGCAATTGCTGGTGTTACACGATGGTGAAGTCCCGACGGATCGCGCAGGGCTTGAAGCCTTACCGGGCGTCGGACGAAAAACGGCGAATGTTGTATTATCCGTTGCATTTGACGTGCCGGCCTTCGCGGTCGATACGCACGTCGAACGGGTATCGAAGCGCCTTGGCATCTGCCGCTGGAAAGACAACGTCACGCAAGTCGAACAGACCTTGATGAAACGCTTTAAGCGGGAAAGATGGTCGAAGCTGCATCATCAGTTCATCTTTTTTGGGCGATATCACTGTAAGGCTCAACGACCGAACTGTCTGGAATGCCCGTTGCTCGATATGTGTCGGGAAGGGAAAAAACGGACAAAAGGATTATTGCCGCCTGTTGAGGGAGAATGACAAAACAGCGTCCTGCCACTTTTGGCGGGACGCTGTTGTTGGTTGGAAAATTACCCGTTCCACGGTGTATCGGACCACTCGCGGCGCTTTTTTGTAATTGGAACCTTTTTGAAGCCCCAGTTTCGGAAATCCTGATCGGGACTGTCACGGCGGATATAAATTTTATTTTTGATGGCTTTGAAAATTCGGTTTTCGTCCCCATAATGGACAAACCGGGGTTTCACCTCAATGACACCACGTCGGACGCGGGAAAGAGGAAGACAGACGAGATCGGCAATCTCAAGACCCGATTGGTAGAGGTCGCTATCTTTTTCAGCAAAAATAAAACCTTTGATTTTTTGACGGCTTTTCTCCACATCCAAATGAACGGTACCGGAGTTAAAGATATCAAAAAATGCTTTTTGAATCAGTAGATTCTGATAATCATCCCGACTTTCAAGCACGACACGGGCGCTTGTTGCTTCCGTCTCCTCAAGAAACGCGTAAAACGATTTCATCAGGTGGGCAAAGGCAACGACATACGGATCTTTCGGTGTCGAATAAAATTCCTGTAGTTTTTGTTTATCGACTTCGACGCTGACGATCGTACAATCAATGTCGACTAAAAAGTCCGGTAAGGCGACCCAAAAATGCCGTAACATATCAATCGTGATTCCGTCTTCTTTGCCATACGGGTGTTCCGCCTTTAATATTTCTTTCAGATGAAGCGGAATATGCGGATCTTCAAAAACAGACGATTTGAATGCCATTAATCGTTTGCGTAATGGACTGGGTTCACCGGTTTCGTCTGAGTCGATGGCGTATTTATATTCCATCAAGACACCGGTCAGGTTAAATTGGGTGTTTCCTTTTGGTGTCCCGGTCTCATCCACGAACATGACGTATTTTTTGGCTGTTGGGTTTGTAGTCCTAGGAAATCCTTTGACATCAACGTTTTTCACGTTTCTTGGTTCTCTTTTATTCAAGCGAATCTCCTCCAATTGCACACATACTGCACACTTTTATTAAAACCAAGCACATTTATTACCTCTTTATGTAACTTTACACTGACACGGCTATATAAATCCATGGTTATTGCACAACTTGCATGACCAATTTTTTCTCGACACGGTTCTGTGGACTTCGTCCAGACAGACGAGGATGTGTCTCAGTATCGCTTTTCTCGTTCATCGCATCCAAAGCAGATTCGGACTGCCCGTTTACCGGTAGTGGGGGTCTTTTTTTATATTCGTCATATAGCTTCTGCTTCCTGCCTGATTATGACAGTGGGGATATTTTTCGTGAAATGGACGATGGATCAAATGGCACCACACCCCCCATAAAAAAATGAGAAGCGTAACGTGATGAAGTGACCCGGTCATTTACTCGAATAGGAGAAGCTTCGGGAAAAGACAACAGGATGTTTCTTGTTAAAAAAGGAATGAGCAGCTCGATAGAAGAGGGGGGAGATTGTTTTTAATTAGACTTGTTATACAAAAAAGCCGTCCTATAGACGGCTGGGATGTTACCATTCAAATCCTTCTTCACTGTAAGATCCATCAGAATTAAAGAATTTTTCTTCTGCTTTACCGCTTGACGTATTCGTATAGATGACATAGACATCGAGTTGATCGTACGTATCCGCCATTTTTTTTGCGGCTTTACGAGCATCCGCCTCATTCGTAAACGTTTCAGTCATAGTTGCTTTTTGATGGTTCTCTACACCGTGCTCTTCATAACCTTCTACCGACCACATTTTTTTGGATGACATAAACAACTTCCTTTCGTAGCAGAGCGAGTTGTGTAACGCTTTGCTGTTTCTCATTATGCTTTGTTTGATTAAAATCCGTCAAATTGTCATTCTGACATTTGTAGAATGAGTCTCCTTTCGGAGTGTATAAAAATCCTTATTTCACATTGAAAATATATCAGAAGATGATATGCAAAGAAAGGTATCACGAAACTTTCTAAATTGCCTATCTGAAAACAGAAGTCCTCTGACTCATTGCATTAGTTGATCGATATAACGGACAGACTTGATGGTTTCGTTAAAGCGTTTTAAACTGGTTTTCGGTTGAAATGCCTGGACGGACAGTTGTTTTAACTGGTCAACGGCACTCTCGACCATCGCCGGGCGCAAATAAGGACTGTTCTGTGCATTTTGTTGCCAGGCTTCAATCAGGACGTCTGCTTGTGCGACGAAGGGGATGACATCCGTTTGAAAGTCATATTCCTGACCATTTCGTCCAGCCTGGTAAATCCGTTCGATATCCTGAAGTAACGGTTCTATTGTCATTTGTTTTTAACTACTCCTCTCGGCCGATACGATACAATCACATATCATGGTACAATAAACGCGTTAGGAGGGGAATCCTTTTGAATTACCCGAACGGTAAAAAATTTCAGAAACCAGTAGAACCGCATGGTATGGCGATCCGAAGTGCACGCTCTAAGGAATCGACTTTTTCAAATCGCGGAATGAAGCTTGAGAAACTCATCAATGAAAGTAATATGTTTTATTTGACGCATAATCGGGCAATCATTCACAAGAAACCGACCCCTCTACAAATCGTCCAAGTCGATTATCCGAAACGGTCGGCAGCCGTCGTCAAGGAAGCGTACTTCAAGCAACCTTCGACAACCGACTATAATGGTGTGTACCGCGGAAAATACATCGATTTTGAAGCGAAGGAAACCAATCATAAAACATCCTTCCCCTTAAAAAACTTTCATACCCATCAAATCGAGCATATGCGTCAATGTATCGCACATGGAGGAATTTGTTTTGTCATCATTCGATTCAGTATGTATAATGTGCAATATGTGTTGTCTGCAGAGCATTTGTTCCCCTGGTGGGAGCAACTGGAAACGGGCAGAAAATCGATTCCGCTAGACGAAATCGAACGGCATGGAAAAAAACTCGAGACAGGTGCGTTTCCTGCGATTGATTATTTACCAGCAGTGGACGAGTTATATTTCACTTGAGAAACTTTACAGATTGAAGGAGAAGGATAGCATATGGAAAGAAGTCGTGTCGCACGTCGTGAAGAAACGAAGACGTCAGCCAAACAAACGAATCGGACAAAACGTCCGAAAAAGAAAAAATCAGGCGGGACCGGCGGTAAAGGTCCACTTTGGAAAAAGCTCCTACTGATCGCGACAGGATTGTTCATCCTGATGATGATTGCAGGTGGAGGATTCGCAGCATATGCTGTCGCGACCGCACCGGAACTTGATGAATCAAAGTTACGTGATGCACTCCCGCTAAAAATTTATGCGAGCAATAAAGAAGAAATCAAAAAGGGTGGGACGAGTCGGGAGTATGTGTCGATTAAAGAAGTTCCTGATGTCGTAAAAGATGCCTTTATTTCAATCGAAGATCGACGCTTCTATCAGCATAACGGAATCGACTTCCGTCGCTTGGGCGGCGCCATCATTGCCAACATCACAGATGGTTTTGGTTCTGAGGGAGCTTCAACGATCACGCAACAGGTCATCAAACAATCGTTTTTAAGTTCAGACAAGACCATTACCCGGAAAGTCCAGGAACAATGGTTAGCGATCCGGTTGGAACGGGACTACACGAAAGAACAGATCCTTGAGATGTATTTGAATAAAAACTATTACGGTCAAGAATCATACGGAATTCAAACGGCTTCAAAAGCCTACTTCGACAAGACGGTCGATAAGTTGAACTATGCAGAAGCGGCGATGCTTGCCGGCTTACCGCAACGTCCATCGGCTTACGATCCGATTCAAGGAGATCCGAAGTTAACGAAATGGCGTCAAACGCAAGTCTTGGATGCGATGTTGACGACAGGTGTCATCACGCAACAACAACGTGATAAAGCAGTCAATCAACCGATTTCAAAATTGATCAACCCAGCACCAAAATCAAAAGACGATGCGGCTTACGACAGCGTCATCTTTGATATGGTGTCGCAAGAGTTGGAAGACGTCTTTGGCTTAGAAGGCAAGGATATCTACGGTCAAGGATTGAAAGTTTATACATCAATTGATAAGCCGATGCACGATTATATGAACGAAGCGATTAAAAAAGATCAAGTCGTCCAGTTGCCGGATTACGCGGAAGCAGCGGCCACGGCGGTCAATACACAAACGGGTGAGATCTTAGGGATTGTTGACGGGAAAAAACCGGGTACAGGCACTTCGCGGCGTAACTTTGCCAAAGAACCGCATCAACCCGGTTCATCAGCGAAACCATTTTTCGCATATGGACCAGCCATTGAAAATGAGAAATGGTCAACGGCTAAAATGATGACCGACCAGGAAACAGAAGTAAACGGCAAAAAAATCGGCAACTACTATGACGGTTACCGTGGAACAAATACAATTCGCTACTGGCTGAAGATTTCTGCCAATACGCCTGCCATTCAAACGTTCCAACAAATCGGCGGCGATACGGTTGAAAGTTTTGCAGCTAAGTCCGGATTAGGTTTAGAAAAAGACGAATCGATTTCACCGGCTTATGCAATTGGCGGGATGAAACACGGCTTCAATACGACGCAAATGGCTTCTGCCTATGCGACGCTTGGTAATGGCGGTGACTACATCAAACCGCATATCATCAAAACGATTGAATACAGCGATGGTTCAAAAATCAAATCACCGGTCAAACCGAAAAAAGCAATGCAGGATTATACAGCCTATATGTTAACGGATATGTTACGTGATGTTCTCAAACCGGGCGGGACGTTCCCGAGTGCCGCTCTTGCTTTTGACGCAGCAGGTAAAACCGGAACAACCAATGCCTACAAAGATGTTTGGTTTGCCGGTTACACCTCTGATGTCTCGATCAGTGTCTGGACGGGAACAACGAAGTCGGGTAACAACAACGGTGCCGGTTTAAGCGGACCGACAAACAGTACGATGGCGCAAAACATTTGGAAAGATTTTGTCACGAAAACGCGTGACCGGACACCTGCTCCGTTTGAGCAACCGAGTTCTGTCCTCAGTATCGGGGAGGAACTGTATGTCAAAGGGACAAAAGAGCCGGTTGTCGAAAAAAAGGCAGTACCAGCTCCGACTGGCTTACAAGCATCTTACAATGAAGACTCGGAGTCTGGTGAACTGACATGGAGTTACAATGATTCTGCCCTTCGGACAAACGGCTATGACAGCGTGTCGTTTGAAGTGACGATGACGGATCCGGATGGAAAACAGTCGGTGCTTGGCACCAGCTCAACGAATCGGATGGGCATTAATCGACTTGATCCGGGTCGGACGACGTTCACAGTCGTTGCGAAAGCATCCGGGGAACAGTCTGGTCCGGTATCAACGACTGTGACTGTTGCAGACGTCGAAACAGAAGAACCGACGACGGACGAGCCGACGACGGACGAGCCGACGACGGACGAACCGACGACGGATGAACCGACAACGGACGAACCGACAACGGATGAACCGGCAACGGACGAACCGACGACGGACGAGCCGACAACGGATGAACCGACGACGAACGAACCGGCAACGGACGAACCGGCAACGGATGAACCGGCAACGGACGAACCGGCAACAGATGAGCCGGCAACAGATCAACCGGCAACGGATGAGCCAGCCTCAAGCGACGGAGCATCTACTCAGTCGGACAGAGGAAATTCATCAAACGGCAACCAAGGGCGCGGTCAGGATAATGCGCCCGCCGAGCAACAATCAGAATCAGAAAATCAGCAATAACGAGTAAAGAGATTACTTGAAGAAGATAAGACCGAAGAAACACACCCGTTTCTTCGGTCTTGCTTCTCTTTTTTTGTATAATGGAGGTCAGGAAGGAAGTGGGGCAATGGAATCAAGACAATCACTTGTTACCTATTTAGAAGAATTAAAAGCCGATCGTTCCTTCATGGAACGTGTCACATATATGAAAACGATGGAAGCGACTGCCGGACGTTATGAACCGTTTCCGAAAGCGATGCCGGAGCGTTTACGCCAGGCACTGGAAGGCAGAGGCATCACATCGTTGTATCGCCATCAGGAATTAGCGTTTCGAACCGTCCAAAGCGGTGCATCAACGGTGATTGTAACACCGACGGCTTCAGGGAAAACCTATTGCTTTAATTTACCGATTTTATCCCATCTCTTAGAAAATCCGAATGCACGGGCACTGTATCTGTATCCGACTAAAGCATTGGCCCAAGATCAAAACAGTGAGTTGTTGGAGCTGATTGATGAGATGGAAGCGCCGATCCGTTGTTTTACGTACGATGGGGATACATCACCGACGATTCGGACAAAAGTTCGAAAAGCCGGGAACATCGTCATTACGAATCCGGATATGTTGCATTCCGGAATCTTGCCACACCATACGAAATGGATTGAATTGTTTGAAAATCTATCGCATATCGTCATTGATGAACTGCATACGTATCGTGGGGTATTTGGAAGCCATGTAGCGAATGTCATTCGCCGGTTGCGACGGATCTGCCTTTATTATGGAAGTGATCCGATCTTTATCATGACAAGTGCAACGATTGCCAATCCGCAAGAATTAGCGGAACGTTTGACAGAGAAAAAAGTCCAATTGATTGACGACAACGGGGCACCAACCGGTCGGAAACATTTTATCGTCTATCAACCACCAATCGTCAATGCACAGCTTGGTATCCGTCGTTCGGCAACCCTTGAGACAAAACAATTGGCATCGCGATTTATTAAAAAGAAATTCCAAACGATTGTTTTTGCCCGCTCACGGGTACGGGTCGAAGTGTTATTGACCTATCTCCGAAGTTTGATCCGGTTTGAACTGGGACCGAAATCAATTGAAGGATATCGAGGCGGATATCTTCCGAGTGAACGCCGGGATATTGAAAGACGGTTGCGTAAAGGTGAAATCACCGGAATCGTTTCGACGAATGCGTTAGAGCTCGGTGTCGACATCGGGCAACTACAAGTCTGTATCATGAACGGTTATCCGGGAACGATTGCTTCGTTATGGCAACAAGCCGGTCGAGCCGGTCGACGACAAGACGACGCGTTGATCATCTTAGTCGCTTCTTCCGGGATGCTCGATCAGTATGTCGCCGAACGTCCTGAATTGTTTTTAAATCAATCACCGGAAGCGGCACGGCTCGACCCAGATAATCTGATTATTGCAGTCGATCACATTAAATGTGCGGCATTTGAACTGCCGTTCCGGCAGGGCGAGACGTTCGGGACATTGGAGACAGAAGATATCCTCGAATACCTGGTCGAAGAACGTGTTTTGCATCAACGCGGGGAACGTTATTATTGGATGAATGATGCGTTTCCGGCTCATGGTATTTCTCTGCGATCCAGTGATCAGGAAAATGTCATCATCGTGGACCAAACAGAAGTCCCGAATCGTGTTATCGGAGAAATGGATACGTTCAGCGCGATGACCCTGTTGCACGATGAAGCCATCTATTTACATGGGGCGGATCAATATCAGGTCGAGGTCTTGGATTTTGAAGAGAAAAAAGCCTTTGTTCGTGCCGTCGACGTCGATTACTATACAGATGCCAATTTTTCAGTCGAACTTTCCGTGCTCGATGAGGATGACAGTTACACGAACGGAGATTTCAGTGTCGCCAGAGGGGATGTCAGTGTCCGCGGTATGGCCACGATGTTCAAGAAAATAAAGTTCGGAACACATGAAAACATCGGATCAGGTCCGATTCATCTTCCGGAACGGGAAATTCACACGACGGGTGTCTGGTTTTCGTTGCCGGAAGAAGCTTCCTCGAGTACGGAACTGGAACAAGTCATCGAAGGCGTCGCGAACAGCTTAAGACGTGTCGCCCCGCTGTATTTGATGTGTGATGCCAGTGATGTCTTCGTTGTGCCCCAGGTCAAAGCGACGCATACACAAAAACCGACCATCTATTTGTATGACCGTTATCCTGGTGGTGTCGGATTGGCAGAATCGATTTACAAACAACGTGGTGTCATGCTAAGGGCTGCCCGGGACTCGATCGAGACCTGTCCTTGTCAGGATGGTTGTCCGGCGTGTATCGGAATGATTGGTTTGTCTGATGAAAAAGAGCGGACAATCAGAATGCTAGCTGAAATGGAGAAGGAATTATCATGAAAAATAAGCTGAGACGGATGTTGAAGACGACCGAGACCGAGCCGACAAGCTCCTCATCGACGGATCAGGAGCAAATGACATCAGCGGAACAAACCGCATGGCTGGATCGAGGAGCAGATATCCTCACGTTTGAAGAGGAATGGATTGTCCGGATCGATCACCGGTATCCACTGGAAGCCAAACATGGACATCGTTCGTATGCCGAAGTGTTTGAATCGTTGCAGTTGCCGCATCCGCCACTCGCCCTCGATGTCCCGCTCGAACAGGTCATATTTTTCGATACGGAGACGACCGGATTAAAGGGAACGGGGACGACGATTTTTTTGCTCGGATTTGCCCGCTTTGAACAGGGGGAGTTGCTGATGCGGCAGTATTTTTTACCGCACCCGCATTATGAGGCGGCTCTCTATCACCATTTTCTGCATGATATCGGGGATGATGTCCGATTCGTCACCTACAACGGAAAAAGTTTTGATTGGCCGCAGATTAAGACACGTCATGTCTTTGTCCGCGAACGTGTTCCCCGTCTGCCGAAAGTCGGTCATTTGGACTTACTCCATGTCTGCCGGCGAATGTTCAAAGGTCTGTACGATTCGTTCCGCTTGACGGCGATGGAAGAGCGGATCGGATTTGAACGAACAGATGATTTACCGGGATTTTTAGCGCCGATGCATTATTTTCAATATGTTGAACACCAGAATCCGGCGATTATGGAAGGCGTACTTGAACATCATCTGCACGATTGTTTAACACTGGTGAGTTTATATGATGAATGTAATCGGCTCGTGACGCACCGTCAAGAAGCCACGTCACGGATCCGTGAGAATATCGGGGTCTGGTTAGCGGATTTAGGTATAAATGAACAATCCGCCGAACATTTTGGACAAGCTGACGAATTGACGGCTCAAGGCTGGTTGCGTCAAGGGCGCTTATATAAAAAATTGCACCAACATGAGAAGGCCAAAATCTGCTTTGAAAAAAGTGAAACGTATGAAGGATTCATCGAACTGGCAAAATGGGCCGAGCACATTGCCAAACAACCATCCGTTGCTTATGATTATACTGAACAAGCCAAACGTCTATTGGAAAACCAGCAGTTGTTAGCTTCGCGGCGAGAACGATTGTCTGCTGAGTTAGCCCATCGGAGCTTACGCCTGCAAAGGAAGTGTCGCGGATGAATGTCGTCGCAGTAACAGGATATAAACCGACGGAACTCGGGATTTTTGATCAAAAACATCCAGGAATCAACATTTTGAAAGCTGCTTATCGGGAACGGATAATCCGTTTGATCGAAGACATGGGTACGACCTGGTTCATTACAAGTGCCACGCCGGGATGTGAACTTTGGGCATGTGAAGTCATTCTGGAACTTAAACAGGAGTATCCGGAAATACGGTTGGGAATCCTGCTTCCTTTTTTGGAACAAGAGTCAAAATGGAAAGAGCCGGTTCAAGCGCAATACCTGGCTGTGTTGAATCAAGCGGACTTCGTGGATGCCATCAGTCAAAAACCGTATGAAAATCCATCCCAGTTCCGAAATAAAACAGAATTCATGATTCAAAAGAGTCAGGGATTGTTGTCTGTCTATGATGAAGAACACGGTGGATCCGCCAAGTATTTAGTGGAACGTGCTAAACTAGAGATGGAACGTTCAGATTATCAATTGTTTCTGATTACGCAAGATGATTTAGCGATGATGGAACAAGAGCAGAACTACAATGAACAGTGGGAGTGAAGCATATGTATAAGCCGTTATTGACAGCAGATGATATTTACAAAAAAGAGTTCAAAACCGGACTACGCGGATATGTGATTGAAGATGTCGATGGTTATCTTGATCAAGTCATCAAAGATTATGAAGGATTTGAACGGGAAATCGAGCGTTTAAAACGAGAACTAGAAGAAGCGAAATCTTCATCATCTTCTTCTGTCGGTTTCAAACGGGAAGAACGAAGAGTGGAACCGGAAGTGACGGCTCCACCATCTAATTCGTCAAACTACGATATGTTGCGCCGGATTTCTAATCTTGAAAAAGCAGTTTTTGGACGTCCCCATCAAGAAGATTGATTTCTGTCTTACTTATAGCAAATATCATGGTATGCATGAAAAAACGGATTCTCTGCATAGAGAATCCGTTTTTCGTATTACGAACGATGCAAAAGCACTTCTACTTCCGGTAACTCTTCTTTTAAGACATAAAGTGCTACACGATCATCTAAATCCTTACTGAATCTACGGAACAGAAACGATGTTTTGACGCCGCGTTCCATCCGGACATGAAGTCCTGCTTGTTCGAGCCGGTCATGATCACGGGCCAACCGTTCTCCCTTTTCTCCAAACTCTTCGCCTAACAGCACCCAACGCAACGATTCTTTTGTCCGCCGTGTCACGATGAAGAGAAAACATAAAACAAGTACTACAATCAATATAATCCGAATCGTATTAAAGTCCATGAAAATCTCACCTCATCTTTATCATACGTTCTTAACGGGCATAAAGTAAACGTTCAAGATAACGTGAGAAGGATTGAATCTTCAAACCTTGTTGACGATACGCAATGTACCCGTCTGGTCGAATCAAATAGAGACCGGCTTGTTTGATTCCGAACTTCCGGGCGAGTTCGCCACCTTGGTCGACGACACCGTCGTCTTTCAGTTCCTGATGAATCGGAACGGTCTCAAACAGATCTGGATAAGAATAAGCTAATTCCTTAAACGGCAGGAGAATTTGTTCGTTCGCTTCCCGGGGGAGAAACAGCAAGAGCAGGAAATTGCGGTCCGCACGCCGTAATAACAGTTCATTTTTTTTCGTTCGCGGATTCACGACTTCACTATAAGGCATCGGTTCTCCCGGACGTGGTGTCAAAAGAGGGAACCGTCCTTGTGTAACAAACAACCGTGACGTTTGATAGTTGCTGTTAAGTTGCGCGATCCGGTTCGTGACGTAGTGATGTAACGGTGTAATCTTTAGGCTGTTCCGAATGACTTTTTCCTGGAGCGGTAGTAAAAATGGAACGTTAATCTGTAATAATTCAGTCGCGAGGTTCGTAGAACGTAGAATACCGCGTGCCGCTTCACGCCGCTCGACGCTGTAAGAATCGAGTAAGGGGAAACTTGCCTTGAAGCGGTGAACACACCAAAGTTTCCAGGCTAAATTCATCGCATCGGCGATTCCGGTGTTCATGCCCTGCCCGCCAACCGGTGAATTGATATGGGCAGCGTCACCTATTAAATAAATCCGGTGGTGCCCGAATTTTTCAATGATTCGGTTGTGCACCCGGAACATGGAATACCAGTGGACCTTCTTCAATGTAAATGGAACCTTTGCGCGATTTTTTAAGAAATCTTCAATGGCAGAATGATCGGTCGGGACAGTCCCGTTTGTCAGGTTTCCTGTTATCCGGAAAAGATTCGACTGAAGTGGGAAGGATTCAATGACACCATGATCAGAGAAGAAGATATGCACTTCTTCGGAAGATAATGGCCAATCGACTTCAATGTCGGCCAGTGCCCAAGATTCCTTAAAAGACTTACCGCTGAACGGAAGTCCGAGTTCGCGCCGGACGAAGCTGTTGGCTCCATCCGCCCCGATGATAAAAGAAGCATCAACGGTTTCCGTGACATCGTTTTTTCGAATCGATGCGGTAACGAACGTCGGAAATTGTGCGAAGCCGGTCAACTCTGTTTCACGTTCGACCGTATGACCGTCTTCTTTTAAACGCGTTTCAAGAATACGCTCTGTTTCGCTTTGCGGCAACAACGTGACGAAAGGAAACGGTGTATTTAAATCCGTAAAATCAAGTTTGGCCTGCCAGGCTCCATTAACATATAAGTTCCCTTGATTGATTTTAATGGCATTCTCCATCAAAGCATCCGCTACACCAAGGCGTGCAAACAATTCGAGCGACCGGGCCTGAATGCCGATTGCTTTTGAAACGACAGATGGACCGCTTGCGCGTTCGATGATTCGAAACGTCAGTCCGTAACGGGACAAGGCAAGCGCTAATGTTAAGCCGGTCGGTCCAGCCCCAATGATCAGTACATCTATTTTTTTCTTCACGGATAGCCCCCCTTATTTTACTTCTTAGCCGAAACTCGCTACCATTAAACTATCGACTGGACGGCAAACCGTCTGAAAGGATGAGAGCAGTGAACGAGCAATTATTTACGACAGAACGTTTGGTGACTAACTTTAGAGAATACATGCAGCAAAACGAAGCGTACATGACTAAAATTCAAGCGTTAAATGCCTATTATAAGGTTGTAGCCGGATCAATTTTAGCGGATCGAATTGCCAAAAATGCCGATTTAATCGTTCGGATGCGCCATCTCGAAGAAGCGTATCAGAAAGTGGCACAGGAAACACGATGAAGGATTTCCAATTAAATGATGTCAAGCGTGCATTTACGTCTTCGACGGAACAACTTCCTAAAAATGCCGCTGCAGTTTTAGTTCCTTTAGTGGAGCGGGACGGAGAAGTGCATCTGTTGTTCCAAGTTCGGGCGAAGACGTTACGATCGCAACCGGGAGAAATTGCTTTTCCGGGTGGAAGGATTGATCCGGGCGAACAACCAAGAGAAGCGGCGATTCGTGAAACGGTGGAAGAACTGAACGTCAGTTTTACGGATATTGAGATCATCGGGACATTGGAACCACTCGTGACTCCCAATCGCTCCATCATCTATCCGTACCTCGGCATTCTGACAGCGGAGGAAATCGACCCATCCCCGATGGAAGTCGACCACATCTTTTATGTAGCGCTCGCTGACTTACTTGCAGCGGAACCGATTCAAGGCGAAATGGAGTGGCGAATTCGTCCCGGTAAAACCGTGCCGACGGATCGTCTGGCGAATCGTGATGCATACGTCGACCGGACGTATAAAACGGTCGAACATTTTTATGAACATGAAGAGTATTTAATTTGGGGGCTGACAGCCAAAATTTTACGGCAGATGTTACGGACGTTGACGCAATACTAGCTTTTTCACAGGTTCTTTTATATGATTAAGAATATCTGAACGTGTCAGGAGATGAAGAAGATGGAAGAAGAAGAGTTATTTGATTATATCGTCGGTGATATGGTAAAAACAAAAGAAGGTTGGGTGGCAGAAGTCACAGCTGTATTAACCAATACAGTAGTGGGTGACCTCTCGCATACTAAAAACTTTGAATCTCTCGGTTTTGAATTCGAAAAACAAGTTTTGATCAAATCAGAGATTGAATTATTAGAGCGTAAAACAAAATAAACAGCGAACCGGACAGAATCTTCTGCCGGTTTTTTTGTGTTTTCCATTCTTGTAAAGCAGGTTTCAGAAAAGTTAAATGAGGGAAATTTTACAAAGATAATTAAAGAATAGACTTGATTACATTAAGGTGTTGGAGGGATCGTACGTGATTGAATTTAAAGCAGTTGGAAAAACATATCCAGATGGAACGAAAGCGGTCCGCGATTTAAACTTTACAGTCAATCAGGCGGAAATCTTTTGTCTGATTGGTCCGTCCGGTTGTGGGAAAACAACAACGATGAAAATGGTCAATCGGTTGATTGATCATACGGAAGGACAAATTTGGATAAATGGTCAACCGATTATGTCGATCGACGAACATGAGTTACGTCGTCAAATTGGTTACGTGCTTCAGCAAATTGCCTTATTTCCGCATATGACGATCGAAGAAAATGTAAGTGTCGTGCCGCATTTACTGAAGTGGGACAAAAAGAAGGTGGAAGAACGTGTCCATACCTTGTTCCAACTCACAGGATTAAATGAGAATTTAAGAAAAAAGTATCCGGGTGAACTTTCAGGCGGACAACAACAACGCGTCGGTGTCATGCGGGCGTTAGCGGCAGAACAAGACGTCATCTTAATGGATGAGCCGTTCTCGGCACTCGATCCGATTTCGAGAGATCAATTACAAAATGATTTATTGCGATTGAACGCAGAACTCGGTAAAACAATCTTATTCGTAACCCATGACATGAATGAAGCGTTAAAACTCGGCAGCCGGATTTGTTTAATGAACGAGGGCGAGATCGTTTTAATCGGGACAAAAGAAGAAATCTTGGCCAGTAAGGATGAATTCGTTCAAGAGTTCATGGGGCAAGTCAGGGGGACTTTCCAATGACAGGATTGTTTGAGACGTATCAGGACCGGAAAGCTGAATTACTGCAGGCTTTAATTGAACATATTCAACTGTCTGTTCTATCACTTGTGATTGCCTGTCTGATTGCAATTCCCCTCGGCATTTATCTGTCGCGGCATCAAAAATTCAGTGAATGGTCAATCGGCGTCACGTCAGTCATCCAAACGATTCCTTCACTTGCGTTGCTTGGCTTGATGATTCCGCTCGTTGGAATCGGGACGGTTCCTTCAGTCATCGCTCTTGTTTTGTATGCTCTTCTTCCGATTGTTCGTAATACGTACACCGGCTTGGCGGAAGTAGACCCTTCCTTGAAAGAAGCGGCACGTGCTTGCGGGATGACACCGATGCAAAGCCTGATGAAAGTCGAGTTGCCGCTCGCTTTACCCGTCATGATGGCCGGCATCCGGACAGCAATGGTCCTGATTATCGGGACAGCGACGATTGCCGCTTTGATTGGTGCCGGAGGACTCGGCTCAATTATTCTGCTCGGGATTGATCGGAACGATAATTATCTTCTCTTACTCGGTGCAATTCCTGCCGCTTTGTTGGCACTTTTGTTTGATGCGTTGTTAAGACAGACGGAAGTTGCTACAAAAAAACGCCAAACGGGTCGACTCGTCGTCGCACTTGCTTTAATCGCGACATTGATCATCACTCCGTTTGCGCTCGGACGGACCGAACAACCGGATTTGGTCGTTGCCGGTAAATTAGGTGTCGAACCAGAAATTCTGATGAATATGTACAAATTAGTCATCGAAGACCAGACGGATTTGAATGTCCAAGTCAAACCGAACTTCGGAAAAACGACATTTGTCTATAAAGCCTTACAGTCCGGCGACATTGACTTATATCCGGAATTCACGGGAACAGTCCTTGCCAGTCTAACCAACGAAAAGCCGGTCTCAAACGATAAACAAGCCGTCTTTGAACAGGCACGCGACGGACTTGTCAAACAAAAACTGGCATTACTGCCACCGATGAACTACAACAATACGTATGCCGTTGCCGTTCCGAAAAAAGTAGCGGATCAATACAAATTAAAGACGATTTCCGATTTACAGCAAGTGGCGGATCAATTAAAAGCCGGATTCACATTAGAATTTAAAGATCGTCAAGACGGTTACAAAGGGATCCAGGAAAAGTACGGCGTTAATTTTAAAGAAGTAGTGACGATGGAGCCGAAATTACGGTATAAAGCTGTAGAGTCGGGAGACATCCAAGTCATTGATGCCTATTCGACCGATCCGGAAATCGCAAAATACAATATGGTTGTCCTGGAAGACGATCAACAGTTATTCCCGCCTTACGAGGGAGCACCTCTTCTTCGTCAAGAGACGTTAGATGAGTATCCGGAAGTCGAACAGGCATTAAAACAGTTGGACGGAAAAATTTCCGATAGTGAGATGTCGAAAATGAATGAAGCGGTCGCTTATGGTGGAAAAACAGCGAGCGAAGTCGCACGCGACTATTTACGGAAAGAAGGAATTTTGAAATGAGATTATTATTGATCAGTAACCCGACGGCAGGAACGAACCGCGCCGGACTTTTACAGGATGTGATTGATCCGTTGGCAGCGATGTTTGATGAAATCGTCATCCGTCAGACGGCTCAAGCCCTCGATGCCTTACGTTTCGCAGAAGAAGCGGATGGTTTTGACGCGCTCGTCGTCATTGGCGGAGACGGAACAGTTTTTGAAGTCATCAACGGGATTGCGAAACTAGAAAACCGTCCGATTCTCGGTATCATTCCAGGAGGAACATGTAACGATTTTGCAAGGACTTTGGGCTTGCCGATGGTTCCAAGACTAGCCGCTGAGATGATTGCGACCCAGCAAATCGTCGAAGTCGATCTTGGTCAAGTCAATGATACGTACTTCTTGAACTTCGTTGGTCTGGGTCTTGTTGCGGAAGCGTCCATCGGGATTGATACGGAAGAAAAAGCACGCTTGGGTAAAATGGGATATTACCTCTCGACAATCCGGTCGAGTATGGAAGCAGAGCCTTTTTCGTACGAACTGGAGTTAGCGGAAGGTCAAAAAATGACCGGGGAAGCGGTCTTGATTTTAGCAGCGAACGGCGAATCACTTGGCGGCATTGAAACCAACCTGTCGCAAGGGGCTTACAATGATGGAAAACTGGATCTCGTAATCGTCGACGAAGTGAACTTGACGACGATCCGCGATGTCATCTTACAAAAAATCGGTCTAGCGACGGAACCGTCGTTTACGCATGTTTTGACTAGCGGTTTCACTCTAAAAACCGACTCTCCGAAAGTCATTGATACGGATGGAGAAAAGGCGATGCATTCGCCAATCGAAGTCAAAGTATTACCGGAATATTTAAAGATGTACAGTGGTCGAATCGATACATTAGTATAAAGTGTCCATCAATTGAAACATTTACTAATCGAAGTCCATTACGCGGACTTCGATTTTTTTATCTTAAAATCCATTCGATTTATCGCGAATATGCGGTTATGCTTTGACGCTTTAAAGAAAATGTTTGATAAAGGATGACTTCCCGGACGAACTTTTGTACAATGGAAAAGTATTTTTGAAAAGGAGGTCGAGTGCCATGAAAGGAAATGCATGGGCTTCGAAGGTCGGATTTATTTTAGCGGCAGCTGGATCAGCGATTGGGCTGGGCGCCATTTGGAAGTTTCCCTATACAACGGGAACAAACGGAGGTGGGGCATTTTTATTATTATTTTTAGCCTTTACGCTCTTGCTCGGATTACCGGTCCTGATTGCAGAGTTTTTAATCGGTCGGACAAGTGGAAAAACAGCGTTACAGGCTTTTTCAGAGCTTGGTCATAAAAAATATACGTTTATTGGTTGGCTCGGTGTCATCGCCTGTTTTCTGTTACTCTCGTTTTACAGTGTCATCGGTGGCTGGGTACTCATCTATATCGTGTTAGGATTTTCCGGTAATTTAACGGCGATGAACGGAGCCGATTTGGGTGAATTATTTGCGACAGTCTCCGGTTCTCCCGCTTACGCCATTACTGGACAGCTGATCTTCTTGCTCATTACATGCGTGATCGTCTTACGCGGCGTACAGGCAGGAATCGAAAAAATGAGTAAAATCATGATGCCGCTACTGTTTCTGTGTTTCATTATTCTTGTCGTCCGTTCGTTGACGCTTGAAGGCGCAGGGGCAGGAGTCCGCTTCTTTATCGAACCGGACTTCTCCGCCTTAAACCGGACATCGGTCCTTAGTGCGTTAGGGCAAGCATTCTTTTCTTTATCGTTAGGCGTATCAGCGATGCTGACTTATGCTTCATACATGAAGGAACGGGGACAAATCAATCGTTCCGCGATCTGGATCGTGTCGTTGAATGTAGTCGTCTCTTTGCTTGCAGGATTCGCTATTTTCCCGGCTGTTTTCGCATCCGGTCTCGATCCGGCGGAAGGACCTTCGTTATTGTTCATCGTCCTGCCGACGGTGTTTAGTCAAATCCAATTCGGATCGTTGTTTTTGGTCCTGTTTTTCCTCTTGTTTGCATTCGCATCGATCACTTCTTCCATTGCGATGCTTGAAGTGGTGGTGTCCGCTATTACGGACCGGAAAGAAACCGCAACGTTCCGGGATAAAAAACGAAATACGATCATTGCCACGATATTAATCGGGGTAATCGGTATTCCATCGGCTCTTTCATTTGGTATGGCAGCTGACATCACATGGATGGATAAAACGGTTTTTGACTGGATGGACTTTACCGTTTCCAATATCCTTATGCCGATTGGTGCCTTGTTGATTTCATTTTTTGCCGGATTTAAATTGGACCGGACCCTGGTTGAACAAGAACTTGTGACAAGCCCGATGATGAAACGCTTACTGCCATTCTGGCGTTTTAGTATTTGTTATCTGAGTCCGGTTGCGATTTTGATTATCTTGATTTGGCCGTTGTTCGGTTCTTAAGGAACATATAGTAACTACTTGTCTTTTGAAAAAGTCCGTCTGCATTTTTTTGCGGATGGGCTTTTTTTGTTTTGGGTAAGGTCGCAGAAATCAAACTTGAGGCGGATGCAACACGTCAAAGATTATGGTGAAATAAGAAATACAGAGGACTAACATTTCGCTAAAACGGGAAACTTTTTGTTATATGATTCGTAATGGTAAGATATAAGTAATAAATAACTAACTTGAAGACAGATAGAAGAAACAATCAAAAGGGGTGGTGATGAAATGAAGCCTTCTACATGGTGGGTCCTTGGATCAATCGGTCTGATGTTCGTATTTCTTCAAGTGGCGGATGCCTTGAATTTTTCCGGTATCTTCATTGCATTAGGTCTCTGGTTCATCTGGAGCGGTTATCGCGCTAAACCGGGAAAGCGGTATCGGACTGAACGGAAATCAACGGAGTTAAAACGAAAAAACGTTAAAAAGAAACTGTTACTGGATGACGAAGACGAGTTTGTTGGAAGTGTCATCTTAAAACCAGAACAAGCAACACGCAGATTTGATGAAACGGATGACTTAGAGCTTCAGGTCTTACAACGAACAGTCGAAGAAGGATTCGTCAAACTTCAATCCTTTGATCAAATCATTCCGACGATTCGTGATAGTGAAATCCGGTCCGAGATGCGGATCGTTTCCCGTGAAGCCCATGTCTTGTTTGAAGAACTATTTACAGCGCCGCGTGAAGTCAAAAAAGTCCGTGATTTCTTTACATTCTATTTAGATTCCCTGCTCTCGATTTCAGAAAAATTTGCGGACCTCGAACGACGAGGGGCGCAAGTTCAAATGGAGACACGAGAACAATTACAATCCAACCTAAAACTCATCGCTGAAAAACTAAAACAACAGCAAACACTGTTGTTGGAAGGCGATACGGTAGATTTAGAACGTGAATTGTTGACGATTGAAAAGGTTTTGGCACAAGAGTCAGAACAACGAAAACAGGAGGAGAGTTATAAACATGACCCATTCTGATAACAATAGCTGGCAACAATGGCCGGAGGAAGAATCAACGACACAACCGACGATTTCAGATCCGTCCGTTGATTTAAATCTTGCGGAAACTTCATCCCAACCCTCTGTACCGGTCCGTCCGGTTGAAGACATGATTCCAAGCGACGTTCCGGTCGAACAACGCCAAAAAATTGAACGGTTACTTCAAGTCATCGATTTAAAAAAATCAGATGCCGTCATGCAGTACGGAGCACCGGTTCAACGCGAATTGTCACAGTTTTCAGATCAAGTGTTGAGTGAAGTGAAAATGAAAGACGGCGGTGATGCCGGGAAGCTGTTGTCGGATTTAATGCAGCGGGTGCGTCAGATGGATCCTGACACGTTACAGGAAAAGAAAAGTTTCTGGTCAAATGTTCCGGTCATCGGTCGGGCGAAGAAAAAAGCAGAAACGTACTTTTTACAGTATGAAAAAATGAGTGCTTATCTGGAAGAAGTCGTCCATAATCTGGATCGGTCCAAATTTGGTCTGATGAAAGATATTACGTTGCTTGATCAAATGTATCAAAAAAACAAACGATACTTCGAAGAATTGAATCTCTACATTGCAGCAGGGGAAACAAAAATCGCACACGTCAGAGAACATGAAATCGAACCGTTACGGATGGAAGTCGAACGGTCACAGGATCAGACCCGGTTACAGGAGTTGAATGATATGATTCAGCTTGCCGATCGATTCGAAAAGAAAATTCACGATTTAAAACTATCGCGGACGATCAGTTTACAAATGGCTCCGCAAATTCGTGTAATTCAGCAAAACAATCAAATCTTAGCAGAAAAGATTGAATCGGCGGTCGTTAATACGATTCCACTCTGGAAAAACCAAGTGGTGCTTTCGCTGAGTCTATCACGGCAAAAAACTGCCTTGCAGATGCAGAAAGACGTCACGAATACGACCAATCAATTACTGGAACAAAATTCGCGGCTTCTAAAAGATTCTTCCATCGAGATTGCAGAAGAAAATGAAAAAGGAATCGTATCGGTCGAATCCTTGAAAGTGGCGCATCAAAATCTGATTGAAACGTTGGACGAAACGTTACGGATTCAACAGGACGGTAAACAAAAACGTCGTGATGCGGAACATGAGCTGGAACGAATGGAAAATGAATTAAAACAAAAAGTCATGGAAGTGGCTTCAAAAAATCGTGAATTACCAAACCGTCCTTACTAAGGAACACATTTATGTGTTCCTTAGTGGTTTATTTAAAAAGGAGAGACGTATGATGAAAAAACAACATCAATGGGATACGACCTGGCTTTTGTTTGCGCGGATGATGGCGGATCGGCATTCGAAATGTGCTTCAAAATCCGTTGCCTGTGTCATCGTCAAGGATGAAAAACCCATTTCAATCGGAATCAACGGAACACCGAGTGGACACATGAACTGCAATGAAATGTATTTAAAACAAGATAACATTCTTTATAAATCCGCAGCAGAAGGACAAAGTCAAAAGCATCCTGACTTGTCTATCGTACATAACGGTCAAATGTTTCACCGCTGTGACAATCAGGAAGAACACCATGAGTGGTCGAAGATGAATGAGATTCACGCTGAAATCAATGCACTCGGAAAACTGGCGGCAGATTCGACCAGTGCCCGTCATGCGACAGCATACGTAACCCACAGTCCATGCCATGCCTGCAGTTTAGCTTTGATTGCTTCAAAAATCGACCGTGTTGTTTATTCGACAGGATATGAATATGGGGATGGATTAACACTCATGCGTCAAAGCGGGATTGAAGTGCTTCATCGTCCCTTAACAGAAGAATATTTTCTTGAAAGAATTTTCGATAAAGACTTGTAAACGCTTCCATCACATTGTATTATGAAATTAAGCATTGCCATGGTAATTATTCACTCTTCCATTCGGGATAACTTCAGACGAAGTTGTCCCACTTTTTTTTGAAAAATAAATTGACATATTTCCAATATTCTGCAATGATGTATATAGAATATGACGAAGCGGAATGCCGCATTTTCATTAGAATTGTCTATCAAGGAGCTGGAATGCCAGGTCGTTGAAAAAAGTCCTGACTCATTTGAGTCAGGACTTTTTGTATGATTACTGCAGAATAGACCAAGAAGTTTGAAGCCGCTCGGCTCGAATGAGCGCCTTTTTCGCTGTCGCGCCGGCTAACACCGTCAGCAAACGTTGGCAGAGAATGTCCGGTTGTGTTTGATGAAGAAACAGTTGTTGGATGAACCGCGAGAAAACGACATCGTTCGTTGCGAGTTGCCGTTTTAATGTTGTATAGGACATCTGATTGATTTCATCCGCACCGAAACCCGCTCCCGGATTAAATGAGGATATAATCAATAGCTTAACAGGAGTAGCATCAAGCGATAAACCAAGTGCTTCAACCTGTTGACATGCTAAGACCATTTCTCGATATATGAGTTGGTGTAACAAACAAGGTTCCTTCAGAACAAGCGGATCATAAACAGAGACGGCTTGGCGAAGTTGTTCACGTGTTACGGTAGATGGATTCGGCTCCGATGCTGAATCTTGAACCATGTCATAACAAGTCGATAATGAAAAAATCATCCGGCATTCCTCCTTATCATGGATAATTTGTCTTCACTTGTCATTTTAAATCATAAATGAAGCGCTTACAATGAATGTTTTAACATATGCAGGAACAGAAAAGATTTGTTATCATGAAAGGCAGAGTAAATGAGAGGAGTGTTGACGATGATTCGATTATTTAAAGCCATTCCAGAGCATGAGATGCCGGTTTATAGCGGACAAGACTATCCACTCGAAGGAACGGAGACGACATCAGGCTTTCTGATTTCCAATCATGTTCCGGGAGAACAGGTAGAAGAAACCCTACTTGTCGCATCGGCTGAAATTAAAACGAGCCAGACAGGTCGTGAATGGTTACAATTTACCTTCAACTCTCCAAGTGGTGCATGTAAAGGAAAACAATGGTTGAACCAAGTGACAGCGGAAGAGGCGATGCGTCCTTATCTTGAGACCGGTATCGTGCATGTCTCTGCCAAAGTCGAAGAATATCCCGCTGATTCCGGTAACAAGTCATTAACCGTCCAGCGGGTGAAAGCCGTTCACGATCAATCCGGTACGGCATTTTTACCGCAAATGCCTGCCGGTGAATCTGCACGTGACTATCGTAATCAATTAATTGGTCTGATCGACGAGATGCAGGCGCCGCTTCGACAAGTGGCACACCGTGTTTTATCGACATATTGGGAAGATTTTTCGACCCGCCCGGCGGCATTGTATCATCACCATGCCTATATTGGCGGATTGTTGAAACATACGGCTTGTATGATGACGATTGGTTTTGGAATCTGTCAATCGGAACGGCCGGACTTGACGCTCTTACAATGTATTCAAGAAGCCGAAGCGGATCATAAAAACGACTTGTTCCAGGCGGGTGAACGGGATATGCGTCAGTTTGCCTGGGATGACAGTTTTGATGCCTTGTATCAGGCTGCACGTTCGATTGCCTTGTTGAACGAACGTCCACACCAGGATGAATTACTGTTGGGGATTTTGTTGCATGATATTGGAAAAATCTTTGAATATACCCATCTCGGAGCGAGCGATGACCGTTTTTCCCGTTTGGTCCAAGCGGAACCGGTCGATGAAAAACTGTCCGGTATTGCTTTAGATCCGAACGGTGTGTTAATGGGACATATGCCATATGGATGTTTTGTTCTGGAACAAGCGCTACAAACAGAAGCTGTCCGACTTCCGGTTGATCAGTACCACCGGTTGATGCATATGATTTTATCGCATCATGGCAAAAAAGAGTGGGGATCAAGCGTCACCCCGCAGACGACAGACGCCTGGTATTTACATGCCATCGACTTACTGGATGCACGAAAAGAAAAATGGCGGCAGTCGCAGTTAACTTAAGGAGTGAACACATGTCAGCACGAATTCAAACAACCCTCGTAACCGGCTTTTTAGGGGCAGGGAAAACAACATTATTGAACCGGATTGTTGCGAGTCCGATTGAAAAAGTGGCTTTACTTGTCAACGAAGTAGGTGCCGTAAACATCGATGAGGCGCTAATCGAACGCAGTGACGAGGAAGTCATTGAACTCACAAACGGCTGTATCTGCTGTTCCATTCGTGGTGATTTGCGGGATGCGTTGCTCCGTATTGCTAAAAAAAGACGGGACGGTGAGATGGTCTTTGACCGTTTGATTGTCGAAACGACAGGGATTGCCGATCCGGGTCCTATCTTACAGACGTTTTACTTTGAACCGGCAGTCGAGCAACAGTATCACATCTCGAGTGTCATTACAGTCGTCGATGCCTATCAACTGGAACGGCAATTGACGTTTGAAGAAAATGTCCGTCAAATCGGCTTTGCAGACACTTTGTTGTTAAATAAAACCGATTTGATTTCGGCGGACGAGGTCACGGTGGCAGCCAAACGGTTATCGGAACTAAATCCAACGGCATTGATTCTACCGACGATCGAATCGGACACGCCGATTCAACAGTTATTCGAAACGTTTCATTTCCCGAAGCAGGAAGAAGAGCGGCTGGCACAACAAACAGACGGTATGCAGAAAGCAGCGGAGTCCTTCACCGCGTTGACGATTACAGAACAATTCCCGTTGCACCGGCAACGCTTTGGTGCCGTTCTTCGGGAAATTCTCGAAGCGTATGCGGAAGATTTATATCGTTATAAAGGAATCATTCATTTCTCGGATACGAATCGGAAAATCATTTTACAAGGAACAGGCATGATTTACGGAACGGCAACACGTGGTGAATTTGAAGGATTGAAACAAACAACGCTGGTCTTCATCGGAAAAAATTTAGATGAACAAGCGATTCGAAAAGGTATAAAGGCGGCGAGAGAACATGGTTGAGTTATATTTTGACGGAGCAGTCCGTCCCTCGAATGATGATGCGGCAGTCGGGATTTTTTGCAAAAATTCAGAAGGTCAGGTCATCGAACGGACGTTTAGAATTACGGCTGAGAATAATCATGAAGCTGAATTTCAGGCGTTTTTAAAAGCCGTCGAATTAGCAGAAGAATTATTGGCACAAGGGGAAAGTGTATTTTCTTTCCGAACGGATTCAGAAGCAGTTTCGTTGGCGGTCGAACGCGAATTTGCTAAAAACAAACGGATTCAAATCTATTTTGATCCGGCATTTGAGCGATTTTCCCGTTTACCGCTTGCTTTCGTCAAGTGGATTCCACGATCAGAAAACAAAGCCGATCGTGTGGCAAAAGACGCGTTAAATGAATATTAACATCAACCAAAAAGCTGACCGGATCTTGAACTGAACCAAAAAAGTTAGACAATAAATAATTCGTCAGGCGACCTTGAGGACCTGAGTCCGGTATTCCACCGGGCTCAGGTTTTTTAGTCGTCTCTTAATACGACGATGGTTATAGTACTCGATA